>JAEYUC010000004.1 GCA_023433705.1 Pseudomonadota bacterium
CCCCTAGCTACCGGCGGCTTCCTTGAGGGGTAGTACCGCGGTTTCGTCGGGATTCACGCGCGGGGCGGCGTGCTCGGCGACGACGTAGCGATCACGGCCCTGGTTCTTCGCGGCGTACAGCGCCTGGTCGGCGAGTTCGACGGCGACGTCATGCGAGGCCACGCGATACGCATCCACCGACACCACGCCGATGCTCACCGTCACGTGCGGTTGCGTCTGCGAATTGGCATGCGGAATGCGCAGCTCGCGCACGGCCGCGAGCAGGCTGCGCGAGATGCTCTCGCCATAGGCCTTGTCCGCGCCGTACAGCACCGCGACCAGTTCCTCGCCGCCGTAACGCGCGACGAAATCGAGCGGGCGGCGCCGCGCGGCATCGCGTAGCGCGACGGACACGCGGCGCAGGCAGTCGTCGCCCGCGACGTGACCGTAACGGTCGTTGTACGACTTGAAGCAATCGATGTCGATCATGATCACCGCGACGGTCTGCCGGTCGCGTTGCGCCTGCTGCCACACACGCCGGATCTGGTCCTCGAAGGCCGCGCGATTGAGCAGCATCGTGAGCCCGTCGTGCGTCGCCACCTCGGTGAGCTGCCGATGCTCGAGGAACGCCATGCGGTTCGCGTGTTCGAGCGCGTACGAGCCCGCGCAGCCGATGAGGTTCGCGCAGAACAGCGTGAACGTCAGGTACGTGGCGGTCGCCGTCGGCAAACTACCCAGCACCAGCGCGAGCACGAGCGCGCCGAAAACGATGAGATTCGCGCGCAGCGCCTCGCGGAACCTGAGACCGATCATGAAATAGAAGAACAGCGACGCGAGCAGCAGGCGTCCGCCGATCAGCGGCACTTCCTGGGGCAGCGCGGTGGTCGCCATGATCACGGTGCCGATGCCGAACACCGGCGCGACGAAGCCGATGCCGATGTCGTACCAGCGGTCGTAGAAGCGCCGCGACGTGCACACCAGCATGATGACGACTGCGGGCACGTGCAGTCCGAACCGCACCATGTTCGCGATGCGCGAGTGTTCGGTCGAAAGCACGAAGTGATCGAGGATCGCGAAGCCCAACACCGTGCACGCGGACACGATGATCGCGAGCCGCGTCCACGGACGCAGCCGCGCGCGGTGCTCCGCGCGGAATTCGCTTTCGAGAGGTTCGGGAAAACGCAGGAAACGGAAACCTTCCGCGAGCAGACGCGCGGTCTCCGACTTGTCAGGCGATGACTTTTTCCCTGGCGCCATTGGACCGATCCTGCGCACGATTCCCCGTACGCTTTTTATGTGTTCGGCAGTCGTGGCGCAACTGCCGGACTCCCCTATCAATCGGCCCTAACAGGCCATCGGCGCCAAGATGCTCAACTACGAGGCTGCGGCTTGTCCTGCGTCAGCTCATGCACGGGATGTTTGACGCGCGTGCGCCAGACTTCGTACGGACTCCACGCCTGGTTACGTCCGGTCTCGCTCGTGTCCCGCGCGCCGGAAGAAAAATCTTCGTTAGCCGCCGTCGACTTCCTCAACTCGAGCAGATCTCGCTCGGTCTGATTTTTGGTTTTCATTAGAGTCCCTGAAACGTTCGACCATCCGGTCTTCTGGGCAGGGATTCTAGTACGCCGAATGGGAAAAAAACCGCTTCCCGAACAAGAATTTATGGATATCTCAATAGTTCGAACTGCGTCACAGTTTTTCAGCCGGAGGTGTACTCCGAAATATATTGTTCAAAACCGAGTCTATCGGCTGCCTCGATCCGCGCCTGGGCATCCAGGGACTCCTCCGCGGCCTGCCTGAATTCGTCCAGGCGTTCCACGTTGGGCGGATACAACGCCAGGAAGTACTCCTTGTGCAGCCGTGACATCCGCAGGGCGAGGTCGAAAAACGATTCGCCGGTGGATTCGAGCTCTTTCAGCATGCGCGCCGAGGGGGTCAGGGCCACGTCATCGACCTTCGCGGCCTGCACCGCGAGCGCCGCGGAATATGGACGGGCCGGATCTCCGCGATCCAGGATTTCCGCGATGCCCTGCATCGAATCGAGCAACTCGCGGGCCCAGTCGCTCATGAGAACGTCCCGCCCGTCACGCTTAAGGGTGAGACCCGGCTCGCGGCCGCGCCGCGCGACTGTCACATGATTCTGATCGAGCGCGTCCTGCTCGCCGATACCAATGGGCTTCGAATCCTTCATCAGGCACAGCGCGAGGAAAATCTCGAGGAATCGCAGCTTGTTCTGGTTCACGCCGACCGGATCGAACGCGCTCACGTCGAGCGCGCGAACCTCGACGTATTCGACGCCCGCGCGCAACAGCGCCTTGGTCGGACGCTCGCCCGAACGCGCGACGCGCTTGGGGCGGATGAAGCTGTAGTACTCGTTCTCGATCTGCAGGATGTTGGCGTTGAGCTGGCGCCATTCGTCGCCGACCTTCACACCTAACTTCTCGTAGGGCGGGTGCAGCGTCGTGATCGCGCGATTGAGGTCGCGCACGTACTCCTCGAGACTGTTCACCGATACCGAGAGTCCCGCCTGGTTGCGGTTGCGGTAACCGATGTCGCTCATGCGCAGCGAAGTCGCGTACGGCTCGTACGAGGTGTCCTTCGAGAGTCGCGGCAACGTGACGCTGCGGCCGCGCAGAAAGGAGTTGCACACCACGGGCGAAACGCCGAATAGATAGAGCACTATCCAGCCGTGGCGCCGGTAGTTGCGCAGCAGGTGGAAGTAGCTGTCGGAGACGAAGTCCTGGCCGGATTCGCGCGACTTCACGATCTCGGCCCAGGCGGCCCACATCTTCTCGGGAAACGAGTAGTTGTAATGGACGCCGGAGATCGCCTGCATCATGCGCCCGTAGCGCACGCCGAGACCGTTGCGATACACGGTCTTCATGCGGCCGATGTTCGACTTGCCGTACTGCGCAATCGGGATGTTCTCGTCGCCGTCGATGATCGACGGCATCGACGTGGCCCACAGCAGCTCGTCGCCGAGATGCTGGTAGACGAACTGGTGCAGGTCGAGCAGGTACTGGAGCAGCTCCCAGCTGGTGCGGAACGTCGGCGAAACCAGCTCGATCAGCGCCTCGGAATAGTCCGTGGTGATGTTCTCGTTGGTGAGCGCACTGCCAAGCGCGCGCGGGTGCGGCGTCTGCGCGATGCGCCCGTCGGGGGTTACGCGCAGCGATTCCTTCTCCACGCCCTTGCGGCCGCCCTGAATGATCTGGGGCTCGCCGCTGTTGATCAGCGCCGCGAGTCTCTGTTCAAAGGTGCGGTCGATGGCGGCGCTCATGAGGGGCCGGCATCTTGCCGTCAGGGCGGCGTGTTCCGCAATCGGTCAGTAGGGAGAGGCGGGATCAGCGGGGAACGATGGCGGGCGCGCGCGCGGCTTGTTGGGCCTCACAAAGGCGCCGCAGGTCCTGCAGCATCTGGGGCAGCTCGCGTTTGAAGGTCGAGCGCGCGAGCCAGTTAGGCACGAAGCCGGGTGGGTCGATGTAGGCGCGATAACGCAGCAGGGTGCGCTCGCCGGTGGCGTCGGGCTCGAGCTCCCACATGCCCTCGTTCGCCTTGAAGTCGCCGCTGACCTGGTGGAAACGCATGATCGTCTTCCCCTCGAAGTCGACGCGAAACACCCAGCGCAGCCGCGGCGAATACCAGCCGAAGTCGATCTCGTGATCGACGAGCAGCCAGCTTCCGTCGGGCGCCGCGTCGCGGATCCGGCACGCCTCGAGGTGGGGCACATAACGCAGCGCATCGGCGCAATTGGTCATCATCCCGAAGACGATGTCGGGCGATGCCTCGATCTGGATGGCCGCGCGCACGGTGCCTTTGCGCTGACTGCCCTGGTCGAGACGGGCACGGATGACCACCTCGCGTTTCTCGACGCGCAGGATTTCGGCCGGAGTCAGCGTGAAATCCGCGGCGCCCGCGAAACCGGCCCAGCCGCAGGCCAGGACCAGCGAGAGAATAGAAACTGCGGTGTGCCTGCGGGTCGCGTTTCCCATGAATCTGTTGAGTGCCGCTCCTCGCCGGAAAAGTTCGCCGCACCATGGTAACGGGCGGCGCGACGCCGTTCATTGTCGGTTAAGGGCGGAGGGCCTATGGTGACCCCCATGAAACGCGCCATCCTGGTCATCGCGATCGGGCTCCTCGCCGCCTCCCCTTCGTTCGCCGCGTTCCGCTGCGGCAGCAGGATCGTGTCGGAAGGCGACACGCGCGACGAGGTGGCGGCCAAGTGCGGCGAACCGACGGACGTCATCGCGGGGCGCAGCGTATTCCGCCGGCCGGTGGTCTGGGACTACCGCGGCCGCCCGCACTACGTCGGCGAGGATTTCATCGAAGTCCAGGTCGAGAGCTGGGTCTACAACCTCGGGCCTAACAAACTCATGCGGCGCATCCGCTTCGAGGGCGGGGTCGTGGTGGACATTGAAACTCTCGGGTACGGCTACCGATAAGACGGTGCCTGGCACGGAAAATCCGGGAGAAGCGGAGATGGCGCCCGGTTAACTCGTGCTCCTCGCCGCTTCTCCCGGATTTTCCGTGCCAGGCACCATCTTCACTTCACCGCCCGCGGAATGGCCTGCGCCTCTATCCACCGATCTATCTTCGCCGTGAGCACGTCCATCGGCACGGCGCCGTCGCGCAGCACCTGGCTGTGGAACTCGCGGACGTCGAACTTTTCGCCGAGGCGTGCTTCGGCCTTCGCGCGCAGCGCGCTGATGTGCAATTGGCCGAGTTTGTACCCGAGCGCCTGTCCCGGCCACACGATGTAACGCTCGACCTCCGCGGTCACATCGCTCTCGGCGAGCGACGAGTTGTCGAGCATGTACTGGATGGATTGTTCGCGCGTCCATCCCTTCGCATGCAGGCCCGTGTCCACCACGAGTCGCATCGCGCGCAGCATTTCATCCGACAGGCGGCCGTACCACTGGTACGGATCGGTGAACACGCCGAGCTCCTTGCCGATGGATTCCGCGTACAACGCCCAGCCTTCCGAGTACGAGGTGTAGCCGTTGAAGCGCCGGAAGCGCGGCAGGCCCGTGAGTTCCTGCTGGATCGCGATCTGGAAGTGATGTCCCGGCGCCGCCTCGTGCAACGACAAGGTCTCGAGCCCGAAACGCGGCTGGGCCTTCAGGTTGAACGTGTTGATGTAGAAGATGCCGGGCCGCGTGCCGTCGGCCGAGGGCGCCTGGTAGGACGCGCCCGCCGCCGACTCCGCGCGGAACGGCTCGACCGGGCGGATCTCGTAATCCGCCTTCGGGAAATCGACGAACAGCTTCGGCAGCAGCGCATCGATGTGCCGCTTCACGTCGCGATACGCGCCCAACAACTCCGCCTCGTCCTTGAAATAGAACTGCGGATCCTGTTCGAGATGCGTGAAGAACGCATCGAGGTCGCCCTTGAATCCCACCTGCTCCTTCACCGCGATCATCTCGCCGCGGATGCGCGCCACCTCGGAGAGCCCGATCTCGTGGATCCGGTCGGGCGGCAGGTCCATCGTGGTCGACTGGCGGATGCGCCAGCGATACCAGTTCGCGCCGTCGGGCAGCGCGGACCAGCCGACCGTCGTGCGGGCCGCGGGTAGGTAGTCGCGCTCCATGAAGTCGGCGAGCTTCGCGTACGCGGGCAGCACCTCGTCGGCGAGCGCGGCGCGGTAGGCGGCCGAGATGCGTTCGCGCTCCGCGGCCGGGAACTCCTTCGGCATGTTCGCGATGGGCGCCCAGAAGATGCTGTCCTCGACCATCGGAGTCACGATCTCGCGCAGCTGCGGCACGACCTTCACGACCGCTGGCCGCGGCAGCGTGATGCCGCGCGCCATTCCCTCGCGCATGCGCTCGATCGCACCGTCCGCCCAGCGTGGAAACTGGCGCACGCGCGCGAGGAAGCGATCGTAGTCCTTCGCGGTTGCGAAGGGCTGCGGGCCCGAGCCCGAGCCGAACACCGCGAGATCCATCGGCAGGCCGCTCATCTGGTTCAGCGGCATGAGCTCTTCGGGATATCTCAGTCCCTCGATCGCGAGCTCCCGCTCGCCGACGAAGATGTCCCAGGTGACGCGCGCGCCCGGTGTCAGGCGCACCGCGTCGATGAGGCGCGCACGCGCGAGGAAATCGCGTTCGATCTCGCCGGCACGCTCGCGGAATCCCGCGCTCGTCGATTCATCGAGGCGATCGTCGTATCGCGAGTCGCCGATGGCCGTCGCTGTCATCGGCGCAAGTTCGAGCTGGCGCTCGAAATATTCTTCGACGAGCAAGTTGAGCGTGGCGTCCGGTGTCTTTGGTACCTGCGTGGTAGCACACGCGCCTAGCAACCCGGCCGCGAAGAGGATGACGTGAGTTCTCATGTCGCGATGGTAACAGCGCGCGCATCTCGAATGACCGGGTTTCCCCTGTATCCGCGGCGAATCGCGCCGGGCAGATGACGGAGATCGCCGATGACGCGCGTCACTTCCTTGCGCGACGTGTGTCGCCCCGGACCTATAACGAATAAATCCGGCGATTCCTTTCCTTCCATTCTCTGAGCTCTGTAGGGGGAGCAATGACTCAATCGGGATCTCGAGTATTCCTCAAGGCCGCCAGCGCGGCCGCGGCGTGTTGCTACGCGATCGCGGCCCAGGCGCAGGTGTGCAACGTGCAACCGGAGTTTCCGAACAACTCCGTCACGAACGTGCAGGACCGCGACCGCATGATGTGTATCCAGGGACTTTCCTACCCGGTGATGCCGCCGCGCCTGGAAGACCCGAACCGCCCGGTGAACGCCTGGCCTTCGAACGCGGCAAATCCGGAAGGAAACTGGACCGATCCTCTGCGTCACACGGTCATTCGCACGAACTTCGGCCTGTGGCATACCTATGACAGTGACGCAGGACTCGCTGGAGGCGCGATGTCCGGTTTCGGTGACTACGGTCCCTTCTCGACGCCGCGTTACACCGACCTCGACATCTTCCAGCTCGAGCAGCAGAACCATCGCATCAATTCGCGCGAGGACTGGTGGATGCTGCGTCGACCGGAAATCGCCAGGCTCGTGCAGAAGCAGCTCTATGGCAAACCGATTCCGAACGACTGGCCGATCAACTGGGTAGTCAGCGCCGAGACCACCGGCACGCAGGTCGTCGCCGGCGTGAGTTATCCGTATCGCCAGAAGACGATCACCGGCACGGTCGATACCTCGAGTTATCCGGAGCTGCGTCATACGCCGCGCGTAACGGCGCAATGCCGCTTCCCGGCCGCTACCGGCAGGAGTTATCCGGTTGTCGTGACCTACGGTGAAGGCACCGCCCGGTTCCAGTACACCGCTCCGTACGACATCGGCACGTGCAGCTACACGCCCACGCAGGTGCAGCCCGACAGCGGCAACAACGGCGCGTTGTCGAGCTACATCATCGGCCTGATGAACAAGGGCGAGTGGCGCAAGCCGGAAGATCCGGGTGCGCTCGTGGCCTGGGGCTGGGGCGTCAGCCGCCTGATCGACTACTTCGAAACCGATCCGGACTTTGATGCGGACGCTGTCGGCGTCGAAGGTCATTCGCGTTACGGCAAGGCCACCCTCGTGACCGCCGCGTACGACGACCGCGTCGTCGTGGCATGGCCCAGCGACTCCGGTGCGATGGGTACAGCGGTCATGCGCCGTCACTGGGGCCAGGCGCTCGAGAACGTCGCGAGTTCCTCGAGCGAGTACCACTGGGTCAACGGCAACATCATGAACTATGGTGGTCCGCTCGAACCGGGTGGCTACATTCCGCGCAAGGTGGAATTGCTCAAGGTCGACGCGCAGCACACGACGGCGCTGCTCGCGCCCCGTGCGATCTTCGTGACCAACGGCACCGACACGCCTCCGGGCAACGGTGATGCGTGGGCGGATCCGCGTGGCACCTTCCTCTCGGGCAAACTCGCCTCGCCCGTGTGGGAGCTGCTCGGCTGGAAGGGACAGATCATCCCCGAAGACACCGTGTTCACATCGGGTCCCGACGAGTCGATCGGTGGAACGCCGCCGTTCAACGTGGCGTTCATCGACGGCACCATTGGCTGGCGCCGCCAGATCGAAGGTCACGTCTCGGCCCCGAACTGGCCCGCCTTCATGCAGTTCGCGTCCCGCTTCCTGAACGACAACCGTCCGGTGATCGCGCCGGGACAGACGTTCGCGATCGACGGCGGTGTGTACGGCAAGATCGGAGCGATCGCCGCGTCCGATCCGGATCCGAACGACGTGATCGGAAGCTGGCAGGTGAAGGGCGGCAGCGGCGCGAAAGCGTTCGCGGTCGATTCCGACACCGGCACGCTCACGCTGCCGAAGTGGCATCACCTCGACTTCAAGAACACGAGCGAATTCAAGCTCGTCGTGTTCGCGGGTGACGGCAACCGTCCGAGCAAGGACGCCGAAGTGACCATCACGGTTCCGGACAAGGTGCGCCTCTGCAAGAAGACGCGCTCCACGGAACAGACTCCGAAGGGCCCGCAGCTGGTCGACAAGTACCAGGAACTGTCGGTGGCCAAGGAGGCGCTGGTCGCGCAGCTCAACCAGGGTGTGATGCTAGGAAGCTGCCCCGGCAAGTAAGAGGTCTCCTCCGACTCGGGTCATTCCCGGTCAGCACTTCGCCCGTGTCGCGGCCTCCTCCGCGGCACGGGCGCTTTTTATTCCGGCGGCATGGCATCCTAGCCCGCATACATTCGCGGAGTTTCAGCCATGCTGGTCGGATCAAACGTTCGTCGCGTCGCAGTCGTCGGTGGCATGCGGATTCCTTTCGCGCGCGGCCACGGCGCCTACGCGCGCGTCGGCAACCAGGACATGTTCACGACGGTGCTGCAGGCGCTGGTCGCGAAGTACCGCATCGCGGGCGAGCGGCTCGGCGACGTGACCGCCGGAGCAGTGCTCAAGCATTCGAAGGACTTCAACCTGGTGCGCGAGTGCGTGTTGTCGTCGGGGCTCGATCCGGCGACGCCCGGCATCGACATGCAGCGCGCGTGCGGCACCGGACTCGACGCCGCGATCTCGATCGCGATGAAGATCGCGCTGGGACAGATGGACGCAGGCATCGCGGGCGGGTTCGACACGGTGAGCGATCCGCCGATCGTGTATCCGAAGTCCTATCAGCAGCTGCTGCTGCGGGCGTATCGCGGCAAGACGCTGGGACAGCGGATCACGCCGTTCCTCGGCCTGCGGCCCAAACACTTCAAGCCCGTGATGCCGGGCGTGCTCGAGCCGCGCACGGGTCTTTCGATGGGCGAGCACTGCGAGCAGATGGCGAAGACCTGGAAGATTTCGCGCGCGGAGCAGGATGAGCTCGCGAATCTCAGTCACGTCAATGCGGGCAAGGCATGGGCGCGCGGCTGGTACAGCGACCTGGTCGTGCCCGAGTACCAGGGCCTCAAGATCGACAACAACGTTCGTGCCGACAGCACGGTCGAAAAACTCGCGATGCTCAAGCCCGCGTTCGACCGACGCAGCGGCCAAGGCACGCTCACGGCCGGCAACTCGACGCCGCTGACCGACGGCGCCTCGGCGGTGTTGCTCGCGAGTGAGGAATGGGCGCGCGAGCGCAACCTGCCGATCCTCGCGTGGTTCTCGTACAGCAAGCAGTGGGCGGTCGACTACGTGGGCGGCAACGAAGGATTGCTCATGGCGCCCGCCTACGCGGTTCCCGCGATGCTGAAGGACGCGAAGCTCGCGCTGCAGGATTTCGATTTCTACGAGATCCACGAGGCGTTCGCCGCGCAGGTCCTGTGCACGCTCAAGGCCTGGGAGTCACCTGACTACTGCCGCGAGCGGCTCGGGCTGGATCAGCCGCTCGGCAGCATCGATCGCTCGAAGCTCAACGTGAACGGCTCGAGCGTCGCGATCGGCCACCCGTTCGCCGCCACGGGCACGCGCATCGTCGCGCAACTCGCCAAGCTGCTGTCGGAATCCGCTACCGCCCGGCGCGGCCTGATTTCCATCTGTACCGCCGGCGGCATGGGCGTCACCGCGATCCTCGAAAAGGCATAGTCGAAGACGGTGCCTGGCACGGAAAAGCCGGGAGAAGCGGCGAAACAGCGCGGGTGAGCGCAGGATCGCGCCGCTTCTCCCGGCTTTTCCGTGCCAGGCACCCTCTTCAACCCTTCCCATTGGTTTCAAATGAAACCAAAATCGGCCTCATGAAGCGCTACGTGCACTTTCCGAGGGTCGAGGGCGAAGCTTCGCGGCAGGCGCACGCCGACCTGCCGGCGGGGACGTACGAGCGCGAGATCAGCAAGGAAGGGTTCTTCGGTCCGGCGACGCATCTCTATCACCGCAATCCGCCGACGGGATGGGCCAGTTTCGAAGGACCGTTGCGGCCGCACGCGTTCGATTGCACGAAGATCACCGGCAGCGCCCCTTCACCTTGGAACGCGACCGAGCTGCTGTTCAACGCGGCGACGCGTGTGCGGTTCTGGCAGCTCGATGGCGACATGTCCGCGCTCGCCCGCAATGCGGACGGCGACGATCTCCTGTTCGTGCACGCAGGCGCCGGTGCGCTGTACTGCGACTACGGTCATCTGCCCTTCGAGGCGGGCGACTACATCTTGATCCCGCGCGGCACGATGTGGCGCGTAACCTGCTCGCAGCCGCTGCGCGCCTTGCTGATCGAGGCGACCAACAACTCGTATCGCCTGCCCGACAAAGGACTCGTCGGACCGCACGCGATCTTCGACGCCGCGATGCTCGACACGCCGCGCATCGACGACGCATTCCGTGCGCAGCAGGGCGAGCGCGAATGGCGCGTCGTGATCAAGCGGCGCGGCGCACTATCCACCATCACCTATCCATTCAATCCGCTCGACGCGGTTGGCTGGCACGGCGACCTTTCCGTGGTGCGCATCAACATGCGCGACCTGCGACCGCTGATGAGTCATCGATATCACCTGCCGCCGTCCGCGCACACCACGTTCCTCGCGGATCGTTTCGTCGTCTGCAGTTTCGTGCCGCGCCCGTTCGAGTCCGATCCGGGCGCGATGAAGGTGCCGTTCTTCCACAACAACGACGACTACGACGAGGTCATCTTCTATCACGCCGGCAATTTCTTCAGCCGCGACAACATCCATCCCGGCATGATCACGATGCATCCCGGCGGTTTCACGCACGGCCCGCATCCGAAGGCGCTCAAGAACGTCTTCGCGCAATCGAAACCCGCCACCGATGAATACGCGGTGATGATCGACACGCGCGACGCGCTCGAGATCACGCCGGCCGCGACGAAGATCGAATGGCCGGAGTACGTCGATAGCTGGAAGTCCGCGAAATGAAACTCGCCACGCTCAGGCGGGGTGGCCGCGACGGCCGCCTGGCGGTGGTGAGCCGCGACCTCACGCGCTGCCAGCTCGTGCCCGGCATCGCCCCGACGATGCAGGCCGCGCTCGACGACTGGGCGCAGGTCGCGCCGCGCCTGGCCGAGCGCGCCGCGGCGCTCGAACATGGGCAGCACCAGGTGGACGTCATGCCCTTCGATCCCGCGCAGTGCGCGGCGCCGCTGCCGCGCGCGTACCAGTGGGTCGACGGCAGCGCCTACGTGAACCACGTGGAGCTGGTTCGCAAGGCCCGAGGCGCCGAGATGCCGTCCTCGTTCTGGACCGACCCGCTCGTGTACCAGGGTGGCTCCGACGACCTCCTCGGCGCGCGCGACGACGTGCCGTTCGGCTCCGAGGACTGGGGCATCGATCTCGAAGCCGAAGTCGCGGTCATCACCGATGACGTGCCGATGGGCACGGCTGCCGCGGCAGCCGCCGGCCACATCAAACTACTCACGCTCGTGAACGACTGGTCGCTGCGCAACCTGATTCCGGGCGAGCTGGCCAAGGGTTTCGGGTTCTACCAGTCCAAGCCGGCGACGGCGTTTTCACCCGTGGCCGTGACGCCCGACGAGCTCGGCCCGGCCTGGCGCGACTGCAAGGTTCACCTGCCGCTGATCAGCCGCATCAACGACGCCGAGTTCGGCCGGCCGGATGCCGGCACCGACATGACCTTCAGCTTCGCGCAGCTCCTGGCGCACGTGACGAAAACCCGCCGGCTCGGCGCGGGCGCCATCGTCGGTTCGGGCACGGTGTCCAACTACGACCGCTCGCGCGGTTCGAGCTGCCTCGCCGAGAAGCGCACGCTCGAGCAGCTCGAGCACGGAGCGCCGCGCACACCCTTCCTCAAGTTCGGCGACCGGGTCTCGATCGAGATGTTCGACGTCGAGGGGCGCAGCATCTTCGGCGCGCTGGACAACCGCGTGGTCCGCGCGGGTAGTTAGCCTGCGCCCTTCAGCCCGTCGCGACTTCCACGAGCTGCGGCGCGAGCACGCGCACGAGGTCGCGCGGATCGATCCCCACCAGGAAACCGCGCGCGCCGCCGTTGATGTAGATGCGCGGCAGCTCGACGATCGACTTCTCGCAGTAGATGGGCATCGCACGCTTGAGCCCGAAGGGCGAGGTACCGCCCACCTGGTAGCCCGAATGGCGGTCCGCGACCGCGGGCTGGCACGGCGCGACGCTGCGGCGCCCGGTCTGACGGGCGAGATTCTTCGCCGACACTTCGCGATCGCCGTGCATGAGGATGCAAAGTGGCTTCTTCGCGTCGTCCTCGAAGATCAGCGTCTTCACGACGACGTGCTCGTCCACACCCAGGTGCTCGGCGGACGCGCGCGTGCCGCCATGCGCCTCCCACGTGTAAAGGTGCGGCGTGAATTCGACCTCGTGCCGCCGCAACGCGCGGATCGCCATCGTCACGGGATAGTCGGTAGCCATCAGCCCACCGTGGCGAACTTCCCTGCGTCGAGCGTCAGTTCGCGTCCCTTGCGCACGCGCACGGTGCGCACGGCTTCGCCGTAGCGCAGGCGCGCCTCGCCGCCCGGCGTGCCGCGCAAGCGCACGGTCACCAGTCGGCCATCGCGCCATTCGATATCGAGCTCGAACCCGCCGCGCGCGCGGACACCGCGCACCGACCCCGAAGGCCATGCGCGCGGCAACGCGGGCAGCAGTTCGATCTCGCCATCGATACATTGCAGCAGCATCTCGAGGATGCCGTTCGCGCCGCCGAAGTTGCCGTCGATCTGGAACGGCGGATGCGCGTCGAACATGTTCGGATAGGTACGCGACGGATCGAGCAGTAGTTTGATCACGCCGTGCGTGTGCTCCGCCTCCCGCAGCCGCGCCCACAGGTTGATGCGCCACGCGATCGCCCAGCCGGTGGAGAGGTCTCCGCGCAATTCGAGCGACTTGCGCGCCGCGGCCGCGAGCTCCGGCGTGCGGCGCACGCCGATCTGTTCGCTCGGGAACAACGCGTAGAGATGCGAGACGTGGCGGTGATCCCTCTCGGGCGCCACCATGTCCCAGTCCTCCATCCACTCCTGGAGCTGGCCCGCCTTGCCGATGCGATCCGGCGGCAGTTGCGCGCGCGTGTCCGCACAGGCCTTCCGGAAGTCCGCATCGACCCCGAGTATCCGCGCGGCCTCGATGCAGTTGGCGAACAGGTCCCGCAGGATCTGATTGTCCATCGCCGGACCCGCGCAGATCGACGCGCCGTGCGGATGGTTGTTTTCGGGAGAAACGGAGGGACTCGTGACGAGGTATTTCCCCGACGGATCCTTCACCAGCGTATCCAGGAAGAACTCCGCCGCACCCTTCATGAGCGGATAGACGTCGGCGAGGTACGCGCGGTCGCGCCCGTAGTCGAAGTGATCCCAGAGATGTTTGCACAACCAGGCGCCGCCCGTCGGCCACATGCCCCACATCGCGCCGTCGATCGGGCCGGTGGCGCGCCACAGGTCGGTGTTGTGGTGCGCGACCCAGCCGCGCGCAGCGTAGTTGACGCGCGCGGTACGCGCGCCCGTGATCGCGAGGTCCCGCACCATCGCGACGAGCGGCTGCACGCACTCGGCGAGATTGGCGGGCTCCGCCGGCCAGTAGTTCATCTCGGTGTTGATGTTGATCGTGTATTTCGAGCCCCAGGGCGCGGACAACTTGTCGTTCCACAAGCCCTGCAGGTTCGCCGGTTGTGTCCCCGGCCTCGAACAGCCGATCAACAGGTAACGCGCGAAATTGAAGTAGAGCGTGGCGAGCTGCGGATCGTTCGAGATCTGCGACGAGCGGATTCGCACGTCGGTGGGTAGTTTGCTCGCCTCGGTCGAGCCGAGATCGAGCGAGACACGCCGGAACAGCCGCTGGTGGTCGCGCACGTGCGCGTCACGGAGCTCGTCATACGACTTGCGGGCGGCGGCGGCAATCCACGCGCGCGTCGCTTGCGCGGGATCGGCGCCCACGTCGTCGAAGCGCCGGAAGCTCGTGGCCATCGCCACCAGCACCATCGCCGCATCGGCGCCTTCCACCACGATGCCGCCGTCGCGCGTCCGCACCGTGCCGCCCTGCGCCACGACGCGCACTCGGGCTTCGTAACGCAGTGCCGCGGGAATTCCCTGCTGCGAGGTGTTCGTCCCGCGCAGAACGAGTTCGTCACCCTCGATCGTTACATCACCGGGCATCGGCGTTTCGAAATCCGCACTGAAACTCAGCGCGCCGGGTTTGTCCGTCGTGATGCGCTGAACGAGCACCTGGTCGGGCGCCGACGCGAAAGTCTCGCGCAGATACTCCACGCCTTCGCGGCGGAAGCTCACGCGCGACATCGCCACGTCGAGATCGAGCTCGCGCCGGTAGTTCTCGGCGAACGAGGAAGGCCCGAAGCTCAGCATGAGGTCGCCTACCGTCTGGTAGGACGGCATGCGCAGCGGCCGCGCCATCATCTTCTCGTCGGCGAGCGCCTGCGCCTCGCTGTACTTGCCGCCCGCGATCAGCTCGCGCACGCGCGGCAGCGCCGCGAGCGCCTCGGGATTCGACGGATCGTAGGGGCCGGCCGCCCACAATGTGTCTTCATTGAGCTGCAGCCGCTCGCGTGCGACGCCGCCAAACACCATCGCGCCGATCCGGCCGTTGCCGAGCGGCAAGGCCTCGGTCCAGGCTTCGGCGGGCTGGCGATACCAGAGCCGAGTCGCGTTCCCGGTGAATGGATCGGAGGGAGTGTTGGCGGCAGCCCGATATCCCGACGCGGCGATGGCGCCGAGCGCGACGCCTCCCTTGATGACGTTTCGACGCGTAACCCGTGCAAACAAACTCGTCACGCGACGCATCGGCATCTCCCTACAGAACTCCGGCCGCGATACTACCTTCGGAGGACGCGCGGTGTGACCCGGCGGTGGCAAAATGGCATGGAGGTATATGCATGGGTGAATACACGACCCTGATGGCCCGCGACGGGCATGAATTCAACGCCTGGCTCGCCGCACCCAAGGGTCCGGCGCGCGGTGCGCTGGTGATCGCGCAGGAAATCTTCGGCGTGAACCATCACATCCGCGGCGTGGCGGCCGACTTCGCGGCCAACGGCTACGTCACGATCGCGCCTTGTTTGTTCGACCGGATCCGGCGCGGCATCGAACTCGGTTACTCCGAACCCGAAGTGAAGGAAGGCCGCGGCTACCGCGTGCAGATTCCGCTCGAGAAAACGATGCTCGATCTCGCCGCGTCCATCAACGTGGTCAAACATGCCGGCCGCGTCGCCGTCATCGGCTACTGCTGGGGCGGCACCCTCGCGTACGTCGCCGGCTGCGAACTGCCGATCACCTGCGCCGTGTCCTACTACGGCGGTCAGATTCGCGAGCACCTCGGCAAGTCGCCGCGCAGGCCCGTGATGTATCACTTCGGCGAGAAGGATCCGTACATCTCGTCGGCCGACATCGAGAAGATCCGCGCCGCCGATCCGAACGGCACCTTCCACCTCTATCCAGCGGATCACGGTTTCAACTGCGACGAACGAGCCAGCTATGACGCACCGAGCGCGCAACTCGCGCGCGAGCGCACGCTCGCATTCCTCGTCGCGCAAATGGAGAAGAAGAAATGATCAAGCTCGCGGACCCGTCGCTGCTCAAGCAGCAATGCCTGATCGATGGCCAGTGGCGTGACGCCGACGGCGGCGCGACCGAGGACGTGAACAATCCGGCCACGGGCGAGAAGCTGGGCACGGTGCCGAACATGGGCGCGGCCGAGGCCCGGCGCGCGATCGAGGCCGCGCACGCGGCCATGCCCGCCTGGGCGCGCAAGACCGCGGGCGAACGCGCGCGCATCCTGCGCAAGTGGTTCGACCTCATGATGGCGCACCAGAGCGACCTCGCGATCATCATGACCGCCGAGCAGGGCAAACCGCTGGCGGAATCGAAAGGCGAGATCGCCTACGCCGCCGCGTTCATCGAGTGGTTCGCCGAAGAAGGCAAACGCGTCTACGGCGACATCATCCCGGGACACCAGGCCGACAAGCGCATCATGGTGCTGCGCCAGCCCATCGGCGTGGTCGCGGCGATCACGCCGTGGAATTTCCCGGCCGCGATGATCACGCGCAAGGCGGGACCCGCGCTCGCGGCGGGCTGCACGTTCGTGTGCAAACCCGCGTTGCAGACGCCCTACTCCGCGCTCGCCATGGCGAAGCTCGCGATCGACGCGGGAATACCGCCGGGAGTCTTCAACATCGTCACGGGCGACGCCAAGGCGATCGGCGGCGAATTCACGGGCAACGCGCTGGTGCGCAAGGTCACGTTCACCGGTTCGACGCCCGTGGGCAAACTACTCATGAAGCAGTGCGCGGGCACCGTGAAGAAGGTCGGCCTCGAGCTCGGCGGCAACGCGCCGTTCATCGTGCTCGACGACGCGGACCTCGACGCCGCGGTCGCCGGCGCGATCCAGAGCAAGTACCGCAACACGGGCCAGACCTGCGTGTGCGCGAACCGCTTCATCGTCCACGAGAAGATCTACGACGCATTCGCGGGAAAACTCGTCGAAGCCGTGAAGAAGCTGCGCGTCGGCGATGGCCTCGAGGGCGAAACCGACCAGGGTCCGCTGATCGACGACAAGGCGATCGCGAAAGTCGAAGAGCACGTGGCCGATGCGAAGGCCAAGGGCGCTAACGTCACCGCGGGCGGCAAACGCCACGCGCTGGGCGGCACGTTCTACGAGCCGACCGTGCTCACCAACGTTTCCAGCGACATGCTGCTCGCGCGCGAGGAAACCTTCGGGCCCGTCGCGCCGCTGTTCCGCGCCGCATCCGACGAAGAGGCGATCCGCCTCGCGAACGACACGGAGTTCGGTCTCGCGGCCTATCTATACACGAGAGACCTCGCGCGATCGTGGCGCGTCACGGAGGCGCTCGAGTACGGCATCGTCGGGCTCAATACCGGGCTCATCTCGACCGAGGTCGCGCCATTCGGCGGCGTGAAGGAGAGCGGCATCGGCCGCGAAGGCTCGAAGTACGGCATCCTGGAATTCACCGAGCTCAAGTACGTCTGCGTCGGCGGGATCTGATGATCCGCGCCTGACATCGATGCGCGCCCGCCATCTCATTCCGCTGCTCGCGGCCTGCAGCGCGATCGGCTCGATCGGCAATTTTTTCTTCCTGCCGGCGTTGCCGGGCATAGGCGAATACTTCCGGGTCGACACCGCAACGGCGCAGCTCACGGTCACGGCCTACCTGATTTCGTTTGCCTTCGGCGTGTTGCTCTCGGGCCCGCTCGCGGACCGGTTCGGACGCCGGCCGATCCTGATCGGCGGCGTCGCGGTTTCCGGTGTCGCGGCGCTGCTGTGTTACTTCGCGCCGACCATGAGCCTGTTCGTCGCCGCGCGAATCATCCAGGGCGCGGCCGGCGGCGCCGGCATCACGGTCTCGCGCGCGAGCGTCGGCGACCTGTTCGAAGAGCGCGAGCTCGCGCGCATGTACGCGATCCTCACGATGGCGCTGGTGCTCGGCACGAGCCTTTCGCCGCTGGCGGGGGGCATCGTCACGCGCCACATCGGCTGGCACGCGGGCTTCCTCATGCTGGCCTGCGCCGCGTTCGTCATGGCCATCGCCTGTTACGCGTGGCTGCCGGAGACGCGCTCCGCGTCCGCGAACACGCACAGCTTCGGCGTGTTGTGGCGCGAGTCTCGCGCGGTGGTCGCGAAGCCCGCGTTCATCGGGTACGTCGCCGAATCCGCGTTCTTGTACGTGATGTTCTTCGTGTTCGCCTCCCTCGCGCCATACGTCATGGCGACGGTGCTGAAACTCGAGTCCGACCAGTTCGGCCTGTATTACCTGTTCCTCGCCGGAGGATACTTTCTCGGCAATCTGCACGTGTCGCGCTCGGGTCCGACCCATGATGTTCACCGGCAGATGATGCTGGGACTGGAGCTGCAGCTCATCGGCGCTGCCGTGGCGCTCGGAATGGTCCTCTTCGGGTATTCACATCCACTCGCGGTCTTCGCGCCGATGTCGGTGTTCTCGTTCGGACAGGGCCTCTCGCTACCTAACGTAATCGCGCACGGTGTGCGGCTCGCACCCAATTACGCGGGCGTGGCCGCGAGCATCTTCGGTTTCGCGCAGCTCGCGCTCTCGGCACTCGCGGTGCAGGCAATGGGTTATGTCCCGATCGAAAACTGGCAGCCCGCCCTGTGGTTCTGCGCGGTCGGCTCCGCGATCACCTGGCTGGCGGCGCTGGTGTTGCGAAGGCGAGAACACGCGGCGTAGGCAACGACGAGGGAAGCCAAGTAAACTCGCGCGCCAGTGCTCGGAAAGTTTCACGAAATCAGCCTCGAGACCGCGAACATCGCGGAGTCGGTCGCGTTCTACGAGCGGCTCGGGTTCACGCAAGTCGGCACGACGGACACCTGGCAGCATCCTTATGGCGCGCTGACCGACGGCAAACTGTTCATCGGGCTGCACCAGTTCAAGTTTCCATCGCCCACGATCACGTACGTTCGGCCGGGCGCCGCGCAGCACGCGCAGGCAATCGAGAAACTCGGAGTCGAGATCGCGTGGAAGCGGACGGGCGAAGACGCGTTCAACGAGTTCGGTTTCCTCGATCCTTCGGGCCAGGCCGTGCGGGTGCAGGAAGCGCCGACGCATTTCTCCGGCGATCGCGAACTCGGCGAACCCTCGTTGCTCGGAGATTTCGCGGAATTCAGCCTGCCGGCGGCCGAATTCGAACCGATGCGCGCTTTCTGGGAGCCGCTCGGATTCGTCGCGATGGGCGAGAGCGAAGCGCCCTACCTGCGCATGTCGATGACCAGCGACCATCTCGATCTCGGCGTTCACCGACCGCGCACGCTGGACGTGCCCATGCTCGTGTTCAGCGCCGCCGACATGGGCGAACGCATCGAGCGACTGCGTACGAACGGCATCGGGTTCTCGGGCGATCTGCCGCGCGGGCTCGACCCGCGGCATTCCGCGCTGATCGAGGCGCCCGAAGGCACCTTGCTGTTGCTGCTGTCTTCGCTCGACTAGTTGGCACGCCGGGCTATCCACAGCCCGACCAGGAAAATCGCGAAGTTCACGGCGCCGAGCAGGAAGAACGGCGCCCCGCGCGCCACCGTGTCGTAGAGCCAGCCACCCGCGGCATTCGTGAACAGGATGCCGGCGGACGCGCAGATGCCGGCGAGACCGAATACCGCGCCACGCACGTCGCGCGGCGCTTCCTCACCGAGCAGTGTCTGGCCCACGAGCACGGCGGCGACCTGGCCCACGCCGAGCAGCGCGGCCACCGCGAGCAGCATCGCGCCCTGGTCCGCGTCGCCGAAGAACCCGCACAGTAGATAGGCTGGCGCGGCCAGCGCCATCGCCGCGACGCCGATCCGGAGGCGATCGAAGCGGTCCAGCAGGACGCCGACGACGAGCGCGGTGACGAGCCCCGCGCCCATCGCGACGGAGTACGGCACTCGGGCGCGCGCGGTGGCGTCGGCCATGCCGACACCCTGCTCCAGCCATCCCTGCTGCAGACGCAGCGACAGGAACGTGCCGAGCACGACGCGATCGCCAAACGAGCCGAACTGCAGCAGCCACGCGTACCAGATGCGGGGATTGCGCCGCGCCGCCGTCATTCCGTCGCCGACGATGCGTGCGAGCGGCAGCGACGGCGCACGTGTGCTCGGCGTGCCCCTGCGCAATCCCGCGAACACCACCACCGCCGACACAACGCATAGCGCCGCCGCGATCCACATCGTGATGCGTCCCGCGGCC
Source organism: Pseudomonadota bacterium (assembly GCA_023433705.1). GTDB lineage: Bacteria > Pseudomonadota > Gammaproteobacteria > Steroidobacterales > Steroidobacteraceae > CADEED01. The sequence continues at coordinate 19,981 of JAEYUC010000004.1, forward strand.
AGGTCGTCGAAGCCGGACGACATGAGCCACTGCGGCGTCTTTCCCAGCGTGATCACGAACGCGAATGCGCCCAGGCCCTGGCAGACGCCTGCGACGCCCACGAGTCTTCCGCGCGAATCCTCGCGCGGCGTATCGGCCAGCACCGTACCGAGCATCGTGCCGATGGCCGCGACCCCCACCGAAAAGAACAGTGCGCATCCGGTCAGTTGCGGCAGCGTGCGCGCCAGCGGATAGAGAACGAACCCCGCCGCCAGCCAGAGAAACCCGCAGGCATAAACCGCGCGGCGCCCGATCTTGTCGGCCAGCGCGCCCATCGGCGCGACCAGGCAGATCGCGACCAGCTCGTTGGCGAAGTTGAGACCCGAGACCGCGCGCCCCTGCAGCGTCGGCGGCAACCCGAGATTCACGTTGAGCAGGTACGCCTGCATGAAACTCACGAAGGCGAGCAGGCCGACGGAGATGAACGCGGCATATAGATAGGTCAGCGCGTTCAGCGGGACATGACCCTCGGCGAGCCAGATGCCTGCCAGGCGTCGCGCGGGCGGATTCCGGCCGGTGGGTTCGATCACGGCCGGGCCATGATGCCACGCTGACAGGAGCGCCGAAGCGATTGTTGGATGCGACGTTCCGACATCCCGCGCATCGAGGCGGCAGCCGATTGCGAGCCGATTTGAGCCGATGTAAGCAATAATCGCGGCATCGGCCGCCAGAGCGGCCCCAAGAACTTCCTGGAGATTCCGATGATGCGCTGGATCCATGCGGCGGGCGCCGCACTACTGGTATTTGCCTGCTCCGCGACGCGTGCCGACGAAGGCATGTGGACCTTTCACGGCTTTCCGCTCGAAAAAGCCAACACGACACTCAAGACCAAGCTCGACCAGGCCTGGCTCGATCGCGTGCGGCGCGCGACCGTGCGCCTCTCGAACTGCACGGGCTCGTTCGTCTCGGGAGAAGGCCTCGTCCTGACGAACCATCACTGCGTCGTCTCCTGCCTCGCCGAGCTCTCTTCCAAGGAAAAGAGCCTCGTCGACGACGGCTTCCTGGCGCGCGATCGCGCCAGCGAGAAGAAGTGCCAGACACAGGTGGCCGATGTCCTCACCGAGATGGAGGACATCACCGCGAAGGTGAACGCCGCGACCGCGGGCAAGAGCGACCAGGCCGCCAACGAGGCGCGCAAGGCGGAGCTCACGAAACTCGAGTCCGCCTGCGAAGCGCAGAGCAAGTTCAAGTGCCAGGCCGTCACGCTCTACCAGGGCGGCCAGTACTGGCTCTACAAGTACAAGCGTTACACCGACGTGCGCATCGCGTTCGCGCCGGAAGGATCGATCGCGGCGTTCGGCGGCGATCCGGACAACTTCCAGTTCCCGCGCTGGTGCCTCGACATGAGCGTCCTGCGCGTCTACGAAAACGGCAAACCCGCGAAGACGCCCGACTTCCTCAAGATCAACTTCGCGGGACCGGCGGATGGCGATCCGGTGCTCGTGTCCGGTCATCCCGGCACCACGAACCGGCTGCTCACCGTCGCCGAGCTCAAATGGCAGCGCAATATGAATCTGCCGAACTGGCTCCTGCGCTATTCCGAGCTGCGCGGACGCTACATCCAGTTCTCGGAAGAGAGCCCGGATAATGCCCGTATCGTCTCGGACCAGATCCAGACCGTCGAGAACCAGATCAAGGTGCGGCGCAAACAACTCGACGCGCTGCTCGAAGACCAGTTGTTCGAGCGCAAGCTCGCCGAGGAAAAATCCCTGCGCGCGTACGTCGCGGCCAACGATGAGCTGCGCGCCGCGATCGGCGATCCGTGGGCCGAAATCGAAAAAGTGCAGGCGGAGCACGCGGGCAACTGGCTGCCCGTCCTGTTCATCGAGCAGGCCGGCGGATTCCAGGGTCGCCTCGTAACCTACGCGCGCGCGCTCGTGCGCGGCGCCGCGGAACGCGGCAAGCCCAACGATCAGCGCTTCCGCGAGTTCACGGACGCGGCGCTGCCGCGCATCGAACAGCAGCTCGGCGCCTCCGTGCCGGTCTACCCCGAGCTCGAGAAGCTGCGGCTCGCGTTCGGCTTCGAGCGCATGCGCGAGTGGTTAGGGCCCGATCATCCGGTCGTGCGCCAGCTGCTCTCGAAGGAGTCGCCCACCGAGCTCGCGAACCGGCTGGTCAGCGGTACGAAGCTCGCCGATCCGGCCGTCCGCATGGCGTTGTGGAAGGGCGGCGAGGCGGCGATCGCGGCCTCCGACGACCCGATGATCGTCCTGGCCCGCGACATCGAACCGACGGCGCGCAAGCTGCGCAAGGAATTCGAGGACACCGTCGAGGCGCCTATCGACCTCGCGTCCGAGAAAATCGCACGCGCGCGATTCGCGGCGCTCGGCACGAGCGTATATCCGGACGCGACGTTCACGCTGCGCATCAACTGGGGCAAGGTCGGCGGTTGGGTAGAGAACGGCAAACCCGTCCATCCCTTCACCCGTCTGCAGGGTTTGTTCGATCGCGCCACCGGTGCGGAGCCGTTCAAGGTTCCGGACAGCTGGATCGCGGTGCGCGACCAGCTCGACAAGAACACGCTGTTCAACCTCGTGACCAACAACGACATCGTCGGCGGCAACTCGGGCAGCCCACTGATCAGCGCGAAGGGCGAGGTGGTCGGCCTGCTGTTCGACGGCAACATCCACTCGATCTCGGGCTCGTACTGGTTCGATACCGAGAAGAACCGCGCCGTCGCCGTGCACCCGGCGATCATGCGGGAGGCGCTGACCAAGGTTTACAAGGCGGACGCGCTGCTCAAGGAGATGTCGGCGAAGTAGTTCGATCAGGGGGCCGACGCGAAGTCGGCCCCCTTCCTTTTCCATGGGGATGGATTTCGAGTCCGCCCCTCTCCCGATCCTTCTATCTACTCCCGCGCCGTGATCTCGAACTTCACCTTCATGTCGTCGAGCACCACGAGCGTGCCGAGCACCACCGTGAACGGCTCGAGCCCGAGTTCCGACTGCTTGAGCGGAAACTCGCCGCGCGCGACGATCTGATCTCCCGACCGCTCGACTTCCACCGGCACCCTCACCTGGCGGGTCTGATCCTTGATCGTGATTTCCACGCCCGCTTCGAACGCCGTCGCGGTCGGCACGACATCGATGGCGCGCAGCCGGATCGTTGGAAATCGGGCCGCATCGAGCATGGCCTCGGACAGCAGGTTGTCGCGGGTCCCGTCGCGCGCGCTTTGCGGAACGCTGGGCGCAAAATCCGGGCCCGCCTCTTCGCGCAACGCGGGCTCGTCGATGGTCAGCTCCGCCACCGGGAAGCTGATGTCGAATCGGGTCTGCAGCGGATCGTCAGTCAGAAAAACGACTCCCGCCAGGTGCCGGGAAGCAACCACGTGGTTGTGCCCGAGCCGCGCCATCGCGCCACCGCGGTATGCGTAGACCTGGAGCAACGACTCCTCGGCGACGACCCGATATTCGCGGGCGCCCGGGAACGACGCCGCCGGTTGCGGCATTGGGCGTTCGACAGGAGAAGGCGTCGGTATGGGGGGGCTTGTCTGACAGGACGCGAGCCCCAATAGCGTGATGCCCGCGAACAGAACTCGAAGATGATTCAAACGGCCTCCCGGGAACTCGATGTGCGACTGGCTGGTACTCATGCCCGATTGGCCAGCTTTGACCGGGGGCACCTGGGTGGATAGCTTACAGACATGACTTTTCGTAACACGACGGTCGCCTGGGGTTCCTTCTCCAAGGCGCTGCACTGGCTGATCGTGCTGCTGATCATCAACCAGTGGGTGATCATCAGTCGCGCGGAGAATCTGCCCCGGGGACCTGCGCTGATCGAAACGCTGGCGTGGCACAAGTCGTTCGGCATCACGATCCTCGCGCTCGCGATCGTGCGGCTGGCCTGGCGGTTGATGAACCCGACCCCCGAACTCGCTACCGTGACCAGGACATGGGAACGCCGGCTCGCGCGAATTTCGCACTTCCTGCTGTATGCGCTGCTGTTCGCGATTCCGCTCACGGGCTGGACGATGTCTTCCGCACGCAACTTTCCGGTGAGCTGGTTCAAGCTGGTCCAGCTACCCGACCTGGTCGCCCCCTCGCAATCGGCGTACGAACTGCTGCACTCGCTGCATGGCAAGCTCAATGTCGCGCTGGTCGCGGTGGCTTTGCTGCACATCGCCGGCGCGCTCAAACATCACTTCATGGACAGGAACGACGTCCTGAAACGGATGCTGCCGTTCACGGGGCCGAAATGACACCCATGCCTAACTATCTCGCGGCGCTCGGCGCCTGTCTCATCGCCGCCGGCGCCCTCGCGGCGGAGCCGGGCAAGAGCGCGGATCCCGCGACGCTGCCCCAGTACCGCAGCGGCCCCGGCAGCACGCTGACTTTCACCTTCGACCAGGCCGGCGCCGCGAGCCAGGGAAGGTTCAGCCAATTCACCGTCGAGATGGCCTATGACCCGAACAATCTCGCGGCCGGTTCGATGAAGGTGGTCGTGCAGATCGCCTCCCTCGACACGCAGGACAAGGATCGTGACGCCACGCTGGCAAGCGAGGAGCTGCTGGATGCGAAGCAATTCCCGACGGCGACCTACGTCGCGACCTCGTTCAGGCCCGGCGCCGGGGGCAAGATGGAGGCGGTCGGCAGACTCACGTTGCGCGGCGTGACGCGCGACCTGCGAATCCCGCTGACGATCAAACCGGCGGGCGCGGGACTCGAGCTCCGCGGCGAGACCTCCATCGATCGGCTGGACTACGGTGTCGGCCAGGGCGAGTGGAAATCCGCCGAGTGGGTCGGGAACACCGTGAAGCTCGAATACAAGGTCGTCCTCAACAAGGCGGCGGCAGGCGGCTGAAGTGGGCGCATTCAACTCCATGCGGCGCGTGTGGATAGGCGTCTCGCTCGCGGTATTCGTGCTGTCCTTCTTTCCCGCGTGGACGGGCAGCATCAGCTGGTGGCTGCCGGGCATTTTCCTGGCGATCGCCGTGGTGCTGATAGTCGAACCACTGGTCCTGACCTGGGAACTGCGCAGGCTGGGCGAGGAATTGCAGATCACCGACGAAGGCATCCTGCGCAAGCTGCCGCGCGGCGCCAGCGAATACGTGCGCTGGAGCGAGCTGCGCGAGGTTTCCATCGTCGTTACGCCCGGAGGAAATTTTTCCGAGGAATACTTCTACGTGCTCGTCGGAGCGGGCACCTCGGGCGTGCTCGTCGGGCAGCGCCTCGCGGCGCGGCACGACCTCGTTTCGCACCTCGCCAAACTACCTGGTTACAACCACGCGAACATCACGGATGCGCTGGGTTCGTCCGTGAATCAGCGCTTCGTGGTGTGGCGGGCGGCGGCTCTCGAGGGCGAGGCCACGGTGTTGCCGCCCGACCGGATAGGGGGCAGCCCTTCCTCTGAAACGCAACCTCGGCGCTTACATTGAGTAGAGGCCTGACGCATCTTGCTGGGAAAGGGAGCCTGGACTCTCTAGTCCGCTTTAGTAGGAACTGCCGTCCTTGTGCGTGAATACCACCGCGCCGTCCACGCGCTCGAACTTCAGGTCGACGTCCGGGTACACCGCCGAATCGCGCGGGTCGCGGTTGCTGACTTCGAGATAAACGGCGGGTTCGCTGCCGCGATTGACGAGTTGATGACCGTCACCGGTCCTTCCGTCGGGTGATGCCGGAAAGCCCGCGCACATCCCGGCGGTCAATACCTGCTCTCCCGCATCCGTGACCAGCACGACTTCGCCCGACAGCATGTAGATGAACTCGTCTTCGTACGTGTGCCAGTGGCGCATCGACGATTCCTTGCCGGGCGCCAACACGGTGTGATTGATCCCGATCTTCGTGAGGCCGAGCGCATCGCCGAGTCCGCGCTTTTCGCGCGGTAGGCAGCGTGAGCGATACGGTTCGGGGTAGCCGCTGCCGGTGCGCGGCGCGAGCGACATGGGTTCGAGCGCGGGTTTCTTCAGACTCATGGGCTTTGACCCTCACAACATCGCATGTAGTGTAGCGGCATGCCGCAGATGTTTGATGACGTCGGGGAGATCGTCGAGGAAGCGCTGCGGCGCGTGGGTAAACGCGTGGTGCTGGCGCTGCCGCTCGGCATCGGCAAGCCCAACCTGATCGCCAACGAGTTCTTCCGCCGTGCGCGCGCCGATGCCGGGCTGGACCTGACCATCTGCACCGCCCTGTCCCTGCGCAAGCCGACGGGATCGAGCGATCTCGAGCGCCGCTTCATCGAACCACTCGCGGCGCGCATCTTCGGCAACTACCCCGAGCTCGACTATCTCGAGGCGATGCGCCGCGATGCGATGCCGCCAAACGTGCGAGTCGTCGAGTTCTTCTTCGAGCCGGGGTCGCTGCTGGGCTCGCGGCATGCGCAGTCGAACTATCTCTCGGCCAACTACACACACGTCGCACGCGACACGCTCGCTCGCGGGGTCAACGTGGTCGCGCACGTGGTCGCGAAGCGCACTGTCGGCGGCGTCACCGAGATCAGCCTCGGCAGCAATCCCGACGTCACGGTGGACCTCATGCCGGAGCTCGCGAAACTGCGCGCGGCGGGCGAACCGCTGGTCGTACTCGGCCAGGTGCATCGCGAAATGCCGTTCATGCTGGGCGCCGCCAATGTGGGCGCGAATGTCTTCGACCTGCTGCTCGATCACTCGCGCTACGACTACGACCTGTACGCGCCGCCCAATCCCTCGCTGTCGACCGTCGATCACGCCATCGGGCTGCACGCCAGCGCACTGGTGCGCGACGGCGGCACGCTGCAGATCGGAATCGGCGAGCTCGGCGACTCCATCGTCTACTCGCTGCTGCTGCGACACCAGCAGAACGATGCGTGGCGCCGCGCGCTCGTCGACGCGGGCACCGAACGCAGCGCCGAACTGGTCGAATCCACGGGCGGACGCGCGCCGTTCGCGACCGGTCTTTTCGGCGCCACGGAGATGTTCGTGGACCAGATGCTCGACCTGTACCGGGCCGGCATCCTGCGTCGCCGGGTATTTGACTATCTACCTCTGCAGCGCGCGCTGGCGGCCAACGGCTCGAATGCGCGCGTCGACGCCTCGCTGCTCGACGGACTCCTGGCCGCCCTGTTGCACGAAAGGAAGGACGCAGTCCTCGGCCCCGACGACGTCGCCGCCTTGCGGCATGCAGGCGTCCTGCGCAGCGAAACGCGCTTCGCGGACGGCGCCATCATTTCTTCCGAGGGTACGCGTATCGGCACGAACCTCGCGGACGCGAATGTCCGGGCGGCGCTCTCGCGCGGCTGCCTCGGACTCGAACTGCAGAACGGCACGGTCATGCACGCGGGTTTCCTGCTCGGACCGCGCTCGTTCTACTCGGCGCTCGGCGCGTTGGCGGAGTCGGAGCGCCGGCTCTTCGACATGCGCGGGGTTGGCTTCATCAACCAGCTCGACGGCGAGGATTACTCATTGCGCGTCGCGCAGCGTTCGCACGCGCGCTTCGTCAACACGGCGATGATGCTCACGACGCTGGGTGCGGCTGTTTCCGACGGGCTTGCCGATGGCCGCGTGGTCTCGGGGGTCGGCGGCCAGTACAACTTCGTCGCGATGGCGCATGCACTACCAGGCGCGCGCTCGATGTTGTGCGTGCGTTCGACGCGGCTCAAGGATGGCCGGCTGCAATCGAACATCGTCGCGGGTTACGGCCACGTCACGATTCCGCGCCACTTGCGCGACATCGCGATCACGGAGTACGGCGTCGCGGACCTGCGCGGCCGCACGGATGCAGAATGCATCGCCGCGATGATCAACATCGCGGATTCGCGTTTCCAGGGCGAACTACTGAACGCGGCCAGGCGCGCCAACAAGATCGATGCTGGTTACCGCATACCGGAGCAGTACCGCCACAACACGCGCGAGCGCCTCGAGGAATCCTTCGAGGCACAGCGGCGGGCCGGGCTTTTCTCCGAATATCCCTTCGGCACGGATCTCACGCGCGAGGAGATCGATCTCGCGCGCGCACTTCGCTGGCTGAAGGAAAACACCGCGGGCCGCGCACGCCGCGCCATGACGATCGCGCGCGCACTACTCGCCCGCGGCACTACCGACACAGATCGGGCATGCCTGGAGCGGCTGGCGCTTTCCGAGCCCGCGGATTTCCGCGAACGCCTGACGGCGAAACTCGTGCGACTGGGGTTGCGGGCGACGGCGCGCGAGCGCTCGACGGCTACTTCGCGAACAGCCGCGAAGGATCCTTGAACGCCTTGAACTCGAGCGCGTTGCCCGACGGGTCGTAGAGGAACATCGTCGCCTGCTCGCCTACCTGCCCCGCGAAACGGATGCCGGGCTCGATCTCGAAGCGGGTGCCCAGGCCGCGCAGCCGCTCGGCGAGCGTGTGCCAGCTGTTCCATTCCATGACGATGCCGAAGTGCGGCACGGGCACGTCGTGCCCGTCGACTTCATTGTGATGAACGTGTTTTTGTTTGTCGGGATCGAGGTGCGCGACGACCTGGTGGCCGAAAAAATCGAAGTCCACCCATTCGGCGCTGCTGCGCCCCTCGGGACATCCGAACACCCCGCCGTAAAAACCGCGCGCCGCCTCGAGGTCGTGAACCGGAATGGCGAGATGAAACGGCTGCGGCATCAACGATGGACTTAGAAAATCTGCGCGGCGACCTGTAGCAGGATGACTGCGACACAAAGCGCCTTCGTGCACTTCTCGATCATGACCAACTCCCTCGACTAGCGACCTTCCCACCATTCGTCGCGCGCGCGCACGGCGAGGTCGGGGTGATCGGAAAACAATCCTGTGACTCCGGCGTCGAGCAACGCGTGGATTTCCGCTTTGAGGTCACCCTTGGCTGCGACGTCGCCGGAGGATCTTAAAGCAACTGGCAGGAATTCGTTCTCCGCCCGCAGCGTCCAGGGATGCACCCCCAAGCCCGTGGCCCGCGCACGCCTCGCCAGACCGGTATCCCGGGCCTTTCCGCTGGCATAGTTGACGATCATGGCCTTATGGGGACCGATCGCGTCGGCATAGGAGGCGATCTCCCGCAATCCGGCGTCGTTCATGAGGTCCAGGTAGGTGCGCGGGTCGCCCATCTCGGCGAAATCGGCGGGCTGACCCGTGGGCGAGATGAGCTGAACGAGCGGCAGATCCGTGCGGCGGCGCAGCATCTTCAGATTACCCACCTCGAACGACTGGATGCAGATCGGATCGGTACGCCTCGAGTACCCGTGGCGGCGCAGCGCGTCGAGCATTGCGTCGTCGAAGTGCAGCCCGAGCCTGGAGAAATGAGTCGGGTGCTTCGTTTCCGGATAGACGCCGATACGCGGCGGCGGAGGCAGACCCGCCGCACGCGCATTCGCCGCGCGTTGTGCATCGGCCGCGGCCACCAAGTCGAGAACTTCGTCGAAGGTCGGGATCTGGAAGACGCCGTCGTAGCGCGTGTTCGCGCGGCGCAGCTCGGGCAGCCTCTCTCGTGCGCGCAGCGTTTTCAGCTCCGCGAGCGTGAAATCCTCGGTGAACCAGCCTGTGATCTTCTCCCCGTCGACGACCTTGGTCGTGCGCCGCTCGGCGAACTCGGGATGCGATGCGACATCCGTGGTGCCGCCGATCTCGTTCTCGTGCCGCGCGAGCAGCGCCCCGTCCTTCGAGATCACGAGGTCGGGCTCGATGTAGTCCGCTCCCTGCTGGATCGCGATGAAGTAGCCCGCGAGCGTGTGTTCGGGCACGTAGCCGCTGGCCCCGCGGTGCGCTATGACAAATGGACGGGTATCCGCGGCCAGCCCGCTCGCCGTCATGAGAACTGTGCCCGCGAACGCCGATGCGACGTAACGCCAGAATGGCTTGCGATGCCGAGTCTGCTCGCACTTGGACATCGAAGGTCTCTTTCCAGCTGGGGAGTAGCGCCCATGAAAACGGTTGTCGTCCTGGTCGGCAGCGTCGCCGTCTGCTTACGGAAGCTTACGGCGCGTAATGCGGCTTGTCTCGCCACGAGTCTCGCGGTGGGTTTCGCGCTCGCGGGATGCGCCAGCGATCCCGACCCCGTGGTACCGCGGCAACCCACCACGGTGGTTCCGCTCAACGACTACTGCGCCGTCGCACAGAAGGAAATCGCCTCGTCGCGCGTGCCCGCGCGCAACGTGCTGATCGGCGACTACCAGGCCTTCACGCGCGCGACACCCTCGCTCAATCCGCTCGAAACGATGCAGTTCGTCGGATACGCGGATCCGCAGCAGCTCAAGGCGCGCATGATTTCCTGCAAGCTGCACAGCCCCGAACGGATCCGGGCCGAATACGGCGCCACCGCCGCGGGCGAACCCTCGAGCTGCGCGCGTCTCAATCGCCGCACGCTGGATGCGGTCATGGCCTCTCTCACCGAGCGGGAAAAGAAGAAGATGCCGTTCAAGGGCGCCATCGGCGTGATGCTCGAGCCCGACCTGGTCGCGAGCAGCGAAGGCGAATGGCTCGAGGCGTTCACGATGGTCGAAGCCGATGCCGGCGGCACGCTGCGCATCCGGGCCAAGTCACTGCGCGCGGCCGGGGCCGCGCAGGCGCGCAACAAGTCCGCGCCGTCCGGCCAGTACTGCCACCTGATCGCGCCCGATTACCTCAAGCGGATTCTTACGGGCGAAGTGCAACTGCCGCAGCCGGAATTTCCGGAGCGCGCGCGGTCGGCCAGCCGCTGACGCAGCTGATAAGCTCGGTGGCGTGACGACCGTCGCCGCGCCGTATTCCCGTCCCGAAGAACTCGCGCACTCGCTGACCGCGGGCCTCGGCATCGTCGCCTGCGCGTTCGCGATTCCGTGGCTCGCCTGGGTCGCTTTTCCCGATCCGTGGCGGCTGACCACCGCGCTGGTGTTCGGACTCAGCGCGCTCGCGATGTTCGTGACGTCGGTGATCTACCACGCGGCGCGAGATCCGGCCCGCAAGCTCTCGCTGCGCAAGCTCGACCACTCGGCGATCTATCTACTGATCGCCGGCACCTACACGCCGATCGCGCTGGTGGCGATGGAGCGGGCGTGGGGCTGGGCTCTGTTCGCGACCATCTGGACGCTGGCGGTGCTGGGCATCGTCGCGAAGAACACGGTGGGATTCCGTTTTCCAAGGCTGTCCATCGCGTTGTACCTCGCGATGGGCTGGATCGCGGTGATCGCCATCAAGCCGATGATCGCGGCGCTGAGCACGTTCGAGCTCGCATGGATCGCGGCCGGTGGAGTTCTATACACCGCCGGCGTGCCGTTCTACGTCTGGAAGACGCGCCGCTACACGCACGCGGTGTGGCACCTGTTCGTGCTCGGCGGTGTCGCCTGCCATTTCGTCGCGGTGCTCAGCGTGGTGACCTCGCCCGCGGCGTGATTCCGACTACTTCTTGCGGGCCGCCTTCTTCTTCGCGGTCTTGCGCACCGGCTTCCTCGCGACTTTCTTCGCCGGCTTTCTGGCGACCTTTTTCGCGGCAACCTTCCTCGCCGGTTTCTTGGTTCGCTTCGCGGCTGGTTTGGTCGCCGGTTTCCTGGCGGTTTTCTTCGCGGGCTTGTCGACGGCTTTCTTCGGCGGCGGGGCAGCCGCCGTCTTCGTCGCGACCTTGGCGGCGGGCGCAGCCGGGGGCGCGACTTCGGATCCGCGCAGCTGGTCGATGATGGCCGGATTCTCGAGCGTCGAGAGATCCTGCGCGATGTCCTCGTTGCGCGCGATGGCGCGCAGCAGGCGGCGCATGATCTTGCCCGAGCGCGTCTTCGGCAGGTTGTCCGCGAAACGGATGTCGTCGGGACGCGCGATGGCGCCCAACTGCTCGGACACCCAGTTGCGCAGCACCTTCGTGAACGATTCCGCGGCCTCGCCGGTCGGCCGGTCCCCGCGCAGTACGACGTACGCGAATACCGACTCGCCCTTTATCTCGTGCGGCTTGCCGACGACGGCGGCCTCGGCGACTTTCGGATGCGCGACCAGCGCGGACTCTATCTCCATCGTGCCCAGGCGGTGGCCCGCGACGTTCAGCACGTCGTCGATGCGCCCCATGATCCAGAAGTAGCCGTCCTTGTCGCGATGCGCGGAGTCACCCGCAACGTAGTAGCGGTTCTGGAAGGTCTCCCAGTAGGTGCTGATATAGCGATCGTTGTCGCCCCAGATCGTGCGCAACATCGATGGCCAGGGCTTGCGGATCACGAGGTAGCCGCCCGCGTCGGCGCCCTGCACCTCGTCTCCGCGCGCATCGACGATGGTCGCATCGATGCCGGGCAGCGGCTGCGTGCACGAGCCCGGCTTCGTTGCGGTCGCACCGGGCAGCGGCGAAATCATGATGGCCCCGGTTTCGGTCTGCCACCACGTGTCGACGATCGGGCAGCGCCCGCGGCCGATGTTCTCGTGGTACCACATCCACGCCTCGGGATTGATCGGCTCGCCCACCGAGCCCAGCAGCCTGAGCTTCGTGAGGTCGTAACGGGCCGGTATGTCGTCGCCGAGCTTCATGAGCGCGCGGATGGCGGTGGGCGCGGTGTAGAAAATCGTGACGGCCTGCGACTCGCAGATCTGCCAGAACCGTCCCGGATGCGGGTAGGTAGGCGCGCCTTCGTAGATCACGATGGTGGCGCCGGCCGCGAGCGGTCCATACGCGACATAGCTGTGGCCGGTGACCCAGCCGATGTCGGCCGTGCACCAGAAGACGTCGCTGTCGTTGAGGTCGAACACCCACTTCGAGGTGAGCTTCGCGCCGAGCAGGAAGCCGGCGCTCGAATGCTGGATGCCTTTCGGCTTGCCGGTCGAGCCGGACGTGTACAACAAGTACAGCGGATGCTCCGCGTTGACCCACGTCGGTTCGCACACCGGCGACTGTCCTTCGATGACGTCGTGCCACCACAGGTCGCGGCCTTCGCGCATCACGATGTCCTGCTGGGTGCGCTTCAACACGATGACGTGGCGGATGCTCGGGCATCCTCCGGCGAGAGCCTTGTCCGCGGCATCCTTGAGGTCGATGGTCTTGCCGACGCGCCAGCCGCCGTCCGCCGTGATCAACACCGTCGCGCCCGCGTCCTCGATGCGATCCTTGAGCGACATCGCAGAAAAACCGCCGAACACGACCGAATGAATGGCGCCGATGCGCGCGCACGCGTGCATCGCCACGATGGCTTCCGCGGTCAACGGCATGTAAATGACCACGCGGTCGCCCTGCTTGACGCCGAGCGATGCCAGCGCGTTCGCGAATCGGCAGACATCCGCGTGTAGCTCACGATAGGACACGTGACGCACATCGCCGGGCTCGCCGACGAAGGTCACGGCGGTCTTGTGGCCCCGCTCCTCGAGGTGCACGTCGAGACAGTTGTACGAAACGTTGAGTTCGCCGTCCGTGAACCAGCGGTAGTTCGGCGCCTGGGATTCGTCCAGGGTCACCGAAAAAGGCTTGTGCCAGCGCAGTTCCGATTGCGCATGCCGGGCCCAGAAGCCCTTGTAATTGCTGGCCGCTTCGGCGCGCATCTTTTCGATGTCCGCTGCGTTGAGCCGGGCTTTTTCGACGAATTCCCGCGAGGGGGCGAAGCTGCGTTCTTCGACGAGAACGGATTTGATGTTTTGACTGCTCACGGCCGCGAAGTGTAAACCGAAACTCGCCCTCGTCAGTCTCAGAGGCCGTCAGCCGAGAAATCCCCGGGGGATGATCATGAAACCGAAGATCTGTCTGATGTTATTGGCGCTCGGGCCCGCCACGGCGTTTGCCTGGGGAGATGAGTGCAAGTTTCGCGCGGACCGCGCCGGCGGCATCGATGCAAAAGGTGTCGAAAAGGTCATCTTGCGCGCGGGCGCGGGCGATCTGAAGGTGATCGGGCGATCCGATGCGGTACGCATCGAGGCGCGCGGAATCGCTTGCGCTTCCAAACAGGAATTGCTCGATGCCGCCCAGCTCACCGTGCGCCGCGACGGCAACGTCGTGATCATCGAAACCGTGCTGCCGCAGGACGACGCCAACTGGTTGTCGAGCGCGAGCGGCCACGCGTACATCGAACTCGGCGTCGCGCTGCCCACGACCATCGCGGTCGAGGCGGTGGACTCGAGTGGCGATGCGTCGTTCGAAAATCTCAAATCACTGCAATTGCAGGACAGCTCCGGCGATCTCGAGATCGAGCGGATCGCCGAGCTCGCCGACGTCAGCGACAGCTCCGGAGACCTGGAAATCGAAGGCGCGGGCAGCGTGCGGGTGCGCGACAGTTCGGGCGACATCGAAATCGAAGACGTGCGCGGCGACGTGGAGGTCACCGCGGACAGCTCGGGCGACATGCACATCCACCAGATCGCGGGCAGCGTGCGCGTACTGCAGGACAGCTCCGGCGGCATCCGCATCGAAGACGTGAAAGGCAGCGTCGTCGTGGAGCAGGACAGCTCGGGCGACATCTATGCGGCGCGCGTGGGCGGAGACTTCACCGTGAACGGCGACAGCTCGGGAAGCATCGAGCACGAAGCCGTGCGAGGCGCGGTGCACATGCCCGCGAACAAGCGCGGCAGGGACGAAGACGTCGAACGTTAGGCCGCCGCGAGCAGCGGCAGCAGGGCCAGGCGCTCGGCTTGCTTGCGCAGCAGCGGCCCGAAGTTGTGGCGATCGAAGAAGGCCGTGAGCCCGGTCATGTCCGGGGCGCGCCGCATGAGTTCGCTGTGCGAAATCTCCCAGGGCATGTTGCAGGCGATCTCGGTGAGCTGCCGCGCCAGGAACGCCGCCTCGCGATGCTCGAGCAGTTTCGCCGCGAGCTTGCCCGCGCCGCGGATCGGGATCGACGCCACCATGTCGAGGTTGTCGTAGAGCTCCTCGAGCGAGGCGAATTCCCGCATCAGCGCGGCCGCGGTCTTCGCGCCCACACCGGGCACGCCGCGGATGTTGTCGACGCTGTCGCCCATCAACGCGAGAAAATCGGCGAAGCGCTCGGGCGCGACACCGAATCGTTTCTCGATCTCGTGGTAGCGGTAGTAGGCGTTGTCGGTGTAATCCCAATACACGTCGCCGGCGCGGATGAGCTGCGCGAAGTCCTTGTCGCGGGTCACGAGAGTGGCCGGAAACCCTGCGCGCCTGCAGCGCGTCATCAACGTGCCCACGATGTCGTCCGCTTCGTACTCGGCGTGGCTGAACGCGGGGATGCCCGCATGGTGACAGAACTCGCGGCAACGTTCGAATTGCAGCTTGAGATCTTCGGGCGGTGGCTCGCGGTTCGCCTTGTACGCGGGATAGATGCGATTGCGGAACGAGGTGGACAAGCTCTCGTCGAATGCGACCGCGATGTATTGCGGCTTCGCACGCTCGACGAGATCACCCAGGAACCGGGCGAATCCGAAGGTCGCGTGTGCGGGATATCCGTCGCGGTCGGTCATGTCCGGCGGCATGGAGTAATACGCGCGGAACACGTAGACCGAGGCGTCGATGAGGTAGATCACGCGCGCATGATAATCGCAGCGGGCGCGCGGCGGCGCGTCCGTCGAACGCCTTCAGGCCACCTGGCCCATCCCGCCGCCGGTGATTTCCGCCGGATCGGTATCCATGAAGTAGCCGGATTCGATCCGCTGCAATGCCGCGTCCACCATCGACGCGAACAACTCGGCGGTTTCGCGCAGGGTCTGGGTCGCGAGCCCCAGGTCGCGCGGTCGGCGGACGATCTGGCGGCAACACCTCGCGACGTGTTGGTCGCGCAGCTCGTCGTCGAGCGTGCCGGCCGTGAGCGCCTTGAGGGCTCTTTCAGGGACGCCGCCGCGCCGGGAGGATTCGACCCACAGTGGATAGAACAGGCGCGGCATGCGTTCGAAGAACCAGAGGTAACCGACGAGTCCCACCGCGGCCCGCTCCATGAGCTGGTAGTGCGCGTATGCGGCGAGCGCGATGGTCTGTGGCAGCGGCGTCAATGACACGCGATCGAGTGAATGGATGCCGAGGGCGCGCAGGTCCTCCAGAAAGGATCCGCCCTGATCGAAACCGAGCGCCGGCACGGCAAGGAGATCCTGCCAAGCGTTTCTGTCTTCCGGCTTCACGACGTCGGCGGCGACCTCGCAAAGACGAGAATGCACGTTGATGACGTGCTGCAGCTCGAGCAGCAGTTGCCGATGGGTCGTCGTGTCGGTCGGAGCCCTTCGGAACCGGTCCAGGACCCTGCCGAACGTCAGCGTGCGCGTGAGCATCTCGAATTCGTGGAGAAAAACGTCCGCGCTATTCATTACTTAGCCCATTCTGTGGTGGGTTTTTCTGGCTCTCCCCTAAGTAGTGTCATGACTTCGGGGTTTCTCTCACCCGAGGCTGTCATAACTAAAAGTATTTTCAATCAAGGACTTGCTACAAACCCTGCCTCCTTTCTCTATTCATGATTGCGGCTTGGCGTATGTGCCTGTAAACATTGACTTCGCGGCACAGGGACGTGCGCACTTCTGGCACGGTCGCGGTATCGGTAAAAGAAATAGATGTTCCGATCTCGGCTCCTCGCTTCCACCCGCGGCTCGTCTCCGAGCCGCCTTCGCGCCTGGGCGATCGTCTGCGCGATCGTGGCGGCGTCGTGCGGTGGCGTGTTCGAACCCCAGCCGCTGGTCGAGTTCTCCACCGAGTTGCTGGTCCAGGGCGACAAGCCGCAGGAGTTCGCCCGCAGGCTGCGCGCCGGTACCTATCTAGTCGAAGTACGCGAACGCGACATCGACCTGCGCGTGAAGATCGAAACGGACGAGCGGCAGATCGAGCTCGCCGACGCCTACCTGCGCCACGGTTTGCATCGCGCGGTGATCCAGGTGCCCCACCCCCAGTCGGTGCGCGTCACGCTCACGAGCGTCGATCAGCGCGACTGGCGCGCGCCCGCGGCGGTGCGCATCCTGCGCTGGCCCGATTCGCCGAGCGGTCATCGCGATGAACGCCTGCTCGGGTTCATCGCGCTCGGCAAGGGCAACGAGCTGGTCGCCGGTCCGGATACCACGAGCTGGCGTGGCGGCGTGCGCTGGCTGCGCAATGCCGCGCAGCATTTCGCCGCGGCCGGCGACATGCGTTTGCTCGCGGAAGCCGAATACCAGCGAGGCTACGCCGAATTCAACCTGCTGTTCGATTTCGAGGCGGCGCGCAGGAGCGCGGAGCTGGCGCAGGCGCATTATTCGAAGGTCGACGAATCGATGGGCGCGGCGCGAGCGGGAATACTGCTGAGTCTCGCCGAGCTGAATCTCGCGCACGAGAAGAACGGCGGCCAGGAGGCCCGGCTCGCGACGATCAGCGCACGGACGATCGAACTAGCCAAGTTCTTCGACGCGAACGACGCGCCGTCCGACGCGATGGAGGTCATCTCCATCGGCGTCCGGCCCGACGAGATCCGCGGGCGATACGACCAGATGGAGAAAGCGTATCGGGAGGTCATGGAACGGGCTCGTGCCAGGGGCGACCTGTACTACATGGCAGGCGCGACGCAGAACCTGGCCTACGTCGCGAACCGCAATGGCGAAGTCGCCAAGGCAGCGGCCATGTACGAGTCGGTGCTGCCGCTCATCGAGCGGGATCGCAATCCGGATCTGCACGCAACGGTGACCGCGAATCTCGCCAACGCGTACATCTCGCTGGGCGAATTCGATCGCGCGCTGATGCTTCATAGCGAAGCGCTCGAGATGTTCAGCGCGCGCGGCGACGTGGGGCAGACCGCCCGCATCCTCGTAGCGCTCGGCGCGATCCAGTTCCGCACCGGTGATGTCCAACGCGCCCTGCAGTCGCTGCGCAGCGCGCTGCCGCTGTTCGAGAGCGCGGGTGACACGGTCGGACTTTCGTCCGCGTTGCGCCTCACAGGCAACGCCGCGGCCGAACTCGACCAGCACGATCTCGCGCTCGAATACCTGCGCCGCGCCGAGCAGATCTCGCCCGTCGACGACATCACCGAACGTACGCGCGTACTCATCGCCGGCGAGTTGCGCGAGCTCGGCAACCTGCGCGGCGCGGAATTGCTGCTCGCGGAAGTGCTGCGAACCCGCAACGAACAGACTCGCGCGGATGCACTCGCGGAGCGCGCGCGGCTCAGACAGCGCCAGCAGCGTCCCGCCGAGGCGCTTGCCGACCTGCGCGCGGCCGACGCGATCTACGCGCGACTCAAGCTCGATTTCAATCGCATCGATACCAGCTCGGCGCTCGCGCTCACGCTGCTCGACGCGGGCGACGTGCGCGGTGCGGGCGCCGCGGCCGACACCGCGATCGCGATCGAGAGGCGGATCCGCGTGAAGTCCGCCAACCCGGAGTTGCGCGCACGTTTCCTCTCGGCGAGTTACGCACCCTACGAAGCGCGCATCGAAGTCGATCTCGCGGACGCGCCGGCGGGCGACAAGGATGCGTCGTGGCAGGCGTTTCGCACCGCGGAAGCGATTCGAGCCCGTTCGCTGGTCGACCGGCTCACGCACACGGCACAGGCGCCCGTTACGCCGCGCGACGCGGCGAGCGAGCTGCTGCGCGAGAAGATGACCGCCCTGCAGGTCGATCTCGAGCGGCGTACGCGCAAGGTCCGCACGGACGACGAGGCGATCCTGCAGATCCGTCGCAAGATCGACGAAACGCGTGCGCAGCTCGAGGCGCGATCGCTCGTGATGCGTGGCATCGAAGCGGGCGACGGCCTCAGCATGCCCTCCTCGCTCGAGGCGGTGCAGGCGGCGCTGCCGCCCGATACCGCCGTACTCGCCTATTTCGTCGGAGACCGCCGTTCGCATGCGTGGCTGCTGACGCGCAACGATCTGCGGCACGCCGCGCTGCCGGGAAAACGCGCACTCGATGACATCGTCAATTCGTTCGTCGAGCTGCAGCGCGCGGGCGAGCGGACCTCCTCCCATGCTCCGATTGCCGCGGTGGCCGGCAACCTCCTCAAGGGCGTGAACGCCAGGCGCCTGCTGGTGCTGCCCGATGGACCGCTCAATGGAATGCCTTTCGCGGCTCTGCCGCTGTCCGACGGCAAGTCACGCGAGCTGATCCTCGACCGGTATGTGGTGACCGCGGCGCCCTCGCTCGCGCTCGCCCTGCGCCCGGGAGAATCGGCCGCGGTCGTGCCGCGGCGGGTCGCCGTCGTCTCGGATCCCGTCTATACGCCGGACGACCGCCGTCTCAGTCTCGCGGCCAACACGCATCCTAACTACCGCGGCGAGAGCCCGGTCGGAAGACTGGCGCGACTGCCGTATTCCGCCATCGAAGCGCGCGCGGTGGTGCATGCCTTCGAAGGCGCCGACGTGATCGAACTCGCAGGCTTCAACGCAACCGCGCGGCGCGTGATCGAACTGCCGTCGAGCGAGCTCGACGTACTGCATTTCGCGACCCACGCGGTCGCACGCAAGGATGCCCCCGAGCAATCGGCGCTGTTCCTGAGCGAATTCGCGGCCGATGGTTCGACTCTCAAACTCGACCGCCTCACCACCGACGACATCGTGCGCAGCGGCCTGCGTGCCGACGTCGTGGTACTGAGCGGATGCGCCACCGGGGACGGCCGCGAACTGCGCGGCGAAGGTGTGCTCGGGCTCACTTATGCATTCCTGGCCAACGGATCGAGCACCGTGGTCGCATCGCTGTGGCCGGTCGAGGACGCGTTGACGGCACGTTTCATGGAGGAGTTCTACGCTGCTTACCGCGCAAGCGGACGCGCCGCCGACGCACTGCGCATCGCGCAGCTGCGTACGCGCGGATCGGGCTCGGAATCGGTGTGGTCGAGCTTCGTCGTGCGCGCGAATCGACTGCCCTGAACGCCTTACCGGACGGGTTTCGCGTCCGCTAATCTAACTACATTCGGACAGGCGTCCGCGGGACGCGGACCGCTCCGGGGCTTCTCCGTGCCCGATAGTCGAATCCCGCGGGCATTCTTATTAAGTGTCACGACATCGCGATTTCTCCCACCCATCCGGGCCTACTTTCGAAAATAATTTCCGCTGAGCGCTGCTACAAACCCTGCCTACAATATCCTTCGCGGATTGCGGCAGAATGGCTCTCGATTACGGACAAGAGCCCCTCTCGCCGGGGTTTTCCTCGCAAATCTCATGCGCGATCGCGTCGCCAAGTATCTGGAGAACATCCCGCGCGCTCGCGCCGCGAAAATCATTTGTGCGTGCGTTGCGCTCGTTCTCTCCGCGTGTGCGAAGGATCCGCGGGCGGACCTGGCGCCCCAACTATCGCGAACCGTCACGCTGAGCGGCGACGAACATCCGCGCGTCGAGCATGACCTTACTCCCGGCTCGTGGCTCATCGAAGTTCGCGAGCAGGGCCTGGACCTCCGCGTCGTCATCGAGACCGCGGACACGCGCAGCGAACTCGTCGATCACGTGCCGCGCCACGGGCTGCATGCCCAGGTAGTAAGAGTCACGGCGCCGGCCCGGCTCGCGATCGAACTCTGGAGCGCGGATCACCGCAAGAAGGCCGGACAGGCCATCGTCTCCATCGCGCGCTGGAGCAGCGCGGCGGAGGCGCCGCCCGGCGAGCTGGAACGCGGGTTCGAGGCTTTCGGCGTGGCCGGAACGGAGATGGCTCTCAATACCCCCGAAGCCAGCACTCGCGCGGCCGACAAGCTGCACGAAGCCATCACGCATTTCGAAGCCGCGGGCGACGATGCCGCGCACGCGCAGGGTTACTACACGCTCGCGAACCTGCAGTACCGCGCCCGCGATCAATTCACCGCGGCGATACGCGCCACCGAGGCCGCCAGCGAGTCGTTCCGCGCGACGGACGACGATCTCGGCGTGCAGAACTCCGAGACCTTGCGCGCGGCCGCGGAGATCGAACTGGCGACGGCCATGAATGCCGGCACACAGCGCGCGGAACAGGGGGCGCTGTTCGAGATCGCCGACCGCCGACTCGCGAACGCAACTGACTACTTCATCGCGAACGCGCAACCGATCCGCGCCGCCTACGCGGTGAACATGCGCGGTATCGGCGCGCTCAACATCGGCGATTACGAACGTGCGGGCAGGCACTTCGCGCAGGCGGTCGAAATGTCGCGGCAGAACGGCGACGTCGCCGAGCAGGCCAAGTCGCTCGGAAATCTCGCCTGGGTCCACAACCGGATGGGATTCATCGGCCAGGCCGCGGATGAATACGAAGCGTTGCTGCCCCTGTTCGAACGCGACCGCCAGCCGACGCAGTACGCGATCGCGCTTTCGAACTACGGCTTTTGCCTGATCGCGCTCGGCGAGTTCGACCGCGCGCTCGCGGTCGATACCGAGGCTCTGGCGCTGTTCACCGCGAACGGCCGCAAGGTGGAGCGCGCGACGACACTCTCCGCGCTCGCCAGCCTGCAGCTGCGGATCGGCGACAACGCGCGCGCGCTCGAAACCGCGCGGGCCGCCATCGCGGAGCAAGGCCAGGTCGGCGACACGCAGGGCCAGGCGAGTACGCTGCGCCTCGCCGGCAGTGCCGCGGCGGCGCTCGAGCGCCACGAAGCGGCGCTCGAATTCCTGCGCAAGTCCGCGCAGATCGACGGCAACCCGAATGGTGTCGCGCGCACGCGGGTTCTCATCGCACGCCAACTGCGCGCCATGGGCAACCTGCAACAAGCCGCCGCCGAGCTGGACCTGGCGTCGGAGTCGACCAATCCGCTCGTGAAGGCCGAAGTTCTCGACGAGCGCGCGCGATTGCAGCTCGCGCAGGGAAAGACCACCGAGGCGATCGAAACGCTGCGTGCCGCGGACGAGCGATATTCGAAGCTCGGTCTGGAATTCAATCGCATCGAGACCAGCACCGCGCTGTCGAGGGCGCTGCTCGCCGGCCGGGACATTCGCGGAGCGGCCGCGGCGGCCGATGAAGCCGTGAAGATCGTCAACCGCATCCGCACGGGTTCCGCGAATCCCGAGTGGCGCGCGCGTTTCCTGTCGGCTCGTTATGCGCCGTACGAAGCGCGCATCGCCGTCGATTTCGCCAACACCAGCGAAGAGGATCACGCCTGGCACGCATTCCGCCGCGCCGAAGAGGTGCGCGCGCGATCGCTCGCCGACGAACTCGCGGTCGACGATCGTCATCGGAAGACCGCGGCCGACCCCGTGCAGGAACAACTGCGCGCCAAGCTCACCGCGCAGCAGCTGCGACTCGAAACCCGGCTGCAGCGACAGGACGTCGACGACGCGGACACACTCGAATTGCGCCGCGCCATCGAGGAAACCCGGGCGCGGATCGACGCGAGCCGGCAGTCCGTGGCCACGAGCGCCTTCACGCTGCCCGAGTCGATGTCACGCGTGCAGGCGCAGCTTCCAGCCGACACGGCGGTGCTCGCGTATTTCGTCGGCGACGCTTCGTCGCACGGCTGGCTCCTGACGCGGCGGGAGCTGCGCCACATCAACCTGCCCGGCCGCGCCGAGCTGCAACGCGCGATCGACGAAGCCGTCGTCGCGCAACGCGAATCGGGCGCGCCACTCGCGCAACGTTCCTTGAGTGCGACATTGCTCGGTTCGCTCCTCGATTCGATGAGCGAGAAGCGCCTGCTCGTGATCCCGGATGGCCCTCTCAACGACGTGGCATTCGCCACGCTCGATCGCGCGGGCAGCGGCGAAATGCTCATGGACAGCGTCGTGCTGGGTTACGCGCCGTCGCTGGCGCTGGCGATGAATGCGCCGCAGCGTGCTCCGTCTCTCGCGCGACGCGTGGCGGTGATTTCGGACCCCGTGTACGCACCGGACGATCGTCGACTCGTGGACAGGCTGGGAAACTGGCGCGGGCCGCCTCCGGCGTCGACCACGAATCTCACGCGCCTGCCGTATTCGGCACTCGAAGCACGCGCGGTGGTGAAAGCGCTCGGCGAGCAGGACGCGATCGAACTGTCCGGATTCGATGCGACGTCGGAACGCGTGCTGCAACTGCCTTCCGAGGAGCTCGCCGTGCTGCATTTCGCCACGCACGCGATCGCGCGCAAGGATTCTCCCGAACAGTCCGCTTTGTACCTGAGCGAATACGCCCCGGACGGGAGCCTGCGCGCGGATGCCCGCCTCACGGCCAGCGACATCGCGCGCACCGGGTTGAAGGCCAACATCGTCGTGCTCTCGGGTTGCGCCACCGGCGACGGCGGCAAGCTGCGTGGCGAGGGCGTGCTCGGTCTCACCTATGGATTCCTCGCCAACGGATCGCGCTCCGTCGTCGCCGCGCTCTGGCCCATCGAGGACGCCGCGACGGCGCGCTTCATGAACGAGTTCTATCGCGCCTACCGCGAGTCGGGACGCGCGGCGGATGCGCTGCGCGCCGCGCAACTGCGCACGCGCGGCCACGCATCTACTACGGTGTGGGCGAGTTTCGTGGTACGGGCAAACGGATTCCCGTGAAGCCCGCGCTCGGTAGTTAGATCAATCCAGAGTAAAAACAGGAGTCGCTCATGTTCAGGAAACTTCGGCAAGGGGCTGGAAGGCGTGGCATGGCTGCGGGGGCAGCATTGCTCGTGGTGGCGTCGTTGGCGTTCGCGGGCGAGGGCATCGACGATGCTCTCGCGGGCTGGATCGGTCGCGAATTCACGATCGAATCGTCCAACATCACCGACTCGATCCCGGTCGGCGGCAAGCTCACTTTCGTCTACGACAGGGACGACGAGGTGGTGCGCGTCTGCACGCGCACGGGCCCGAACCAGCGCAGCCCGTGGCGCAGCGACTTTGCGTCTCCGTGCAGCGTGACGCTCAGGTTCACGCGCGGAGAGCGCTATTGCACGGTCGAGGACGTCAACACGGGCAATGCGGAGATCCTTTCCGCCTGCCACCGCCTGCGCAGCCGCGAAGTGGCCATGAAGCCGAAGATGGATCGTGGCGGTGTCGAGCTGCAGGACATGCTCGTGTTCCTGGTCCAGGTCGAACCGGGCTCGAAGAGCAAGCACGCCATCTCGATCCTGGTCGACTCGCCGGCCCGAGTGACCATCGACGGCAGTGCTCAGGGCAAAGATTGAAGCTACGCGCGCCAGCGCGGCGATTCGGCTCGGTACTGCTGTCGGTGACGGCAGCGGCATCGATGGCCGCATCGTTTGCGCTGGCCGCGGTCCCGCAGGTTTGCGGCAACGAACCGGCGTGGAGCGAGCAACGGGCGCCCGCGGCCCTCACCGAGTATCTCGCGACGCTCGGCGGTGAAACTTTCGATCTGCGAGCGGTGTGCACGCGTTGGGCGGGAACGTTTTCCCGCCGACACCGTGCATTGGCGGACCGCGGCCCGTCCGCCGATCCGCAACCCGCGCGTTTCATCTTGTTCCCCGGCGCCGCCACCGACGTGGATGGACTCGCGCGCTGGCTGTCGCGCAACGCGGGAGTGCGCGAAGTGGAAATCGCCCAGCGATTCGTCGTCGCGAAGTTCGGCCACCGCGTGTCCGCCTCGCGTTTGCGGGAGCTGATCGATGCGCCGCAGGTCGGGTACGCCGAGCCCGATTGCGACGGCCCGGATTTCCTGACGACTTCGGTGGCCAGCGCCCCGGAGTCGGCGCCGCGCTGCTGGCTGCGCAGCGCGCGTCCCACCTTCCCCAACGATCCGTGCATGGAGGACCTGTGGGGCCACAAGCTGATCGGATGGGACTCGAAGATTGCCGCGCGTTCCCTGCCGAGACTCGTCGCCGTGCTCGATTCCGGCATCGACGCTACCCATGAGGATCTCGCACGCAACATCGTGCTGAGCGTCGGCATGCACGAGCCTCCCCGCTCGGAAGGCATGCAGCTGAATCTCCTGTGCGCGACCAGCGGACGCTGCAATCCGCACGGTACGGAGATGGCCGGCACCATCGGTGGACGCATGGACAACGGAATCGGCGTCGCGGGCGTGGCCCCGAACAGCCAGCTGCTGCCCATCGTGATCAGCAAGCTCGACAGCCGCCTGCTCGGGCGGCTTTCGACCATCGCGGAGGGCATCGACGCCGCGGTGCTCGACGACGTCGACATCATCAACATAAGCGCCAAGTGGCCGGTAGACAGTCGCGCGATTTCCGATTCGGTGCATGCGGCCGTCGCGGCGGGTGATGGCCGCCGGCGACTGTTGGTCACGGGCTACGCCACGAGCCTCGACCTGGACGACAGCGTAAGGGAGTATTTTCCTTCCCAGTACCGATGCCTGCCCGGGGTCGTGGCCGCCGTGCCGACCGATATGCGCGGGCACGAATTGTTCAATCCGGAGGTCCGGCCGAATGCGAACGACGGCCGGATTCAGGCTCCCGGCGTGGACATCGTCGTGACAACCACAGAGAATTCCGAGCGTGGTTACGCCCTGTCCGAATCCGCCGGCGCATCGAGCGCCGCGGCCTATGTTTCCGGGGCCGTAGCACTCGTCTGGGGCAGCCCGCCGCTGAACAAATGCGACGCCCAGGAAATTAAGCAATTGCTGTTCTGCAGGAGCAAGCGCAGCAAGACAACTCGGTATCCGTGGGTTCATGTCAATTTTCTCCGAGAACTCTCCGACATCGATCCCGGTGCTGACTGCCGCACCGCGATGGAGGCGCTCGGCTGCGGCTAACTACCCACCCGCGCCGGGTGCCGCGTGAGCGCCCTTTCCCAGGACGAAATAGAACGCATCGTCACCGCCGCGCTGACGGGTGACCGGGCCGCCGAATCGCGCATGCTGGCCGCGCTGCGGCCGGGCGTGCTTTCCGTGCTGCGTTACGGCGCTTTCCATCGCTGGATAGACGCCGAGGATCTCACCCAGGAGACGCTGCACATCGTCGTCGAGCGCGTGCGCGCCGCGACGATCGACGACCCGCGCAAGGTGTTCGCGTTCGCCGCGGCGACCGCGCGCAACCTCGCGCTCAACGCGGCGCGCAAGATGCTGCGCCAGCAGACCGTCGTCGACTCGGAGCTCATCGACGAACTCGCGCAGAACCTCGGGATGGAGCAGAACGACCTGTCCGATTCGGACGATCGCCATCTCGCCCAGGCGGTGGTGGCGCTGCTCGACGAGCTACCCGCCGAGCGCGACCGGCAGCTGCTCATGCGCTTCTATCTAGACGGCATCGACAAACAGGCACTGTGCCGCGAGCTCGGGCTTTCCCCTAAGCACTTCGACCGTGTCCTGTTGCGGGCACGCACGCGACTGCGCGTCATCATCGAGCGGCGGGCGCCGCACCTGGCATTGGTGCCGCGCGTCACGGCGATTTTGTTGCCGGTCGGCATCTCTTTCACGTTTTGGGTGAGAGTTTTTGGCTCGTGGTGACACAACTCACTCAATGAAGCCTTCTGACCGCCAAACCTTCGAAGAGCAGCGCCGCCTGGTTTCGCGTTATGTCGCAGGAGATCTGTCGAGATCCGAATGCGCCGAATTCGAAGCGTGGCTGATCGCGTCCCCCGAACTGGCCGCCGAAGTCGAGATGGAACGCCGCCTGCGACGTGGCATGGCGAGCGCCGCGCGGCGCGGCTGGCTCAAACGAGGCGCCGTCCGCAGCAGCGGATCGAGCCAGCGTTGGCGTTACGCCGTCGCGGCGGGTCTGGTAGGCGCCGTTGCACTGGGCCTTTCGGTCATGTCGCCCCGGACCGGCCAGCACACCGGACTGCCGTTGGCCGACGCGGACTCGAAACCCACGATCCTGGCGCGCGTCGTGCGCCTGGGGTCGATCCGAAGCCTCGGCACCGCCCCCGACATCATCGTCGCGCCCCACGACGCACCGGCCAGCCTGGTCGTCGAGCCCGATGTCGTCGTTCTCACGTGCGAAGACGGCTCGATCGAACTCGAGTGCTCCAACGGGGCAGCGCCGCAGACTCCGCAGTACGCGGAATACGAACTGGACGTCGTCAATCGTCGCGGCTCGAACCTGGCCTGGCGCTCTTCCCGGCAGGCGCCGGCGGATCACCAGCGGTTATCTTTCGCGATCCCGGATCCCGCCAGCCTCGGCGCGGGCGACTACGACCTGCTCGTTCGCGGTCATTCCGCGGATCACGAGGAGGTCGTCGCGCGTTTCTGGCTGCGGGTGGATTGAGACGCGGCCGAAGCAGCCGCGTCCGGCCTCGTCGAGGCCCGCTAACTAGCTCAGGTATTTCTTGATGCGCGCGTGCAGCGGCGAATGCCGCGGGAAGTGCGCGCGCAGGTATTCCATCTGGTCGGCGAGCACGCGCCGGCCCTTCAGGAAGATGTACTCGGCGTAAGTCGGCGTGAACGGCACAGCGATGAGCTGCATCTTCGCCTGCTCGGGCGTGCGCGACGCCTTCAGGTTGTTGCAGCGGCGGCACGCGGCAACGACATTGGTCCACACGTCACGTCCGCCCTGCGAGAACGGCCGGATGTGATCGCGCGACAACTCCTTCACGGGGAAACGCTGCGCGCAGTACAGGCAGAAGTGCGCGTCGCGCCGGAACAGGGTCTGGTTGTTGAGCGGCGGAACGTAATCGTGCCGCGTATTGCCCGGGTTTCCGGTGTGCCCCACGGTCGCGACGATGGAATTGACCTCGAGCACGGTGCGCAGGCCGCTGCGCGCGCTCACGCCGCCGTAAAGCTTGAAAAGGGGACTGCCACAGGTATAGGCGACCTGCTCCTGGTGATAGAGCCGCGCCGCTTCCTTGTAGTCGATCCATT
Source organism: Pseudomonadota bacterium (assembly GCA_023433705.1). Taxonomy (GTDB): domain Bacteria; phylum Pseudomonadota; class Gammaproteobacteria; order Steroidobacterales; family Steroidobacteraceae; genus CADEED01. The sequence goes on from JAEYUC010000004.1 coordinate 47,365, forward strand.
CGAGGGGCATGCCCGACACGTCGGTTCGGAGCACGAGCTGGGAGAGCGCGCGACCGACGTCACCCGCGATGAGGTGCAGATCATTGCCAAGGCCGTGATCCGCTTTATCCAGATCGATGCCCAACATTGAGCATGTAAGATAATCCAGCGGTGTGCGACAATTCAACGCCGCAACACATTCATTTAACACGGGAAAAAGAGGCCATTGGTGGCATTGCCACCGGCCCCACCCAAAAAAGGGATAGCGGGAGTCCATACAAATGCCGATCACGATTGGCGCGCTGCGCGAGAGCGCGCCCGGTGAAACTCGCGTCGCACTCGTTCCCGAGGTCGTCGACAAGCTGATTGCCGCGGGCGCCCGCGTGTTGCTGGAGTCTGGGGCCGGAACCCGGGCGCAATTCCCCGACGCGCTCTACAAGAAGGGCGAATGGGCGGGGAGCTCGTCCGACGTGCTCGCGCAGTCCGACGTGTTGCTGACGGTCGCGCCCCTGACCGTGGAGCAGATCGGCCAGCTCAAGCCGGGCGCCGTGGTCGTAGGCTTTCTCCAGGCGCACACGCGGCATGCCGAGGTGAAGGCCCTGCGCGACCGCAAGATCACGAGCTTCGCGGTCGAGCTGATTCCGCGCATTTCCCGCGCGCAGTCGATGGACGGCCTGTCTTCCCAGGCCGCGCTCGCCGGCTACAAGGCGGTGCTGATCGCCGCGAACAATCTCGAGAAGTTCATGCCGATGCTGACCACCGCCGCGGGCACGATCCGTCCCGCGCAGGCGCTCATCATCGGCGCCGGCGTCGCGGGCCTGCAGGCCATCGCCACCGCCCGACGCCTGGGCGCCGTGGTCGAGGCATACGACGTGCGCAGCGCGACGCGCGAGCAGGTTAAGTCGCTGGGCGCCAAGTTCGTCGAGACCGGGGTCAGCGCCGACGGCGTGGGCGGCTACGCCCGCGAGCTGACTCCCGAGGAAAAGGCGAAGCAGCAGGAGGCGCTCGATTCGCGCATTGCAGCCGTGGACACGGTCATTTCGACCGCCTCGGTGCCGGGCCGCAAGGCACCGGTGATCATCTCGAAAGCGGCGGTGGAGCGCATGCGCGCCGGATCCGTGATCGTCGACATCGCCGCCGAACAGGGCGGCAACTGCGAGCTCACCAGGGCCGGCGAAACGGTGGTCCACCAGGGCGTGAAGATCATCGGACCGGTCAATCTGGCGGGCACGCTCGCGTACAACGCGAGCGAGATGTACGCGCGCAACCTGCTCAATTTCCTCAAGCCGGCCATCGGCAAGGCCGGCGACCTCGCCATCGACTGGAACGACGAGGTTTTCGCGGGCGCGGTGCTCACGCACGACGGCGCCATCAAACACGAAGCCACGCGCAAGGCCGTGGAGGGTTGATCACATGACCGGAATAGTCGCTCTCTACATCTTCATGCTCGCGGCCTTCACCGGCTACGAGATCATCGCCAAGGTGCCGGTGATCCTGCACACGCCGCTCATGTCGGGCTCGAACTTCGTGCACGGCATCGTGCTGGTCGGCGCCATGGTCGCGCTCGGCAGCGCGGATACCACGCTGGAGAAGGTCATCGGCTTCGTCGGTGTGCTGCTCGCCGCCGGCAACGCGGTCGGCGGTTACGTCGTGACCGAGCGAATGCTCGAGATGTTCAAGTCTTCCGGCGCGAAGAAGCCGTCCGGAGGCGGACACTGATGGAAACCGCGATGAATACGCCCGGCTTCTTCTCGCCGCGGCTGCTGATCGACATCAGCTACTTCCTCACTGCCGTGTTGTTCATCATGGGCCTGAAGCGCATGAGCTCGCCGGTGACCGCGCGCAGCGGCATCCTCTGGGCGGGCGCAGGCATGGTGGTGGCCACGCTCGTCACGTTCCTGTACCCGGGAATGTCGAACTACGAGCTGATCATCGCGGCCATTGTCGTCGGCTCCCTGATCGCGTGGTGGAGCGGCAAGAAGGTCGCGATGACCGACATGCCGCAGATGATCGCGCTCTACAACGGCATGGGCGGCGGCGCGGCCGCGGCCATCGCGGCGGTGGAGCTGTATCGCGCGGCCTTCGCGAATACGGGCGAAGGAGCCGCCGTGGAGCACAGCCAGGTCGTCATGACGCTGGCCGTCGTCGGCGGCATCATCGGCGCGGTCTCGTTCAGCGGTAGTTTGATCGCCTGGGCGAAGCTGCAGGGCGTGCTCAACAAGACCGTGCGGTTCGGGGGTCAGAAGTTCGTCAACGGCCTGCTGCTGCTCGGCGCTTTGATCGCGGGCGGCGTGGTCGTGCTGCATCACGGCGGCGATCCGCTGCACGTCTCGCTGATCTTCGGCCTGGCGCTGCTGCTCGGCATCGCGATGACGCTGCCGATCGGCGGCGCGGACATGCCGGTGGTCATCTCGCTGTACAACGCCCTCACCGGCCTCGCGGTCGCGTTCGAAGGTTTCGTGCTCGACAACGCCGCGATGATCATCGCGGGCACGGTGGTCGGTTCGGCGGGCACGCTGCTCACGCAACTCATGGCGAAAGCGATGAACCGCTCGCTGGGCAACGTGTTGTTCTCGGACTTCGGTTCGGGTGGCGGCGCGGCCGCGACCGAGGTGAAGGGCTCGATGAAGCCCATCGAGGCCTCCGACGTCGGCGTGATGATGGCCTTCGCGAGCAAGGTGATCGTCGTGCCCGGCTACGGCATGGCCGTCGCGCAGGCGCAGCACAAGGTCTGGGAGATGTGCCAGCTGCTCATCGATCGCGGCGTCACGGTGAAGTTCGCGATCCACCCGGTGGCGGGCCGCATGCCCGGCCACATGAACGTGCTGCTCGCCGAAGCCGGCGTGCCGTACGACCTGATCGCCGATCTCGACGAGATCAACGCGGAGTTCGAGACTGCGGATGTCGCGCTGATCATCGGCGCGAACGACGTGGTGAACCCCGTTGCCCGCACCGACAAGTCCTCGCCTATCTACGGCATGCCGATCCTGAACGCCGACAAGGCCAAGAACGTGATCGTCATCAAGCGCGGCCAGGGCGCGGGTTTCTCCGGCATCGAGAACGCCCTCTTCTTCCTCGACAACACGCGCATGTTGTACGGCGACGGCCAGAAGGCCGCGGCGGAACTCGTAAACGCCATCAAGGCCGTCGGCTGATCGCTGGTAGGTGCCGGGTGAGAAATCGCTGAGTTAGCGAGGCGCGCGGGAGCGCGCCGCTAACTCAGCGATTTCTCACCCGGCACCAGCATGCTACCTCCGCTCAGTGGTCGCGGTGCTTGGCGAAGGACATCCGGTCGAGGACGCCGAGCAGCACGGCCGAGAAGACGAAGGCCATGTGCATGATGATGTACCACTTGATCTTGTCGTTATCGATCTGCTCGACCTGCATGAATTTGCGCAGCAGGTGAATCGACGAGATCGCGACGATGCTCGCGGCCACCTTGAGCTTCAACGTGCCCGCGTCGAGCTTGCCCAGCCAGTTGAGCGAGTCGGTACCCTTCGCGTCGATCGTCGAAACGAAATTTTCGTAGCCCGAGAACATCACCATCACGATGAGGCTTCCCACGAGTGCGATGTCGATCATCGCCAGCACCTTGAGCACGAGGTCCGCCTCGTCCAGGATGTGGGCCTCGGTCACCACGTGAAACGCTTCCTGGAAAAACTTGATGCCGAGCGCGAGCAGCGCCAGCGACAGCCCAAGGAAAACCGGCGCTAGCAGCCAGCGTGAGGCAAACAGGGATTTTTCGACGAGGTATTCGACTTTTGACGCCACAAGCGAGCTCCGGAGATTGCGAGGCGCTCTTATTGTAGCCGTAGAAAGCGGCTTGGTAGGCTGCGGCAAACCTCACGGAGACTGCACATGATCACTCGCCGGGATCTCGCCGCCGCGGCCATCGCCGCAACCGTCACGCTTGCCTGTGTCTCGATGGCCGACGAGAAGCGGCCGGTGCTCGATTCCACGGCCTGGAAGTGGGAGGACATGGCGGTCAAGAAGACCGACGTCGGCGAGCTGCGCTCGCTGGTGCGCGAGCCGACCCGCACGCTCGATGAGCTCGAGATGCACATCACGACGCTGAATCCGAACACCACCTCGCACCCGCCGCACACGCATCCGAACGAGGAGATCGTCATCGTGCGCGAGGGCACACTTCAAGCCCACGTGAACGGCAAGGAAGTCGTGGTGGGTCCGGGCGGCATCCTGTTCTACGCGTCGATGCAGCCGCACGGCGTGAAGAACATCGGCGATACGCCCGCGACGTACTTCGTGATCAACTGGAAGAGCCCGGGCTCCGGAACGAAGCAGATTCCGAAGGAGCCGAGCGGCCCGTCGGCGCAGTAGTTAGGGGTCCCGCCTGGGCTGGTCGGGCTGCGGGGACTGCTCGCCGGACTGCTGGCGCCGCTCCCGGCGTTCGCGGCGGCGCTCCAGCCACTTCTCGCGCTCTTCGGGCGTCGCATTCTCCCAGCGTTCGCGCAGCTTCTGCCGCTGCTCCGGCGTGAGTTTCTCGAGGCGGTGATACCCCTCGCGCACGCGCTGCTGCTGCTCCGGCGTGAGTTCGCGGTATTCGTGCCAGCGGCGGCGCGCGGCCTCGCGTTGCTCGGGCGTGAGCTCGCGCCAGCGCTTGAAGCGCGCCTGGGCGCGCTCGCGTTCCTCCGGCGTCATCGATAACCAGCGGCGGCTGCCGCGCAGCAGCTTCTGCTGCTGCTCGGGCGCGAGCGTGGTCCAGCGATCCTTGAAACGGTCCAGGACTTTCTGTTCCTCGGGCGTGAGACTCGACCAGGCGATCGACCCCGGTGCGTTCGCGGTGGCGGCCGCGCCATCCTCGGGCCCGTGCGCGCGCGCCCGCGGCGCGACGACGCACTGCAGCCCGACGGCGCAAAGCGCGGCCAGCGCGGCGCGACGCGTGAACCCTGGAGTGCGCACGGTGTTCATTCGCCGTCCTTCACGGGTGGGCGCGGCTTGCGGGCGGTTTCCTTGAGCCGTTCGATGTCCGCCTTGGCGAGGAAATCCGAGAAACCGTCGTCCTCCGATGCGTCGTTGATCTCGTCGATGCCACCGAGGAACTCGAGCAGGTCATCGTCCGGATCTGTCTTCTTCGGGTCGCTCATGTTTCCACCTCACTTGCGGCCCATTCGTAGAACTCGAGATCCGTGGCGTCGGCGACGAAATCGGGCGCTTCGGCATCGGCGAGCAACTCGAAATCTTCCACGACGTTCGTGGCCTGCGCGGGCAGCGAATCCACGCCACTCGGTCCGGACCAGATCATCACGGCAAGAACCGCCACCGCCGCGGCGGTGCCCGCAGGCAGATAGGTGCGCCAGCCCGCGAACCGCGCCGGGCGTTCGACCTGGTCCAATGCGGCATGCCGGGCCCGCGTCAGGCGCGAGCGCGTGCGGCCATCGAGTCGAGCCGCGCTCTCCTCGAGAACCTCCTGCGTGCGTTTTTCGAACGGTGTGCGGTCGCTCATGGCTGCAGCCTTCAGAATACTTCACCGAGCCGCGCGCGCAGCGTCGCCAGCGCGCGGAAATAATGCGTCTTAACGCTGCCTTCGGAGCAGCCCATCGCGCGCGCGGTCTCGCTCACGTCGAGTCCTTCGAAGTTTCGCAGCAGGAACGCTTCCTGCTGGCGCGCCGGCAAGTCGGCCAGCGCCTGCTCCAGCACTCCGATCGCCTCGTCGAGCTCGAGGCGCTGCGCGGGTGTGGCCTCCGGGCTCGGAGCGGCCGCGATGGGATCGATCTCCTCGTCGTCTTCGGCATCGCGCAGCGGCAGCCACGACATGATTCTTCCGCGCACCGTGCGGCGCCGCTGCATGTCGCGAATGCGATTCGAAAGGATGCGATAGAACAGGGGACGCCACTCCGCCTCGGGCCGTGATGCATACGACTGCACGAGTTTCATCATCGCGTCCTGAACGGCGTCGAGCGCATCGTCGTCGTTGCGCAATGCAAGTTGCGCGATCTTGAATGCGCGCTTCTCGACGCCGGTCAGAAACTGATCGAGAGCGCGGCTCGTCATCAATCCTCGGGTTCGACTCCGCCCGCCCGCAAAAACGGGCGTGTTATAAACGCCGGCGAGCGTAACAAACGCGGTCATGAGGGGTGAAACGCAGCAACCCGGCCGCGGTTGACCCACGGCCGATGGCCGTCGATCGATAACGTGCGCGCGTTGCGTTTCCGTGAATCAGGAACTTACGAACAATCCCGCAGATCGGGTGTCACGATTATTCAATTCCGCGATCTCCCGGAATGACGAGTTCCGTATCTGCTTGTTTTCATTAGAAACGCACGCATGTGCTCACGATTCGACCAGTCAAACGAGAAACTGCAAAAACACAGCGTTTTTGTAACTTTTATCGCGCGTGATCCACAGACTTATCCACACGCACTGTGGAAAACCTCGAACGTGACGCCTTGACGAAAACGGTCATTTTGCGCATCGCGCTCGATACGCCGTTGCGACGCCTGTTCGACTATCTGCCGGCGGACGCGGAGGCGTCCTTGCCATCGCCGGGCGCGCGCGTGCGCGTGCCCTTCGGCCGGCAACGGCTCGTCGGAGTCGTGCATTCCCTCGCGGAGGATTCGGAAGTCCCGCGCGAAAAACTCAGGCCGATCCTGGAAACCATCGATCGCGAGCCGGTCTTCGATGCGCGCGTGCTCGAGCTGTGCGAGTGGGCCGCGACTTACTACCACCATTCGCTCGGCGAAGTGATCTCGGCCGCGCTGCCGAAACTCGCGCGCGAAGGATCTTCGTCGCGTGCACTCACCGAACGCTGGTTCGCGACCGAAGCGGGAATCGCGGCGCTCGACGACAAGACGCTCGCGCGTGCGCCGCGTCAACGCGAGCTGCTGCAGCGGTTGATCGCCCCGGAGGGCGCTTCCGCCGAAGCGCTCGCGGCCGAGTTCGAGGACTGGCGCACCCCGATGCGCGCGCTCGCGGCGCGTGGCTTCGCATCCTCGGCGGAGCTCGCCGATGCGCCGCCCGTCGAATCGGGCGCCGAGCTCATGAGTTCGGCCGGCCCGCCGCTCGGTGAAGAACAGGCCGCCGCGGTCACGGCCATCGATGCGGCTGCCGGGCGATTCGCGCCTTTCCTGCTCTACGGCATCACGGGCAGCGGCAAGACGGAGGTCTACCTGCACACGGTGGAGCACACGCTGCGCCGCGGGAGGCGTGCGCTCGTGCTCGTGCCCGAGATCGGTCTCACGCCGCAGCTCGTCGCGCGCTTTCGCGAACGCTTCGCAGTACCCGTCGCCGTGCTGCATTCCGCGCTCACGGACACCGAGCGGCTGGCCGCCTGGCGTCAGTGCCTGTCCGGCGAGGCGCGCATCGTGCTCGGCACGCGCTCCGCGGTGTTCGCGCCCGTCGCCGATCTCGGCATCGTGATCGTCGACGAAGAACACGACGCGTCGTTCAAGCAGCACGAGAGCGGGTTTCGGTACTCGGCGCGCGACCTCGCGATCCTGCGGGCGCAACGCGCCGGCATACCGATCGTGCTGGGCTCGGCAACGCCCTCGCTCGAAACGCTGCAAAACGTGATCGCGGGCAGGTTCACGCGCCTCTCCCTGCCGCGACGCGCGGGCCAGGCGCTGCCGCCGCGTGCGGCCGTCATCGACCTGCGCGAGCACGCCGTGCGCCAGGGCATCTCGACGCCCGCGGTCGAGGCCATGCAGCGCCACCTCGCCGACGGCGGACAGGTGCTGGTCTACATCAACCGGCGCGGCTATTCACCGACCCTCGCCTGCACCGCCTGCGGCTGGATCGCGCCCTGCCGCGACTGCGACGCGCGCCTCACGGTGCACCTGACGGCGCGCAGGCTGCGCTGCCATCACTGCGGAGCGGACGCGCCGCTGCCCGAGCATTGCCCGCAATGCGGCTACGCCGTGCGGCACGTCGGACAGGGAACCGAACGTGTCGAGGAGACCCTCGCCGCGCTGTTCCCCGAAGTCGCCATCGCGCGGCTCGACCGCGACGTCGTGCGCAAGCGCGGCGACCTCGAGGAAGTAGTTAGCCGCATCGCCAGCGGCGAGGCGCGTATCCTCGTCGGCACGCAGATGGTGACCAAGGGCCACGACTTTCCGAGCGTCACGCTCGTCGTGGTGCTCAACGCCGACCAGGGATTGTTCAGCACGGATTTCCGCGCGCCCGAGCGCGTGGCGCAGACGATCATCCAGGTCGCAGGCCGGGCCGGACGCGGCAATCGGCCCGGCGAGGTGCTGATCCAGACCGAGTATCCCGAACATCCGCTGCTCAAGAGCCTGCTCAGCGAGGGATACGACGGATTCGCGCATACCGCGCTCGCCGAACGGGAGGCCGCGGGCTGGCCCCCGTTCGCGCACGTGGCGGCGATCCGCGCCTCGGCGCCCGAACTACCGGCGGCGGTCGATTTCCTGCAATCGGCGCGCAAGCTGGCCGGAAGGCCGCAGGGAGTGAAGGTGCTCGGTCCGGCGCCGGCCGCGATGGCCAAACGCGCCGGGCGTTATCACGCGCAGCTGCTGATCGAAGCGCGCGACCGCGCGCCGTTGCATCGTGCAATCGCGACCTGGCTGCCGCGCATCGAGGAGCTCAAACCGGCGCGCAGCCTGCGCTGGTCACTGGACGTGGATCCACTGGAGCTGTTCTGAGTGGCGCTGCCTGGCACACGATCGGTGCCAGGCACGGAAAAACCGGGATGGGGAGAGGGAGTCGACGTTGATCCCGGAATTCCCGTGCCAGGCACCGACCTCCGCGATCAGCCCTGGCGCTTGTGGCGATGGCCACCGCGCTTGAGCTCGTCCTTGCTCAGCTGGCCGTCCTTGTTCTTGTCGAGGTCGTTGAAGCGATCGGCCATGCGGGGCATCTTGGCCTGCACTTCATCGAGCGAGAGCTGGCCGTCGCCGTTCAGGTCCGCGGCCTTGAAGTGCTCGTCCATCTTCGTGCGCATGGCGGCGCGACGGTCCTCGCGCGCCTTCGACATCTCTTCCTTGGTCACGTAGCCGTCCTTGTCGGCGTCGAGCTTGTCGAACCACTTGTTGGTGCGTTCGGTGGCCGCGGCGGTCGCCTCTTCGCGGGATACACGGCCATCGCCGTCGGTGTCGGAGTGCATTACCTGGCGCGGCGCGGCGGCGCGCGGCGCATCGCCTGCGACGGCGATGCCGGCCAGCAGGGCGGCGATGGCGGCGGTGGCAATGATCGGGGTCTTCATTCGGGTGTCTCCTGTCGAAAATGAGGCCTGCACCAGGATCAACGCGGCACGGGGCATTCGGTTTACCGGGACGGTCCGGTAGACTCGCGCCGTTTTCAGCGAGTTCCAGACAGGTTCCCCCCGTGAAATCCGAGCTTGAACGCCTGTTGCGAGAGGCGTTGCGATCACTTGTTCCCGGCGTTTTGCCCGAGGCCGTCGATCCCGCCCAGGTCGTGGTCGAGCGCGCGCGTGACGAGAAACACGGCGACTTCGCCAGCAACATCGCGATGCGGCTCTCCAAGGCCGCGCGCAAGAACCCGCGCGAACTCGCGCAGGCCATCATCGCGGCGCTGCCGAAGAACGACCTGGTCACGTCCGCCGAGATCGCGGGTGCGGGATTCATCAACTTCCGGTTGGCGAAAGACGCGTGGGTGGCGGAGATCCGCAACGTCATCGCGCAGCGCGATGCGTACGGTCGCGGCAAAGTCGGCGGCGGTCGCAAGGTGATGGTGGAATTCGTCTCGGCCAATCCCACCGGCCCGATGCACGTCGGGCACGGTCGCCAGGCGGCCGTGGGCGCGACGCTGAGCAACGTGCTCGAAGCCGCGGGCTTCGACGTTTATCGCGAGTACTACATCAACGACGCGGGCCGTCAGATCGACATCCTCGCGGTCAGCCTCTACCTGCGGTATCTCGAGTTGTGCGGCGAGCCGGTGACCTTTCCGTCGAACGGCTACAAGGCCGATTACATCCTGCCCGTCGCGAAAGCGCTGCGCGAGAAACGCGGCGACGCATTGAAGCGGCCGGGCGCCGACGTCATGCGCGACGCCCCGCCCGACGCGCCGGCCGGCGACAAGGACAAACACATCGACGGCCTCATCCAGAATTCACGCCGGTTGCTCGGCGACGACGAATTCGATTCCATCGTGCTGTTCGGCCGCGACGCGATGATGGCCGACATCCGCAACGATCTCGAAGAGTTCCGCGTGCGCTTCGACAACTGGTTCTCCGAGCGCACCCTCAACGAGTCCGGCGCCGTGGACCGCGCCATCGAGGTGCTGCGCAAGTCCGGCCACATGTACACGAAGGACGGCGCGGAGTGGTTCAAGAGCACGGACTACGGCGACGACGAGGATCGCGTGGTCATCCGCGCCAACGGCGAGAAGACCTACTTCGCGAGCGACATCGCCTATCACTTCGACAAGCGCCGGCGCGGCCATGACCTGCTGATCGACGTGTGGGGCGCGGACCATCACGGCTACGTGACGCGCGTGCGCGGCGCGTTGCAGGCGCTCGGCGCGCCGGGCGACTGCTTCGAGGTCACGCTGCTGCAGCTCGTGAGCCTGTTCCGCGGCGGCGAGAAGCTCTCGATGGGCAAGCGCGAAGGCAACTTCGTCACGCTACGCGACCTGCGCAACGAAGTGGGCAATGACGCGGCGCGGTTCTTCTATCTCATGCGCAGCCACGACCAGGCGCTGGATTTCGACCTGGAACTCGCCAAGTCGCGCAGCAACGAGAACCCGGTGTATTACGTGCAGTACGCGCACGCCCGCGTGGCCTCGGTGATGAAGGAACTGGCCGCCCGGGGCTTCGCCTACGACGAGGCCGAGGGCCTCGCCGCGCTGTCGCGGCTCGACAATGCACACGAGGCTGCGGTCATCACCGCGCTTTCGAAATACCCCGAGACCATCGCGTCGGCGGCGGTCAATCGCGCACCGCACGCGCTCGTGCACTACCTGCGTGAGCTTGCGAACACGCTGCACACCTATTACAACGCTGAGAAGTGGATTGTCGAGGATGCGCCGTTGCGTAACGCTCGTCTGACCCTCGTGCTCGCGGTTCAACAGGTCATCCGCAATGGCCTCGGAATCCTCGGCGTGTCCGCGCCCGAGTCAATGTAGGGAACCACCCTGGCCGCCAAGATCACCAGCCGGGACTTCAAGCGCGCGCGCGCCGGCGGCATGCGCTTCGAGCTCTCGCGCATCCGCGAGTTCGGGCTCGGCCTCGCGCTGGGATTGTCGCTGTCGCTGTGCGTGCTCGTCTGGGAGAACTACCGCGAGAAACACGCGGCGGAAGTATCCGCCGAGGCGCCGCGGCCGGAGCCTCGCCCCAACGCGACGCCCGCCGACGAAGAAGGCGCCAAGGCCTACGACTTCTACGAGATGTTGCCGAACTTCGAAGTCGTCGTGCCCGAGAAGGACCGCGAGGTCGCGCGCGAACGCGATAGCGCGCTGGCGCATATCGAAAGACCCGGCGTCTACGTATTGCAGGCGGGCTCGTACCGCGCGCAAGCGGAAGCCGACCGCATCCGTTCGCAACTGAAGCTGCAGGGCATCGACGCCAACGTGCAGCGCGTCTCGGTCGACGACGACGTGTGGCACCGCGTGCGCATCGGCCCGATCACGGATCTCGCCGAGCTGAATCGCCTGCGCGCGCGGCTGCGCAACGCGGACCTCGACGCGCTCGTGATCCGCGTCGGTGAGTAGTTCGATGGCGCCCGCGTCGCTGCGCGGCGCGCTGGTCGCCGGCGCCATTCTGGCGCTGGCAGGATGCGCCACCCAGCCCACGGCGCCCCCGACTCCGCAGCCCGCGGCTGAATCACCCGCTCCCACGCCGCCTCCCGCTCCCACGCGTCCGGGCCTGACCATCGCCGCCGTGGGCGACATGATGCTGGGAACGGATTTTCCCGAGAACATCCTGCCCGACGACGATGGGGTGTCGTTCCTCGAGGCGGTGACGCCGATTCTTGCCGACGCCGACGTGACCTTCGGCAATCTCGAAGGCGTGCTGATGGACGGCGGCGAACCGGTCAAGCAGTGCAAGAACCCGAAGATCTGCTTCCTGTTCCGCTCGCCCACGCGCTACGCGACGTATTTCCAGCTCGCGGGCTTCGATGCACTGAGCCTGGCCAACAACCACGCCCGCGACTTCGGCGAGGAAGGGCGCGACTCGAGCATGACCGCGCTCGACGCGGTGGGCATTCATCACTCGGGACGCGAAGGCACGACCGCGAGCTGGATCGCCAATGGCCGGCGCGTGGCGCTGGTCGCGTTCGCGCCCAATGTCGGCGCGAACCAACTCAATGAGCCCGAAGTCGCGCGCGCGCTGGTCGAGAGGCTCGCCGCGACGCACGACATCGTGATCGTTTCGTTCCACGGCGGCGCCGAGGGCAACGGCGCCGAGGTGCTGCCCTTCGCGCGCGAGATCTTCGCGGGCGAGGATCGCGGCAACGTGGTGGAGTTCGCGCGCGCGATGGTCGACGCCGGCGCGGACATCGTGCTCGGGCACGGCCCGCACGTGGTGCGGCCGATCGAGCTGTATCGCGACCGGCTCATCGCCTACAGCCTGGGAAATTTCGCGACCTACTACGGCATCAGCGTCGAAGGCATCCGCGGCATCGCGCCCATCCTCAAGGTCCGGCTCGACGATGACGGTCGGTTCGTCTCGGGCGAAATCATATCGACCATCCAGGTCCGGCCAGCCGGCCCGACGATCGATCCCGCCCGGGGCGCGCTCGAGATGATCCGGACACTTACACGGACAGCCTTCCCCGACGGCGCGCTCGTCATCGGCGAGGACGGCCGACTCGCGCCGCGGTGACTTCGCTCCGATCGCGCCGGACGTCATGGCCGAGCAATGTGCGGCATTCAGCCACCCGATGCGCACGGGCGCCCTGAGCGACCGCAAGCTGCCGATGATGAGCGGCGGCGCCCGCGGTCGCTTTGCGGGTTTTGTATGAATTCTTGAACCAGCTCGCGGCGCGCGCCGCGGCTGCGCGCTGAAGCGTCCCGTCCGGGGTGTTAGAGTCGTCCCTCAGGTTCGAGGGAGTAAACAAAATGAAACACTGGATTTCCACCGGCTTCGTGGCCGGCTGCCTGCTCGCGGGCACGGCATTCGCCGAATTGAACGCGGTCGATCAGCAATACGTCGAGCAACTCATCAAGGGCGGACCCAGCACGCAGCGCCAGGTCGCCGAGAACATGTACAACACGGCCTATCAAAAAACCGAGGTTCTCGACGTCATGGCTGAAGTCGTCCTCGAGAAATATCCGATGGCGGGCGAGCAGTTCACGTACGTCGATTCGGTCGCGTGGATGTGCCGCGCGCTCGGCGCTTCAGGCAACGTTCGTTATCGCCCGGTGCTCGAGAAAGTCAGCGACGACAAGAGCGTGCATCGCAAGCTGCGCGCGCATTGCGAAAAGGCTGCCAAGCAGCTGCCCAAGAAGGGCTCGGAGAGCCCGTACGTCGCGGGCACCGTGAATCTCGAGTCGCTGCGCAATCCGCCGCCGCCACCGGCGCCTGCGCCGGAGCCCGCGAACGCCAAGGGCAAGAAGAACACGAAGAATGCGAAGCCCGCCGCCGCTCCGGCCGCGGTACCGGTAGCCGCGCCTGCAGCCGCTCCGGCGGCGGCCGAGCCGGCCGCGCGAAGCGTGGACCTCAGCCAGGTGCAGGTGGGCATGAGCCAGCAACAGGTCGACGCCTTGTTAGGCCCGCCGACCGCGCAGACTCAGCGCATGACCGGCAAGCAGTGGCAGCCGTTCAACTTCGGCGCTCGCGACCTGCAGCGCATGATGTACCTGTACAAGGGTGTTGGCCGCGTCGAGTTCTCGCTCAAGTCCGCGTACGAAGGCGTATTCCGCGTCGTCGCGGTGACGCCGGATCCGAACGAGACCGGTTATCCTTAGTCAGGGGCTGCGCCTCACGACGGAAGACGCCCCCGAAACGGGGGCGTCCATGAAGTTGGGGTACTACTCCGCGTCGTCGGAGACGTTGCGGAAGTCGACGCCGAGCGAGCGCAGCTTGCGATACAGGTGCGTGCGTTCCATCCCGACGCGCTTGGCGAGCTGGCCGACCTTGCCATTGCACAGCAGCAGCTGCTGCTGTAGATAGGCGCGCTCGAACTGTTCGCGCGCTTCGCGCAGCGGCAGCGCCAGCAGGTCCTGTTTCACGAGCGGCTCGGCCGTCGGCGCCTGCGCGGCGAGTTCGCGCTCGATCTCCTCGAGGCGGATCTCTTCTCCACCACCCTGCAGCAACAGGCGTTGCACGAGATTCTTGAGCTCGCGCACGTTGTCGGGCCATGGATAGTTGCGCAGCCGGTTCTGCGCCGCGACGCTGAACTTGCGGAACTGCAGACCTTCGCTGTCCACGAGCCGGTCGACGTAGTGACGCAGCAGGTCGGGCACGTCCTCGGTGTATTCGCGCAGCGGCGGCACGCGCACGATCAGCGTGTTCAGGTGCGCGAGCAGGTCGCGGCGGAAAGCTTCGCCGCGCGATTCGATGCCGGGACGAGCCGAGGAGATCAGTCGCGCCTTGAGTGTGACCGGCTGACTGCCGCCGACACGCGTGAATTCTCCGCTCTCCAGTACGCCGAGCAGCGCGCGCTGCGCCTGCGGCGGAAGATCCTCGACTTCGTTGATGAACAACGTGCCCGCGCCGGCGCGCTCGAGAATGCCCGGGGAGACCTCGCCGTTGGATTCGGTGCCGAACAACACCTGCTCGGCGCCTTCGCCGTGCAACGTGCTCGAGATGAGCGTGACGAACGGGCGCGCGGAGCGCGGGCTCGCGTCGTGAATGAAACGGGCGAAAGCTTCGCGGCCGGTGCCGGTCTCGCCGACCAGCAGCACGGGCGAATCGTTCGACGCGATCTGGGTGAGATCGGAGCGCAACTGCTGCATCACGCGGCTGCGGCCCACGGGAACGCCGGGCGACGCGGCCAGCAACTTGCCCGCGTGACGCTTGCGCTTGCCGGCCTCGAGCGCGCGCTCCACGGTGCGCAGCAGCTTCTGCAACGAGAGCGGCTTCTCGACGAAATCGAATGCGCCGAGGCGCGTCGCCTCGACCGCCGTCTCGACCGTACCGTGACCGGACATCATCACGACCGGGCAGGACGTCTCCGCCGCGCTGCCCGACCATTCACGCAGCAGCGTGATGCCGTCCGTGTCCGGCATCCAGATGTCGAGCAACACGAGATCCGGGAGCTGCCGCGCGCGCGACGCGCGCGCCTGGCCCGCGTCACCGGCCACGTCCACGTCGTAACCTTCCTCGGAGAGAATCTCCTTCAGGAGGCCTCGGATGTCGGCTTCGTCGTCTACGACCAGAATGTGTGCGGCGCTCATGCTCGCTCCTTCCTCGGTTCGGCGCGTCGTTCGCGCGCAACCATCTGTCGGGAACCATCGGTCAAGGGCAAGGATACACGCACCCGACCGCCGCCTTCCGGCGGATTGTCGGCTTCAACGCGCCCACCATGCTCCTCGACGATCTTCTTCACGATGGCGAGACCCAGCCCGGTGCCCTTCGGCTTGCTCGTCACGTAAGGGTCGAACAAGTGGCCGAGCACTTCGCGCGCGAACCCCGGGCCATTGTCCGTCACGATGATGGTTACGTAATCCGCCGATCCGACGGTTTCGAGGCGCGTGGTGGCGACCACGCGGCCGTCCGTCGTGTTCTCGACGGCCTCGACGCCGTTGACGATCAGGTTGTTGAGGATCTGGCGCACTCGCCCGCGGTCGGCCTCGACCAGGTTGATGCGTGGGTCGAGATCCACTTCGATCCGCACGCCCGATTCCTGCCCGCGATGCAGGTCGGCGACCTCCGTCACGAGCGCGTTGAGCGGGAACTTCGTGACCTTCATGTCGGGTGCGCGTGCGTATTCGCTGAACGCGTTCACCATCGCCTTCATCGCCTCGACCTGCTGGACGATCGTATACGTCGCGCGGTCGAGCACCTGCGCGTCCTCGCCCTGCATCTGCGAGAGATAACGTCGGCGCATGCGCTCGGCGGAGAGCTGGATCGGCGTCAGCGGATTCTTGATTTCGTGCGCGAGACGGCGCGCGACTTCGCCCCAGGCGGCATCGCGCTGCGCCTGCAGCAGCGCGCTGATGTCGTCGAACACGATCACGAATCCGCCTTGCCGCTCCGCGTCGTTTTCCGCGTGTTCGTCTCCGGGCAGCGGCGTGCAGGCGCACACGAGTACGCGCGCGCCGGCGGCCTCGGGCTTGAGATCCATCTGTTCGCGCCACTCCTCCTCGCCCTTCGCGAGGCGCGCGCTCACTTCGCTGACGAAACGCGCGTAACGCGGGTTCTCGTCCGCGAGCGCGCCGAGCGGCATTCCGATGCCGCGCGCGAGATCGATGCCGAGGATGTTGCTCGCGGCCTGGTTCGCGCTGCGCAGCACCAGGTCGCGTCCGATCGCGACGACGCCGGTAGTGAGGCGGGCCAGGATGATCGAGAGGCGTTCGCGCTCGCGCTCGACGGCCATCTGGCTGCGCGTCGTCTCCTCGCGCGCGCGCCGCAGGCGCTTGGTCATGTCGTTGAACGAGTGCACGAGAAAGCCCATCTCGTCGCGCGACGGCAGCGGCAGGCGCGTGCCGAAGTCGCCCTTGCCGACCGCGCGCGTGCCCGCGATGAGGTCCTGCACCGGCCGGACCAGCTTCTCCGCGGAGTAGATAGCGCCGTAGATCGCGGTGAGCATCGCCAACAGCAGTACCAGCGTGAGGGTCATGCGAAAACTGTTCTTCACGGGTTCGCGGTAGTCGACGAGCGCGCTGTGCTGCATGTACGAGTTCTGCACGGCGTCGGCGAGGCGCGCGAGTTGCGGTGGCACCGGGTAGATGGCCACGACGAATCGACCTTCGCTTGCTCCCGGTGTCGCAGCTATCGGTGCCGCGGTGTTGATCAGGTAGTCGCCTTCCGACACCGGTTCCAGGCTCCAGTAGAGATTGCCGCTCGCGATCGCGCGCGTCATCTCGGGCGAAGCGTGCCGCGGCAGGTTGGTCATCGTCGGATCGCTGCTGCTCGCGGCGAGCACCTGTCCGAGCGTGCCGTACACGACGACCTCGAGCGCCCCGGTTTCGACGCGCTGCGTGTCGACGACCACGGTCCACACGGTGTTCGGATTGTCGGCGAGACGGTTCGCGAACAGTTCCGTGCTGCGCGCGTACTCGCGCATGCGCACGTCCATCGCCGACTTCGACAACTCGAGCGCGTCGGCGAGGCCCTGCTTGATCTCGACCTTGAACCAGCTGTCGATGCCGCGGTTGAGGAACTCGAGGGAGAACAGATAGACGATGATGAGCGGCGCGATCACGAGCGAGCCGAAGATCGCCACCGTGCGCGCCGTCAGGCGCGAGCCAGGCACCTGTGCGCGGAAGGCGCGGACCAGTTCGACGATCTTGCGCGCGAGCAGCACGCTCACGGTGACCACCGCGATCGCGTTGATCAGCAGGATCCACGCCTGCAGCTTGCTGTACTGGACCGAGTTCTGGACGGACAGCGCGAGCAGCAGCAACAAGCCGCCGCTCACGAACACCCAAAGTGCGATGAGTCCGAGGGTTCCGAGTTTTCTCAGCGTTGCAGGGACCATGAGAACCACTCGCTTTCGCGGTGCCAGTCGTCGGTCCAGAACATCAATACACGCAATGTCTCGGGCAATCTTCCGCGCCGTACGCCCGCGCGCAAGCTCACCCGGTAGTCACGCTTGGCCGAAAGCTGCGGCGAGAGCAGGAACGGCCAGGCATCGACGGTTCCGAGCGCCTCGAGAGCTTCCTCGAGCGTCGCGTAACTGTGCTGCTCGCCGCTCGTCGCGTCGACATCGCGCGTGACGTAGCGGTCGCTGACCGCGTGGTACATCAACTCCCGCTTGAGCGAATACTCCGCCACCGTGGCATCCATCCAGAAGCGCCGCTCGCGCGACACCACCACGTCGAGGTTGAAGGTGAGCGTGAGGCCGTCCTTGAGCGCCGCGCGGATGTCGTCGTTCACCGGGTAGGCCACGCGCGCGAACAGCTGGAACACGCCGTCTTCGATGGTGACGTAAGCGGAACGCACCTCGAGCAGGCCGTCGAGCGCATCCGCGCGCGCCGGTCCCGTCGAGCCGAATGCCAGCAGCATCGTGAGCAGCAGAATCCGGAAATCTTGGGCACGCCCGAAGAGCATTCGTTCCTCTATTGTTCCTGCCCGGTGAGCTTATGCAGGCAGGCATAGTAGAAGCCATCGGTGCCCGCCTCGCCACCCGGCAGCAGCTGCCAGCCCGCCTCGCGCGGCTTCAGGCCCGGCGGCTGTTCGAGTCCTTCCGGCCACCCGGCTTGCGCGGCGCGCGGTTCGCCGCGCAGGAACCCGGTGACCACCGCCTCGTTTTCGGCGGGCAACACGGAACAGGTGCAGTAGACCAGGCGGCCGCCCGGCCGCAGTAGTTCGAACGCGGTCGCGAGGATCGCCTTCTGCGTGGATGCGAAGGCCTCGATATCCGTCGCGCGACGCAGCAGCTTGATGTCGGGATGACGGCGGATCACGCCGGTTGCGGAACACGGCGCATCGACGAGCACGCGATCGAAGGACTCCGACGCCAGGGATTCGGGCCGCGTGCGCAGGTCGGCCGCGAGCAGCACCGCGTCACGGCCCGCCCGCGCGAGATTCTCGCGCACGCGCGCGAGTCGCTGCGGATCGTCGTCGGCGGCCACGAGCTCGGCGAGCCCGGGCGTGCGCTGCGCGATGTGCAGCGTCTTGCCGCCGGGCGCCGCGCAGGCGTCGAGCACTCGCATGCCCGGGCCGGCATCGAGCAGCAACGCGGCGAGTTGCGCGCCGCAGTCCTGGACGGAGACGGCGCCGGAATCGAACCCGGGCAACACCTGGACCGCGACCGGTCGTTCGAGCACGACCGCGTCGTCGCGCCAGGGCACTGCGCGCGCGTCGCGGCCGAGCGCGCGCCAGGACCGCAGGAAGTCCTCGGCCGTGATCTGCGCGGGATCGAGCCGCAGCACCATCGGCGGATGTTCGTTGTTCGCGGGGAGGATGCTTTCGGCGTCGTCCGGCCACGCGGCGCGCAGCGCGTCGCCGAGCCAGCGCGGATGCGCGTGTCGCTGCACGGGATCCGCATCGACCTCGGCCAACAGCCTGGCGCGCTCGGCGACGAAACGGCGCAACACGGCGTTGACCACGCCGCTCGCGCGGCCTTCGCCCACGATGCGGCTCGCGTCCACGGCGAGATGCACCTGTGTCTCCGGCGCGCCGCGCGAATATTCGACCTGGTGAGCCGCCGTCACGAGCAGCGCGGCGAGACGCGGCGCGAGTTCGTCGAACGGACGGTTGACCAGTGGAGCGAGTGCCGGCGCGAGCCGCAGATACCAGCGGAAGGTTCCGAGCGCGATCGCGCGGACCGCCGCGCGATCGGTACGTTCGTGCGCCGCTTCGAGCGCCACGTCCGCCGACCGGCCTTCGAAAACGACGGCGTGCACCGCGAGCGCGGCCGCGGCGAGAGTTTCGGCTCCCGGCGCGTGACGCGTACGACGCGGCCTCGCGGGATTCCGGTTGTTCGAATGTACGCGCTTCATGCGCCGAGCCTCATGCCCGCGACACGCACCGCGTTCGCGAAGTCGCGCGCCGATACGGGACGTTTCCCCGCGCGCTGCAGTTCGCGCACCGCGAGCACGCCCTCCCCGCAGGCGACGTGCAGACCATCGTCGGCGATGCCGAGCACGGTGCCCGGCGGCGCTTCGCTGCCCGAGTGTTTCGCGACCTGCGCGCGCAGCAGCTTGAGTGGTTCGTCCGCGAGCAGCGTTTCCGCCATCGGCCACGGATTGAATGCGCGAATGCGCCGGTCGAGCGAAGCGGCATCCGCGCTCCAGTCGAGCTTCGCCTCGGCCTTCTCGATCTTCGGCGCGTAGGTTGCGCCCTCGGCCGGCTGCGGCTTCGGCTCGAGTGTTCCGGCCGCGAGTCCGTCGATGGCCTCGATCAGCGCGACGGCGCCGAGCTCCGCGAGGACGTCATGCAGATCGCCCGCCGTGTCGTGCAGGCCGATCGGATGCCGGCGCGAAAACAGCATCGGCCCGGTATCGAGCCCGGCGTCGAGCTGCATGATGGTCACGCCGGTTTCCGAATCGCCCGCGAGGATCGCGCGCTGGATCGGGGCAGCGCCCCGCCAGCGAGGCAGCAACGATCCGTGGATGTTGATGCAGCCGAGGCGCGGCTGGGCGAGCACTTCGGGCGGAAGGATGAGGCCATACGCGACCACGACCATCAGGTCGGGCTCCCACTCGACGAGCGGCGCGCGCGCGTCCGGCGTGCGCAGCGACGGCGGCTGCGCCACGGGTACGCCGGCCTCGAGCGCGAGTAGTTTGACCGGCGAGCTGCGCAGTTCGCGTCCGCGCCCGGCGGGACGATCGGGCTGGGTCAGCACACCGACCACGCGGTGCGGGGAGTCGAGGCACGCGCGCAGCGCGGGCAGCGCGAATTGCGGCGTGCCCGCAAAAGCGATTCGTAATGAGGTCACGCCAGCGGGTCAGTAGGCGCGGACGGCGGCCGCCTCGCGCACGCTCTTCGCGCGCTCCTTGCGATCCTTCTCGAGCTTCTTGCGAATACGCTCGCGCTTGAGATCCGACAGGTAGTCGACGAAAAGCTTGCCGTCGAGGTGATCCATTTCGTGCTGCAGGCAGACGGCGGCGAGGCCCTCGAGGTCGACCTCGAAAGTCTCGCCGGTTTCATCCTGCGCGCGGGCGCGGACCTTCGAGGCGCGCTTCACCTCGTCGAAGATGCCTGGCACGGACAAACAACCTTCCTCGGTGATGCCGGCGCCCTCGGCGCTCAGGATCTGCGGATTGCAGAACACGTACGGCTGGTTCTTGGCTTCCGAAACATCCATGACAATCAAGCG
Source organism: Pseudomonadota bacterium (assembly GCA_023433705.1). GTDB lineage: Bacteria > Pseudomonadota > Gammaproteobacteria > Steroidobacterales > Steroidobacteraceae > CADEED01. Next base: position 68,145 of record JAEYUC010000004.1, read on the forward strand.
CTTGTGGTAATCCACCTGGGTCGCGGCCAAACCGATCCCGGGGGCGGCGTACATGGTCTCGAACATGTCCTTCACCTGCTTCGCCAATGCCGCGTCGAAGACCTCGACGGGGTCAGCCTTGGTGCGAAGACGGGGGTCCGGATATTCGAGAATTTGCAGGCGCGCCATGATGTTCCGCTCGATTGCTGCTAATGTTTGGGCGATTCGACCGTGGGCCAGGGAGATCGTGCCTCATCGGCTGCAGATCCCGTGACTCAGCGCACAGACTTGACAATAGATCGAGCCCATCGTGCCGGTGCGGATTATAACAGTGGGGTCCGCTTGCCCCACCCAGTATTGAGGAGTGGAGGATGTCTTTTAATCAACAACTTAGGGAGACCCGCGTGCTCAGCATCCTGACCCCGCGACTCCTCGTCCTGGTCACCTGTGGCGCAGGCCTCCTGGTCGCTGCCGGCTGCAGCTCGGCGCCGGCCGATGAGTCCATGCCCGCCGCGCCGGTCAGCACCGCGGAATCCGCTCCGCCGGCCCAGGCCGCTGTGGAAGACCTGACCGCGACCGAAGCCGCGATCGCCGGCTTCGAGAACCGCCCGGATATGGAAGCGCCGGCCCAGACCGCGCAGCTCCTCCGGCCGGATGCTCCGCAGAATTACACGGTCCGCCGTGGCGACACGCTGTGGGATATCGCGGCGGTGTTCCTCAAGGACCCGTGGTTCTGGCCCGAGATCTGGCAGATCAACCCGCAGGTCGAGAACCCTCACCTCATTTATCCGGGTGACGTCCTGTCGCTGGCGTATGGCGCCGGCGGCGACGCGCACGTGAGCATTTCGCAGTTCGGAGCCGCGCGCCTCTCGCCGCGCCTGCGCAGCGAAGCGCTCGACGGCCCGATCGATTCCATCCCGTTCGCGGCCATCGCGGCCTTCCTCTCGAAGCCGTCCGTGCTGACGCGCGACGAAGCGACCCGCGCGCCGCACGTCCTCGCCTTCCGCGACAAACACATGGTCGCGTCGACGGGCCACGAGGTTTACGTGCGCGGCCTCAAGTCGCCACCGCTGAACCAGCGTTACTCGGTCATGCACGTCGGCGATCCGATCGTCGATCCGGAAACCCGCGATCTCGTCGGCTACCAGGCCGCGTTCGTCGCCACCGCCGTGGTCAACGGCCCTGGCGAGGACGTCACGAAGGCAATGCTGACCGAAGGCGCGCGTGAAGCGTTGCGCGGCGACCGGCTCATTTCCCAGGAAGGCGACTCGGCGCTGAACTTCGTGCCGCACGCTCCGAAGCGTCCCGTCAACGGGCAGATCATCGCGGTCGCGGATGGCGCGACGCAGATCGGCCAATACCAGGTCGTCGTCGTGAACCGCGGCGGAAACCATGGCCTCGAGCCGGGCGCGGTGCTCGCCGTCGACCAGAAGGGCGATGTCGTGCAGGATACGTTTGAAAACCACCCCTGGAGCAACAATCCGTGGGGTCCGAAGGTCCAGCTGCCCTACGAACGCGCCGGCACGCTCATCATCTTCAAGGTGTTCGATCGCGTGAGCTACGGTCTCGTGATCGGCGCGCGCGCCACGATGCACGTCGCGGATCGGGTCTACAACCCCTGAGAAATCCCCAGGCGCATTTCTCTTCATAAAGACGAATAAGGGCCAGCCAGCGTGCTGGCCCTTTCGTTTTAGTCTGGCGCGATGGTGCCCGACGAGACGATGTTGCGCCGGCTGTGCATCGCCGCACGCGCGCCCGGATTCACGGCCGCGCGGCTGGCCAGGCTCGCCGCCGACGATCCCACCCTCGCGCCGCTCGATGGCGGCCGGCCGGACGCGCTCGCGCGCCTCGAACTAACTACCGCCGCGGCCGCATGGCTCGCGTCGCCGGCGCGGGAAAGGATCGAAGCCGATCTTCGCTGGCTCTCGAGCTCCGGTGCGTGCCTGCTCCCCGCCACCGACCCGCGCTATCCGCCGCTGCTGCTGCATCTTCCCGACGCGCCTGCCGTGCTGTACGTGCTGGGCGAGGCGGCATTGCTCTGCGAGCCGCAAGTCGCGATGGTCGGCAGCCGCAATCCGACGCCGGCGGGCCGCGAAACCGCGCGCGACTTCGCCGCCGCGCTCGCGCATGCCGGCCTGGTCGTGACCAGCGGACTCGCGCTCGGCATCGATGCCGCGTGCCATGCGGGCGCGCTGGATGCCGGCGGCGAAACCATCGCCGTGCTCGGCACCGGGCTCGACGAGATCTACCCCGCGGCGAACCAGAAGCTCGCCGGCCGGATCGCCGGGCGCGGCGCCGTGATCACCGAATTCCCGCCCGGCACTCCGCCACTGCAGAAGAACTTTCCCCATCGGAACCGGATCATCGCCGGCCTCTCGCTCGGCACACTGGTGGTCGAGGCCGCCTGCCGCTCGGGCTCGCTCATCACCGCGCGGCTGGCCGGCGACGCCGGCCGCGAAGTGTTCGCGATCCCCGGCTCGATCCGCAGCGAGCTCTCGCGCGGCTGCCACCAACTCATCCGGCAGGGCGCCAAGCTCGTCGAGCGCCCGGAAGACCTCCTCGCCGAGCTCAAAATTTCCCTTGTCGACCAGATAGTTGCGCCGCCCCGCGGCGCGCCCTCGTGCGCTTCCACGTTGGACAAGGAATACAAAATCCTGTTAGATGCGCTCGCCTTCGAGCCAGCAAGCGTCGATAGCTTGATCGAACGCACGGGTATGAACAGCGAATCGATCGCTTCGATGCTGCTGATTCTGGAGCTCGAAGGGCACGTGGCGCCGCACCCCGGCGGCCGTTACATCCGCATGGCGGGACAATGAAGCCAACGACGACGACAACCGGCGACAGCATGACCGGAAGTGTTCTTGACATTCTCATTTATGTGTTCGACCAGTACATGCTGGCCGAAGCCCCCGAAGTGCCCGAGCGCGAGGCGCTTGCGGCCGACCTCGAACGCGCGGGCTTCGGACGTCACAACGTCGAGCGCGCGCTCGACTGGCTGGCGGACCTCGCCGGCGAGCGTTCCCGCCCGGACATCGATTCCACCCAGCCATCGCTGCGGGTTTTCTCCGAAGAAGAACTCGAGCGTATCTCCACCGGCTGTCGCGGCTACCTGCTGCAACTCGAGCAGGAGGGCATCCTCTCGCCGCTGCAGCGTGAGATCGTCATCGACCGGCTCGTCGCTCTCGACGGCGACGAGATCGACATCGACCGGCTCAAGTGGCTCGTGCTCATGGTGCTCTCGAGCCAGCCCGGACAGGAGCAGGCCTGCGCGCGCATGGAAGACCTGGTGTTCGACGAATCGGAATCGCGTCCCAACTGATGGCTGACAATCTCGTAATCGTCGAGTCTCCCGCCAAAGCGAAGACCATAAAGAAGTATCTCGGCAAGGACTTCGAAGTCCTCGCCTCGTACGGCCACGTCCGCGATCTCATCCCGAAGGAAGGCGCAGTCGATCCCGACAAGCACTTCAAGATGAGTTACCAGGCGATCGAGCGCAACGAGAAACACGTCGACGCCATCGCACGCGCGCTCAAGAAGGCCAAGGCGCTCTACCTCGCGACCGACCCGGACCGCGAAGGCGAAGCGATCTCGTGGCACCTGCGCGAGCTGCTGAACGAACGCGGCGAACTCAAGGGCAAGGACGTCAAGCGCGTGGTGTTCTACGAGATCACCAAGGGCGAGGTGCAGCGGGCCGTCGCCGAGCCGCGCGACCTGTCGCTCGATCTCGTGAATGCGCAGCAGGCGCGGCGCGCGCTCGACTATCTCGTCGGATTCAATCTCTCGCCGCTGCTCTGGAAGAAGGTGCGTCGCGGGCTGTCCGCGGGCCGCGTGCAGAGTCCGGCGTTGCGCATGATCTGCGAGCGCGAGGAAGAGATCCTCAAGTTCAAGCCGCAGGAATACTGGACGCTCGAGGCCGAGGGCGAGCACAGCGCGCAGTCGTTCCCCCTCAAGCTCACGGAGTTCAACGGCCAGAAGGTCGAGCAGTTCAGCTTCACGAACGAAGGAGCCGCGCGCAATGTCGAGCAGTCGATCAACGATGCCGCGCAAGGTTTCCTGCACGTCATCTCGATCGACAAGAAGCAGCGCCGGCGCAACCCGTCGCCGCCGTTCACCACCTCGACGCTGCAGCAGGAAGCCGCGCGCAAGCTCGGCTACTCAGCTCAGCGCACGATGCGCCTCGCGCAGCAGTTATATGAAGGCGTCGACTTCGGCGAGGGCAGCATCGGCCTCATCACCTACATGCGCACGGACTCGGTGAATCTCGCCGTTGAGGCCGTGAAGGAAATGCGCGAGGTGATCGAGAAGGAATACGGCAAGGAAGCGGTTTCCGAAGAACCGCGCGTCTACAAGACGAAGTCGCGCAACGCACAGGAAGCGCACGAGGCGATTCGCCCGACGTCGGCCGCCATCCTGCCTTCGCGGCTCGAGGGCAAGATCGATCCCGACCAGTACAAGCTTTATTCGCTCATCTGGAAGCGCGCGGTCGCCTCGCAGATGGCGCACGCGTTGTTCGATACGGTCGCCGTGGACATGGTCCCGAGCAGGCAGGCGGAAGGCGCTCCCGCGGGTCGACACGTACTGCGCGCGAACGGCTCGACGCTGATCAAGCCCGGCTACATCGCCGTCTACCAGGAAGACGTCGACGACAGCAAACCGGAAAACGAGAACGACCGCATTCTTCCCGCGATGAAGGAAGGCGACGTCGTCACGCTGCTCAACGTGCACGGCGACCAGCACTTCACCGAACCGCCGCCGCGTTACTCGGAAGCCTCGCTGGTGAAGGCGCTCGAAGAACACGGCATCGGCCGTCCCTCGACCTACGCCACCATCATCTCGACGCTCAAGGATCGCGAGTACGTCGACATGGACAACCGCCGGTTCATCCCTACGGACATCGGCAAGATCGTCGGCGGATTCCTGTCCAAGCATTTCCACAAGTACGTCGAGTACGGTTTCACGGCCGCGCTCGAAGACGAGCTCGACGCGGTGTCGCGCGGCGAGGAGCCGTGGACCGAACCGCTCAAGAAATTCTGGAAGCCGTTCATCACGCAGGTCGAGCACATCGAGAAGAACGTCTCGCGCGAGGAAGTCGCGCAGGCGCGCGAGCTCGGCAAGGATCCGGTGACGGGCAAGCCCGTCACGGTGCGCATGGGCCGCTTCGGACCGTTCGTGCAGATCGGCACCAAGGACGACGAAGAGAAACCCAAGTTCGCGGGACTGCGTCCCGGCCAGAAGATGGATCTCATCAAGCTGCCGGAAGCGCTCGAGCTGTTCAAACTACCCGTGAACCTCGGCACCACCGCCGAAGGCGAACCGGTCCAGGCCAACATCGGCCGCTTCGGCCCGTACATCAAGTACGGCGCCAAGTACGTCTCGCTCAAGCCGCCGGACGATCCGTACACGGTGACATTGGAGCGCGCGCTCGAAGTCATCCGCCTCAAGAAGGAAGCGGATGCGAACCGCATCATCCAGGACTTCGGCGTCGACAACATCCAGGTGCTCAACGGGCGATACGGTCCGTACATCACCGACGGCAAGCGTAACGCGCGCATTCCGAAGGACACGGACCCGAAGGCCGTGACGCTCGAGACCTGTCGCGAGCTTTTGGCCGCGGCGCCGCCGCGCGGCAGCCGGTTCGGCCGCAAGAAGACGCCGGCGAAGCAGGCCGCGCCGGCGAAGGGCGCGACCGAGAAGGCCGCACCGACCACCGCGGAAACACCGGCGGCCGCGAAGTCGGCGAAGAAATCCGCGGCGAAGACCACGACCGCTACCGCCGCGAGCGAGAGCGCAAAGAAACCGGCGGCGCCGAAGAAGAAATCCGCCGCGCGCGCGAAGAAAACTTCATCGAAGCCCAAGAAGAAAGAACGGAAGTCGTGAGGCTTATGTTCAATCCGGCGGCCGGCCGCGATTGAATTAAGTCCAAACGCGGAGTAGCGTCGACACGGGTCCTGGATACCACGGTGCGAGAACGGACATCGCGCTGCTCGCGGCAACAAAGAAGAACCGCCGCGTTCCCGTGAACCAGGAACAGGTCTGACTATTCCGCGTGGCCGCGACTCACGGCCATCGCCGCGAGGGATCGCTGTTTGCAGGGAGCAGACACCTATCTAGCGCCGTTCACGCGCAATAGTCAGGCCCGTTCCTGGTCCGGCGTGCATCCGGAATAACAGGTTCTCAGGGGATAAAATCAAATGAAGAGCAAACGTGTTGGTCACGGCCACATGAAGTGGGCCGTGTGCAGCGCGTTGCTGACCGTTTCGACTCTCGCGGCCGCTGCGCCGCGCGAGCCGGATGCGCTCAGCCTCGCGCGAATCAATTCCTTCGCACTGCCCGATGCCATCGTGGCGGAAGGCGTACCCTCCACCCGGTTGCATTCGAGTCTCGCGGGCCTCACCGGCCGGCACGAGGTGCTCGTGCGTCTGCGTGGTCACTCGGTCGCGGCGTCGGGCGGACAGGTCTCTCGCGAACAGGTGGCGGCCGAGCAGGCGGCCTTCATCAATCGCGCACTCGTCCTCGCACCGAGCACCGAAGTGGTCGCTTCCGTGCAGCTCGCGCTCAATGCGGTCGTGCTGAACGTCGACGCCGCCGATCTGCCCGCGCTGTCGCGCGACTTCGGCGTCGCGCGCCTGGTCGGCGTGTCGAACTACGAGCACGACTTGTCGGAAACGGTGCCGTACATCGGCGCCAGCACGGCGCACTCGCTCGGTGCGAACGGCAAGGGTGTTCGCATCGCGGTCATCGACAGCGGCATCGACTACACGCACGCGGCGTTCGGCGGTCCGGGCACCCAGGCGGCGTATGAAGCGGCGTGGGCGCCGCTGCCGCCCACCGGCGCTCCGGCGATCCCCGCCCTCGCGAGTGGCGGATATCTCGTGATCGACGATCCTTCGACGTCGGAGGACGACAACCTCTTCCCGAACTCGAAGATCATCGGCGGATACGACTTCGTCGGCGAGCGTTGGCCCAACACGACCAACTCGGTGCTCGAACCGGATCCGGACCCGATCGCCGCGCCCGATGCGACCACCAATGGCGGTCACGGCACGCACGTCGCGGACATCATCGCCGGCAAGGCCGGCGTCGCGCCCGGGGCGCAGCTCTACGCGCTCAAGGCCTGCTCCGCGCCGGCCACGTCGTGCAGCGGCACGGCGCTGATCCAGTCGATGGAGTTCGCGCTCGACCCGAACGGCGATGGCGACATCTCGGATCGCGTCGACATCATCAACATGTCGCTCGGCTCGCCGTACGGCCAGCCGTTCGACGACGACCTGTCGGCCGCGGTGGATGCGCTCGCGACCGTCAACGTGCTCACGGTCGCTTCGGCGGGCAACAGCGCGGACAAGCAGTTCATCACCGGCTCGCCGGGCGCTTCATCCTCCGCGTTGAGTGTCGCGCAGACCGCGGTGCCCTCCTCGACACTGCAGATCATGGAGATCCTCGCGCCGATCCAGAGCAATCGCGGCGCGGTGTTCCAGCCGTGGTCGGCGCCGCAGACCGCCACCATCCAGGGCGCGGTGTTCTATCCGCCGGTCGCCGGCGGCAAGCGCATCGGCTGCGCCGACGCGAACGGCGCGAACCCGTACGCTCCGGGCGAGCTCGCCGGGCTCATCGTGCTGGTCGATCGAGGCACGTGCTCGTTCAGCCTCAAGATCGCCAACATCGCGGCGGCGGGCGGCATCCTCGGCATCATCGGCCTGATCGACGGATCCGCACCGTTCGCGGGCGCCTTCGGCGGCGGCGAGCAGACGATTCCGGGCTACATGATCAACCTGGCCGACGCCAACGTGCTGCGCACCGGCACGGCGCAGGTGCGCTTCTCGCTGGACGGCCTGGTGTCGCTGGCGGGTTCGCTCGCATCGACCTCCTCGCGCGGTCCGCGCTTCGACGACAACATCGTCAAGCCCGAGATCGGCGCGCCGGGCGAATCGGTGTCCGCGGCGTCGGGCAGCTTCACCGGCGCGACCGCGTTCGGCGGCACGTCGGGCGCGGCGCCGATGGTCACGGGCGCGGCGGCGATCATCAAGGCCGCGCGGCCGGACCTGTCCGCTCGCGAGATCAAGCAGCTGCTGATCAACACGGCAGACAGCAACGTCTATCAGCCGTCGGCGAACGGATCGGTGTTCCCCGATCAGCTCGCGCCTATCACGCGTATCGGCGGCGGCGAAGTGCGTGTCGATCGCGCGCTGCTCTCGCCCACGCTGGTGCGTGACGCGACGGGCGACGCGGTGTCCGCCATCCATGGCGCGGTCAGCTTCGGTTACCTGGATGCGTTCAGACAGTCGCACAGCTTCACGCGCGTGCTGTCAGTCGAGAACAAGTCGGGCAAGACCGAGAGCTACACGGTCCGTCCGACGATGCGTTACCAGGACGACAAGGACACCGGCGCGGTGACCATCGACGTCGTGCCGAACCGCATCACGGTCCCCGCGAAGGGCAAGGCCGAGGTGACGGTCAAGATCAAGGTCGCCTCCGCGAAGCTGCGCAACAACCTGATGAACTCGGGCGCCGGCGGCAACCTGATCGGACCGCTGACGGCCAACGAGTACGACGGCTACGTCGTCTTCGAGGGTCAGAACCACAAGGTCTCGATCCCGTGGCACATCCTGCCGCGCAAGTCGGCCGACGTGGTGGCTTCGTCCGATCGGCTCACGACACATCCGAAGACGGGCGCGTCGACCGTCACGCTCAAGAACCGCGGCGTCGGCGATGCGCAGGTCGTTGCGTACTCGCTGCTCGCGACGGGCACCGATCGCCCGGGTGGCGCTCATGGCCAGCAGGAGCCGAACCCGGACCTGCGCGCCGTGGGTGTCAACGCGTTCGCCGTTTCGGGTGCGACCTGCGGCGTCACGGGCACGAACTTCATCTGGGAGTTCGCGTTCAACATGCATGAGCGCAAGGCAACGCCCGTGGGCACGTGGCACGAAGTCGATCTCGACGTGAATGCCGACGGCGTCACCGACTTCTTCGTGATCAACCAGGACGTCGGGGGCGTGACCCAGCTGTCGGATGGCCGGCAGGTGACTGCCGTGATCAACGCCGCGACTGGGGCGAGCGTCTCGCGATTCCTCGTGGAACACGCGACGAACTCGGCCAACGTGATCCTGCGTGTCTGCGGCAGCGATCTCGGTCTGACGATCAACCAGGCGGGTCTGCCGATGATCGCGGACTTCCGCGCAACGTCGTGGTACTTCGGCGGTGACGAATCGCATCTCGGTCCGTTCGTGGTCACGCCGGGAGGCGAGCAGTTCGCGGGCTCGGTGCCGGGTGACACGATCGGCTTCGGGCAGAGCGCGGTGCTCGCCTGGGAGGCGTTCGAGCCGCTGGCGCCCTACTTCTCGGAGCACCAGGGTCTGCTGTTGATCACCAACAGCGACTTCGGGGCCACGAGCCGCGGCGGCGCCACGGGCGAATCGGAGGCGATCGTCCTGCTCAAGTGAGCGCAAACAGCTGACGCCGTCCGGACGGACGGCAACCTTCGAGCCCCCGCGGGAAACCGCGGGGGCTTTTTTGTTCCCGACGCGGGAGCGCGCGCGCCCCTCTTCCAGTGGTAGTTAGCCAGTGGCCGCGAGATCGAGCGCATCGGCGCGGTCGACGCGTGCGATGAAACATCCCGCCTCGGCGTGGCGCACGTGCAGCCAGGCCGCCGCACGTTCGTCGAACAGGGTCTCCATCTGCTCTTCGGCCGGAAGATCCGCGCGCGCCGAGAGCGCCACGATGCGGCTCCCGGGCAGGCGCGCCTCGAAGGCGAGTGGCAGTTCGCGCAACGAGTCGGGAAAACCTTCCCCGACGAATGCCTTGCACGGCTCTGCATGGATGAACACGGGACCGGGCGCCATGAGACTGGATTCGTCGCCCTTCGGCCGCCAGGTGAACAGCAACCGCTGTTCGCGTCCGACCACGAAGGGTTTCAGGCAGCAGCGGCACGGACCCGTGCCGCCCGCGATCTCGAGATGGGCCGGATGTCCGTAACCGGGCGAACGTCGCGTGCGCCGGACTTCGTCGGCAACGTGCTGGGGAATTCCCCGAACGATGAATTGCATGGCTGACCTCCACGCGCATCGTCGGCCCCGCGCGCGGAAATCACGACCCGAAGCTTGCTGTCAGCCGACCGGACGGGGCTGCGACGGCGGGGTGGTCGACGGTTCGCTGGCCGGTCCGCCCGGACCTTCGATTTTCTCGCGAATCTTCCGCGCCGGCTTCGTCGCCACGACGCCGCAGGTCACCACGTTGCCGCGAGTATCGGTGTTGTAGGTCAGCTCACCTTCGGTGGTCCGGGCGACCACGCGATATCCGGGCACCAGCATCTGCGTGTACATGCGGCCGGGCTCGGGACATCCGAGCGAACCGTCGCTCCAGGTGAGCTGCTCGGCGCGCGTGATCACCACCGCGTTCTCGTCGACGCGGAAGCGGCGCGCCGCGTCGGCCACGACCGCCTTGCGGACTTCGCGCGGCATCGACGCCGTATTCACCGGTTCGCCGGCGGGTGAGGGCTGAGTTTCGACGGCCTCGAGAACCCGCTTCGGGGGCGCGATGGCGCCGGGCGCCGGCGGCTGCGCCGCGCAGGCCGGGAGTGCCGCGAGCCCGGCGATGCAAACCGTCAGCAATCCCCGCTTGTGTCCCGTCATGAACTCACTCCTCCTGGCGACAGTGTATAAACGCGGCTCCCGCCCTGCCGGGTTCCCATGAAATACCGCCATCAATATCACGCCGGCAACTTCGCCGATGTCCACAAACACGTCGTACTGCTCGAGGTGCTTGCCGCGCTCAAGCGCAAGGACAAGGGTTTTCTGTACGTCGATACGCACGCGGGACGCGGCGACTACGACCTGCATCCGGGTGACTCCGAACATCCGGCCGAGTGGCAGGGCGGTGTCGCGAAACTGCTGGTGGCGCAACCGCGCCACGCGGCGCTGACTCGCTACCGCGAGATCGTCGCCGCCGGCGTGCACGGCGGAAGCCTGCGATATCCGGGTTCTCCGATGCTCGCCGCGCTCGAGCTGCGCGCTTCCGACCGCGCGGTCTTCTTCGAGACGCAGCGGGACGAGGCCGGACACCTGCGCAAGTTGCTCGCGAACCGTCCGCGCGCGCGCGTCGAGGGATCCGATGGATTCGCGGGTTTGCGCGCGTTGCTGCCGCCGCCCGAGCGACGCGGCTGCGTACTGATCGACCCGCCTTTCGAGGAACGCGAGGACCCTTCGCGCGTACTATCCGCGGTCGCCGATACCTTGCAGCGTTTCGAGACCGCCGCCCTGATGTTGTGGCTGCCGGTCAAGCTGCGCGGGGATTTCGCTGCATGGTTCGCCACGCTGCGCTCTTCGACCGCGAGGCCGGTGGTCGCGTCGCTGCTGTGGATGCATCCCTGCGATTCGCGCGCCGCGCTCAACGGATCAGCCGTGGTGCTGGTGAACCCGCCCTATCTAGTCGAGGAAGCCATGCGCGAATGGCTGCCGGAGGTCCGCGAGATGCTCGGCGGACCGCAATCCGGCTGCGAGATCCTCAGCGGAAGCTGACGCCGCTCGCGATCTCGCCCGCGAGCGAACGAGGAACCGCCGCGTCGCGGGAGACGATGGCAACCGCGCCATCGCCGGCCGGCACCAGCACACCGCGCAGGTTTCCTTCCGAGAACTCGCGTCGCCGGGTCACGTTTTCTTCCGGCAACAGCATCACCGTCAGCGGACCCTGATCGGTCTTCACCACGAGATGCGGCACCTGCCGCCCGTTGAACGGGCATTTCGACGCATAGACGATGGGATGCGTGCTGTCGAACTCGACGCCCGCGGCCGAGAGCATGGCCGCGACTTCCGCGCGCGGAACCTGCACTTCCTGTTCCCAACTACCCGGCTCGTGGCGCACGTGCTCGGCGACCTGGCCCGCGAGCGCCGGCGGCGCGCGGAACAGCCAGAACCCGCCGCCCACGAGCACCGCGAGCATCACCGACGCGGCGAGCGCGAAGCGCCGCGCCGGTGGCGCCTTGCGCCTGAATCCGGCGACGGGCAATTCGAGCGCGGCGCGCAGCCGCGCGTCGAGCGCCAGCGTTTCCTGGCGGAAGCGGCGGCATTCCGCGCAGGTTTCCAGGTGCGCGGCGACGTCCGGCGCAAGCGACTGCGGATCGCCGCCGATCTGCACGCGCACGTGTCGGCAGTCGGACTGCTGCGCGCTCATTCCACATCCTCCCCCGGCTCGAGCCCGTAAATGGTGCGCAGCCGGTTGCGGGCGCGGAACAGCCGCGTCAGCACTGCGGGCTGGGAGAGCCCGAGCTGATCGGCGATCTCCGCGGTGCTGAATCCTCCTAACACCTGCAGGACCAGCGGTTCGCGGTATTCGTCGGGTAGTTGCATGATGGCGCGGCGCAGGTCGGCGAGGTTGGCGTCGCCGTCGGTGGCCAGCGCCGGGTCACCCAGCGCCTCCACCTCGTCGACGTCCACGGTCGGCAGGCGCTTCCGTTCGAACAGGCGCGCGTGTTCGCGGCGCACGATGGTCAGCAGCCACGGCCTCGCGGCCGCGGGATCCTTGAGCTCTTCACGGGACTTCCAGGCTCTGATGAGCGTCTCCTGCACGACGTCCTCCGCCACGGCCCGATCGCGCGCCAACCAGAACGCGAATCTGAGCAGATCCGGCCGCAACATCTCGAGCAATCGCGAGAAAGGAGCCCCGGTCGTGTTTCCGCCACGGCTGTGGTTCATGTATAAGACCGCCCGAAAGGGGCCAATATTTCAGCCATGCACACACCGGATCAGTACGGAGTGGTCGGTCATCCGATCAACCACAGCTGGTCGCCTTTCATCCACGGCTTGTTTGCGAAGCAGACGGATCAGTCCCTCGTCTATCGTCTGTACGACATCGCGCCTGAGGACTTCCGCGCGCAGGTGCTGGAATTCTTCACGAGCGGCGGACGCGGTCTCAACGTGACCGTACCACACAAGGAAGCCGCGGCGGAGCTGGCCAACGAGCTCACGGACCGGGCCGATCGCGCCGGCGCCGTGAACACCCTGATCCTGAGCGCGGAGAACAGCCTGCTAGGCGACAACACCGACGGTCACGGCCTGGTCACCGACCTGCGCAAGAACCTCGGTTTCGCGATCACCAACCAGCGCCTGCTGATCCTCGGCGCGGGCGGCGCGACCCGCGGTGTCGTCGAGCCCCTCCTCGGTCTCGGGCCGACGGAACTCGTGATCGCCAATCGCTCCCCCGCGCGCGCCGTCAATCTCGCATCCCTGTTCGCGGATCTCGGACCCGTGCGCGGTTGCGGATTCGAGCAGGTCGGCGACGAGCCCTTCGATCTCGTGATCAACGCCACCGCGGCCGGACTCTCCGGCAGTGTCCCGGACGTGACCCCCGGGGTGATCGCGAGCCACACCGTGTGTTACGACATGAGCTACAGCAAGGCCGCGACGCCGTTCGTGACGTGGGCGGTTGAACACGGTTGCGCACGTGCCCATAAAGGCTGGGGCATGCTGGTTGAACAGGCGGCGGAATCATTTACGCTCTGGCGCGGCGTGCGTCCGGATACCGAGCCCGTGCTTGCGGCGCTCGGTGTGAAGTAGCAAACCACTTCTCGAGAGATCAAATTTGATGAGTCCAGCCGACGCTTCCATCAGCGGCACGGCCCTGCCGGCCTTCGATCGATTCCGCGCCAACGAAATCGAGCCCACCATCCGGGCGTTGCTCGAGCGCAACCGCGGGGAAGTCGCGGCGCTCGAATCGCAGCCGCAACCGACGTTCGAAAACACGGTGCTGCCGCTCGAACAGATTTCGCACCGGCTGTCGCGCACCTGGTCGCCGGTGAGCCACCTCAACGGGGTACTCAACTCCGAAGAACTGCGTGCCGGGTACAACGCCTGCCTGCCGCTGCTCTCGAACTACTGGACCGAGCTCGCGCAAAGCGAGCCGCTGTACCGCGCGTACAGCGCCATCGCCGCCAGCGAACGTGACAAGCTCGACGGCGCGCAGCGCCGGCTCCTCGAGCGGGCGCTGGAGGACTTCCGTCTCGCGGGAGTCGGCCTGCCCGGCGAGAAGAAGCAGCGTTACAAGGCCGTGATGCAGGAGCTCGCGACGCTCGGCGCGAAGTTCGAGGAAAACGTGCTCGACGCGATGAACGCGTGGACCAGGCACGTCACCGACGCCGCCGAACTCTCGGGCATCAACACGGTGATCGTCGAACAGGCGCGCCAGCGCGCCGCGGACAAGGGCATGGAGGGCTGGTTGTTCGCGCTCGAGCAGCCCACCTACGTGGCCGTGATGACCGATGCGGATTCGGAATCGCTGCGCCGCGACTTCTACGAAGCGTGGAGCACGCGCGCGTCGGATCGTGGCCCCACGGCGGGCAAGTTCGACAACACGGAAGTGATCGAGAAGATCCTCGCATTGCGCCACGAAGCCGCGCGGCTGCTCGACTTCCCCAACTACGCCGCCTATGCCCTCGCGACGCGCATGGCGCCGTCCACCGACGCGGTGTTCGAATTCCTGCGCAAGCTCGCGAGTGTGGCGAAGCCCGCCGCGCAGCGCGAGGTGGACGAGCTCGAACGATTTGCCGGGCGCAAGCTGAACGCCTGGGACATGGGCTACTACTCCGAGAAACTGCAGCAGAAGCTGTTCACGATCACGCAGGAGGAATTGCGGCCTTATTTCCCGCTGCCGCGCGTGCTCGAAGGACTGTTCGAAGTGGCCGGCAGGTTGTTCGGCGTGCGCATCGTCGAACGCAAGGGCGTGCCGCTGTATCACCCCGACGCGCGTTTCTTCGAAGTCGTCGACGAGGCGGGCACGATCCGCGCCGGCTTCTATCTGGATGCCTGCGCCCGTCCGAAGAAGCGCGCCGGCGCGTGGATGGACGACTGCGTCGGCCGCAAGGATTTCGGCAGCGAAAAAACCATCCCGGTCGCGTATCTCGTCTGCAATTTCCTGCCCGCGGGCGCGGGCAAGCCACCGCTGCTCACGCACGACGACGTCGTGACGATGTTCCACGAGTTCGGTCATGGCCTGCATCACATGCTCACCCGCGTGGGATATCCATCCATTGCCGGCATCAACGGAGTGTCCTGGGACGCGGTCGAACTGCCGAGCCAGTTCCTGGAGAACTTCGCGTGGCAGCCCGAAGTGCTCGCGACGATGGCGCGTCACTACGAAACCGGCGAGCCGCTGCCCGCCGACAAGCAGGCGCAGCTGCTCGGTTCGCGCACGTTCCATGCGGGCCTGGCGACCGTGCGCCAGCTCGAATTCGCGCTGTTCGATTTCCGCCTGCATGCCGAGTACGACCCGGGCAAAGGTGCGCGCACGCGCGAGATCCTCGACGAGGTCCGCCGCGAGGTCGCCGTGTTCGCGGTGCCGGAATGGAACCGGCTGCCCAACAACTTCTCGCACATCTTCGCGGGCGGCTACGCGGCGGGTTACTACAGCTACAAGTGGGCCGAAGTCCTCGCCGCCGACGCGTTCGCCGCGTTCCGTGAGCGCGGCGTGTTCGATCGCGCGACGGCGCAGCGCTTCCTCGATTCGATCCTCTCGCGCGGCGGCAGCCGCAAGGCGCTCGAGGCGTTCGTCGAATTCCGCGGCCGCGAGCCGGACGTCAACGCGCTGCTGCGCCAGCAGGGTCTCGCGAATTGAGCACGTTCCAGGTCGCAACCTGGAACGTGAACTCGCTGCGCGTGCGCGGCGAGCAGCTCATGCAATGGCTCGAGGCGAACAAGCCCGATGTCGTCGCGCTGCAGGAAACCAAGATGCAGGATCCGGACTTCCCGCATCCGGAGTTCACGGCGGCCGGCTATCACAGCGTGTTCAGCGGCCAGAAGACGTACAACGGCGTGGCGTTGCTCTCGCGCCTGCCGATGACCGGCTTCGTGCGCGACATTCCCGACTTCGACGATCCGCCGCGACGCGTGCTCGCCGCCACGATCCCGCATCCCGCCGGTGACCTGCGCGTGATCAACCTGTACGTGCCGAACGGACAGGCGCCCGGCTCCGAGAAGTTCGCATACAAGCTGCGGTGGTTCGAAGCGCTGGCACGCTGGTTGAAACGCGAGGCGGAGCAACATCCCGGCCTCATCGTGCTTGGGGACTTCAACGTGGCTCCCGAGGATCGCGACGTACACGATCCGGCGGCCTGGGTCGGCAGCGTTCACGTGAGCCCCGAGGAACGCGCGGCGCTCGCGGCGGTACGGGAAGTGGGGCTCGTCGACGCCTTCCGCCATTTCGAGCAGCCGGAGAAGTCGTTCAGCTGGTGGGACTATCGACAGGGCGCGTTCCGGCGGAACAACGGGCTGCGCATCGACCTGATCCTGGTTCACCAGAAGCTACTGCCGCGCCTCGCGAGCTGCCGCATCGACGTCGAGCCCCGCCGCGCGGAGCGCGCTTCCGATCACACGCCCGTGGTGGCGTGTTTCGACCTTTCCTGAGGGCGGGCGGTCGCCTCCGCGCGTGGCGCGAGAGGCGGTCGATGAGTGCGCGCGGGACATTCCGCTTTACAGTAAGTGGCCGCGCCTCTCGATAAGGATTGTGTGCGATCGTGACGCAGGTCACGACCGACCGAGTCCCGTACTCCACCCGCTGGTCTTTTACACACCCCCTGCCTAGACTCGCGCATCTTGTTAGTGCGCGAAGCAGCAGTTCAGTCGTGATCGCCGATTCCCGCCGCAGCGACTACGACGTAACCGACACGGTGCTCGTGAGTTCGGCTCCCGATGTTCGCGCCGCGGTCGAAGAGCTCTTCGCGCGCGTGTGGCCGAACCAGGATTTCCCTGCCTTTCGCCACGTCTTCAACGACTTCGACCGCATGTTCTCGGGCCGCATGCCCGGCTACTTCGGCGTCGACACCGTCTATCACGATCAGCAGCACACGCTCGACATCACGCTCGCGACCGCGCGGCTCATCGTCGGACACGAGCTGCAGGTCGACGAGGAACAGAGGTTCGGACCCGAACGCGCGATGCTCGGCATCGTGGTCGCGCTGTTCCACGACGTCGGTTACCTGCGCACGACGCAGGACGCCGACGTGCCCAACGGCGCCGAGTTCACCACGATTCACGTCTCGCGCGGCGCCGCGTTCCTCCAGGACTATCTACCCAAGATCGACATGGGCAAGTGGTCGAAGATCGCCGCCGAGATCATCCACTACACGGGCTACGAGCGGCCGTTCAAGAACATCGTCGCGCCCGACCCCCGCGATCACAAGCTGGGCCACCTGGTCGGCACGGCCGATCTCATGGCGCAGATGGCCGACCGCTGTTATCTCGAGAAGTGCCGCGACCGTCTGTACGCCGAGTTCGTGCTGGCGGGCGTCGCGCTGCCGGTGGGAGAAAACGGCCACGTGAAGGTGCGTTACGCGTCGGGCCTCGACCTGCTGCGACAGACGCCGAAGTTCGTATTCGACATGCGCTCGAAGCGTCTCGATGGCGAGTTCAACCGCGCCTACCGCTACCTCGAGATCCTGTTCGGCGGCCGCAACCCGTACATGGAATCCATAGACCGCAATCTCGAATACCTGCAGCGCATCCTGCGCAGCGAGAACTGGCGCCTGCTGCGCCGGCAGCCGCCGGTATTCACGGGCATCGAGGATTCGATGACGACCACGCGCACGCTCATGCTGGGCGCGATCAAGAAGGTGTGGGGCTAACTACCGAGCCTCAGGCGAGCCGC
Source organism: Pseudomonadota bacterium (assembly GCA_023433705.1). Classification (GTDB taxonomy): domain Bacteria; phylum Pseudomonadota; class Gammaproteobacteria; order Steroidobacterales; family Steroidobacteraceae; genus CADEED01. The sequence goes on from JAEYUC010000004.1 coordinate 85,749, forward strand.
GGCGAAAGGCGCGCGATTTCCGGCGCCGGGTCCACGGCGGCGACGTATTTCGCGAAATTCTCCGGCAGCGCCGCCAGCACCGCTTCCTTTCCCTCGATGTCCGCCGCCGCGAGCACTTCGCGCAGGTGTCCGGGCGTGAGCGCCGCCAGCGCACGCTCCGCCGCCGGTGCGTAGGAAAGGTGCCACGGCTCCGGGCTCACGCCGCCGCGATCCGTCGCGTAGGGACGGAAGAAGCCGAACGCGTGCATGTGCGCGTCGAGCCAGGTAGTTAGTTTGGCGAAGGGGCCGCCGGGCGCGTATTCGGACGGCACGACCCTGAGCCGGTACCCTTCGGGCACGGCGTTCGCGTCCATGACGTCCATGTCCGTGCCCCAGTGATGCCGGCTCGCGCCCGGCAACGCCGACCACCAGAGAATGGCCTCGACCCGCTCGGCAGCCCCGAGGGCGCGGACGTCCAGTGGCTGGCCCGAGCGGTCCTCCATGGGCCGCTCGCCCCGGAACTTGCCGTTCCAGATCGCGAGCTGGCGGTCGAAATCCCGGAAACTCGAGAACGGCACCAGGTCGATTCCGTCCGCCGCGGCGGCGGCGCGCATGGCCAGGAGGGGCCCGACGACCTCGTTATGCAAGGTGCAGCGGGGGTCGGCCACGTCCACCAGGTGGTCGCGGGCGCGCCCAGTCAGCTGATCTACCGTGAAATTCCGGTTTTCCGACATCCGGCCATCCTACCGCAGCGATCGTGGGCCGATGCGATGCCGGACGCGACTTTCTGCGGACCTAGTCGACATCGCGGCGAAGGTCCCGGAGCCGCGGTGGCCGGCCCCAGAATTGCACGGGTAAGATTGCCCACGATTTTGAAATCCCTGGGTGGGGACAGGCGTAAGGGCACGTGGCCATAGTCAGCTTCAAGAGCAAGTACATCGCGCTCGCCATCGTCGCGGCGATCACGGTGGCGCTTGCGGTCGGCATCGTGCTCGTTCTCGCGGGACGGACGCAGCAGTCGGCGTTGATCGACAGTGCCGCGGCCGATTCGCGCGACCGCGTTCTCGCCGAACTTTCACAGCGCGCGAACGCGCTGGCGGGTCACCTCGCCGCGCGTGTTTCCCAAGACGTGTTGATCGCCGACCGGGCGGCGATTTCATCCGATGTCGAAGATTTCAAACTCAACGACACCGTGCTCGGCATCGTGGTGCGGGACATCAGCGGTCAGGAGCTGTACGCATGGCGTCGCGGCACCGCGCAAACGGACACCTTGACGCGCAGCGTCACGGTGCCGGTGCGCGCGAACGTCGAGACCATGCCGGGCATCCAGACTCCGAGCACCGTCGGCGAGGCCGAGATCGAGATCCGCTCGCTCGAAGCCTCCCCGGAAACCGCCGCGGCGCGCGCGCGCTTCAATGCGATGCGGCAAGCGCAACTCCGCCAGGCGTTGTGGGTCGCCGGCGCGATGGGCCTCACGATCCTCGCGATCGGTCTCGCGCTCGCATGGTGGGCGGGACGGCGCATGAACCAGCCGATCTCCACGCTGATCAAGAGCGCCGATCGCATCGCGCAGGGTGACTATTCGCGTCCTCTCGAAGTGGGCCGGCGCGACGAGCTCGGCGAACTGCAGGCCGCGCTCGAGCGCATGCGGCAGAAGCTGCGCCAGACGACGATCAACAAGAACTATCTCACGAACGTGCTCGGCAGCATGAACGACGCCGTGTTCGTGACGTCTCCCGATGGCGTGATCCGCATGGCCAATCACGCGGCCTGCAAACTACTTTCCTGGGGAGAGGAAGAGCTGGTCGGCCGCGGCATCATCTCGATCTTCGACGAACGCGAGCGCGACAACTTCGACCTGCTGCGCGCCGCGCACGAGACGCGCGAGGCGGTGGTCAAGACGCGCCACGGACAGACCATCCCGGTCGCGATCACGGGCTCGCAGATCTCGACCGACGATCCGCAGTACCAGGGCACGATCTTCGTCGTCCGCAACGTGACTGAGCGCAAGCGGGCCGAGCGCCGCATCCGCTACCTCGCGCGTTACGACGCCCTGACCAAGGTGCCGAACCGCATGCAGTTCCAGCACCTGCTGCAACAGGCGATCGCGCGCGCGTCGCGCAACAAGACGAGCCTGGCGCTGCTGTACCTGGACATGGACCGCTTCAAGGAGATCAACGACACCTTCGGACACGCCGCCGGCGACCGCACGCTCGAGATCCTGACCGAGCGGCTCACGCGCACGCTGCCGCAGGAAACGGTGATCGGCCGTCTCGCGGGCGACGAGTTCGCGATGTTCGCCGACGACCTCGCGGCCGACGCCGACAATCGCGGCACGGTCGCGCAGCTCGCGCGCGCGGTGCTCGCCGAAATCGGCCGCGCCTTCCAGCTCCAGGAGCACGAGGTGTTCCTCACCGCGAGCATCGGCATCGCGTTCTGCCCGCGCGACGCGGAAAACGTGATCGACCTGATCCGCAACGCCGACGCCGCGATGTATCACTCGAAGCAGAACGGCGGAAATTCCTTCGCGTTCTATTCGCCGGAGATGAATGCCGCCGCGGTCGAGCGCCTCATGCTCAAGAGCAAGTTGCGCCGCTCGCTCGAGCGCGACGAGTTCCAGATGCACTACCAGCCGAAGGTCGACCTGCGCGACGGGCGCATCGTCGGCGCCGAGGCGCTGCTGCGCTGGCGCCTGCCCGGCCACGGCGACATCCCGCCGGCCCAGTTCATTCCGCTCGCCGAGGAAACCAACCTCATCCTCGAGGTCGGCGAATGGGTGCTGAACCGCGTGTGCGAGGACTACCGCGAATTGCAGCAGTCCGTGAACTCGCCGGGCCGCATCTCGCTGAATCTGTCGCTCAAGCAGCTGCGCCAGGCCAGTTTCATCCTCAGATTCCGTTCGGTATTCCGAAAACACGGCGTTTCGCCGACGTGTTTCGAGCTCGAGATCACCGAAACCACGCTGATGGCGGATTCCAAGCGCACGCTGCACCTGCTCGACGAGCTGTATGCGATGGGCCTGCACCTGTCCATCGACGACTTCGGCACCGGGTACTCGTCGTTGTCCGCGCTGCAGCAGTTCCCGATAGGCACGCTCAAGGTCGACCAGTCGTTCGTGCGCGACGTCGACGACGACGAGAGCGACGCGACGATCGTGCGCACCGTCATCGAGATGGGCCGCAGCCTCAAGATGAATGTGATCGCCGAGGGTGTCGAGTCGCTCGGCCACCTCGTGTTCCTGCGCCGCCACCATTGCGGATTCGGCCAGGGCCGCCTGTTCGGCGAGCCAGTGACCCTCTCGGAGCTCAAACTCCTGCTGGCGCGCCAGCAGGAGACCGGACCCGCGTTCGCCGGGCTCATCGCGCAAGCCGCGAACGCCGACGCCATCGCCAAGCCGCGCGGCGCCTGATACCTGTCTCTAACTACCGCGGCCGCTCGCCGGCCGGCGCCAGCCGTGGCAACGCGATCAGCAGGTGACGCGCGGACGCGTACCCCTCGGGAAAGACCCAGTCGTGTTCGGCGAGCAACTCCTCGGCCGGGCCCCATGGGGCGCCATCCAGCAACACCTCGCTACCCGCCAGCTGCCCGTCGAAGGCGCCCACGAACACCCTTACCCAGTGCGCTCCGGCGCCGACGTCGCGCGAGTAGAGCTCCGCGAGCCGGCTGAAGAAGCCGGGGTAACCTTCGATGCCGACGTCCTCGCGTGTCGCGAGTGTGAGCAGCGGGCCGGAACAGACCCGCCAACCGTGCGCGGCGCCTTTCCAGTCCTCCCACTCGACCTGGTCCGAATCACACGGGTGGGTCGTGAGGGATTCCGTCACGACGTGGAAGGACCCGATCAGGAATTTCTCGAAGGCGTTCTGTTCGGCGCTCTCGAGCGAACCGCCGATGCCGGCGAACGAATCGAGCAATTCGCGCCCGTCCAGGCGCGGCGAGGCGATCGCGAAATCCACCTGGACGTGAAACATGCCGCTCACGCCCTCGCGCGCAAACACGCGCGGCTCGATGACCAGGCCGTCAGGCAGCGCCAGCGCCTTGCCGTCCCGCTCGCCCGGCAGTCCATGGGCGGTGAAAGCGGTGCGCAGCATTTCGAGAATCCGTTCGCTCATGCGTCTATTCCGTCCCATTTCGACCGGCCGTGGCCCGCCTTTCCATGCAACCCGCCGGGCCGATCACTAGAATCCCGCGCGATGCCGGAACCTTTCAATGCTTGAACTGCGAAACGTGCGCCTGCGCCGGGGCGCCGCGGTCCTCTTCGACCGTGCGAATCTGACCATTTTTCGGGGCGACAAGATAGGCGTCGTCGGACGAAACGGCTGCGGGAAATCCAGTTTGCTCGCGTTGCTGCGCGGCGAGCTGGCCCCGGACACCGGCGACTATTCGTTGCCCGGGAAGCTCAATTTCGTGTCGGTCTCGCAGGAGTTGCCGCGCACCGAGGCGACGGTGCTCGAGTACGTGCGCAGCGGCGACAAACGCCTCATGGAGATCGAAGCCGAGCTCGAAAAGGCCCGCGCGGCCGAGGACGGCATGCAGGAGGCGCACCTGCTGGGTGATTACGAGCTCGCCGGCGGATACACGTCGGCGGCGCGCGCAGCCGAGCTCGCGGACGGCCTGGGGTTCGCGCCCGAGGACATCGAGCGGCCCGTCAGACAACTTTCCGGCGGATTGCAGATGCGCGCGAACATGGCGCGCGCGCTGATGTCGCGCGCCGACGTGCTGATGCTCGACGAGCCGACCAACCATCTCGACCTCGACGCGGTCCTGTGGCTGGAGAAATGGCTGCAGCGATTCCAGGGCACGTTGCTGCTCGTGTCGCACGACCGCGAGTTCCTCGACGACATCGTGAACCGCGTGGTGAACATCGAGAACGGACAGCTGACCCATTGGACCGGCAACTACACGGATTTCCAGCGGCAACACGCCGCGAGCATCCAGCAGACGGCCGCGATGGCCGCGCGCCAGCAGCGCGAAGTGGCGCGGCTGCATTCGTTCATCGATCGCTTCCGGGCGAAGGCCAGCAAGGCCCGCCAGGTCCAGAGCCGCATCAAGGCGCTGTCCAAACTCGAGACCATCGCCACGTACCAGGAGCTCGAGACGTTCGAGTGGGAATTCGCGGCGTCGAACAAACTACCGCAGCCGCTGGTCACGCTCGACGACGCCTCGGCCGGATACGGCGAGCGCATCGTCGTCGCAGGCGTCGGACGCTCGGTGAACCCCGGCGAACGCATCGGAATTCTCGGGCGCAACGGGGCGGGCAAGTCCACGCTCATGAAGCTGATCTCGGGCGCGCTGCCGCCGGCGGGAGGCGATCGTGTCGCCTCTCCCGACCTGGTCGTCGGCAATTTCGCGCAGCTCGAAGTCGACCGGCTCGACGCCCGCGACACCGCGCTCCTCGCGCTCACCCGCCGCATCGATGAAATCGGCGTCCGCGGGCAGTGGGACGAGCAGCGCCGGCGCAACCATCTCGGCGGCTTTGGATTCCGCGGCGACCGCGTGTTCGAGCCGGTCGTGCATTTCTCGGGCGGCGAACGCGCGCGGCTCGCGCTCGCGATCCTGGTCGCCGAACGGCCCAACCTGCTGCTGCTCGACGAACCGACCAACCACCTCGACTTCGAGATGCGCCATTCGCTGATCACCGCGCTGCAGGATTTCGAAGGCGCGGTCATCGTGGTGTCGCACGATCGCGGCCTGCTGCGCAGCGTGTGCGACCAGTTCTGGCTCGTGGCGGACGGCGCGGTCGTCGACTTCGACGGCGATCTCGACGACTACGCCAGCTGGCTCGAGAAACGCGGCGGAGCCGCCACGACTCCGGCCCAACCCAAGCCGCGTGCCGAGGAGCGCCGCGAGCGCCGGCGAGACGCCGCGGATCGCGGCGACCGCAAGGACGTCGCGTCGAAGCGCCAGGAGATCAAGTCGATCGAGACCTCGCTCGAGAAGCTTGGAAAGGAACGCGGGAAACTCGAGCAGGATCTCGCCGGACTCGACTACGCCCGGGATCCGGCCCATGCGCGCAAGGTCACGCAACGGCATGCCGACGTAGTCAGGGAAGTCGGGGAATTGGAGACACGATGGCTCGAACTATCCGAGAGGCTAGAATCGTCCGATGGGTCCCATGGCTGATGAGCCGGACGAGATAGGGATAGACACATCTCCTCCGCCGCCGGCGCCGGTCCGCAAGCGGCGTTACGGCCGGTGGATTTTTCGCGGCTTCCTCGTCCTGTGGCTGGCCGTCGGTCTCTGGAATCTCTACAAACCACTGCCGGCCGGCATGCGCGTGCGCGGCCCCATCGTCGAAACACCGCTCACCGACCTGCGCTTCTTCAGCGACGTGACGAGCGCGGACGCCTTCGGCGTTCCCGTCGTCCGCCAGCAGATCTTCGATCGCGTGTTCGCCATGATCGGCAACGCACGCGAGTACGTCGTGCTCGACTTCTTCCTGATGAACGCGCATCGCGGCGCGGGTGTCGCGGAGCGGCCGCACCGCGAATTGTCCGCCGAGCTGCGCGACGCGCTGCTCGCGCGCAAGCGCGCGGTGCCGGAACTCAAGGTGCTGATCGTCACGGACCCGATCAACGAGGTCTACGGCGCCCTGCCCGCGCGCCAATTCGCGGAACTGCGTGCGGCGGGATGCGAGGTCGTGCCGGTGGATCTCGATGCGCTGCGCGACTCTAACCCTATCTACTCGGGGTTGTGGCGGATCACGATGCGCTGGTGGTCCGGCGACGGGCGGGGCGAGCTCTGGCTGCCGAACCCGCTCGACTCCGGTCCCGAAAAGGTGAGCCTCGGCGCCTGGGCCCGCCTGCTCAACTTCAAGGCCGATCATCGCAAGCTGGTCATCGCCGACGACGGGCGCGGTGGCATCACCGGCCTCGTGACTTCCGCCAATCCGCACGACGCGAGCAGCCTGCACACCAACGTCGCGCTGCAGTTGTCTGGACCCGCGCTCGAACCCCTTCTCGAGAGCGAGCTCGCACTGGCGCGCGAATCCGGCTGGCAGGGTGACTGGACACCCCCCGAGCCGGCGCCCGCGCCGCCGGTGCCGCCCGAGAACGCCGCGCGCGTGCAGGTGCTCACGGAGAGCGAGATCCGCTCGGCGATCGTACGCAATTTCTCCGGCGCGCGCGCCGGCGACGCCATCGACGTCGCGGTGTTCTATCTATCGGACCGGGAGGTCATCGATTCGCTGCTCAAGGCCGCGCGCCGCGGCGTATCCGTGCGCGTGCTCCTCGATCCCAACAAGGACGCCTTCGGCAGGACGAAGAACGGGATTCCGAATCGCTCGGTCGCCTCCGAGCTCGCGGCCGCGTCCGACGGAGCGATCAAGGTGCGCTGGTATCGGACTCACGGCGAGCAGTTCCACGCCAAGCTGGTGGCGCTACGCACCGCGAACGAATTCTGGTTCACGCTCGGCTCGGCGAATCTCACTCGCCGCAATCTCGCGGACTACAATCTCGAGGCGAACATCGCGGTCAGCGTCGCACCCGGCGCGCCGCTCGCCTCCGAAATAGGCGGCTGGTTCGAATCGCTGTGGAGCAACTCGGGGCCTCCGGCGCTCGAATACACCGCCGAATTCGGCGCCTACGCCGACGCGGCGCAGGGCACGTACTGGCTCTATCGGCTGATGGAGTCGACCGGGATGTCTACTTTCTAGCGCTGGCCGCAGATGGCTCGTCCGCGACCGCCGCCGCGGCCTCGCTGGCCAGCGCGTGGACGGCGGCCGAAGTCGCCTTTTCGAAGGCCGCCACCACGGCTCCCATGCGGTCCTCATCCGCGCGCACGGTCTGCTGCACGGCAAAGCTCGCAACCAGCTCGCGATCGCGATGTCGGCCCAACGTCGCATCCAGCGTCACGTGAATCGTGGGCGGACCGTCCGCCGCGGTGTAGTCCGCTTCGAATCGACGCAAGGACACTCGCAGGTTGTAGTGCGGCGGATGCGGAGAGGCGTCGTCGAATACCGCGGCGAACGAGCCGTTGGCGCGCAACGCGTCGACGATCATGCTCGAGATAATGTCGGGAGCCGGCGCGGCCCAGAGACTGGCCGCGAACGAATCGATGCGCTGCCCGCTGCGCAGCAGGAGGATCCGGTCGACGTCCAGACCGGGTCCGGCCACGGGCCGGAGCACCTGCACGCTGCCCGCGCTCGCCGTCGCCGACGAGGCAGCCGCCGCGGGCGCGAGCCGCAGGACATACATCTGCGGCGGCGGAACGGTGGTCTCGAGCAGGCTTCCGCAACCGGCCAGCGACAGCAGCGCCGCGAATCCGGCAATACCATGGATGCGGCGACGCGCGCTCATCGGGGGATCTCCACGCCGCGGTAGCTAGGCTCGTACAGGAGCTGCGACGGGTCCGCCTTCAGGCTGCGCGACAGCTCGCGGAATTCCTGCGCGGCGATGCGGCTGTCGCGCAGCAGGCGTTCCATTTCCGGCAGCCCGTCCCGCAGGAACAGGCCGAGGTCCTCGCGGTGATCGGTCATCAGCCGGTCGAGATTCGCGGTGGTCTTCGCGAGATTGTCGGAGATCTCGCGCACGCGAAGGGAGGCGGCCGACAATTCCGGCCCCGAAGTATCCAGCAACTCGCGCGCGCTCACCGCGGCGGCGCGCACTTCGGCGACCGTGCTCTTGAGCTCGGCGACGACTTCGCCCGCGTCGCTCATCGTCTTGGGCAGCGTGGCCGCGCTCTTCTCGATGTTCGCGAGCATCCGCGAGAACGTCGCGATGTTCTCGTCCGACAGCACCGCCGACGCGCGCCCGACCAGGTCGGGCAGGCTCGCGAGGAACAGGTCGAAGTTGGACTGGACCGAATCGATGACCGGGTATTGCTCGCTCTGCACCGGCTCCATCCGGCGCTTCGCGTCCGCGTTGGCGAGCAGGTCGATGTACAGCAAACCAGTCACGCCCTGCAGCGACAGCGACGCGAGCGTGTCCTCCGAGATCGGAGCCTGCGAGTCGATGTCCGCGATGACCTGCACCCGGTCCGCGGCGCGCTTGTCGATGCGGATCGCGGCCACGCGGCCGACCTCGACGCCGAGATAACGCACGATGCTGCCCCGGTTCAGTCCGGAAACGCTGCCAGTGAAGTAGATCTCGTAACGTTTGTAATCGCGCTCGTCGCCGCTGCCCGCGTACCAGTACACGAACAGCGCCGCCATCGTGGCGACCAGCAGCACGAAAGCGCCGACGGCGGTGTAGTTAGCTTCACGCTCCATGTTGATTCCTGCCGGTTCCGAAGCGCACGGCACGCTCTCCGTGGAAATACGCCTGGATCCACGGGTGTGGATTGTTGGCGATGTTCTCCAGTGTATCGCTGGTCATCCGGCGGTCGATGATCACCCCGACACGATTGCAGGTTCTGAAGATCGTGTCGAGATCATGCGTGATCATGATCACCGTGAGCCCGAGCTGGGCCCGCAGATCCATGAGCAGCTCGTCGAAGGCGGCCGCGCTGATCGGATCCAGGCCGGCGGTGGGTTCGTCGAGCATCAGCAGGGAGGGATCGAGCGCGAGCGCCCGCGCCAGCGCCGCGCGCTTGATCATGCCGCCCGAAAGCTGGGAGGGATACTTGCGCGCCGCGTCGTCCGGCAACCCGACGAGACGGATCTTGAGCATCGCCAGCTCGTCGAGCAGCCGCGGCGGGAGCTGGAGGTGCTCGATCATCGGCAGCTGGACGTTCTGCAGCACGGAGAGCGAGGTGAATAACGCGCCTTGCTGGAATGTCACGCCGTACTTCGCCTTGATCCCGCGCAGTTCTTCATCGCCCAGGTGAGTGATGTCGCGGCCGTCCATGAGGACCTCGCCCGCCTGCGGTCGCTGCAGGCCGAGGATCGACCGCAGCAGGACCGACTTGCCGGACCCGGAGCCTCCGACGATTCCGAACACTTCGCCGCGCTCGACTATCATGTCGAGACCGTCGTGCACGGTCTGCGAGCCGAAGCGATTCACGAGCCCGCGGACTTCGATCAGTGCGTCCGTCATATGTCGAGCAGCCAGAACGCCACCGCGAACAACGCGTCGGCGAGCAGGACCAGGAAGATGGATTGCACCACGGCCGTGGTGGTGAGCCGCCCGAGCTCGCGCGAGGAACCGCGCACCTGCAAGCCGCGATACGTGCCCGTGAGCGCGATGAGCAGCGCGAACACCGGCGCCTTGACGAGGCCGACCCAGAACGTCGTCGAGGCGATCGCATCCTGCGCGCGCCCGAGGAACAGCACGAGCGGCATGTCGAGCAGCCAGCGGCACAGCAGCGCGCCACCCGTGAGACCGACCAGGTCCGCGGCGACCGTCAACAACGGCAACGCGATCACGAGACCGACGACGCGCGGCAGCACCAGCACCTCGTGCGGATCGACGCCGATGGCCTTGAGCGCATCGACTTCCTCGTTGAGTTTCATCGCGCCGATCTCGGCCGCGAACGCGCTGCCCGAGCGGCCGGCAACGATTATGGCGGTGAGCAGCACCGCGAGCTCGCGCAACACGCTGATCGTGATCAGGTCGACGACGTAGATCTCGGCGCCGTACTGCTGCATGTACTGCGCGGCGATGTAGGCGATGATGACCGTGATCAGGAACGCGATCAGGGACACGATGGGGATCGCGGTGAGCCCGGTCTCGTAGACGTGACGCGTGATCGACGTGGGGCGCAGCCGCCGCCAGCTCGTGATCGATCGCAGCCACGTGACCGACGTGTGCCCGATGAAATCCAGCGCAGCGGTCACCGAGCGCGCGCGCCGGGTCACGAGTCGCCCGAGCGCGCTGACCGGCTCGAACGAAGATTCGGAAGATGACGGCGGAGGCGCGGGCCGCTTGCCGGCCAGCGTCGCCTCGATGAGTTCGAGCTGCCGCGGGGGTTCGCCTTCGAACGTGACCTCGAGGCCGGCTTTCTGCGCCGCTTTCAGCCACTCGCGCAGGCGCCATGCGCCCGCGAGGTCGAGCTCCACGTATTTCGGAATCTCGACGTGCAACCGGCGTGCGTCCGCCAGCGACTGCGCGGCGAGCTCGGCGTCGATGGCCGGCATCTCCTGGCCGCGCCATCTGCCGGCGAGCTCGGCGGTGAGAACGTCGTTGTCTCGGCTGAGGTTCAGGTACATGCGCGCGGCGTAGCCATCACTAACTACAAACTTGCCGGCCGCCGCACGGTTCGGAACCGCCTGGCGGGGATCGGGCTCCGCCAGTATGGCAAATTGGCCTCATGGCCGCCGCGTCGTCTGAATTCGCGGCGGCCATGGGCCGAAAGCTGGCGGAGTGGTTCCAGGACTCCGCCAGCCGGGGGGACTCAACTTTCGTCGCGGTAGCGACGGATGCGGATCGTGGCGTAGATGAGCGCCGCGCCCGCGAGCAGGCCTAGCCACAGCTCGTAGTGCATGAACAGGCCCGAGAAGCTGACCATGTCGAAAGCTTCGCGGATCGTCGGGACGTGCTCCGAGCCGCCCTGGTTGAACTGCCCGGCATGCACTTCCATTTCCTGGACGAACCCGGTGAGGCGACGGCCGAGGAACTTCGCCACGTGCTCGCTGTTGAAGAACATCTTCTCGAGCAGCATCAGGGCCGCGGGCGGCAGCACCGCCCAGAGGAACACCGCGCGGCGCGCCCACACGGACATGATCATCAGGTATCCGGCGATCGGCACGTACCAGAGCACGCCGCCGAGGCTGAACACGAACGATGCCCACATCGCGGCGATCCACCCCGTGAAGCTGAACGCCGGGACGATTTCTCCGAGCACGGTGCCGTGGAAGCGGATCCAGAAGATAAGGCTGACGACGAGCTGCGTGACGGTGGCGAGCGCCAGCACCGCGAGCGGCACGACGACGAGCGCGACCGCGAGCTTCGACAAGACGACCTGGGCATCGGACACCGGCATCGATTTCCAGAACAGGATGCTGCGATCGCGGCGTTCGGCGTACAGGCAGTCGATCAGGTAGAAGAACACCACGACGAGCACGATCCCCGAGATCACTCCCGCCAGCGTGAGCTGCATGATCGCGAATCCCGTCGCCTTCTGTTCTGCTGGGAGCGCAATCGCCTTGGAGAGCTCGGCGCGCTCGTGCGCACCGAGGTCCGGGATCTCGTCGATCGTGGCGTGATGGCCGATCTTGATCGCGTCCTCGAACTGCATCGAGAGCACGGTGCCCCACATCGACATCACGATGATCAGACCGACCCACACGAGGGGCGCGATCCACAGCGAGCGGTGTTCCCAGAACTCGCGGCGTACCAGCATCAGCATGGTGTTCATGCGGCCTCCCTGGTGGAAGCGGTGACCCGGTTGTTGGATTCACTTCGTCCCATCATGGCGACGAACAGATCGGCGACCGAGGGATGGCGCGTTTCGCCGAGCGTCGCGAGCTCGCTTTCGACGCGACCGTCGAACAACATCGCGACCCGGCCGAAAACCTCGCGTTCGTAGAACGGCTTAAGCGCGCGCGCCTTGTCGACGTTGCCCGCCGAAGGCACGAGTTGCGTGAACCGCTCGCCGAGCGCTTCCATCGACGAGTCGAGCGCGATGCGCCCGTGATCGATGAACACCACGTCGGTGAGGATGTTCTCGATCTCTTCGACCTGGTGCGTGGTGACCAGAATGGTCCGCTCGTGATTGAAATAATCGTTGAGCAGGTTGTCGTAGAACGAGCGGCGGAACAGCAGATCGAGACCCAGCGTCGGCTCGTCGAGCACCAGCAGTTTCGCATCGATCGCGAGGATCAGCGCGAGGTGCAGCTGCGTCACCATGCCCTTGGAGAGCTGGCGCACGCGTCGGTCGAGCTTGATGTCGGTCTTCGAGAGAAATTCGATGGCGCGTTTGCGATCGAAGCGCGGATGTACGCCGGCGACGAATTCGAGCGCCTGCGCGACCGAGATCCAGCGCGGCAGCACCGCGACGTCGGCGATGAAACAGACCTCTTTCATGAGCTCGTCGCGTTCGGTGCGCGGGTCGCGGCCGAGAACCTTGAGTTCGCCGTCGAACGCCGTGAGTCCGAGGATGGACTTGATTGCCGTGGTCTTGCCGGAGCCGTTCGGCCCGATGAGACCGACGATTCGTCCCGCCGCGACGTTGAGGTCTATGCCGCACAGCGCCTGCGTGCTGCCATAGTTCTTGGTGAGCCCCCGGGCTTCAATTATTGCTGTCATCGTCTTCATCCGTGGCAGCGCGAGTCGGGAACGGCTGGGACGCCGGGGCCGAGTTCGCACCGCGTTTCATGAGTTCTTCGGTCGTGAGGCCGAGCCGCTGGATGGTGGCGTAGATCTTCGGCCACTCGGTATCCAGGAAGTGCTGGCGTTCGTCCTTCAGGAGCGCCTGGCGCGCGCCTTCGTTGACGAACATTCCGCGCCCGCGTTTCTTCTCAACCAGCTGCTCATCGACGAGCTGCTGGTATCCCTTGAGAACGGTCAGCGGGTTGAGACGGAACTCCGCCGCGACAGCGCGGACCGAGGGCAGCGGGTCTCCTTCCTTGAGGACACCTTCCAGGATCATCGCCACCACCCGGTCACGCAGCTGCCGGTATATCGGCTGACTGTCGTCCCATTGCGGGTCCATGGGTACTCCAGACCTTCAGCGGATCAGACCGCTGGTCACCATCAGGAAGCTGGTATCGCCACTCCGATGGACACGCGCGATGTTGGTCGCATCGACGAAGGTCAGGCCCAGCAGGATCGTCACGAACACCGCACCGAGCGCGCTGGCCGTCACTTTCAGATTGTTTTTCAGGATGGTCATGAGTGTCTCCTTGCTCCTCTTGCTCACTTGGGGTGGTTCGCCCTATGCGTTCCGCCCGTCCGTCTTGGTGTTATATATAACTACAACACCAACTCAGGCGCAAGCCCCCAACCCAAAAAAACTTCGGGCCGCGTTTCAGCCTCAGGCGCGCATCCAGCAGCCGGGGGTGACCATGAACTCTAAAGTAATGATTATTCTAGGAATTGTGGTGGCACACGGGGCGCTGGCGGCCGGCTGGGTCCAGCAGGAAGCCCCCCAACACCGCGCGCCGAAGGTCGTCGCGGCATGCTCCCCCTCCCCCGACGTCCTGCCCGATTTCACCCCGCGCGCCATGCTGCTCGCGGCCCTGGTCACGCCCGAGCCGCTGGGCGAGTCGATGCAGCCGTGAACGCGGGGCTCATCACGATGGATGGATTTGCCGCTCCTGAACCGGCGCCGCGCTTCGCGGGCGCACAACCAGCGCGTAAAGTCGTGAACGTGAGTGACGACGAGGATGCGCAGTTGATGCTCGCGTACGCCGCCGGCGAAATGCGCGCCTTCGAGACGCTGTACGCGCGCCATCGCACGGCGCTGTACCGCTATCTAGTTAGACAGGCGCGCGACGGGGAAACCGCCAACGACCTCTTCCAGGAAGTGTGGAGCCGCGTGATCGTGAATCGCGCGCGCTACGAGCCGCGCGCCAAGTTCCGCACGTTTCTGTTCACGCTCGCGCACAACTGTTTCATCGATCATTGCCGGCGCACGAAGGCGCGTCCCGGCGGCACGAACGTCGACGACGCCGACGCGGCGGACCTGCTGCCCACGGACGACAGCGCGCTGCCCGAGCGCGCGCTCGAGCGCGACGAATCGACACGCCGCTACCGCGCCGCGCTCGAATCGCTGCCGCAGGAACAGCGCGACGTCTATCTACTGCACGAGGAGTCGAATCTCTCCCTCGAGGAGATCGGACGCGTGACCGGCGTCGGCACGGAAACAGCCAAGAGCCGGCTGCGTTACGCGGTCGGCAAGCTCAAGGCGGCGCTGGCCGTCGCGGAGGCGTGAGATGACCGGCCGCGACGACGAATTCGACGATTTCCTGCGGCGAAGCAAGCCCATCTTCCGGCGCGCCGACGAGGACGGGCTCGAGCCGCCGGCGGAGCTGGACCGCATCGTGCTGCGCCGGGCGCGCGAGGCGATCGAAACCGAGCGGCCGCAACGCGTGTTCCGCGGGCCACGCTGGGGCGCGCCCATCGCACTGGCCGCCACGCTGCTGGTCGCGCTCAGCGTCGTATTCCATGGCCGCATGCCGGAGAAGGAGCCGGTCGGCGAAGTGACCGTCCGCAGCGTCGCACGCGAAGTCCCTGCCCCGCCCGCCGCAGCGCCGGCTGCCGAGGCGGATGCGATTTCGAACGCACGCACGGCCCAGCCGGCGCACGCCAGCGAGCCGCCGCGCGAGACCGCCGCGGACACGGGTCCGTACGTGGTCGGCATCGTGCCGCAGGAGTCCGCGGCCCCGGCCTCCACGCCGGTGCTGGTTTCCGACGCCGAGGCCTCGCGCTACGCGGCGCCACCGAAGGCGTCACCCGCCGTCGAAACGGCGGCTACGCCCACGATGGCGCGGGGAAACGTTCAGGCGAAGGCGCGTGTGGATGCTCCCGCATGGCGCAGGGACGCGGCTACCTGGCTGGCCGAAATCGAGCGCCTGAGGGCCGCGGGCGAGACCGTCCGCGCCGACGCCGAAATGGCGGAATACAACCGGCAGCATCGGGCGTACGCGGGCGCCCCGGACCGATAGGCGGGCCTGTCGCCAAGTCAGCAGCCTGAAGGGTCAGGCCTGCTAGAATCCCGGCCCCTTTTTTCAGGTCCGCTGGAGTCCGCGTCGATGAAACCCGCAGTCAATGTCGCGATCACCGGAGCCGCCGGTCAGATCGGCTACGCCCTCGCTTTCCGCGTTGCCTCGGGACAGATGCTCGGCCCCGACACCCCGATCAATCTGCACCTGCTCGAAGTGACGCCGGCGCTGCCGCAGCTCGCGGGCGTGGTGATGGAGCTCAACGACTGCGCGTTCCCGACGCTCAACAAGATCGTCGCGACGGACGATGCGAAGGTCGCATTCAAGGACTGCCATGCCGCGCTGCTGGTCGGCGCGCGTCCGCGCGGCCCCGGCATGGAACGCAAGGACCTGCTCATGGCGAACGCGCAGATCTTCTCGGCGCAGGGCAAGGCCATGAACGAGGTGGCGGACCGCAACATCCGCGTGCTCGTGGTCGGCAATCCGGCGAACACCAACGCGATGATCGCGCGCGCGAACGCGAAGGACCTGAACCCGCGCAACTTCACCGCGATGACGCGCCTCGATCACAACCGCGCGCTCTCGCAGCTCGCCGAGAAGACCGGCAGCCACGTGACGAAGATCCAGAAGATGCTGATCTGGGGCAATCACTCCTCGACGCAGTATCCCGATCTCAACTTCTGCCTCGTCGATGGCAAGCCTGCCCATTCGCTGGTCGACCGCAAGTGGTACGAGGAGACCTTCATCCCCACCGTGCAGCAGCGCGGCGCGGCCATCATCAAGGCGCGCGGCGCGTCGTCGGCCGCTTCGGCCGCTTCGGCCGCCATCGACCACATGCGCGACTGGCACCTCGGCACGTCGTCGGACAACTTCATCAGCATGGCCGTGCCTTCCGATGGCAGCTACGGCATCAAGGAAGGCGTCGTGTATTCGTACCCGGTGACCTGCGCCAACGGCGACTACAAGGTCGTGCAGGGCCTCGCGATCGACGACTTCTCGCGCCAGCGCATGGATGCAACGGACAAGGAACTGCGCGAAGAGCGCGACGGCGTCCGCGAGCTGATCTGATCACCACTGCGCGGCTAACTACCGAGCTCGTCGAATGAACGATCAGGCCGGGTCGCGCAAACGCGCGACCCGCAGCCCGATCGGCATGCGAATCGTCGCAACGTCGCCGCCTGGCCAGGCGGGCGCGAGCGACTCGCGCAGCAACGGCGCCGGATCGGCCGACAGCGCCTTGCGATACCGCGCGGTGGCGGACCAGCTGCTCACATAGCCGATCACCTGGTCGAGATTCCAACGCAGTTCGAGCGCGAATGCCGGCGTCTCGATCTCCCGGAACGGAAACGGCAGCGTGCGGTAGTTCTGCTCGACGTGTATGCGTTCGGGCGGCCAGTAAGGCCCGACCACGTCCGTGTAGAAGGCGCCGAACCGCCGATCCAGTTCGGGATCCGCGAACTCCGGCCTCGGGTAGTTCCACACCGCGAGCAGCGCTGTGGGGCGCGCAACGCGCCGGGCCTCGGCGTAGAAGGCTTCGACATCGAACCAGTGCAGCGCCTGGGCGACGGTGACGAGATCCACCGATTCATCCGGGAGTCCGCTTCGATCCGCCGGCGCGACCGCGTAACGCACGCGTGGATGAGGCCTGGCCGCGCCTATCTGTTCGGCCGCGACATCGGTCGCGAAGACGACCTCGAAATGTTCCGCGAGCGCGGTGCTCGCCTGCCCACTGCCGCAACCGCAGTCCCATGCCGCGTCCCGCGCCGGCGCGGCGCGCGCGAGCCACGCGAACAGTTCGGGTGGATAGCCCGGACGAAAGCTCGCGTACTCGCGCGCGACGGTGACGAAGTGGCTGGCGCTGCTCATGCCCTGCGTTTTACGCCTGCTGCGCGGCCGACTGAAGGCCTGCGCGGCCCGTGCGCGGAGCCCGCGCCGCGAAGGCCTGCAGCGCGACAGCCACCGACAACACGATCAGGAACAGCGGATATTCCCAGCCGCCATTGGCATTGCTGAACACCCAG
Source organism: Pseudomonadota bacterium (assembly GCA_023433705.1). Lineage (GTDB taxonomy): Bacteria > Pseudomonadota > Gammaproteobacteria > Steroidobacterales > Steroidobacteraceae > CADEED01. The sequence continues at coordinate 103,227 of JAEYUC010000004.1, forward strand.
CCGTTGCCGGCGTGCGCCCAGAGCGCGCCACCCAGGATCGGGATCAGCGCCAGCGACACCCATCCGGTCGCGACGTTCGCGATGAGCAGCACGCCGCCCACCGCTTCCGCGGCGAACACCACGTAGGCCAGCGCGCCGGGCAGCCCGATCGACTCGAAGTAGCCCGCCGTGCCGGCGAGCCCGTACACGAACAGCTTCAGCACGACGCTGTGCGCGACGAACATGACGCCCAGCGAGACGCGCAGCAGCGCCGCGGCCGCGTTGTTTCCATTCTCCAGCAAACTCGACATGTGAATCTCCCGTTGTTGTTGAGGAGCACGATTCTGGGTTGGCGCAATTGCAAACACATCGGCCTGTCGGCAAAGTTGGCTTGCATGGCTGCAAACGGCTCCGCACTGACCTTCACCGACCTGCCGCTGATCCTCGCGCTGGCCCGCGAGCGCACGCTGGCCGGCGCGGCGGAGCGCCTCGACATCGACCTGTCGACGGTCTTCCGGCGCCTGAATGCGCTCGAGGAGCGGCTGCAGGTACGACTCTTCGACCGATCGCCGCGCGGCTACCAGCTCACGGCGGCGGGCGAGCGGGCCGCCGCCGCGGCCGAACGCGTCGAGACCGAACTACTGTCGGTCGACCGCGAGATCGGCGGACGCGACCAGCAGCTTTCGGGCGTGCTGCGCGTCACAGCGTCCGAGACCTTGTCGCACGCGGTGTTGCCGCGGCTGTTCGCGCGCTTCCACGACGTGCATCCGCGCATCCAGCTCGTGCTGACGATCGACAACCGCATGCTCGATCTCGGGCGCCGCGAGGCCGACGTCGCGCTGCGCGTGCGGCGCCCGGTCGATCCGACCCTGTTCGGCCGTCGGCTCACGGGCATCGCCTGGGCGTTCTACGGCCCGGAGTCGATGAGCGCCAACCTGCGCCGCGAGGGCCGCGGCTTCAATTTCTCCAAGGTGGCGGTCATCGGCTGGGACGAGCCGGCGCTGATCGTCGCGAGCGAATGGATCGGCACGCACGTGCCCGAGGAGCGCATCGCCTACCGCAGCAACAGCCTCGTCAATCAATTGATGGCCGTGCGCGCCGGCGTCGGCATCGCGCTGCTGCCGTGTTACCTCGCGGACCGCGACGATGCCGTGCGGCGGATCTCCCCGGTGCTGCCCGACCTCGCGAGCGAGTTGTGGATCGTCACGCACAAGGACCTGCGCAACACGGCGCGAATCCGCGCTTTTCTGACCGTGATCGGGGACGCGATCGTCGAGGAACGCCGCGCCTTCGAGGGCCAGTCCTGACGAAAAGGACTATAGTTTCGGCATCGAGAAACGAGGGCTTTCCCCATGTTCGGCGCAGTCCTGGTAATACTTTTCCTGATCGCCGCGGCCGCCTACGTCGCGCAGGTCGGCACCGGCTTCACCCTGATCTTCATCGGCGCCGTGGTCTTCATGGCGTACAAGCGGCTGCCGCTCATCGCGTTCACCGTCGTGTTCACGCTGCTGCTGGCCGGGTACACCTTCATCGCGCCGCCCGCCGGGATCTGGAAAGGATTCCTGTGGGTGCTGCTCGCGGCGCTGTGGCTGTTCAACGTGAGGCCGCTGCGCAAGGCCGTGATCACGCGTCCGTTCATGAAGGCGTACATGCGCATGTTGCCGTCGATGTCGCAGACCGAGAAGGAAGCGCTCGAGGCCGGCACCGTGTGGTGGGACGGCGAACTGTTCACCGGCAAGCCGCGCTTCGAGAAGCTGCTGGCCAGCAAGGCGCCGCAGCTCACGGCCGAGGAACAGGCCTTCATCGACGGCCCTTGCGAAGAGTTGTGCCGCATGTTCGACGACTGGGACATCACCCATCGGCGCGCCGACATGCCGAAGCACGTATGGGATTTCCTCAAGCAGAAAGGCTTCTTCGCGATGATCATCCCGAAGAAGTACGGCGGTCTCGAGTTCTCGGCCTACGCGCATTCGTGCGTGCTCGTGAAACTCGCGAGCCGGTCTGGCCTGCTCGCGGCGACCACCGCCGTGCCGAATTCCCTCGGCCCCGCCGAGCTGCTCAACCACTACGGCACCGAGGAGCAGAAGAACTACTACCTGCCGCGCCTCGCGCGCGGTGACGAGGTGCCGTGTTTCGCGCTGACGCATCCGCGCGCCGGCTCGGACGCGGCCTCGCTGCCCGATACGGGCGTGGTCTGCCGCGGCACGTACCAGGGCAAGGAGATCGTCGGACTCCGGCTCAACTTCTCGAAGCGCTACATCACGCTCGCGCCGATCGCGACAGTGGTCGGCCTCGCGTTCCGCCTGTTCGACCCGGACAAACTACTCGGCGGCGACAAGTCCGACTACGGCATCACCTGCGCGCTGATCCCGCGCGACACGCCGGGACTGTCCATCGGCCGCCGCCACTTCCCGCTCAACGTGCCGTTCCAGAACGGTCCGCTGTCGGGCAAGGACGTGTTCGTGCCGCTCGACTTCATCATCGGCGGCCCCGCGATGGCGGGTCAGGGCTGGCGCATGCTGGTCGAGCAGCTCTCGGTGGGACGCTGCATCTCGCTGCCCTCCAACACCACGGGTGGGGCGAAGCTCGGCGTGTTCTCCTCGGGCGCGTACGCCCGCGTCCGCCGCCAGTTCAACATGCCGGTGGGCAAGTTCGAAGGCGTCGAGGCCGTGCTCGCGCGCATGGTCGGCTACACGTACACCATGGACGCGGCGCGTTCGGTGACGGCCGGTGCGATCGACGGCGGCGAGAAGCCTTCGGTGCCGTCCGCGATGCTCAAGTACCACGTGACGGAGATGGGCCGCCAGGTCGCGAACGACGCGATGGACGTGCACGGCGGCAAGGGCATCCAGTTGGGCCCGCGCAACTATCTCGGCCGCAACTACCAGGTCGTGCCCGTCGCGATCACGGTCGAGGGCGCGAACATCCTCACGCGTTCGCTCATCATCTTCGGACAGGGCGCGGTGCGCTGCCATCCGTTCGTGCTCAAGGAGATGAACGCCGCGCGCAATCCCGACCGCGCGAAGGGCGTCGACGATTTCGATCACGCGTTGTTCGGTCACGTCGGCTTCACGATCAGCAACGCGGTGCGTTCGTTCGTCATGGCGCTGACGCACGCGCGCTTCACGCATGTGCCCGAGGTCGGCGACACGAAGCGTTACTACCAGCACATCGTGCGTTTCTCGGCCTCGTTCGCCTTCGCGGTCGACGTCGCGATGCTGACGCTCGGCGGTTATCTCAAGAAGAAGGAAAACCTCTCCGCGCGCCTCGGCGACGTGTTGTCGGCGATGTACCTCGCCTCGATGGTGCTCAAGCACCACGAGAACCAGGGCCGTCCCGCCGAGGACCTGCCGATCGTGGAGTGGGCCTGCCGCAACCTGCTCTACAAGGCGCAGGAACAGCTCCATGATTTCCTGCGCAATTTCCCGAACCGCTTCCTCGCCGGGATCATGCGCATCGCGATCTTCCCCGGCGGCCGCGCCTACTCGGCGCCGAGCGACCGGCTCGGACGCAAACTCGCGGACGCCATCCTCACGGTGAGCGGCGTTCGGGACCGGCTCTGCAAGTTCGTCTATCGCACGCACGAGCCCGGCAATCCGCTCGGCCTGCTCGACGAGGCGCTGATCCTTTCGCAGACCGCCGAGCCGGTGGAAAAGCGCATTCGCGTCGAAGGCGTCAAGACCGGCAAGGTGACCGCGCTCGATCCACCCGGACAGATCGCGCAGGCGCTCGCCGCCGGCATCATTTCCGAGACCGAAGCCGCGATGCTGCGCGACTACGACCGCAAGGTCATGGAGATCATCAGCGTCGACGACTTCGATTCGCGGGAGATGGCCGCGGGTGAGCAACCGGAGTCGGAAGAGCAGCCACGTCGCTCGACCGTCGGCGACTTCCACGTCGCCTGACATCGCCGCGTGAACGAACCGCTCGCGCCAGTAGTCAGCTCGACCGCAGTTCCCGCGACCGTCCCGGCGGAGGTCGCGGAGCCGGCCGTGTCGGCGCCGCCGCTGCCCCGTTACGCGTGCCAGAACTGCGGCGCGCCGCTTTCCGGCGAATACTGTTCGGCGTGCGGGCAACGTCACGAGCCGCACGTGCACACGGTCGGCCATTTCGCCTCCGAGGCTTTCGAAAGCGTCACCCACGCCGACTCGCGCCTGTGGCGCACCATCGGCTATCTACTCGCGCGGCCGGGATTTCTCTCGCGGGAGTTCTTCGAGGGGCGGCGCGCGCGTTACCTGCCGCCGTTCCGGCTGTACCTGGTCATCAGCGTGTTGTTCTTCGTGGTGACCGGGCTCGCCGGGCACGGGAAGATCACGGGCGATGACGAGGAGAGTGCGCCCACCGCAGCGAGTATCGCGGCCCTCAGGGAGTCCGCCGACAAGCTGGAGGCGGATCTGCCCAACACGCCGGGCATCCCGCAGGCCGCGGCCGAAATGCGCCGCAAGGCGGCGGCGCAGGAAGCCTTGCTCAACGGCGAGACGAATTCCTCAGCCGCGCCCGAAGAGGAGCCGGAAACGGGTTCGCTGGTCAACCTCAGCATGTGCCGCGACGCCCGGCAATTGACCGGTCAGGATGCCACCTGGACGCAGCGGGCGCTGCTCGGCCTCTGTCAGAAGACCAGCAAGTTGCGCGCAGCGGAACTGAGCAACGCGATCCTGCACAACATCCCGCGCGCGATGTTCGTGTTCCTGCCGCTGCTCGCCGCCTTCATGAAACTCCTGTACTGGCGGCCGAAGCGTCATTACGTCGAGCATCTGCTGCTCCTGGTGCACAACCACGCCTTCTTTTTCCTGGCCATGACTCTCCTGGCCATCGCACTGAAGATCCCGGTCATCGGCGAACACCTGGGACTGCTGGCCACGGCCATCTGGCTCTACGTGATCTATTACATCTTCCGTGCCCTGCGCGTGTACTACGGGCAGTCGCGCGCGTTGACCTTCGGCAAGTACGCGGTGCTGGGCGTCGTCTACTCCTGCAGCGCCCTGTTCGTGCTCGTCGGCACGGCCATCTACAGCGCGCTGACGCTGTAGACAGGTCCGCGGCCGCGTCAATCTTGCGCACGCGGTCGCGCCGGACGTACCTTGCCGCATCCCAAGAAAAAGGAAACTCCATGAATCGCCATTTCGTCTCTCTCGCGAGTATCGCTGCGTTGTCCGCGTTCGCGTTCGCATTCACTACTTCCGTGAGCGCGCGCGAGCCTTCCCCCGCGGGAGCGGAGGTCTACATCGTCTCGCCGAAAGACGGGGACAAGGTCACGAGCCCGGTGACGGTGGTGTTCGGCCTCAAGGGCATGGGCATCGCGCCCGCGGGGTTCAAGATGGATGGCACCGGCCACCACCACCTGCTGATCGACAGCGATCCGCCGGCCGACCTTTCGCAGCCGCTGCCGGCAAACGAAAAGACGGTGCACTTCGGCAAGGGCCAGACCGAGACAACCGTGACGCTGCCACCGGGCAAACACACGCTGCAGCTCGTGCTTGGCGATTTCCTTCACATCCCACACGACCCGGCGGTAGTCTCGAAGAAGATCACCATCGAAGTGACGAAGTAACGCGCGAGCGTCCGCGCGCGAGAGGGAGTAAAAAGGCGTCACATGTCCGCCACTCGCGCCATCCTGCACGTCGACATGGATGCGTTCTATGCATCCGTCGAGCAGCGCGACCGGCCCGAATTGCGTGGCCAGCCGCTCATCGTCGGCGGCACCGCGAACCGCGGTGTCGTCGCGGCGGCGAGCTACGAGGTCCGCAAGTTCGGCGTGCGTTCGGCGATGCCCATCCGCGAGGCGCTGCGCCGCTGCCCGCACGCCATCTGCGTGCCGCCGCGCATGTCGGTGTATCGCGAAGTGTCGCACCAGGTATTCGGCATCTTTCACGAATACACGCCGGTGGTCGAAGGACTGTCGCTCGACGAGGCTTATCTCGACGTGACCGCGAGTCTCGCGCTCAAGGGAGACGCGGTCACCATCGCGCGCGGGATCAAGCAGAAGGTCCGCGAGGTCACGCAGCTCGGCGCCTCGGTCGGCGTCGCGCCCAACAAGCTGGTCGCGAAAATCGCCTCCGATCTCGAGAAGCCCGACGGCCTCACCGTGGTCACGGCCGAAAACATGCACGCGGTGCTCGATCCACTCTCGGTGCGTCGGCTTCCAGGGCTCGGGCGGAAGTTAGGCGAACGCGTCGAGGCCGCCGGCATCGGCACGCTCGGCGAACTGCGGCGCGCACCGGACTCCGTGTTGTGGCCCATCTTCGGACGCGATTCGCAACGCATGCGCGATCGCGCCTCCGGCATCGACGAACGTCCCGTCATGGCGGAGTGGGACGAGAAGTCGATCAGCGCGGAGGAGACGTTCTCGAGCGATCTCGCCGAACCGGCGCGCATGCAGGCCGAGGTGCTCAGGCTCGCCGACCGCGCCGCGGCGCGCATGCGCGCGCAGAACCTCGCGACGGGCTGCGTACAGGTGAAGATCCGGCGCGCGGACTTCACGACCTTCACGCGTCAGAAGCGTTTCGAGCCTTCGACCACCGATACGCGCACGATCGCGAAGATCGCCGCCGAACTGCTCGCCGACTGGCTCGCGGAGCAGCCGCGCGCGAAGGTACGATTGTTAGGTGTGGGCGTGAACCACCTGCACGCCGCCGACCAGATGGACCTGTTCGCCGCGCCAACGGCCTCGCCCAACGCGACGGCGCTCGACTCCGCCGTGGACCTGATCCGCGAGCGTTTCGGCACCCTGGCCGTCCGCCGCGGCAGCGCGCTGCCCGTCGCCCGGGGCGCCGAGGAAAGCGGGGAGGATATGTCCGAACAGGCGCCCGGCCGGCGCCGCCGGGGTGCTGCGTCGCCTTCCACCGACCGCCGCTAAACTCCTCATTTTCGGCCGATTCCCCCGTTCCAAAAGCCCGTGTAATACTGCCCGCCCGTTAACCTTCGCGGCACATCCAGAACAGACCGCACACCCATGTACGCCTCGTTTTTCGGTATCAACGAGAAGCCTTTCTCGATCACGCCGGATCCGCGCTACCTGTTCCTGTCGGAACGGCATGCGGAGGCGCTCGCGCACCTGGTTTACGGCATCAACGAAGCGGGCGGATTCATCCAGCTCACGGGCGAAGTCGGCACCGGCAAGACGACCGTCGTGCGATCGCTGCTGACGCAGGCGCCCAAACACGCCGAGATCGCGCTGATCCTGAATCCGCGCATGACGCCGACGGAGTTCCTGCTCGCCATCTGCGAGGAACTCGGCATCTCCGTGCCGGCGGAATCGGAGCGCAGTCTCAAGGATCTCGTCGACCTGTTGAGCAGACATCTGCTGGCGGCGCACGCCGACGGCAAACGCATCGTGCTGGTCGTGGACGAGGCGCAGAACCTCGCGCCCGAGGTGCTCGAGCAGGTGCGCCTGCTCACCAATCTCGAGACCGAAACCCAGAAGCTGCTGCAGATCATCCTGATCGGCCAGCCCGAGCTGCGCGAGTTGTTAGGCCGCGTGGAGCTGCGGCAGCTCGCGCAACGCATCACTGGCCGTTATCACCTCGATCCGCTGTCGCGCGATGAAACCGTCGCGTACGTGCGCCATCGCCTGCGTGTGGCCGGCGCGACGCGCGAGATCTTCGGCAACGGCGCATTGCGCGAGATCCACCGCCTCTCGGGCGGCGTGCCGCGCCTCGTCAACATCATCTGCGATCGCGCGCTGCTGGGCGCGTTCACCGAAGACCGTCATGCGATTTCCGCGGGGATCGTGCGGCGCGCCGCGGGCGAAGTTTTCGACAAGACGATCCAGCCGCGGTGGCTGCCGTGGGCGGCCGCGTCCGCGGCCGGCGTAGTCGCGGTCGCGAGCGCCGCGCTGCTGCTGCCGCGCCTCGTGAGTTCGGCCGACGCTCCCGCGCGGGAAACCGTCGCGGCCTCGGCCGTCACGCCGCAGGCCGAACCCGCGCAGCCCGCCGTGGCCTCGCTCGATTCGCTGCTCACGCAGTACGCCACGGAGACCGATCCCGACAATGCGTACGGCAAGCTGTTCACGCTGTGGGGACTGCGCTACGTCGCGGGCCGCACGGATCCGTGCAGCCAGGCGATGCAGGGCGGACTCGAGTGCCTGGCACAGCGCGGCTCGCTGGCGCAGCTGCGCCTGTTCAATCGTCCGGCCATCCTCAACGTGATCGATTCGGGCGGCCGCGCGCACCAGGTCGTGCTCGCCGGCCTCGACGACGAACGCGCCAAGGTGACGCTCGGCGGCGCGCAACACGAGGTGGGCATCGGCGACCTTTCGAGCAGCTGGTTCGGTGACTACGTCCTGCTGTGGCGTCCCGCGCTCGGGGCGTCGGATCCGCTGCACGTGGGCGCACGCAACGCGCGCGTGAAATGGCTGCGCGACAGCCTGCGGCGCGTGAACGGCATGCCGGCCGACGAGTCGGGCAGCGATCGCTACGACGCCTCGCTGGTGTCGATGGTCGAGGATTTCCAACGCAAGAACCGGCTCGTGGTCGACGGCATCGCGGGCGTGCAGACACAGGTGGCGCTCGACGCGGCGCTCAACGACGCGGCCACGCCCTTCCTGCGCAGCGCGTCCGGGAGCTGACATGTCCTTCATCCTCGATGCCCTGAAGAAATCCGAGACCGATCGGCAGCGCCAGGCCGCGCCGGCGCTGTTCGAAGTCAAGGTCGCGGCGCCGCGCCGCGTGTTTCCGGTCTGGGTAGTTGGACTGGCGGTCCTGCTGGGCATCAACCTGGTCGCTTTGGGCTGGGTGCTGCTGCGCGACTCGCGGGAGCCTGCTCCGGCCAGCACGCAGGCGGCCGCCGTGCAGCCCGCCGCCCAGTCCTCCGTGCAGCCGGCCGCGGCGAGTGCGCCGCCCGGCATGGTCACCGTTCCGGCCACTGTGACCATTCCGACCACCGTCAACATTCCCATCAATGCCGCGCCGAGCGTGACGATGGGGGGCGTAAGTTCCGGCGCGACGGCCCCGCAGTACATCGAGGAACCCGTGCTGTCCGGTAGCGAGATGCCGGTGCCGCCCGACTACAACGCGAACGACTATGCGCCCGCGATCACGCCGGACGAGGCGGGCGCCTTGGCCGCGGCGCGTGAGGCCAGCGGGGCTCCTTCACGCGACGAGATGCTCGCGAAGGGCATTCAGATTCCCGAGCTGCGTCTCGATCTGCACGTGTACGCGGCGAATCCGGCGGACCGGTTCGTGTTCATCAACATGCGCCGACTGCGCGAGGGCGAGTCGCTGCCCGATGGCGTGCGCGTCGAGGCCATCACGCAGCGGGGCGCGACGCTTTCCTATCGCGGCAGGCACTTCACGCTCGACGGAAACTGACGGCGAACGCCGCGCCGGTCTCAATTCGCCGGCGCGTTCTCGCCTTGCGGAGCGGTCTCGCTTTCGACGGGGAGTTTCGCCGACTCCCAGGCCGGATAGTCGCCCTCGAGCTGCCTGAGGTTCGTGAATCCCGCGCCGCGCAGCGTTTCGGCGGCGAGCGCCGCGCGTCGGCCGCTGCGGCAATACAGCACCACTTCCTTGTCGCGCGCGCCCGTGAGCTCCTCGAGTCTCGCGGCCAGTTCGTCGTGCGAGATGTTGCGCGCGCCGGCCACGTGACCCGCCGAGAACTCGCGCGCGGTGCGCACGTCGAGCACGACGACCGAGTCGTCCTTCTTTGCCAGTCGCTCGAGCAGTTCCGACTGCGTCATGGCTGGAGCCGCGGTCGCCGCGGGCTGCGCCGCGACCGGGGCCGGGGCCGGATCCGCCGCGAGCGCGGGGCCCGTCAGCAGCAGCGCTCCGACGATCAGAAGACTCGTATTCATGCGTGTAGTCATGTTGCTCTCGCTCCGTTCTCCGCCGCGAGCCGCGCGATTTCCACGGGCGTGAGGCGATGGATGATCCACTCGTTCATCGGTCGCGCGTCCAGCGACTTGTAGAAGCGCAGCGCGGGCTCGTTCCAGTCGAGCACCGCCCACTCCATGCGGCCGCAACCGCGCTGCTGCGCGATACGCGCGAGCGCGCGCAGCAGCTCGCGGCCGATGCCGCGCGAACGATGCGCGGGCCGCACGAACAGGTCTTCGAGGTACAGCCCCTGCCGACCGACGAACGTCGAGAAATTGAAGAAATACAGCGCGAACCCCGCGGGTTCGCCATCCCACTCCGCGATCAACACGTGGATCACGGGATTCGGCGATTCGAGCTCTCGCGTGAAATCCGCGGCAACGGCCCTGGCTTCGTGCGCGAGCTTTTCGTATTCGGCCAGCTCCCGCACGAGATCCGCGATGATGGTCGCATCGGCCGGGTTTGCCGGCCGGATCGTGAGATTTCCGGCGCTCATTCGGCGATGTACCAGCGGTCCTTGTCGCGCTCGAGCACGAACCGCTCATACGGCAGCCCCTGCCCGCTGACGTCGAAGATGGCGCGCGTGTTGTTCATCTCGTAGCGCGGCGAGAGCTCCTGCACGATGCGCAGCGTCGTGATCATCGTCTCGCGCGTGTTCTCGCTCCGGGTGCACGCGTTCACGAGCGTCTTGAGCGCGCTGCGCGACGTGGCCCTGTGGAAGTTCGGGCTCATGAATTCGCTGTAGTACTCCTCGCATTGTCCCGCCGCGATGCTGGCCTCGGCGCGTGCGAGCAGTTCGCTGATCCCGGGCGCGAGTGGCGCCTTCTGCACGACGACATTCGTGGCGGCGCCCTGCCCGGGACCGCCGGTCGCGCGGCCTTCGATCAGATCGTCGATCTGGGCCTCGATCTCGCTCGGAATCACGGCGCGCCACTGCGCACCGTACTGCATCAATCCGACCAGCACCGTCACCTTGACCGCGCCGCGCTCCTTGGGCTGGATTCCCTTGCCAACTAGATAGACCACCTTGCCGTCCGGCACGGCGGCGAGCCAGTCGTATTTCTCGAACACCCTCCCCCGCAGGCGCAGGCGTTCCGAAAGCGCACCAAAGAAGCGCACCGGCGTCATGCTCTCGAGGTCGTTGAGCGAGCGGCCCGGGCCGAACAACCGCGAGCGGTAGGTGGAATCGCTGCGCGAGGCCTCCGCGCGCAGCAGTTCGAGCAGGCGCGAGCGCAGCTTCTCGATCTCGTCGGGGTGCATTTCCTGCGCGGCCGCCTGGAAATTGCCGCTCGCGACCGCCGCCAGGAACTGTTCTGCGCCGCGTTGCTGCGCGCCGGAGGGTCCGGCGGCGGAGGCGACTCCGCAGGTGGCCACCAGCAGTGCGAAAAAGATGCCTCTCGGGGACATTTGACACTCCATTCGTTTCCGGGCGGCGGCGATCATACCCGCCGCTCGCCGTCCTGCTTCAACTGTGAAAGTCGTCTCATTACAGGACCAAGGTGGCGTTACGCAGTTCACGGATTGTTCGCGCCGCGGGGGCGCCTCGCGGCGTATCCTCAGTAAACTTACATATCTTGTTAAAGTGCCCCAGTTGCCTTTGTTTTCGCTGTTTTTCTTCAGGGTCGTGTCGCCACCAACATGCTGCCGCAGTCGGACTTCGAGTCTTCTCCGCCGACCGCCCTCCAGGCGGCGGTAGCGATTGCCGCGATCACGCAGGATCGGGCGCTGATCGGACTCCTGCGCAGCACGATCGATCCCTCGCACGACCTCATCCTCGTAAACACTGAAGAAGAACTGCGTCCGCACCTGAACCGGCGGCGCGTCTCCGCCTGCCTGCTCGACAGCATGTTCATCGAGGGCGATATCGCCGCCCTCGCGGAACGCTTGCGCGAGACCTGGCCCGATCTCGTTCTCGTGGTGGTGGGCACCGCCGAAGAACAATCGCGCGTCGCCAGCCAGATCACCTCCGGGGTGGTCTATCGCTTCCTGCACCGTCCCGTTTCCGCGCCGCGCGTCCGGTTGTTCGTCGAGGCGGCTTTGCGCCGCCACGAAGTGGAGAACGTCGAGCGCACGCTCGAGTTCGTTCGCCCCGATTTCTCGTCGATGGATGAATCCAGGCCGCGCGAGCCGCGCGGCAATCGCATCCCTTTCGCGGGCATCGCGGCCGCCGCGGTCGCGGTCGTGGGCGTCGGCGCCTGGTTCGCGTTTTCGTCCGGATCGGACGAGCCCGCCACCGCGCAGCAGGTAGTTAGCCAGGAACCCGAAGGGGCGGCCGCGAATTCCGCGCCGGCCCCGATCGGCGCGCCGGGCACGGCAGCCGAAAGCCCCGCTCCGGAAGCTCAGCCGGTGGCCACCGCCGCTCGGACCGCACCGGCATCCGAACCCGCGGCGACACCCGCCGCGACTGTCGCGCCGGTCGCCGAGAAGCTCGCGCCCGCCGCAACCGAGCGCGTGGCGGACGTACCGGAACCGAGCGTCATCCGCCTCCCCGCGGAAACCGCGGCGCAGACTCCATCTCCCGCGCCGGCCATGACACACGAGCAGCGCCTGCGCGATCAACTCGCCCAGGCGGAGGCTGCGCTGCAGCGCGGCGAACTCGCCGCGCCGGCCGGCAAGAACGCCGTCGAGCTGTTCCGCGGAGCCCTCGACCTCGATCCGGCCAACACCCTCGCGAAGGCCGGCCTGGTGCGCGTCGCCGACCGTCTGCTGTCCGCGGCCGAGCGCGCGTTGACCGCGGGAAACATCGACGACGCCAGGCGCATGGTCGACGTGGCCGAAACGCTCACGCCGGCCACCGCGCGCGGCGCGTTCCTGCACATGCAGATCGAGATGGAGAAGGAGCGCGCCGCGCTGACCCGCGCCCGCGACGCCGGCGTGAACGACAAACAGGAGAAGGGCACGACCTATCTCAGGCTCGCGAACACGCGCCTGCGCAGCGGCGCCCTCATCGAACCCGCCGAGGACAACGCGCGTTTCTACCTGGAAGCCGCGCGGCAGGTGGTTCCCGACGATCCCGCCGTCGCCGAGACGGAACGCGCGCTGCGCAAGGAATTGCTCGACCGCGCGAGCGCGGCCGCCACCGCCGGCGACGCCGCCGAAACCGAACGCTGGCTCGCGAACGCCGACGGCGCGGGCGCGCCCCGCAATGAAATGGCGTCGATCCGCCGTTCGCTGCAGGACACGATGATCAACACGCGGGCGCGCAAGGTCGAAACGCTCGCGCAATCGTTCACGACCGCGCTCTCCGCCAATGCCCTCGTGCAGCCCGCCGGGCGCAGCGCCAAGGCCTATCTACTCGAACTGATCGACACCGATTCGGGCAACCCCATCGTGGGCACGGCGCGCACGAATCTCGGCGCCGCGCTGCTCAGGGAGATGCGCGGCTCGATCGCGCGCGACGATCTCGCCGCCGCCGGCGTGTGGCTCCAGGAAGCGCAATCGATCGGCCTCGGCGGCACGGAGCTCGACAACGCCGGGCGCGAGCTCGAGTCCGCGCGCGTCGCGGCGGAGCAGCGCACGGCCGTCGTCGGCGCGAATTCGCTGCAGCGCATCGAATACGTCGCACCCAAGGTTCCCGCGACGCTGTTCAACCGCAATCTCAACGGCTGGGTGGAAGTGGAATTCACCGTCCGACCCGACGGTTCGACCGGCGACATCGTCGTCACCAATTCCAATCCGCGAAAGACTTTCGATGCCTCCGCCACGGAGGCCATCTCGCAGTGGCGCTACAAGCCCGTGATGCGCGACGGCAAGGCCGTCGAGCAGCGCGTGGCCGTGCGCATCCGCTTTTCGGAATGATTCTTCATGGATGAGCCGCGCCCGCCTCGTTTCCTGATCGTCGAGAACGACGACAAGTACGCGCGCTGGGTGCAACACGCGGTCGGCACCGGCTGGCCGGCGGAATCGATCGTGCTCATGGACTGGACTTCGTTCGGGCGCGTCCGCACGGCGATGACCGTGCGCGATTACGACATCGTCGTGCTCGCGCTGGCCTTCGACGAGGGCATCGAGGAGCCGACCACCGACGGTTTCGACTGGATCCGCAAGTTGCGCAGCCAGCCCGGGTTTCCGGAGATGATCATCCTGGCCGAGGGCGGAAGCGAGCTCGCCGCCGTGCGCACGCTGCGCCTGGGCGCGGCCGACTATCTACCGAAGCGCCTGCTGACGCCGGTGCGCCTGCAGCGCTCGATCAAGCTCACGTTGCGTGGCATCGAGAAGGAGGCGCAGCGGCGCGCCGAACGGGCCGCCCAGGCCGCGCGTGCCGCCGAGAAGCCTGCTGCGGGTGCGGCGCAGGCACCTGCTGCCGTCCAGGCCACACCCGTCCAGGCCACACTCGTTCAGACCACGTCGGCACCGGCCGCGGCATCTTCCAGCTCGACGCAAACCGGCGCGACCCTCGCCCGGGCGGCCGCGCTCGCCACCGAGATTCCGCACGTCTCGACCGCCACCGGCGCGAGCCTGGCCTACGCGGCCAAGGCGGCGACCGGGCCCGTTGCCGTGCCGTCCGCGCCGCCGGCGGCCCGCCCGGATACGACCGCGAATCCGCTGGCCGCCGCAATGAAGGAGCCCAAGCCGGTCGCGCCACCGGAGCGCCAGATTCCCGGCTACACGCTGCTGCAGAAGATAGGCGAGTCCGAAGCGGCGGCGGTCTATCTCGCGATTTCCGAGGACATCGGCCACAACGTCGCGCTCAAGGTGAGCAAGCGCAAACACTCGGGCGACTCCAACGACACCGGCCAGCGCGCGATCATGTTCCAGCGCGAATTCGAGGCGATCGCCGCGCTCGATCATCCGTCGATCATCGACCTGTTCGACTACGGCATCCATGAGGGCGTCGAGTACCTCGCGATGGAATACTTCCCGTGCGGCGACCTCAAGGCGCGGCTGCAGAACCCGCTGACCGCGGACGAGGCCATCGCGTTTCTCACGGAGATCGCCCGTTCGCTCAAGGTCGTGCACGACGCGGGCATCATCCATCGCGATCTCAAGCCGCCGAACGTGATGCTGCGCGACGACGGCAGCGTGGTGCTCATCGATTTCGGCCTGGCGCGCAGCCTGCTGAGCGGCGACGGCAGCACCCGCACCGGAGTGCTGCGCGGATCGCCTTACTACATGAGCCCGGAGCAGGCGCAGGGCGAAGTGCTCGATGCGCGCACGGATCTCTACAGTCTCGGCGTCATCCTTTACGAGATGCTCGCCGGCAGGAAACCCTATCTCGGCGCTTCGGCCATCGACGTGCTTCAGCAGCACGTCATGGCGCCGGTGCCGGAGCTGCCGGTGCATCATCTTTCCTATCAACCCCTGCTCGAGCGGCTGATGTCCAAGTCGCGCGAGAACCGGGTCGCATCCTGCGACGAACTGCTCAAGGCGATCGAGCAGATGCGGCTCAGCCACGACAACGTGGCCCTCGATCCGGCGTCGCTGGTCTCCGCCAGCGGCGGCAACTGAGCGGCCATGGAATACCTCAATTTCCCCATCCTGGCGCTCGCGGCGGCCCTCGTCTGTCTCATCGGCGTGTCCATCTACGCGATCATGCAACGCGGCGCGCTGCGCAACCGCGACGAGCAGCTGGTCGTGGCGCGCGCGCAGGCCTACGCGATGCTCGAGTTGTCGCAGGCCGGCGTCCTGTTCCTCGACCGCGAACACAAGCTCATGGGCGAAGCCTCGGCGGCCGCGCCGGAGTTGCTGGGCCACACCTGCGCGCCCGGCACGGCGTTCGTGCAGGCGATCTCCGAGGTCGTCGACGTGCACGTGCGACGGCAGGCGGTCGCATACCTCGAGTCGCTGTGGCAGGCCGATCCCACCGCGGTGGTGGACGCCACCGCCAATCCGCTGCAACGCGTGCATTCCGGATCGCGACATCTCGCGATCCGTTTCGCGCGACTCGTCGTCGACGGCCGCGTGCATCACATCATCGTCTCGCTGGAGCGGATCTCCGCGCCGCGCATCGTGCCGCATACGATCGAGGTTCCAGTCCTCGACGAAGACACGTTCGCGAAGCGGATTGCCGGAGAGACCGGCACGCGTCCGACGCTCAAGATACCGATGCCCGCCGCCGGGGAAGCATCGCTTGAAGCACCCGCCGCGGCGCCGCCCACGCCCGCCGACGTCGTGGCCTCCGAGCCCGCCAAGCCCGAAGTGACGCAGACTGCGTCCTCGGAAATGACCAGCGATTTCGACCTCGGCCCGCTGGATGTGACCTCCGATTCGTTGCCGAACCCGAAAGCACCACCCTCCGTCACGCTACCGGCGCTCGTCCAGATGAGCACCGCCGCGGAGCCCGCCAACAGCGCGGATCTTGCGACCGGGAATGTGGGCGACAAACAGGCCGATCAGCCTGGCCTGAAGATCGATGACGCAGTTGCCGAGAAGACCATCGAGAAGACGGAAATCATCCCGGCGCTCACCATCTCGGAATCGGGAGAAGTGCTGATGCCGCCGGCCGCGACCGCGTCCGACCCGGTCCCGACCCTGGCGTCCGACGACAGCAGTCCGCTCGCGGAGACGACGCCCGCGCCGGAGTCGCTCGGCGAATCGTCGCCGAAGGTTTCCGCGCGCTTCGATCCCGCCGCGATCATCGAGCCGCGCGATCCGCGCCTCACCGAGGTGCTGGGCGAAGTCATGCGCGTGGACGGTGGACGGCTCGAGGGCTTCCTGGCCGAGGCGCGCGAGAAGGCCGGCCAGCTGCGCGCCATTCTCAAACTACCCGCGCGCGAGCCGCAGGCGTTCCGCGAGAAGCTCGTGCTCATCCTCGAACTCATCCGCGGCATCCATGCGCGCGCCAAGCGGCTGCCGCTGCCGTCGGTGTGCGAGCGCGCGCAGCGCTTCGAGGATTCCCTCAACGCGCTGCGCGACCGTCAGCAGTTGTCGGGCAACGATTTCCTGCCGCTCGCGGTCAAGCTGGACGACCTGCTGAGCCATCTCGCGATCCAGGGCGAGGTCGTCACTCGCCTGTGCGAGTGGCGCGTGCAGAACGGCGAGCTGCCGCCCACCGACATCGAGTCGACGCGCCGCTCCGCGACCGCGACGGGAACCACCATCCGTCAGCCACGCATTGCGCGCGACGATGCCGCGCAACCGACTTCCGCGACGCAGAAGGTCGCGCGCCTGTCCGACCTGTCGCAGGAGAGCCTGCGCGAGATGGCGCAGTTCCTGGCCGACATGTACGGCAAACGCGCCTCGCTGGTCGTCGTCGGCCTCGAGGACGTGCCCGGAACCTACCGGCGAGTGATCGAGAAGATCCTCGGACAACTCATCCACAACGCAATCCGGCACGGGCTCGAACCGCCCACCGAACGCGCGCTCGCGGACAAGCCGGAGGTCGGCACGGTCTCCGTGCAGTTCGCGCAGATGGGCGCGGACGGATTTCAGCTCAGCGTCCAGGACGACGGCCGCGGCCTCGACCACGACAAGATTCGCGCGGAAGCCGTGCGCCAGGGCGTGCTTACCCCCGACGCCGCGGCGAACATCGATCCGCGCAAGCTCGCGAGCCTGATTTTCCGCCCCGGCTTCACGACGGCGGAAGGCGGCGCGCGCGGCAACGGCATGGACGTGGTGCGCGATCTCGTGAACAAGGCCGGCGGCCGCGTCGGCATCGCCACGAAGCCGGGCGAATACACGCGCTTCCGCGTGTCCCTGCCGCACGTCAAGAAGAACAGCGACGCCGCGGTGGCCTGACGGCCATCCGCTCTTCCGCGGTCCGCGGCCGCGGGTCCCGGATCACGCGCCACGCCGACTGCGGAACGTGATCGAGTAACGCATTTCGTCCATTGGCGCGATGCTGTGCTCCCACTCGTCGCGGATGGCCATCGTCAGTAGATAGGCGGAACGCGGCGGAGCACGCAGCGGGAAACGCGCGAAGCCACGTTCCGTGCGGCGCCGGAAGCGCAGCACGCAGGGCGCGGCCAGCGAGACGCCGACGACCTTGTCGAACACGGGCCGGTCGCGATGCCAGCCGATGCCCGCACCCACGCCGTATCGGATCACGAGCGCCTGTTCGAGCATCGGCGGTTCGAGCCGTGCGAATCCGGCGGCGCGCTCGCGCAGCGGCAGCAGGAAGTCCGGAATGGGGGGAGCCTCGTGCATGCGCGCATCGTTGAAGTCGTAGCGCCAGCCGAACGAAACCGTCTCGCGCTTGCCCTGCCAGCCGTGGAACTGGAACGGCGCGAAAGTCAGCTCCTGCGCGTGCCGCAGCAATTCGACTTCCTCCTCCGGCGTGATGAATTCTTCGCGAAATTCGAGCCCGGGCGGCAGCTCGTCGAAGAATCCTCGTTGCGCCGGCCGTGGCGTGGCGCGCCCCATGTCAGTTCAGCAACGCGAACCGGAATTGGTCGCGCACGTTCGCATTGAAGAATTCGCCCTTGGAATACGCGCGCCGCATCTCGTCGTAAGTCTGCTCGGGCACGTTGAAGTAGCGATAACGACGCCCGGATACGAACACCACGTCGAGGTGATGATCGACCGGATCGTAGCGATAGTGCCGGATGACGCTCGAGGGCATGCAAGGTGGACGCATGCCGTCCGCGCGAGTTTCGGGGGCAGCCCCCGTTTTCCAGCAAATGGGGTCAGTCCTACCCAGCGTCGGACGTGAGGGGCAATCGAAGAAGGCGGGTCCTGCCCCCTATTTTTCCGCGGGAGCTTTCTCTTTCACGAAGCGACGGCCCAGCCACCAGCCGTTGACGGCCCACAGCGCCGCGACGGCCGCGGCCGTGAGCGCCTGCGCGGTGCCGCCCATGCCGATCACGTCGAGCACCTTCTTGAGCTGCGCGAAGCCCGCGTCCGCGATGCGGTACACGGCCACGTCGCAGACGTTCTTCGCCTTGTATTTGCTCTCCTTGTCGACCTTGCTGAAGAGCATCTCGCGGCCCGGACGGATGAACGCGTATTCGCCCCAGCGGCGCAGCACCATCGCCGCGGCCATCACGCTGAACGTGCCGAAGGCCGCGTACACGGTGAGACCGAACACCATGACGAGTGGAATGGTCACGAGCAGCACGATCACGCCGAGGCGCGTGGCGATCAGGCCGGTGAGGAAGAGTTGTGTGAGGAACACCAGGAACTGCACGACGAAGTCGAGGCTCGCGAACACCTGGGTGCGCTGGGCCAGCTCCTCGAACTTCTGCTCCACCAGCTCGAGCTGTTCGAAGTAGAGGAACGTGTTGATCGCCGAAATGCCGGCGATGAACAGCGCGATGCCGCGCAGGTACGGGTTGCGCATCACCAGCATGAATCCCGCGAAGGGATTGCCGCCGAGCGCACGCTCGCGCTCCGAAAGGTGCGCCGGACCCGCGCCCGCATCGGGCGACATGCGACGCCACTCGATCATGAGCAGGCGCTGCAGCACGATGGCCATCACGTACATGGCGGCGCCGAAATACAGCACACCTTCGTTGCCGATTCGGGTCACGAGTAATGCCGTGATCATCGGGCCCAGGAATGCGCCTGCCGTGCCACCCGCCGCGATGATGCCGATGAGTCGCTTGCTCTGTTCGCTCGAGATGATCTCGAGGATGAGGCTCCAGAACATCGAGACCAGTAGCAGGTTCATCACGCTGATCGCGACGTAGAAAATCTTCGCGACCAGCGGGTCGGGCGCCTGGCCCACGAAAATCCGCGCGGTCGCGAGGAACGCGACCACCATGAAGCCATATATCGCCGGGATCAGCACCGCGCGGCGCACGCGCGCGACGAGCCAGCCGTACAGCGGCACGATCAGGATCGCGACGATGGCGGTGAACACCCACAGGTTCTGCGTCGCTTCGCGGCCGAGGACGGTGCCGATGGTCTCGCGCACGGGCCGCACGGCGAAATAACCGCCCAGCACGCAGAACAGCAGCATGAAGCCCGTGATGACGATGCGGGCTTCCGAACCGTTGACCGGGAACCAGGGCTCTTTGTCAGGCGACGCCGGGGCGCCCGAAGGTGTGTTCATCCGCGACGATCCTACGCGGTGACCGTGTCGCGGGCCAGCACGGGCAAGGCAGCCAGATCGATTTTCAGGCCCGGGCGAGTGACCGTCGCGGACGCGCCGCGTTCGCGCACCTTCACCGCGAACGCTTCCGCCGCCGACGGTTCACCGTGCACGAGATACACGGGCGGACGGCCGGAGAAATTGTCGTACCAGCGCAGCAGATCTTCCTGGTCGCCATGCGCGGAAAGCCCGCCGATCGTGTGGATCTGGGCGCGCACGGGAACTTCGCGGCCGTGGATGCGTACTTCGGGGAGCCGGTCGACGAGCTTCCGACCGAGCGTTCCCGGCACCTGGTAGCCGACGATGATCACGTGCGACTCCGACCGCGGCAGGTTGTGCTTGAGGTGATGCACGATGCGTCCGCCGTTTGCCATGCCGCTGCCCGCGATGATGATCGCGCCGCCGCGAAACTCGTTGATGGCGCGGGAATCGTCCGAGGTCTCGCTGAGCACGAGGTTCGGCAACGGCGGCATCGAGCGGAACTCGCGGCGCAGCCGCGTCGCTTCCTCGTCGAAGCGGTCGTGGTGCCGCCAGTAGACGCCGCTCGCCTCGATGGCCATCGGGCTGTCGAGGAACACGCGCCAGCGCGCGACGTGCCACTGCGCGTAGTTCTTCGCGAGTAGATAGAGGATCTCCTGGCTGCGGCCGATCGCGAACGCCGGGATGATCACGTTGCCGCCGGCGCTCGCCGCGGCGGCGAGCACCGCGCCGAACTCGCGCTCCGTGTCGTTGCGGTCGCGATGCCGGCGGTCGCCGTAGGTCGTTTCCATCAGCACGGCGTCGGCCGAATCGAAGCGCCACGGATCCTGCAGGATGGGCGAGTCGTACTGGCCGAGATCGCCCGAGAACACGATCTTGCGCTGCACGCCGCCTTCGCTCACCCACAACTCGATGCTCGAGGAGCCCAGGATGTGGCCGGCCTCGCGCACGCGCACCCGCACGCCCGGCAGGATCTCGCGCATCTTGTCGTAAGGGATCGTGTCGAGCAGGTACACGGTCTCGCCCACGTCGGCCAGGTCGAACAGGGCCGTGTTGCGCCGCGCGCCCTCGGGCAGATCGCGGTTCAAGCGCTCGGCCTCGCGGATCGCGAGGTACGCGGAGTCCTTGAGCAGGATGGGCACGAGATCGGCGCAGGCGGGGTTCGTGTAGATCGGCCCACGGAAGCCCCGCTTCACGAGCAGCGGCAACCGCCCGCAGTGATCGATGTGCGTGTGGCTCAGCACGACGGCGTCGATCTTCCGGGCGTCGAACGGGAAGGGCTCGCGGTTGCGCTCTGCGGCGTCCCGGCCTCCCTGGATCATGCCGCAGTCGAGCAGCAGTTGACGCCCGCCCACGCGCAGGATGTGACAGGACCCGGTGACCTCGCCGGCCGCTCCAAAGAACTCCAATTCCATGGTGGCCTTACATTAACATCGTGGGAACCCGAGCTTGCGGAGACCGCCATGAGCGATGCATCGCCCCGTATGGACCGTCGCAATTTCATCATCGCGGGCGCCATCGCCACCGGCGTCGCGGTCGGCGTTTACGTGGGCAAGCGGCGCTTCGATCTCGGCGACGATGCGGCTGCCGCGACCGGGCGCACCCTGCAACCCAACGCCTACGTGCGCGTCGCGCCCGACGATTCCGTCACGGTGGTCATCGGCAAGTCCGAGATGGGCCAGGGCATTTACACCGGCATCGCGATGGCGCTCGCCGAGGAGCTCGACGTCGATCCCGCGCGCGTGAAGGTGGAGTTCGCGGGCGCGGACCCGGCGTTCAACGTGCCGTTCGCGCCGGTGCAGTTCACCGGCGGCAGCATGAGCACGAGCACCACCTACACGCAGATGCGCGAGGCCGGCGCGCGCGTACGCGCCATGCTGGTCGCCGCGGCCGCGGAAAAATGGAAGGTGGATGCCGCGAGCCTGCGCACGGAAAACGGCGTGGTCTACAACGGTTCGCGCAAGCTGACATACGGCAAGCTTGCAGACGCGGCGGCGGATCAGCCGATTCCCGAGAAGGTGACGCTCAAGGATCCGGCGCAATTCCGTTATCTCGGCAAGCCGCAGAAGCGACTCGACTCGCCCGCGAAGGTGGATGGCAGCGCGAAGTTCGGTCTCGACATGCGCGTGCCGGGAATGTTGTTCGCGGTGGTCGCGCGTCCGCCGGTGGTCGGCGCGAAGGTCAGGCGCGTCGACGACACCGCGGCGCGCGCGGTATCCGGGGTGGTCGACGTGAAGGAGATTCCGGCGGGCATCGTCGTCTACGCGACGAACACGTGGGCCGCGAAGCGCGGCCGCGAGGCGCTGAAGATCGACTGGAACGAAGGCGCGAACCGCGGTTTCTCCACGGAGAACCAGCGTCGCGAATATCGCCAGCTCCTGCGCCGGACCGGCGAGGTGGCGCACAACGCGGGCGATACGCGCAAGGCGCTCGCGTCCGCGGCGAAGAGCATCGACGTGGAATACGAGCTGCCCTACCTGGCTCATTCGCCGATGGAGCCGCTCAACTGTCTCGCCGACGTGCGCGCGGACGGCGTCGACATGTATCTCGGCACGCAGATGCAGTCGCCGGATCGTGACGCCGTCGCCCGGGCGCTCGGCGTCGATCCGTCGATGGTGAAGATGCACATCGCATTCCTCGGCGGCGGATTCGGCCGGCGCGCGCAGAAGTTTTCGGAAGCGGCGGTGGATGCCGCGCTCGCATCGAAGGCCATCGGCAAGCCGGTGCTCGTGACGCAGACGCGCGAGGACGATGTGACGGGGCTGTACTACCGGCCGTTCGTGGTGTCGCGCGTGCGCGCGGCTGTCGATGCGGACGGAAAACCGATCGCGTGGCACCAGTCGGTCGCCAGCCAGGGCGTGCTGCGCAACAGTCCGTTCGACGGGTTCATTCCGAAGGGCCAGAAGTGGGACCCGACGACCGTCGAAGGCATCAACGACATGCCCTATGGCATTCCGAATCTTTTCGTCGACGTACACGAGGGCAACTCACCCGTGCCCGTGTTGTGGTGGCGCTCCGTCGGGCACTCGCAGACCGGGTTCACGGTGAACTGCGCGATGGACGAGCTCGCCGTGCTCGCGGGACAGGATCCGGTGGAGATGCGCCGCAAGCTGCTCGCGGACAAGCCGCGGCATCGCGCCGTGCTCGAAGCGGTCGCCGAGATGAGCAACTGGGCCGGCGGCGCGCCCCAGGGTCGCGGTCGCGGCGTTGCGATGCAGGAGTCGTTCGGCAGCATCGTCGCCGAAGTCGCCGAGGTGTCAGTCGAAGGCAACCAGGTGCGCGTGCACAAGGTGTGGTGCGCCATCGACTGCGGTTTCGCCGCGAATCCGAGCGGCGTGATCGCGCAGATGGAAAGCGGCATCAATTACGGTCTCAGCGCGGCGCTGCACGGCGAGATCACGTTCGCGAATGGCCGCGTCGAGCAGAGCAATTTCCACGACTACCCGATCCTGCGCATCGACGAGGCTCCGGAAGTCGAAGTGCGCATCATCAACAGCGGCGAGCAGATGGGCGGCGCCGGCGAGCCCGGCACTCCTCCGATCGCCCCCGCCGTGGCGAACGCGATCTTCGCCGCCACCGGCAAGCGCATCCGCAAGCTCCCCATCTCCAAGAACCTTGCGTAGGGTGGGGATAGCGGTGCCGGTGTAAAAAGTGGGGATTAGTAGCGATGGAATGCGCTAGACG
>JAEYUC010000021.1 GCA_023433705.1 Pseudomonadota bacterium
AGCGACCTGTCGGTCTTCAGCCAACGCAAGCTAGATGCCATTGCCCATCAGCTGAATCAACGCCCCAGAATGACCTTGGGTTGGGAGAACCCGGCCGATACACTCAGCCGGGCTGTTGCTTCGACCAGTTGAAGTCAACATGTCCCCATTACTCAACCGTGACGCTTTTCGCGAGATTTCTCGGCTGATCGACGTCGGTGCCCTTGAGGATGGCCACGTGGTACGCGAGCAGCTGCAGCGGCACCGTGTACACGATGGGCGCCTGGAAATAGCTCACGTGCTTGGGCATCTGGATCACGGTCACGCCCTCGGAGGGCGTGATGCCCGATTCCGGGTCCGCGAACACGATCAGCTCGCCGCCACGCGCGCGCACTTCCATGAGATTGCTCTTGAGCTTCTCGAGCAGGTCGTTGTTCGGCGCGACGGTGATGACGGGCATGTCGGCATCCACGAGCGCGAGCGGGCCGTGCTTGAGCTCGCCGGCCGCGTAGGCCTCGGCGTGGATATACGAGATTTCCTTGAGCTTGAGCGCGCCTTCCATCGCGATCGCACTCAGCGCGCCACGGCCGAGGAACAGCGCGTGGTGTTTGTCCGCGAAGCGTTTCGCGAGGTCGTAGATGACCGGGTCGAGCGACAGCGTCTTCTCGATGATCGCGGGGATCTCGATCAGTCGCTGCACGAGGCTGCGCTCGCGCTCGGCATCCGCGGTGCGCTGCTTGGCGAGCGCTATGACGAGCATGCTGAGCGCCGTGAGCTGCGTGGTGAACGCCTTGGTCGACGCGACACCGATCTCGGGCCCCGCGCGCGTGAGCATCACGAGCTCGGACTCGCGCACGAGCGAGCTTTCCGGAACGTTGCAGATCGCGAGACTGGACAGATAGCCCGCCTGCTTCGCGAGCCGCAGCGCGGCGAGGGTGTCGGCGGTTTCGCCGGACTGCGAAATCGTGACGAACAGCGAATTACGCGGCACCACCGGGTTGCGATACCGGTACTCGCTCGCGATCTCCACCGTGCACGGGATCTTGCAGATCTGCTCGATGAAGTAGCGCGCCACCACGCCCGAGTGATAACTCGTGCCGCACGCGATGATGTGCACGTGTTCGGTCTTCTTGAAGATCTCGGTCGCTGCCGGTCCGAAGGCGGCTTCGAGCAGGCGGCCGTTCGCGACGCGTTCCGCGAGCGTGTCCGCGACCGCGCGCGGCTGCTCGTGGATTTCCTTGAGCATGAAGTGCCGGTACTGGCCCTTCTCGGCCGCGTCGGCGGACAACTCGCTCTCGCGGATCGGGCGCTCGACGGAATCCCCGTTCTGGTCGAGCACCTTGATCGAGGTGCGGCGGATGTCGGCGACGTCGCCCTCTTCGAGGAACATGAAGCGGCGCGTGACGGGCAGCAGCGCCGAGACGTCGGAGGCGACGAAGTTTTCGTCGACGCCCAGGCCGACGACGACCGGGCAACCGGCGCGCGCGAGGATGATGCGCTCGGGTTCGGATTCACTGACTACCGCGAGGGCGTACGCGCCCTCGAGCTCGGCGACCGTGGCGCGCACGGCCTTGAACAGATCCTTCTGCGCGGCAAGATGATGATGCACGCGATGCGCGATCACCTCGGTGTCGGTTTCCGACGTGAACGTGTAGCCGAGCTTCTTGAGATCGTCGCGCAGCTCTTCGTGGTTCTCGATGATGCCGTTGTGCACGATCGCGAGGCCGTCGTGCGAGACGTGCGGGTGCGCGTTGCGCTCCGAGGGCACACCATGCGTGGCCCAGCGCGTGTGCGCGATGCCGAGGTTGCCGTGGGTGTGGTCCGCGTTGATCGCGTCCTGCAGCACCTTGACCTTGCCCACCGTGCGCAGGCGCTTGAGGTGTTGGGTGCCATTGAGCACCGCGATGCCGGCCGAGTCGTATCCGCGATATTCGAGCCGGCGCAGTCCCTCCATCAGGATGGGAACGACATTTCTTTCAGCGATGGCTCCAACGATTCCGCACATTTAACAGTGTCCAGAATTTGGGGGCGCGTAGTGTGCCTGAGGAAAAGCCCCGTGAGCAGCGTCCAACCCGCGTAATCCGGCGCTTCTGCTACACCGCTCACATAGCGTCGTCGCTGGCCACCTAAAGTATTACGAATCAATACCTTACGGGACGGCGGGATCGACCTGGGCGCGGAAGGCGGGGCGCACGGACAGGCGCTGGTAGTACCCGAGCACACCTTCGAGCCTGGGGCGCTCGATCGGCGTCAGCAGCCAGCGGTGGACGGAAAGCCCGAGCACCACGTCCGCCAGGGTGAAGAACTCGCCGGTCATGAACTGGCCGCCGTGGCGCAGGTGTTCGTCGAGCATCGCGATGTGGCGGTTCCAGTTCGCGACGCTGGCCTCGATGGATGCGGTGTCGGTGTGCTCCGGGCTGTGGCGCACGAGTGCGAGGAAGGCGTAACGCCACGCGTCGTTTAGCTCGGTCGCCTGCCAGTCCATCCATTGATCGACCAGGCCGCGTTGCTCGGGGTCCTCGGGGAGCAGCGTGCCCCGCGGTTGTTTGCCGGCCAGGTAGCGGCAGATCGCGTTCGACTCCCACATCACGAAGTCGCCGTCGCGGATCACGGGTACGAGAGAGTTGGGATTGCGCGCCAACAGGTGCGGGTCCGTTTCGACGTGCTCGAAATGGAGATCCAGTTCGGCGCAGGTCCACAGCACCTTGCGCACGTTGATCGACGACGTCCTTCCGAGAATTCGCAAGGCCATCGGCTCGAACTACCTCTGGCGCACGATCGAGCGGATCTTGCCGTCGACTATCCGGACCACCATCGGCGGCGCCTGCGTGCCGCGGTCATAGGTCCACGTCTCGGTGACCGTCACGCCGTTCTTCACCATGAGGCCGTACTGATTGCGGACCAGGATGTCCTCGGACTCGGTTTCGCGCGTGGTCGGCGGGCCGCAACGCTCCACGAGCTCTTCGATGGTGAGGGCGCTCGACACTATCCACTTGCCGCAGCGGAAGGTTTCGTCGGCGTGGGCAAGAGACGCCAGGATCGACAGACCCGCGATCGACAGGATTGCAGTGCGCGGTTTCATGAGCCGGATGTTACACCCGGCCTGGAATCAGCGGCTCAAGACGTGCTGGCACCACTGCCGTTCGCAGGGAACGCCGTCGTTGTCGCCGTCCATTTCGGTGCCGGGACAATTCTCGATGAAGAACTTCGCCTCACCGCAGGAAGTCATCTGCGAACAATGCGTTCGGCCATCGCAGCTGTAAGGCGACTCCTCGGGCGGATCGTCCCTCTCGGGAAGGCCATCCGGGGCCGACTCGGCTATTGGCGCGGAAGCGGCGTGCGCCGCGCCATATCCGGCTATCTGCCGGTCATAGACGAAAAACGCGAGCGCCCCTATGACGGCGCCAAGGAGGAATTTGCCCATCCATGGCTAACTACTCCACCTGCGCCCCTCTTTCAAGCAACAGCGCCCGGAGTTGCGACCTGTGACACCTTTGCTCGTTCTCGCAGTAACAGCCCATCGAGAGGTCGGCGTGCCGCGAAAGCGCCGCCAGCACGTCGAGCGATTGCGAGGCGGCGGGCGCCGACATCTCGGCGCGGAACTTCCGGAAGAATGCGGCCCATTGCTTGTCGGTCTTCGCGGCCTGCGCGACTTTCATGAGTCCCGCGCTGGGCGCGAGGACCGGGAACCAGACGTCGTACCAGTCGAGTCGGGAAAAATCCGCCTTCGGCACACCGCGCGGGGGACGGCGCACGGTGCCCAGGCGCGTTCCTTCGTCGGGGACGCGCGCGGAGCCGAGGCGGACGATGCGAATGCTCATCGGAGTTTCTCCATGAAGACGAGCGTGACGCCGGGTGAGAGCGCCTGCTCGCGGCAGCGGCGATACCCGAGCCGCTCATAGAGCCGAATGTTGCCTTCGCTGCGACTGCCCGTGAACAGCTCAAACTTGCGTGTTTGCGCAAATTCGGGCCAGCGCTCGATGGCGCGCATGAGCTGCGTGCCGATGCCGCCGCCCTGCCGATGCGGCTGCACGATCAGGCGTCCGACCTGGCAGACACCCTCCGCGAGCCGCGCGCGCACCGAACCCACGATCTCCCCGTCGAGGGTCGCTTTCAGCACGACGAGGTTCTCGATGTCCGCGCGCATGGAATCGAGCGTCTGCACGAGCGGCGGCAGCGACCAGTCGTCGTAGAGGCGCGCCTCGGACGCGTAGGCGATCTTCTGCAGCCCGAGGATCGCCGCTGCGTCCGCGAGGCCCGCGCGTTCGATCAGCACGGGCGTCGCGCGAAGAGGATTTCCCGGGTTTCCGGCGCCAGGCACCCTAACTACCGACCGGGAGGCAGAGCTCGCACGCGAACACGCCGTACCTGACGTCGAACACGGCGCCGCGCGGATAGTGCTCGAACGGCTGGCGCGATTCGTCGGTGCGCAGTCTCCTGGCAGCCTCGCATTCGCGCAGGAACGCGCCCCAAGCCGGGCCGATCTCGGCGCTGGTCCCCTTGAACGTGGTCACGGCGTAGCGGCCGCCCGCGATCGTCCTGGTTTCGGCGTCCGGCAGCGTGAGCCCCGGCGACAATTCGACGCAGGCGTCGTAGCGGCAGCGTTCCGCGGGGGTGTTCGTCGGATCGTCGACGGTCACGCCGTAGCGTGGGCAATCGACCAGGCCGTGATCCGCCAGCCACGGTCCGACGGTCGCGCGCCAGAACTTGCCCACCGGCTCGCCCATCGGGCCCGTGTATCGAAGACAGGCCACACGGACCGCGTGGCGGTCGATGATCTCGATGTTCATGGCCCCCGCAGTTTAGGCATCGCCGTGCGCGACTCGCCAGTCGGGAAGTCCCTGCTTTGCGCCGTCATCCCAATGGCAACGTGTGCATCGTCTCCCAGCGCCCGCTCGAATTCTCGATCAGCAGTACCTCGCTGCAGCGTGCGGTGACCCCAGCCGCGAGCGCGATGCGCAGCTCGACTTCGATCGAGCACAGCAATTCTTCATCGCCATGCGCCACCGTCACGTGTGGCACGACGGTCGCGAACTTGCCCGCGAACGGCGGGTAGTCGGGAAAGGCGGACCAGATGCCGTCGGTCAGCGCGCTGAACTGCACGTCGGGTTCGGGTGCGATGTACAGCGCAACCGGAAACCGCCGGGTCTGCGCGAGGCGGTACGAGAAACATGGCACCGCGCGCACGATGTCGCGCAGGCGCGCGACGACGTCTTCGTCCACATCGCCGGGCGGCATGAACGGATAGAGCACCGTGACGTGCGCCGGCACGTTGCGGCGCGCGGAAGGATCGTAACGTTCCCGGTAGCGCGCGATGTGCGCCTCGATCTCGGGAATGCTGCAGATCAGCGCGGTTTCAGGCAACGCGTTTCCCGCAGCCTTCGGGCTTGAACACACGCTCGGTCGACGCCGGGTGTCGTGCGAGCCTGGCCGGCGAACGGCGCGGACGGCGCACCAGCTCTCCCCCGCAATTGGGACACTTGCCCGCGAGCTTTTCCTGCGCGCAGCTCGCGCAGAACGTGCACTCGAACGAACAGATGTACGCGGCATCCGAATCGCCGGGCAGGTCCACGTCGCAGCATTCGCAATTCGGTCGTAGTTGCATCGATCGGTCTCCTCGCCGAAAAACTATCACGAGCAGCCTTCGACGTAGTTCAGGTGCTCCCACGGTCCGGCCTGGATGGCGGTGACCTTGCCGCGCGAAGTCTCGAATCGCAGGCCGTAATCGCCGCTACCGGACTTCAGCGTGATGGTGTGCCCGTGTTCGTCGTACTTGTGCGGCTGCACGTCCAGCCTCTTGCCGTACATCTTCTTCAGTTCGCCTTCGCTCGTGCCGATGTGCGCGCCGGCCAGCGTGCGCAGCGTCGACTTGCCCTTGAGCTCGATACGCACGACGCGGTCGCCGATCATCATGAGCGAGAAATCGGACGGACCGCCGCGATAACTCATGTACCAGCACTCGCCGTTCGCCGGCCGCTGGGGCAGACCGGGCCAGTCGACCAGCGGCAGCACCTCGTCGACGCTCATGCCCGTGCGGATCGGACCCAGGCCACCCATGCTGAGACACCAGCGGCCATCCGCGAGCGCGACGGCCGCGATCGCGATCGAGGCAAGGCAGATCCGGTAAATCGCGCGCATCAGTCCGGCGTGCCCAACCGCTCGAGCAGGGCGTTGTCCGTATGGCCGAGCGGCTGCGGGTGATCCCCATGGCGCCAGAACGCGATGCCGCCGACCTCCTCGGTGTCCATGCTCTCGGGAACGTCGGTTACTTCGCAGCCGAACACCGCGCCGAAGTGGCGCTGGCCGTCGTCGACTTCCACGACACCGAGCCATTCCAGTTCGCCCGGTGCGCAACCAGCCTCCTCGGCCAGCTCGCGCCAGGCGGCATCGCGCGCGGATTCGTCCGGATCGATGAGTCCGCCCGGCAACTCCCAGACGTGGCGGTAACGGTTGTAGACCAGCACCTCGCCGTCGCGGCTGTGCGCGACGACCACCGCGAATTCGAGCGCGCCGAGACGGACTTGCTCGCTCTCGGCCACGTGGTGGAATGCGGTGAATCGGGCCAGGGGCATGGGACAACTATAACGCTGCAACCGCATCGCGGCGGCGCGGGTAACAAGGCCCATGAAGACGCCAGCCAAGTTCGTGCGCTGCCTTTGCGCGGCCCTCCTGTTCCTGAGCGCTCCCGCGGGCGCGCAACTTGCTGCAATTCACCCGGGCCGTGTGCCGGTCGGACGAGTCCTGCACTACGTGAAATCGGCGCGCGATGGCGCGCATGCGACCGAGATAAGCGCCGTCAAACTGCAGGCGACACGGCCCGTAAGCTGAGCAGGCTCCGGTGAAGCCGGAGGGCATCGCTCACTTGGGTTTCTTTTCGGGTCGCTTCCATCCCTCGAGCGTGAGCTGCTTCGCACGCGACAGCGTGAGCTGACCGTCCGGCGCTTCCTTGGTGATCGTGCTGCCCGCGCCGGTCGTCGCGTCGCGCCCGATGCGCACCGGCGCGACGAGCATGTTGCCCGAGCCGATGAACGCGCCGTCCTCGATGGTCGTGGTCGACTTGTTCACGCCGTCGTAGTTGCACGTGATCGTGCCCGCGCCGATGTTCACGCCCTTGCCGACGATCGCATCGCCGAGATAGGTGAGGTGGTTGGCCTTGCTGCCGTCGGCGATCACGGTCTTCTTGAGCTCGACGAAATTTCCGATGTGCACTTTCTGGCCGAGCTTCGAACCCGGACGCACGCGCGCGTACGGTCCGATGAGACAGCCCGCGCCGAGCTCGGATTGCTCGAGCACCGAGTTCGGATGGATCACGCTGTCGGCGCCGATGATCACGTCGCGCAACACGACGTTCGGCCCGATCCGCACGCGGTCGCCGAGGGTCACGTCGCCTTCGATCAGCACGTTCGCGTCGATGAACACGTCGCGGCCGATGGTCACGTTGCCGCGGATGTCGATGCGTGCCGGGTCGGCGAGCGTCGCGCCCGCGATCATGAGCTCGCGCGCGCGCTCCGCGCGGTGCAGCGCCTCGAGCTCGGCGAGCTGCACCTTGTCGTTGACGCCCAGGACTTCCGCCGTGGTGCCCGCGATCAGCGGCGTGACCTTCACCTTGTCCTTGACCGCCATGGCGATGACGTCGGTCAGGTAGTACTCGCCCTGGGCGTTGATGTTCTTGAGCTTGCCCAGCCACCTGCGCAGTAGTTTGGCCGGCACGGCCATGATGCCGCTGTTGCCCTCGCGGATCCGAAGCTGCGCCTTGTTCGCGTCTTTCTGCTCCACGATCTTCTGGATCGCGCCGCGCGCGTTGCGGACGATGCGCCCGTACCCTGCGGGGTTGTCGAGCATGACGGTCAGCAGGCTCATGCCTTTGGCGCCCGCCGCATCGATGAGCGAGCGCAACGTATCGGCCCGGATCAGCGGGACGTCGCCGTACAACACGAGCACGAGTTCGTCGTCGCCGATGTTCGGCATGGCCTGCGCGACGGCGTGCCCCGTGCCGAGCTGCTCGGCCTGCAACGCCCACGACAGGTTTTCGGAGGCGAGCGCGGCGCGCACCTGGTCGCCGCCGTGTCCGTACACGACGTGGATCGACGAGGGATTCAGCGCGCGGGCGCGGCTAACAACGTGCCCGAGCAGCGGCTGCCCGGCGAGCGGCTGCAGGACCTTGGGTAAATCGGATTTCATTCGCTTGCCTTGTCCGGCAGCGAGGATGACGACGGCGAGCTTCATGAGCTCGCAAGTCTAACGGTTTCAGCGGCGGAAATGACGGCCCGTCGCGTTGTAGGGATCGCTTCCCGACGCTTCGAGCGCGACGAGATCGTGTTTGCCAAGCAAGGTGTCCATGACCTCGTTTCTCGAGGCGGGTTTCGGCGCGGGTCGTGGCCGGGCCAGGCTCGGCAAGACGCCCTCGCCACCCGGCGTGGCGGGAGCCGTTCCCTGGATGTCGTTTTCGCGTGTGCCCATGGCGGAAAATATACGCCGGCGGGCATGCACGATGGATGTCACCGGTCGCCCGCGTGCGGCCGCTCATCGGCTGTCCACGTGCGACGCCGCCGGTCGTCGGCCCCTATCTACCGTCCGTCCGTGCCCCGCATCAGTGCGAGTATCTTGTTGAGAGTGGCCCAGTTGCGCGTGGTGCCCGCGCCCTTCATGGCCTTGAAATAGCCCTCGACGGCCTTGCTTTCCAGGATGCCGTTGGCGCACCAGAGATAGGCCGCGTGTTTGTTGACGTGGACTTTCTCCGGGCTCCAGTCGGCGGTGGCGAAGGATTTGAGGCCGGACATCGTTTTGGGGTCGTCCCACATCGCGATCAGGAACCGCGATGGATCCTGGGCCGCTTCGCCGATCGCGTTGCCCTTCACGATCGCGGCGATGTCGCGCTCGGATTTCACCACCACGTGAGCATCCACCCCGAGCTTCTTCGCGACCGCGGCGCGGATGCGCGTGGCATGCCCGACCGCATCGTCATCGTCCGCGCCGAACACGGCGTTGCCGCTGTTGAGCAGCGTCGTGACATCGGTGTAGCCGAGCTTGCCGAGCAGCGCGCGCAGGTCCGCCATCGCGATGCGCTTCGCCTTGCCGACGTTGATTCCGCGGAACAACGCGACGAAGCGCGGCACGACTCAGCGGCTCCCGTCGGCCTGTGCCGGCCGGTGTTTCTTCGCGAGGTGCGCGCCGTAGATGGACAACGGAATCGTCAGCAACACGGCGAGAATCGTGAACCACAGGGGACTGCCGGCCGCGAAGGCCAGCGTGAAAACGACTCCCACGACGCCGATCGCGAGGCCGTTGTAGTACGGGAAGCCTTTCGCGACGCGCGCGACGAGGTAGCCGCCCAGGACGACGGTCGCCATGCCGCTCACGAACGCCACGAGCTGGAAATCGCCCCGTGCATTGATCGCTTCGAGGGCCGACTTGAATTCAGCTTCCCCCATGTCCGGGTTGAGCTGCCCGCGCCCGAAGATCCCGATCAGAAAGATCATCACGACGATATCGACGCAGAATTCGGCGACGAACGCGATGACGACGGCCTTGATGTCGATGCGATTCATTGAGCTCACGATAGGTGGCGTGGGGAGTCCGATCAACCTCGATTGCCGGACGCGCGGTCGAAGTCGAGCGCCGCCTTCACGAGCGCGGCGCCGATCTCTGGATCCGTCGCCGGAGGATTCATGAAGACCTCGTAGGTCTTCACGGCGAGCACCGCGATCTCGCTGGGCCGCGACGGGATGTGCCCGCCGGGAAAACGCACCGGATGCTGGCGCAGGAAGTTCGCGGCGGCCGTCACCGCGCGCTGTTCCGCCCGGTCCTGCTCCGTGGGGAACGAGAATCTCCAGAGCGCGACGCGTGTATTGATGACCGACTTGTCGTCGCCGCCTGCCTTCATGCCGGACGCCGAGAACACGCGGCAGTCGTAGGTACGGCAGGTTTCGGGGCGGTCCTGGTAGATAGAGCAGCCGCCGTTCCTGAACATCAGGCAAAAGCCGTGCTCGTCGTATCCCATGAGCATGTGCCCCTTGCCGGCGGGATCGGGCTCGAGGCGCGCGGCGCCGATGCGCTCGAGCGCCACGGTTTCATGGGCGCGCACCTTGATGTAGTACGACGAAGTGCAGCAGCCGACGCAGTCGCCGCAGGCGACGTCCATGCCCGGGCCACCCGCGAGCGAGGCGCGCATCGCACGCAGCCAGGCGGAAAATGCTCCGGCCGGCAGCCCCGCGCCGGCGTCGCGCGGTTCGCCCGAGACGCGGTTGTCAGGAGGAGTGTTCATCTGATGAGTCGGAAAATTCCGTTGCCGTCAGCCGGGAACAGGCGGCAGTTCCGGCGCGACGAGCCCTTCGAAAGGATCGAGCCAGCCCTCGAGGCTCGAGACCCGGCCGTACCAGTTTTCGATTTCCGGGTAGTTCGACAGCGGCAGCTTCGCGACGTCGTTGTAGGGCAGGAACGCGGCCATGCGAAAGTCCGCGTACGAGGGCGAACGCCCGACGAGCCATTCGCGGCCGCGCAGATGCGCCGACAGCAGCGCCGCGCTCTCGTGAAACAGCTGGAGCCCTTTCTCGATCTGCGCCTCGTCGAGATCTCCCAGCTTGTAGCGCAACTTCGTGCCGCGCTCGAAGTGCACCATGTCGCAGGCCAGCCCGAAGTAACTCTTCGCCCAACTGATCCAGCGAATCATGTCCGGCAGTTCCCGGCCGGCTCGCCAGAACTCGGAACCTGCCAGTTGCGAGAGCCGACAGACGATCGCATCGGTCTCCCAGAGTGACTCGCCATCTTCCAGCAGGATGGGCACCCGCAGGTTCGGGTTGATCTTGCGGAATCTTTCCTGGCTGTCGGGCGCGAGTGGCGCGGCCCACTCGAAGTCGACCGGGGCCTTCAGATAACGCGCCGACGCAACAGCCAGGCGCGGATTGGGATTGCGGGAAAAAAAGAGTGTCGCGCGCATCGATTTACCTGCAGGGCCTGATGACAGGCTCGCATCATGGCGCGAGCCGATCGAGCCAGGCCAGTGCCTCGGATTCGTCCGTGAACACCTCGCCGGTCACGCCCCGGTTCTGGGCCATGAGCAGGCCTATCTTGTCGGGATCCATCATCTCGGCACGCGTGACCAGTACGACGCGCAATCCCGTGCCGGCGGCATCGGCCCAGCGCACCGCCATCGAGTAGCGGTCGAAGACCGTCAGCGCGGAATACGGTGCGCGCAACCCGCGCACGTTCGCGAGCAGTTCCGCCATCCCGTTCACGCGTGCGTACATCATGGCGGTTGCGACCATGGCGATGGCCTGGTCGAAGGTCACTTCCCCGACGGGACGATAGTAACCACGCTTGTCGACCTGCTCGAAGAACTCAGGCTTTTCCATGCCACGTCCCACCGTGTGCGTGGTCCATCACGCCCGACGACTCTAACTGATTGCCGATCGCCCGTCGCGAACGGAACGTCGCTTCGCTCAGCCCTTCACCTTGCGCAGCTTCTGGATCATCTTGAGCTGCTCGGTGGCGCGCACGATTTCCTTGAGCGCCTCGGCATGAGTCATCTTGTCGTCACCGTCGTGCAGCGCCTCTTCCGCGCGCTGCTTCGCGGCGAGCGCCGCCTGCTCATCGAGGTCCTTGGCGCGCAGCGCGGTGTCCGCGAGCACGCTCACCTTGTTCGGCTGCACTTCGAGCGCGCCGCCGCCGACGAAGAACTGCTGCTCTTGGCCGTCGGGCGTCTGCACACGCACTTCGCCGGCCTTGAGCAGCGTGAGCAGCGGGGCGTGGCGCGGCGCGATGCCGAGCTCGCCCTGCGTGCCGGGCGCGAACACCATCGACGCGGCGCCCGAGAAGATCTCTCCCTCGGCGCTGACGATGTCTACGTGAATGGTGTTCGCTGCTGCGGTGGCCATGTCGTTCTCTCTGGGCTAACTAACTCAGTTCAGCGTCTTGGCCTTCTCGACCGCTTCCTCGATCGAGCCGACCATGTAGAACGCCTGCTCCGGCAGGTGATCGTATTCACCGGCGAGGATGCCCTTGAAGCCGCGGATCGTGTCGGCCAGCGGGACGATCTTGCCGTCCTGGCCCGTGAACACCTTCGCGACGTTGAACGGCTGCGACAGGAAGTTACGCACCTTGCGCGCGCGGAACACGGTCTGCTTGTCTTCTTCGCTGAGCTCGTCCATGCCGAGGATCGCGATGATGTCCTGCAGTTCCTTGTAACGCTGCAGCACGGCCTGCACGCCGCGCGCCGTGTTGTAGTGCTCCTCGCCGACGACCAGCGGATCGAGCTGGCGGCTGGTGGAGTCGAGCGGGTCGACCGCGGGGTAGATGCCCAGCGCCGCGACCTGGCGCGACAGAACGACGGTCGCGTCCAAGTGCGCGAAGGTCGTGGCCGGCGACGGGTCGGTCAGGTCGTCCGCGGGAACGTATACGGCCTGGATCGAGGTGATCGAGCCCGTCTTCGTCGAGGTGATGCGCTCCTGCAGAACGCCCATTTCCTCGGCGAGGGTCGGCTGGTAACCCACCGCCGACGGCATGCGGCCGAGCAGCGCCGACACTTCCGTGCCCGCGAGCGTGTAGCGGTAGATGTTGTCGACGAAGAACAGCACGTCGCGGCCCTTGCCCGACGCCTGCTTCTCGTCACGGAAATATTCGGCCATGGTGAGACCGGTGAGCGCGACGCGCAGGCGGTTGCCCGGCGGCTCGTTCATCTGGCCGTACACCATCGCGACCTTCGAGTTCTCGAGCTTCTCGGCGTCGATGACGCCCGACTCGATCATCTCGTGGTAGAAGTCGTTGCCTTCGCGGGTACGCTCACCCACGCCCGCGAACACGGACAGACCCGAGTACTGCTTGGCGATGTTGTTGATGAGCTCGAGCATGTTGACGGTCTTGCCGACGCCGGCGCCGCCGAACAGGCCGACCTTGCCGCCCTTGGCAAAGGGAACCAGCAGGTCGATGACCTTGATGCCCGTGACCAGCAGGTCCTGACCACCCGCCTGTTCGTCGTAGCTCGGCGGAGCGCGGTGGATAGGCAGGGTTTCCTTCGCGGCGACCGGGCCACGGTTGTCCTGCGGCGTACCCAGCACGTCCATGATGCGGCCGAGCGTCGCGGCTCCCACGGGCACGTTGATCGGCTTGCCGGTGGATTCCACGGCGAGGCCGCGCTTCAGGCCTTCCGACGAGCCCATCGCGATCGTGCGCACGACGCCGTCGCCGAGCTGCTGCTGCACTTCGAGGGTCAGGTCGACGTCCTTGAGCTTGAGCGCGTCGTACACCTTCGGGATCGAATCGCGCGGGAATTCCACGTCGATGACGGCGCCGATGATCTGGGTAATCTTGCCTGTGGCCATGTTCGCTAACCTCTAACTAATTCTGTCTGTCTGGCTGGCTGACGTCTGCGTCAGACGGCCGCCGCGCCGCCCACGATCTCGGCCAATTCCTTGGTGATCGCGGCCTGGCGGGCCTTGTTGTAGATGAGCTGGAGCTCGCCGATGAGCTTGCCGGCGTTGTCCGACGCGGCCTTCATGGCGACCATGCGCGCCGCCATCTCGCAGGCGACGTTCTCGACCGCGCCGCGATAGACCTGCGACTCGATGTAGCGCATCAGCACGCCGTCGAGGATGTCCGAGGCGGCGGGCTCGTAGATGTAGTCCCAGTGTTCCTGCAGATCGGCGCCGTCGATGGGCTCCACCGGCAGCAGCTGCTGCATCACCGGCTTCTGCGTCATCGTGTTCACGAACTGCGAGTTCACGAGGTACAGGCGGTCGATCTTCCCGTCGCGGTACGCGTCGAGCATGACCTTGACCGTGCCGATCAGGTCTTTCACGTGCGGGTGATCGCCCAGGCCCTGCGTGTTCGCGAGCACCGGGTTCGGCAGGCGGCGGAAGAACTGCGAGGCCTTCGAGCCGATGAGGCACATCGAAACCTGCGCACCCTTGCCCTGCCACTCGCGCATCGCGATCAACACCTGCTTGAAGATGTTGATGTTGAGCGAGCCGCACAGGCCGCGATCCGAGGAGATCACGATGATGCCGACGTTTTTCACCTCGGCGCGTTCCTGCAGGAACGGATGCCGGTAGTCCGGGTTCGCCTGCGTCAGGTTGCCGATGACCGACTTGATCTTGTCGGCGTACGGACGCGCCAGGCGCATGCGGTCCTGGGCGCGACGCATCTTGCTGGTCGCGACCATCTGCATCGCCTTCGTGATCTTCTGCGTCGACTTGACGCTGGCGATCTTGACGCGGATTTCTTTAGTGCCTGGCATGGCTGGCTAGTTAGTCCTAACTGTTAGAACACGCCGTTCTTGACGAAGTCTTCGCAGATGCCCTTGAGCGCGGCCTCGTGCTTCTTGAGCACCGGCTCCGCGTTGATGGCATCGAGCGTCGCCTTGTGCGTGGAACGGGCGAGGGCCTGCAGCGCGTTTTCCGCGTCCACGACCTTCTTGCGATCCACCTTGTCGAAGTAGCCGTTGTTCACCGCGTAGATCGACAGCGCGAGCTCCGCGACCGACATCGGCGCGTACTGCTTCTGCTTCATGACTTCGGTCACGCGCACGCCGCGCTCGAGCTGGCGGCGGGTGGCCTCGTCGAGGTCCGAGGCGAACTGCGAGAACGCCGCGAGCTCGCGGTACTGCGCCAGCGCAAGACGGATACCGCCGCCCAGGCGCTTGATGATGTCCGTCTGCGCCGCGCCACCGACGCGCGACACGGAGATACCGGCGTTCATCGCGGGACGGATGCCGGCGTTGAACAGGTCGGTCTCGACGAAGATCTGGCCGTCGGTGATCGAGATGACGTTCGTCGGAACGAACGCGGTCACGTCGCCGGCCTGCGTTTCGATGATGGGCAAGCCCGTGAGCGAGCCCGTCTTGCCCTTCACCTTGCCGCCGGTCTTCTCTTCGACGTACGCCTCGTTGACGCGGGCGGAACGCTCGAGCAGGCGGCTGTGCAGATAGAACACGTCGCCGGGATACGCTTCGCGGCCCGGCGGGCGGCGCAGCAGCAGCGAGATCTGGCGATACGCGACGGCCTGCTTGGACAGGTCGTCGTAGATGATCAGCGCGTCTTCACCGTTGTCCATGAAGAACTCGCCCATGGTCACGCCGGCGTACGCCGCGAGGTACTGCATGGCGGCCGGCGTCGAGGCCGACGCGGCGACGACGATCGTGTGACCGAGCGCGCCGTGCTCTTCGAGCTTGCGCACTACGTTCGCGATGGTCGACTGCTTCTGGCCGATCGCGACGTAGACGCACTTAATGCCCGACGACTTCTGGTTGATGATGGTGTCCACGGCAATAGCGGTTTTGCCGGTCTGGCGGTCGCCGATGATCAGCTCGCGCTGGCCGCGGCCGATCGGAACCATCGAGTCGATCGCCTTGTAACCGGTCTGCACCGGCTGGCTCACCGACTTGCGGTAGATGACGCCCGGCGCGACGCGCTCGATCGGCGCCGTCTGCGTGGTGTTGAGCGGACCCTTGCCGTCGAGCGGCTGACCCAGCGCGTCGACGACGCGGCCCAGCAGCTCGCGGCCCACCGGCACTTCGAGGATGCGGCCCGTGGTCTTGACCGTGTCGCCTTCGACGATGCCTTTGTATTCACCGAGCACCACCGCGCCCACCGAGTCCTGCTCGAGGTTCAACGCGAGGCCGAACACGTTGCCCGGGAACTCGATCATTTCGCCGTAGCGAACGTCGGCCAGGCCGTGGATGCGGCAGATGCCGTCCGTCACCGTGACCACGGTGCCGACGTTGCGCGCCTCGGTCTGCGACTTGAAGTTCTCGATGCGCGACTGGATGAGATCGCTGATTTCCGATGCTTTGACGGACATGTTCCGGTTCCTTACAAAATCTTTATGCGGTCAATTCGGTGGCCATGCGCTCGAGCCGGCCCTTGATCGAGCCGTCGATCACGAGGTCGCCGGCCTTGAGGACGGCGCCGCCTAACAAGCTGCCGTCGACCTTCGTGTGCAGGCGCACGCTGCGCCCCAGCTTCTTCTGAAGCGCGGCCGCGTAACGCGATTCCTGGTCCGGCGTGAGCGGCGAGGCGGCGGTCACCTCGACATCCACCGCGTTCTCCACTTCGGCCTTCATCTGCTCGAACAGCGCGGCGATCTCGGGGAGGAATCCGAGCCGCCGGTTCTGCGCGAGCAGCGTGACGAAGTTGCGTCCGTTCTCGTCGAGCGAGGTGCCGGCGACGCCGGTCACGAGCTCGGCGAGTTGCGCCGGAGTCACGTGCGGGCTGCCGAGCAGCGCATGCACGCGAGGATCGGCGACGACTTCGGCCGAGCGCGTGAGTCCCGCGGCGGTATTCGCCAGCGAGTTGTTCTTGCGCGCGAGCGCGAAGATCGCCTTCGCGTACGGACGTGCGGTGGTGATGCGTTCAGCCATGGACGTTCAGCCTCAGAGCTTCGCCGCGAGCTGGTCGAGCAATTCGCCGTGCGCCTTCGCGTCGATCTCTTTCTCGAGCACGCGCTTGGCGCCCGCGACGGCCAGGCTGACCACCTGTCCGCGCAGCGCATCACGCGCACGATTGCTCTCGAGCTCGATCTGCGACTTGGCGCTGGCGAGGGCCTTCTCGCCCTCGAGACTCGCGGCCTTGCGCGCTTCCTCGAGGATCTGGTTGGCCTGCGTGCGCGCCTGCGATTCGATCGCGAGCGCCCGGGCGCGGGCTTCCTTGATGACCTCGTCGGCGCGGCTCTTCGCTTCGGACAGGTCCTTCTGGCCCTGCTCCGCGGCGGCGAGCCCGGCGGCGATCTTCTTCTCGCGCTCGTTCATGGCGCCGAGAATGATCGGCCAGATGAACTTCATCGTGACCCAGATGACGATGCCGAACACCAGCATCTGGACGACGAGCGTTAGATTGATATTCACGCGCGACTCCCGCGTTTGGTGAACGTGATTACTGCGCGCCCGGGAGCTGGTTCAGGAACGGGTTCGCGAACGTGAAGAACAGCGCGAAGCCGATACCGATCATCGCGACCGCGTCGAGCAGGCCGGCGACGATGAACATCTTCACCTGCAGGGCCGGGGTCAGTTCCGGCTGGCGCGCGGCGCCTTCCAGGAACTTGCCGCCGAGAAGGCCGAAGCCGATGGCGGTACCGAGCGCGCCGAGGCCGAAGATCAGGCCGACGCCGAGTGCGGTGAAACTCTGAATCTGAGCAATTGCAGCTACGTTTTCCATTTTTCCTCCAGCAAAACCTTGAGCTAACTACCTATAGATCAGTGATGAGTCTCGTGCGCCTGCGAGAGGTACACGATGGTCAGCACCATGAAGATGAACGCCTGAAGCGGGATGACCAGGATGTGGAACAGGCCCCAGGCCGTTCCGAGGATCAACTGGCCGAGGACGGCGCCGAAGCCGCCCAGGGAGGCGAGACCGAAGCTGCCGCCGAGCACGGCGAGCAGCAGGAAGATCATTTCGCCGGCGAAGAGGTTGCCGAACAGACGCAGCCCGAGCGAAACCGGGCGCGCCAGGTGCTCGATGATGTTGAGCAGCAGGTTGAACGGCATCGCCCACTTGCCGAACGGATGTGTGAGCAGCTCCGAGGCGAAGCCGAGGGCGCCCTTGATCTTCACGCTGTAGAACATGCACAGCAGGAAGACCGTGAACGACATGCCGAGCGTGATGTTGAGGTCGGTCGAGGGCACGACCTTGAGGTAGTGCACGCCGAACAGTTCGCCGACCTTCGGCAGGCCGTCGACCGGCACGATGTCCATGAAGTTGAACAGCAGGACCCAGCAGAAGATCGTCAGCGCGAGCGGGGCGATGAGCTTGCTCTGCCCGTGGAAGGTGTCGCGTACCTGGCTGTCGACGAACTCGACGACGACCTCGACGAAATTCTGGAATTTGCCCGGGACGCCCGCCGTGGACCTGCGCGCCGCGAGTCCGAACGACACGAGGAAGACGAGTGCGAGCAGCACCGAGAAGAAGATGCTGTCCAGGTGCAGCGCCTGGCCACCCACATCGACCTTGAGATTGGTGATGTGGTGAAGGATGTATTCACTACCGGAGGGAGCGTGTGCTGCTTCTGAGGCCATCTACTCTTCCTGCGTATTCCTAGCGCTTGGCCACGCCCGCCGCGCCCGGTCCGTTTCCGGACAACGGCGGCAGCGCGTTCGCGAGCGCGATCCAGTACACAAACAAGGTCGCGATGTAGGCGCCGAACAATGCGGCGAACGACACCTTCATCGTCAGGAAGACCGTCACGAACAGCGCCACGGTGACGCCCAGCTTCGCGGCCTCTCCCACGTAAAACTTGCGCGCGATCGTTTCGGCCGCGGCGCCCGCGGGCGCGCTGAATCCGAAGAACGCGAGCACACCACTCGCCAGGACGGAAATCCCCCCACCCACGAGGGCCGAAAATCCGGCGATACGCCCCCACACCGCGAAGCAAAGAGCCGCGGCCACGACCGTTACGACGATCTGGCCGAGCACTACACTCGCCGCCAGTCGCCTCGCTTGGGGCAACTCAAGGGTGACCACGACACTCCTACTGCAAGTCGACAATCCGCGAACAGCACGACGGGCTCGCGAAGGCCGCGAGCTGCATCAGCGATGTTCGAAAATTGTTTGGCTTGGCAACGACTTACGTGTGCCTTGGCCAGGGGCGCGCATTATATACGCCGACCCTGGCACCTTCAACACGAGAACCGCGTTTTTTCCTGGGGTTTTACGTATCCGGGAGGCTCTTTCCGGAAGACTTCCGCTCACCGCCGGGCGGCAGGGAGAAAACCCTGAAACGGGCGATGCGCAGGTGGCTGAAAGTCGTGCGCAGGGCGAACCATCCGTCCTCGTAAGGTGCATCGTCTTCGAGGTGAAACAGTCTTTCGCCGTCCCGCCAGTATTCGATCGACTTCCCGTTCGCCACCAGGCGA
The DNA here is from genome assembly GCA_023433705.1 of Pseudomonadota bacterium. GTDB lineage: Bacteria > Pseudomonadota > Gammaproteobacteria > Steroidobacterales > Steroidobacteraceae > CADEED01. The sequence continues at coordinate 18,818 of JAEYUC010000021.1, forward strand.
ATGGCCTGTTTCCGGTTCGGCTTCAGCAGAACGCCGGGGGCGGAAAGATCGTGCTCGGGAAGCATCGGCCGGATGTCCGGATCGCCGATGTAGCGGCGGAAACGCGTGGTCGTGTTCCGGTTGCCACCCAGCCCCACGTAATAAGTGAGCAGATCGTTGTATTCGGCGAACCTGCCGCTGCGCGCGCGGGCGTAAACCGGTTGCGTGCCGTCGCGATTGTTCGCCATCCAGAAGACATTGAGGTCGCTGACCTCGTCGTTCACGCGACCCTCCGACACGGCGGTGGCGTCGAACTCGATGGCGATGGGCCCGGTGAGCTTCGGCTTGAACCACAAGGTGACGCCCGCAGGCGTATCGATATCGAGCACGCCGTTCGCGGCGGAGATCTTCGCGGGCTTCTCCGCCTCGATGTGCCATCGGGAGAGACCGGCATCGAAGTCGTCGCGGTGGAGCTCCGCGCCTGCCGCGACGAACGGCAGCGCCACGAGCAACGTGGCGACGATCGCGTTACTGGATGTGCGCAATGATGCCGTCGAGCTCGTCGAGCGAGTGGTAACTCACGACGAGTTTTCCGCGCCCGTTCGCGGCGTGCTGGATTTCCACCTTCGCGCCGAGTTTTTCCGAGAGCTCGTCCTGCAGGCGCCGCACGTTGGGATCGAGGTTTTTCGATTCCTTCGCGTTCGCGCCGCCGCCCGACGTCCTGGCGAGCAGCGCGCGCACCATCGCTTCGGTGTCGCGCACGGACAGGCCTTTCTTCGCGACCAGCGTGCCGACCTCGATCTGCTGGCGGCGCTGCGTGAGGCCTAACAAGGCGCGCGCGTGGCCCATCTCGAGCTCGCGCTGCTCGACGAATGCGCTGATCTCATCCGGCAGTTCGAGCAGGCGCAGCAGGTTCGACACCGCGGCGCGCGAACGGCCGACGGCATCCGCAGCCTGCTGATGCGTGATGCCGAATTCGCTGATGAGACGCTCGAGCGCGCGCGCTTCTTCGAGCGGGTTCAGGTTCTCGCGCTGGATGTTCTCGATGAGCGCCATCGCGATGGCGGCTTCGTCGGGCACGCGGCGGATGACCGCGGGCACCGTGGCGAGACCTGCGATCTGCGCGGCGCGCCAGCGGCGCTCGCCTGCGATGATTTCGTAGCGCTGCGACTGGCCAGGCGCGGCGCCGTCGACGGGGCGCACGACGATGGGCTGCACGATGCCCTGAGCCTTGATCGACGCCGCGAGTTCCTCGAGGGACTCCTGCCGCATGTCCACGCGCGGCTGGTACTTGCCCCGCTGCAACAGGTCGAGCGGCAGGTTCGCGAGTTCGTCACCCGGAAGTTTCGCGGGAGGCGCGGGGGCGGCCGGCGCGCCCGTCGCGGGCGCGGGCTCGGGCCGCTTCGTCATCTGGCCCAGCAGCGCTTCGAGGCCGCGGCCCATGACTGGTTTCTTCGTGCTCATGGCCGGGGATGATAAACAGAGCCGGATGGCGGGATAAGCCTTCCGCGCGCCAGAGGCCGAAATGGCATCAATCCGGCTTCAAGCGGTTGCGGCCATGCGCTTGGCGTTGCGTCCAACGTGAAAAAGCCCTGCCCGTAACGATCAGCACGATCACCGCGAGAAACCATGACCCCGCGTTCCATGCGATCTCGGTTCCGGTTCCCGGTAATTGAGACAGCCAGAATGCGGTGGCGAAGGACGCGGGGACTGGTGCGAGCATGTCGAGCCCGCCGACGATGCCGGGCGCAAGCAGCGTCGCGACCATCACGGCACGCAGGCCGGGTCGACGTGTGGGCCAGAATCTCAACGCGAGCAGATGGATGGCCGTCATCAGGACCATCCAGGCAAGGGCGACGGCGAGCATGAAGCCATCCACGCTCATGGCCGAGAGTTCAACGATTGACTGGAAGAAGTGCGCATCGTCGTACGAAACGCGCGCCTGTCCGCCTAACTAACCTGGCGTTCCGCGTCGTTGATGGCTTCGGCCGGCGGCACCGCTTCTGCTTCGCCGGCTCCCGATTCGTCTTCCTTGCGCAGCATCTCGCCGGCCAGCGCGAGATACGCGAGCGCACCGCGCGAGTCCTTGTCGTGTTGCAGGACGGGCTTGCCGAACGACGGCGCCTCGGCGAGGCGCACGTTGCGCGGCACGATGGTGCGGAACACCTTGTCGCCGAACACGGAGATGAGCTGCGCCGACACCTCGTTCGCGAGGTTGTTACGCGGATCGAACATCGTGCGCAGGATGCCTTCGATCTCGAGGTTCGGGCTCACCGACGTCTTGATCTGCTCGATGGTGCCGACCAGCGCGGAGAGTCCCTCGAGCGCGTAGTACTCGCACTGCATCGGGATCAGCACGCTCTGCGCCGCGACCAGCGCGTTCAGCGTGAGCATGTTGAGCGACGGAGGGCAGTCGATCAGGATGACTTCGAACTGGTCCTGGATGGGCTTGAGCGCGTTGCGCAGGCGCAGCTCGCGGCCCGCGAGGGTAGTTAGTAGCTGGACTTCCGCGGCGACCAGGTCCTGGTTCGCCGGCATCACCGACATGCCGGGCATCGACTCGAGCGGAATGATGGCCGCGGCCGCGTCGCATTCGCCCAGCAACACGTCGCCCGTGCCGCGTTCGATCTGCGACTTCTCGATGCCGCAACCCATCGTCGCGTTGCCCTGCGGGTCGATGTCGATGAGCAGCACGCGGCGGCGCGTCGCGGCGAACGACGCGGCGAGGTTCACCGACGTCGTGGTCTTGCCGACCCCGCCCTTCTGGTTCGCGACCGCGATGATGCGCTTCATGAGCCGATATTAACCCGCTGCGCCCGAGGCTTAGCGAGCGTTTTTGCCGCCGGATTTGTGACGTTGAAGTGCGACAAGATGCCGTTCCGCATCCAGTCCCGGCACGCGCAGCGGCGTCACTTCCGCGCTCCAGCCGCGCGGCAGCTCGCGGATCTCGTCTTCGGGCAGCCTGCCCTTCATCGCGAGCAGGCGCCCGCTCTCGCCGGCGAGCTTCGCGGCGTTATGTAGAACATTCGCCAGGGAGCCGACGGCGCGGACCACGACGGCATCGAAGTTCTTCTCGCCGTCGAAACTCTCGGCGCGCGCCGCGATTGCCCGGGCGTTGCGAATGCCGAGCTGCTCGATGCTCTCCGCGACGAAGCGGATCTTCTTCTGCGTGCCGTCGATGAGCGTGAAATCGCGGTCGGGACACGCGACCGCGAGCGGAATGCCGGGAAATCCACCGCCCGTGCCGACGTCGATGATGCGGCGCGCATCGCCGAGATGCGGCACGAGACTCAGGCTGTCGAGCATGTGCAGCGTGAGGATGCCTTCGGGCGCGACGATCGACGTGAGGTTCACGTGTTCGTTGCGTTCGCGCAGCTTCCGGGCGTAGCTCCACAGAGTCTCGAGCTGGGACTCATCGAGCGTGACGCCCATTTCCCGCGCGCCCGCATCCAGGCGCGCCTTCCAGGCGGCGGCATCGAGCGGTGCCGCGGTCATTTGCCGTTCGCGACGAGCTGCGCCATGAATTCGTTCACGGTCATCGAATCGAAATCCTTGCGCGCGAACATCGTCTTGATCGCCTCGGTCTGCCGCTCGGAGAAGTGTGCCGCGACGGATGCGTTGAATTTCTCGACGAGCAGCGGCATGCCCTCGGCGCGCCGCTTGCGATGTCCCACCGGAAAGTCGACACGCATCTCGAGCGCCGGCGAGCCGTCGCTGAAATGGATGGTCACCGAGTTGCCGATGTGGCGCTTGTCGCGCTCGTAATATTCCTTCGTGAACGTCGGGTTCTCGCGCACGGTCATCTTCGCGCGCAGCACGTCGATGCGCGGATCGCTCGCGACCTCGTCCTCGTAATCCGCGGCGGTGAGCCGTCCGAAGATCAGCGGCACCGCGACCATGTACTGGATGCAGTGATCGCGATCGGCGGGATTCGCGAGCGGACCGGTCTTGTCGATGATGCGGACGCCGGGTTCCTGGGTCTCGATGACTATCTTCTCGATGGACGCGATCCGGTCCTTCACGCGCGGATGCAGCGCCATCGCGCACTCCACCGCGGTCTGGGCGTGGAACTCGGCGGGATAGGAGATCTTGAACAGCACGTTCTCCATCACGTAGCTGCCGAGCGGCTGCGCGAGGACGAGCGGCTTGCCCTTGAACAACACGTCCTGGAACCCCCAGGTTTTCGCCGTCAACGCGGAGGGGTATCCCATCTCGTCCTTGATCGCGAACAACGCATGCCGCACGGCGCGGCTCGTGGCATCCCCGGCGGCCCAGCTCTTGCGCGAGCCGGTGTTCGGCGCGTGGCGATACGTGCGCAGCGCGCCGCCGTCTATCCACGCGTTCGACAGCGCGTTCACGATCTGTTCGAGCGAGCCGCCGAGCATCTGCGTCGCGACGGCGGTCGAGGCGACGCGCACCAGCAGCACGTGATCGAGCCCGACGCGGTTGAAGGAGTTCTCGAGTGCGAGCACGCCCTGGATCTCGTGCGCCTTGATCATCGCGGTCAGCACGTCGCGCATCGTGAGCGGCTTTTCGGCCAGCAGGATCGCGCGGCGGGATAGATAGTCCGCCACGGAGAGGATCGCGCCGAGGTTGTCGGAAGGATGACCCCACTCCGCCGCGAGCCAGGTGTCGTTGAAGTCGAGCCAGCGCACCATCGCGCCGATGCTGAACGCACCCATCACGGGGTCGAGCTCGTAACTGGTGCCCGGCACGCGCGAGCCGCCCGGCATCGTCGCGCCCGGCACCACGGGGCCGAGCAGTTTCGTGCAAGCCGGATACTCGAGCGCCTGGAAGCCGCACGCGAGCGTGTCCATGAGACAGTACTGCGCGGTCTCGTACGCCTGCGGGCTATCTACCCTGTAGTTCTTCGCGTAGTCGGCAATGGCGACGAGCAGCTCGTCGGGCTGCGGACGCTGAACGGATTTGTAATCGTGCGACGACATTTCGAGGACTCCGTGCTCAATGTTCGCCGGTCAGCCTGAGCCCGACGATGCCCACCACGATCAGCGCGAGGCTCGCGAGTTTGCCCGGGTTCGCGCTCTCGCCGAACAGATAGATGCCGAACACGGCCGTTCCGACGGCGCCGACACCTACCCACACCGCGTAAGCGGTGCCGACCGGCAGCGTCTTCATCGCGATACCGAGCAGCATGAGACTCACGATCATGGCGCCGACCGTTGCGACGGTGGGCCACGGACGCGTGAAACCCTCGGTGTACTTGAGACCCACGGCCCAGCCGACTTCGAGCAACCCGGCGACGACCAACAGCAACCAGTTCATGACGACCTCCAATTGAGGAATGGGGTCGTCCCCGAGCTGGCGATGCGCTCACGGGGTCGTCCCCGCGAACGGCGCGCATCTTACCCACTCGGCGGCGGCCGGGCTAATCGGCCGGATCACTCAGGGAAAGGCGAGTCCCGCCGCGGCATGCGCGCTCACGGCCGCTGCGCGATGGGCACGAACGGCCGGTTTTCCGGCCCCACGTAGTTGGCGGCCGGGCGGATGATCTTGCCGTCGGCGCGTTGCTCGATCACGTGCGCGCTCCAGCCGGTGACGCGTGACATGACGAACAGTGGCGTGAACATCGCGGTGGGCACGCCCATCAGGTGGTAACTCACCGCGCTGAACCAGTCGAGGTTCGGGAACATCTGCTTGAGCTGCATCATGAGTGTCTCGATGCGCTCGGCGATGTCGTAGAGCTTCATGTCGCCCGCCTCGCGGGCTAACTTCCCGGCCACGCCCTTGATGATCACGTTGCGCGGATCGGACACGGTATATACCGGGTGACCGAAGCCGATGATGATTTCCTTGTTGGCGACGCGTTTGCGGATGTCGGCCTCGGCTTCGTCGGGCGTCGAGTAACGCTCCTGGATCTCGAGCGCGACTTCGTTCGCGCCGCCGTGTTTCGGTCCGCGCAGGGCGCCGATCGCGCCGGTGATGCAGGAATAGATGTCCGAGCCCGTTCCCGCGATCACGCGCGCGGTGAACGTGGACGAATTGAATTCGTGCTCCGCGTAGAGGATGAGCGAGGTGTGCATCGCGCGCACCCAGTTCGCCGGCGGCGGGCGGCGGTGCAGCAGGTGCAGGAAGTGCCCGCCCACCGAATCGTCGTCGGTCTCGACGTGGATTCGCCGGCTGCTGTGCGAGTAGTGGTACCAGTAGCACAGCATCGACGGGAAACTCGCCAGCAGGTGATCCGCGATCTCGCGCGCACCGGCCTCGTTGTGATCGACCGGCTCGGGCAACACACAGCCCAGCGCCGACGCGCCGGTGCGCAGCACGTCCATCGGATGCGCGCCGGGCGGAAGCTGCTCGAGGATCGCCCGGACCGGAGCCGGGATGCCGCGCAGGTTCTTGAGCTTCGTCTTGTACGCAGCGAGCTCGGACTGGTTCGGCAGCTTGCCGTGGATCAGTAGATAGGCGATCTCCTCGAACTCGCAGCGCTCGGCGACTTCGAGGATGTCGTAACCACGGTAGTGCAGGTCATTGCCGCTGCGGCCGACGCTGCACAGCGCCGTGTTGCCGGCCGCGACGCCGGACAGCGCGACGGATTTCTTCGGCTTCGGCGTGGCGTTCATGGCGGGCGCTCCTGGGTTACTGCTTTTTCTCGTTCGCGAACAGTTCGTCGAGCTTGCGCTCGTAGGCGTGGTAATCGAGATACTTGTAGAGGTCGTCGCGCGTCTGCATGTCGGCGACGACGTTCTTCTGCGTGCCATCGCGGCGAATCGCCTGGTACACCTTGAGCGCGGCGAGATTCATCGCGCGGTAGGCGGAGCAGCAATGCAGCACGATGTCGACACCCACCGAGCCGAGCTCGTCGCGCGTGTACAGCGGCGTCTTGCCGAACTCGGTGATGTTGGCGAGCACCGGCGCCTGCACCGCGTCGCGCACCTTGCGATACATCGCGAGATCCGTGATCGCCTCGGGGAACACCGCGTCGGCGCCCGCTTCCACGCATGCGCGCAGCCGCTCGATCATGCGGTCGAGTCCTTCGCTCGCGAGCGCGTCGCTGCGCGCCATGATGACGAAGCTGCCGTCGGCGCGCGCGTCGACCGCCGCCTTCACGCGATCCACCATTTCATCGAGCGGCACTACTTCTTTTCCGGGCCGGTGGCCGCAGCGCTTGGCCTGCACCTGGTCCTCGATGTGCATGCCGGCCGCGCCGGCCTTGACGAACGAACGCACGGTGCGCGCGATGTTGAACGCGCCGCCCCAGCCCGTGTCCGCGTCGACCAGCAAGGGCAGAGTGCTGGCGTCGCAGATACGCCGGATGTCGATGAGCACGTCGTCCATCGTGCTGATGCCGAGATCGGGAAGCCCGAGCGAATTCGCGGCGACACCGCCGCCCGATAGATAGAGCGCGCGGAAGCCGGTGGCTTCCGCCATGCGCGCGACGTACGCGTTGATGGCGCCGACGACCTGCAGCGGCTTCTCCGCGGCGAGCGCCGCGCGGAATTTCGCGCCTGCGGTGAGCTTTAGAGAAGTCTGCGTCATGTGCGAAGTTTACGGCGGCGCGCCAATCTTGACGACTGTACGCCCGACGACCTTGCCGTCGATGTAAGACTGAAAGGCATCGGGCAGCGCGTCGAACGCGATCGTCCGCGTGACGATTCGCTCGAGGTGCCGCGGCGCGCAGTCGGTCGCGATTCGCCGCCACACCTCGAGCCGCTCGGCGCGGCGCGTCGCCGAGGAATTGATGCCGAGCAGGTTCACCCCGCGCAGGATGAACGGCATGACGGTCGTGTTGAGCTGCGCTCCGCCCGCGAGCCCGACGCTCGCGATATTTCCCCAGAAGTCCACCTGCCGGGTGAGTCCGGCGAGCACCTCGCCCCCGACGCTGTCGATTGCGCCGGCATAACGAGCAGGTTCGAGTGGACGGCTGCCGAGCGAGAACGCGCCGCGCAGCAGGATGTGGCTCGCCCCGAGCGTCGTGAGGTAGTCGGAGGATTCCGGCTTGCCCGTCACCGCGATGACCTCGTAGCCGCGGCCGGCGAGCATGTCGATGGCGAAGCTGCCGACGCCGCCCGTCGCGCCGGTCACGACGATCGGTCCCCGCGACGGCTCCTGGCCGTTTCGTTCCATGCGATGGATCGCGAGCGCCGCGGTGAAGCCCGCGGTCCCGATCGCCATCGCCCGAAATGCATCGAGGCCCGGTGGCATCGCGATCACGCTTTCCGCCTTCACGCGCGCGACTTCCGCGTAGCCGCCGTCAAAGGTCTCGGAAAGCCCGCTGCCGGTGACGAGCACCGCGTCGCCGGGTTTGAAGTCGGAAGCCTGCGAGGCTCTTACTACTCCGGCCAGGTCGATGCCGCCCACCAGCGGGTAACGGCGCAGGATCCTGCCGGCGCCGGTCGCCGCGAGCGAATCCTTGTAGTTGATCGACGAGTACTGGACGTCGATGACGACTTCGCCGGGCGTGAGGTCGTCGAGAGTCAGATCCTCGAAACGCGCGGCGACCTTGCCGTCGGTTTCGTGAATGCGGAATGCCTTGAAAGTACTCACAGTCGAGCCCCCGCGGAAGTCACGTTAGTATCCTGCCATGAAATACGTGTACGACCTGTTCGTGATCGGCGCGGGTTCCGGCGGCGTGCGGGCCGCCCGCATCGCGGCACTTTCGGGCGCCAAGGTGGCGATCGCCGAGGAATATCGCATCGGCGGCACCTGCGTGATCCGCGGCTGCGTGCCCAAGAAGTTTCTCGTTTTCGGCGCCGAGTTCTCGCAATTCATCGCCGATGCGCCCGGTTACGGCTGGACGATCGACAACGCGCGTTTCGACTGGGCGACGCTGCGCGACAACGTGCAGGGCGAGGTCTCGCGGCTGTCGGGCCTGTACACCACGAATCTCGCCCGGGCCGGCGTCACGACGTTTGAAGAGCGCGCCGAAGTCGTCGACGCGCACACCGTGCGCCTCGCGAAGTCCGGCAGCGAGTTCACCGCGGAACGGATCCTGATCGCGACCGGCGGCAAACCGCATTTTCCGGAGAACCTGCCTGGCGTAGAGATCGGCATCACGTCGAACGAGGCGTTCCATCTCGAGAAATTTCCGCAACGCGTGCTGATCGTGGGCGGCGGATACATCGCGCTCGAGTTCGCGAACATCTTTCACGGGCTCGGCGCGGCGACCACGATCCTGCATCGCGGCGACCAGTTGCTGCGCGGCTTCGACATCGACCTGCGCGCGCACATGCACATCGAGTCCGAGCGGCGCGGCATCAAGCTCATGATGAAGAACACGCTCGCGCGGCTGGAGCGCGCGAACGGCGGCGTGCGCGCGACGCTATCTACCGGCGAAGTCGTCGAGACGGACGTCGTGATGCACGCGACCGGCCGCGTGCCGCACACGGCGGGGCTCGGCCTCGAACGCGCGGGAGTCAAACTGGATCCGGCCGGCGCCGTGGTCGTGAACGAGTATTCACAGAGCAGCGTGCCATCCATCTACGCGGTCGGCGACGTGACCAACCGCATGAACCTGACGCCGGTCGCGATCCGCGACGGTCATGCGTTTGCCGACACTATCTACAACGATCGCCCGACGCCGGTGGACCATAGCACCGTGCCGAGCGCGGTGTTCGGGCGGCCGCCGATCGGCAGCGTGGGGCTCACGGAAGCGGACGCGTTGCGCAGCCACGGAAAGGTCGACGTCTACCGCACGAGCTTCCGTCCGATGCGCAACATGCTGACCCCCAACCACGAGCGCACGCTCATGAAGATCATCGTCGACGCCGCGAGCGACCAGATCCTGGGCGTGCACATCGCAGGCGAAGACGCGCCCGAGATGATCCAGCTCGCGGCGGTGGCGGTGAAGGCGGGGCTCACGAAGAAGCAGTGGGACAGCACGGTCGCGCTGCATCCGACGGCGGCGGAAGAACTGGTATTGATGCGCGAGAAACTCACGCCGCCGGGATCGGTTCCCGGCTAGTCGCTCGCGCTAATCCCCACCTTTTGCACCGGCGCCGCTGTCCCCAGGCACCTGGACGTATTGCCGCGCGCGCACCTGCATCCACTCGGCCCTGCTCAGCAGATCGAATGCCCGCGGGATGAGTGTCCTGTCCTGGGTGCGAAGGCCTTCGACGTACAACTCGATGAATGCCCGCCAGTGGCGCGCGGCCGCGAGTTGCGTAGCACGCAGGCCGACCAGCTCCGGCGCGTCGTAGGCCGGATCTTCGAGGATCCGGAACGTGACCGCCCACCAGCCACCTTCGAGCGGACCCTCGAGCTTGGCGATGTATCCATCGAAGGTCAGTGCATCGTCTTCCAGCATCGTGCGATAGAGGCGGTACTCCTCGAGCAACGCGACGGCTTGTTTGTCGAACAACGCGACCTGCGCAACCGCGAACTTGTGCGCCCGCGTGCCCGGCGGAATCGGAACGACCGGTTCGTCGAAGCGGACGGGCAGTTCGGCTTCGGGGATCTCCACCGTCGCGAGTTCGGGAGTGGCAGGCGCGGGCCTGGCTTCAACAGGTGCGGCTTCGACCTCGGTGGCGGCGGTCACTGGCGGCGGCGCGACTTCCGATCTGCGCAACCCCACGACCGCGCCGACGATCACGATCGCGAGCGCGAGCAATCCACCGAATGCGCGCGGGTCCGGCCGGAACTTAGGCGCCCGCGCGGGTAGTTCGACCTCGACGGTGCGTTCTGTCGGCAGCAGCCGCACGATCTCGGCGGCGACTTCGCGATCGTCCGCCCACAGGGGCAGGATTTCACGCGAATTGTCCGCGCCGGAGAATTCCAGGCGCACCGCGTTGCCTTCGCGATAGACCTCGCGCAATTGTCCGGCGGCGATGCGCCGAGTGCCGCCCTGCGAGAGCAGGCCGCGATTGACCGCAATCGTGATGGCGCCAGGCTGGATGTTTATGCGGCCGGAGCCTTTCCACCGCAGGGTATTGGACGGCTGCGCAAGCAGCGCGGCGAGACCGGCCGAGGGCGCGAATCGGATGTCGAACGTGTGCGACAAGGTCGAAGACCCCGGTGGTTCCGGCGAATCGCCTGCGCGGTCGACTATCCTCTTTCGGGAGCGCGAATTCCATGACCCGCTCCGCTTTTCCCCACGCCCTGCCATGGCCACCTGCCGGGATGACCCCGTTCGCCTCGCTATCGAACGCGAGCGGACGGTCGTTCGGGGTCAGCGGGTCGCCCGGAGATGCGGGCAAAAGTTAGCCGGTCAGCGGCGCGCCGACATCCTGCGGGAGCAGGAGAAAGTCTTCTTGCAGGCCCAGATGCCGGCCTGGCGGCAAACGTGGCGCAGGCCATGACGCGCGGTGTTCTCTTCCATGGCGAGCCGGCGCGCGGTTCCACACAAAGACTGCCGGCGCGCGGGAGCGGGGCGCGGCGTCATAACGATCTGCCCAGGAAACGCGCGACGCAGTTGTCACAGCCGCGGAAGGAAATCGCGACGCCGAACAGGCCGATCAGCATCAGCAATGCGGTAACCGTCGCGAAGAACACGGCGCCCGTGCGCTCCCACGCGAACTGCAGGGCCATCACCGTGCACGCGGTCAGGACCATGGACGCGAGCAGCAACACCGATCGCTGCCAGCCCTTCACGGGCGGCGCCTCGCCGTGACTCACGTACTGAACGGGCTTGCAGTACAGGCAGCCGACGGCGGCCTTGGCTTTGTGTTGGTGCGCGGTGTTTGGCTGGTGCATGGCGTCCGACCCCGGAATTTGGGGCAGAACTCTGCCATCAGTCCGATAGCGGTACCGGGCGATTGCTCACATTTGCCTGTAGGTCGCTGCGTCGCAGCCCGAAGACAGGGGTCCCTTACTTCATTCGAGGAATCTTCTGCTCGTCGAGGACGTATGGGACGCCGGCTCGATCGAACAACGCGGCGATCAGCGGCGCCGGATCGGGGCTTCCCTGATCGAGCAGCGCGGAGATGTCGCGCGAAAGACTCGAATCGCCCGACACCGCGTCCAGGACCCCGAGCCACTCGGCCCGCGAAACGATTCCGTCGCCCCGGTTCTCGTCCACCAGCCGCCGGACGAACACGTGGAACGCCGACTTGCCCGCGGCCTCGGCCACCAGTGCGAACACGGCGCCGCAGGCGTAGTACGCGCGATGCTCGTTGCGGTCGCGCGCGGACTCGATGCCGTGTCCCCGGGCAAAAGTCACGCAATCGCGGATGTCGCGATCGAGGTCGTTTCGCCAGTCGTACGCCGGATCCAGCGCCGCGATCGCGCGTACCGCGAGCAGCTCGGCGCCACCCTCGGTGATCCAGGCTTCACGCGCATAGTCGTAGCCCACCGTCTGCCCGAGCCAGAAATGCGCCGCCTCGTGTGCCACGAACCACAGGCCTTCCGCGCGCTGGCGCGGAGTTTCGCTCAGCAGTCCATCGCCTTCGTATTTCATGACGATCTGGCCGCGCAGCGCTCCGCCGGAGCGCGTGACGATCCCGTTCGTCGGGCCGCCCCAGGCCACCATGACGGTCGGTTTTCCTTCGGGCAGCGGGCCGAGTTGTCCCGCGTACCGCGCGAGCAGCTCGGTGACCGACCGCTCGAGCGAGTCGTGGATCCAGGCGGGCAGTTGTGGATCGAACACGGTGACCACATCGCGCGCTTCGACGCGCCGCGTCGGCCCGAACAACACGTACGTGGCGAACCCACCGTCGTGCCCGAAGACCTTCTCGCCATCGTCGAAGCGCATCGCGTAGTGGGTTTCGGCGAAGTAGTTGTTGTTGAGATCGTTGGGCAGCACGTCCGCTTCGTTGAGCGCCTTGAGCGGCAACACGTCGAACTGTGCGCTGAGCAGCGCGAAGCCGCCGTCGGTGAAGCGAACCGCGGGCGCGTAGTCGTCGAGCAGGTCGCCGGTGAAGGGCTTGAACCGCACGCGGACTTTCGCCGGCATCCCGCCGCGTTCCGACTCGAGCACGTCGTAGTGGCCGCGGCGCGTGAGCTTCACGCCGGGAGTCTCCACGGTCCAGTCGCGTTGCCGCCACGCGATCTGTCCTTCGCGGGCGAGCGACGAGCGCGGAAAGAACCAGCCATCGACTGGACGATTGAAGCTGTACTCCGCTATCCAGTCGTCGTCGTCGCGGGATATTTCGATGCCGACGCGATGCGGCTCCAGGTATTCCACCTGCTGCGCGGCGACGCCGGCGCAGCAGCCTAACAAGAGCGACATCAACGAGCGTCGCATCTCGCGGAGTCCTAGTCGATGAAGATCGTCGCGGGTTGTTCGAGCAGGTCCTTGAGCGACTGGATCATCGAGGCGGCGTCGAAGCCGTCGACGAAGCGGTGATCGAAGGACGACGACAGGTTCATCATGAGCCGGATCGCGACCTGGCCGTCCACCGCGATCGGGCGCTCGATCGCCTTGTTGATGCCGATGATGGCGACCTCGGGCATGTTGATCATCGGCGTGGACGCGATGCCGCCGAGTTTGCCGAGGCTCGTCACGGTGATGGTCGAGCCCGTGAGCTCCTCGCGCGGGGACTTGTTCGAGCGCGCCGCCTCGGACACGCGGCGGATCTCGGCCGCGAGATCGTGCAGCGCGCGCGATTCGGCGTTGCGCACGACCGGAACCTTCAGGCCTTGCGGAGTCTGCGTCGCGATGCCGACGTGCACGGCCTTGTGCTTCACGAGCACGCCACGCGCGCTGTCGTACAGCGCGTTGCACTGGGGAAATTTCTCGAGCACGCGCGCGAGGCCGGCCACGATGAACGGCAGGAACGTGAGCGGTGGAGCGCCCGCGGGGCGGCGGTCGTTGAGATGCTTGCGCAGCGCCTCGAGGCGCGTGATGTCGCACTCCTCGACATACGAATACTGCGGGATGCTGCGCGCGGATTCGGTCAGGCGCTCGGCGATCACGCGGCGCAGGCCGATGATCTTCACCTCTTCCGTGCCGTTGCGCGGCGCGCGGGATTCATTGGCGCGCGCGTTCATCGAAGGCGGCGCTCCGCGCGCACCGCCCGCAGCGAGCGCGGAGTCGATGTCGCCCGGCGCAATGCGGCCCGCGGGACCGGTGCCCGTGACGGTAGATAGATCGAGGCCGGCTTCGGCCGCGCGACGGCGGCTGGCCGGCGAGGCCATGATGCGGCCCGCGGGTTTGCCCGCGTTCGTGGATGCGCTCGCCGAAGATGGCTTTTCAGCCGAAGAATTTTCGCCGGCGGGTTTCTCGGCCGGCTGCTTCTCGCTGCCCGGCTTGTCCGAGGCGCGGCGACCGTAATTCACCGGTTCGGGCGGCCGTTCCGCCGTCTTCACCGCGGGCGCATCTCCCGCGGCGGCCGAAGTGCCGTCCGTATCGAACACGACCAGCTCGGCGCCCACCGCGACCATGTCGCCGGGCTCGCCGGTAATGGAGATGATCCGGCCCGTGACCGGCGACGGCATCTCGACTGCGGCTTTCTCGGTCATCACCTCGCACATGACCTGGTCTTCCTGCACGAGGTCGCCGGGCTTCACGTGCCAGGCGACCACTTCGGCGGAAACCGTGCCTTCGCCGAGATCGGGCATCTTGAATACGTAGCGGCTCATGATTCCAACCTCATCCTTCTCCGAGGACTTCGCGCAATGCGAGCGCGACGCGGGCCTGCCCGGGAAAATACTCCCATTCGAAGGCATGCGGATACGGCGTGTCCCAGCCCGCGACGCGCTGGATCGGCGCCTCGAGGTACCAGAAACATTCCTCCTGGATGCTCGCCGTGAGCTCCGCGCCGAATCCACTGAAGCGCGTGGCCTCGTGCGCGACCACGCAGCGGCCGGTTTTCTTGACGGATGAGCAGATGGGATCGAGATCGAGCGGCGACATCGTACGCACGTCGATGATCTCCGCGTCGACGTTGAGTTTCTTCGCGGCCGCTTCGCACACGTACACCATCGTGCCGTAAGTGACGATGGTCACCTGCTCGCCGGGTCGCACGATGTCGCACTTGCCGATCGGCACCTTGTAATAACCCTCAGGCACGTCGCCCTTCGCGTGCGTGCTCCACGGCACCGCGGGCTTGTTGGGGTCGCCGTCGAACGGGCCGTTGTAGATGCGCTTCGGCTCGAAGAAGATGATCGGATCTTCATCTTCGATCGCCGCGATCAGCAGGCCCTTCGCGTCGTAAGGATTGCTCGGCATCACGGTCTTCACGCCGCAGATGTGCGTGAAGATCGCCTCGGGACTCTGCGAATGCGTCTGGCCACCGCGGATGCCGCCGCCGCAGGGCGCGCGGATCACGACCGGCGCGATGAAATCGCCCGCGCTGCGATAACGAATGCGCGCGAGTTCGCTCGCGATCTGGTCGACCGCGGGATAGATGTAGTCCGCGAACTGGATCTCCGCGACCGGCCTGATGCCGTTGACCGCCATGCCGATCGCGGTGGCGACGATGCCGCCCTCGCTGATCGGCGAATCGAGCACGCGGTGCTCGCCGTATTTCCGCTGCAGTCCGTCGGTCACGCGGAATACGCCGCCGAAGTAGCCGACATCCTCGCCCATCACGACGACGGACGGGTCTCGCGCCATCATGACGTCCATGGCGGAGTTCAGGGCCTGGATCATGTTCATCTGTGCCATGCCTGACTACTCCGGCTTGGCCGCGAGCCCGAGCTCGGCATTCAGCTTGATTTCCTCGGCGAGCTGCTCGCTCTGCCGGCGCAGGTTCTCCGGGAAATCCTTGTAGACGTCCTCGAACATGAGATGCCGGTTGAGGCGCGGGCCTTCGTTGAGCGCACCGAACGACACGGCTTCCTTCCACGCCGCCTGCACCTGCGCGTCGAGTTCGGCGGTGAGGTCCTTGTGCTGCCTCTCGCTCCACTCGCCGCGCGCGATCAGGTGGTTCTTCAGTCGCTCGACGGGATCGCCGAGCGGCCAGTGCGCGTAGTCGTCCTTCGGACGATAACGCGATGGATCGTCGCTGGTGGAATGCGCCGCCGCGCGATACGTCACGAGCTCGATGAGCGTCGGGCCGCCGCCGGTGCGCGCGCGCTGCGCGGCCCATTGCGTGACCGCATACACCGCGAGGAAATCGTTGCCGTCGACCCGGATGCCCGCGACGCCATAGCCCGGACCGCGCGCCGCGAACGAGCGCTGCTCTCCGCCCGCGGTGCCCTGGAACGTCGAGATCGCCCACTGGTTGTTGACGATGTTCATGATCACCGGCACCTGGTAGACAGACGCGAACAGCAGGCCGTGGTGGAAATCCGCCTCGGCGCTCGAACCCTCGCCTATCCACGTGCAGGCGATGTGATCCTCGTTGCGGATCGCCGCCGCCATCGCCCAACCCACCGCCTGCGGGAACTGGGTAGTCAGGTTGCCGGAGATCGAGAAGATGCGCCCCGCGTTCCAGTGATACATCACCGGCAGCTGGCGTCCCTTGCACATGTCGCGCGTGTTCGAGAGCAGCTGGCACATGAGGTCGACCAGCGGCTTGCCGCGCACCATGTAGATGCCCTGTTGCCGGTACGACGGGAACAGCATGTCGCCGGGCTGCAGCGCCATCGCCTGCGCGACCGCGATGGCCTCTTCACCGAACGAACGCATGTAGAAGGAGATCTTTCCCTGGCGCTGCGTACGCTGCATGCGGTCGTCGAAAATGCGCGTGAGCAGCATGTGACGCAGACCTACCTGGAGATCCTCCGATTCGAGGCGCGGATTCCACTGGCCGACGGGCTCGTGTTTGTCGTCGAGCACGCGTACGAGGCCGACCGCGACGTCTTCCATGTCGCGCGCGCGCGCGTTGACGTCCGGCTTGTGGATCGCGCCCGCCGGAGAGAGCTCCACGTAGCTGAAGTCGGGTTTGTCGCCCGGGCGGCTAGGTGGTTGCGGAACGTGAAGTCTTGGCATGGGGCGCGATCATACGGCCTCCTCAGGTCGGCTTCATCACCATGAGGAACAACGCGATCAGCGGCGTCAGCGTCCCGACGCCGCCCCAGATCGTCCACGATCGCGACAGCCGCTCGTACGCGGACTCGTTCCAGTTTCCCTGAAGGCCGGCGCTGACATTCGCCGCCAGTTTTTTCTGCAGCGGCGCGATCGCCGCCATGAACACGGCGCCCGAAATTCCAAACAAGACCAGGGACCAACCGATCCAGAACGTCCGCAGCAGCGGTAGATTGCCGAGGTACGCGAGCCAGACCCCGGTGCCGATGATCAGGAACACGCCCGGCGTCGTGAAGATGCGGTCGCTGCGGATGATGCCGTCGATCGCCTGCGCGCGGGCGCGCAGGTCGCCCGTGCGGTCCGCGTGAATCTTCCAGAAGACGCCCGTGATGATGTTGCCGAGGAACAGCACGACACTCGCGATGTGCAGCGCCTTGAGGAATAGATAGTCCATTCAGCCGGCCTCCCGTTGCAGCCATGCGTCGAGTCCCGCCGCGTTGAGCTCGAAGTCCTTCGTCAGGATCGCGTCGATCTCCGGTCCGCTCATCGCGCAGCCGTGCGCGCGCAGCGATTCGTGCGCGAGCTCGCGCAGGCCCGCCTGGATTCGCGGCACGGCGCCGCGGCCCGCGGCCCGCGCGATGCGCACGAAGGCGTCGATCGCGTCGAGCATGTCGCTGGCCAGCCGCGGGCAGTCGCCCACCTCGCTGTAGTGCGTGAGATAGAGCCGGCGCGGGCGGAACTGCATCAGGCGATTGATCGACGACTTCAGTTGTTTCGGATCGAACTGCGTCGGCGTGGTGGTCGGCATGATCCAGGCGCCGCGCTCCGTGTCGAACTCGCGGTACGAAATGCCGAACGTGTCGCCGGTGAAGATGCTGGTCGCGCCATGGTCGACTATGGCCTGGTGATGCAGCGCATGTCCGGGCGTGTGCACGCACTCGAACGTGCGGCCCGCGAGATCGAAGCGCTGGCCGTCCTGCGCAATGACGAGCCGCTCGCGCGGAACCGGCAGGATTTCCCCGTACAGCCTGTCGTACAGCTCGGCGCCATACACGGCGCGGGTTCCCGCGATGAGTTTCTCCGGGTCGATCAGATGCGGCGCGCCGCGCGGATGCACCACGGCGGTGGCGTTCGGCAGCGAGCGCATCAGCTCGCCCGCGCCGCCGGCGTGATCCAGGTGCACGTGCGTGAGGAACAGCCAGTCGACGCCATCCGGCGACAGCCCGAGTTGCTCGAGACCCGCCAGGATCAGCGGCACGGCGGAGTTAGGCCCGGTGTCGACGATGGCCGCGCGCGTTCCCGCCACCACGATGTGCGCCGCGTCCATCTGCGGGCGCACGTACTCGGTGTCGACGGCGGTGATGCCATCGGCGAATCGCGTCAGGCGCGGCATGACGGCATTCATGGCTTGCGGCAACATAGCAGCATGATGAAGAGAATACTCCAGACACTTGTCATCCTCGGCGCATGCGCGTCGTCCTTCGCCGCCGTCGAAGAGCGCGGCAATCTCGTGCTCGACAACATCCCGTCGGTCGATTCGGCGCTCACGGCCCGGCTCGAGGACTACATGAACTATCGGGGAGCCACGTTCGTCGACTGGCTGCCCGACGGCGGGCTGCTGATCGCGACGCGCTTCGCCGACGTGGAGCAGTTGCACCGGGTGGCCGCGCCGCTGGGCGCGCGCGAGCAGCTCACGTTCTACCGCGAGCCGGTCACGTTGGCGCGCGCGCCGCGCGCGCAGGGCGCGACCGGGTTCGCGTTCCTCAAGGACGCCGGCGGCAACGAAGCCGCGCAGGTGCACTACTTCGACCTGAACACGCGCGCGGTGCGCATGATCACCGACGGCAAGGGACTGGCGGGCGGGCTCGCCTGGAGCCGCGACGGTCGCCGCGTCGCCTTCCACAGCACGGGCCGCGACGGCGTGAGTTTCGACCTGTTCATCGCCGAGCCCGCGGGTGTCTCCCCGCCGCGCCTGGTCTACAACGGCTTCCAGAAGAACTGGTCGGTGCAAGACTGGTCGCCCGACGACGCCAAACTACTCATCAACAATTTCGTCTCGGCCAACGAGTCGCACCTGTACGTGATGGACATCGCGACCGCGGCGCTCACGCCCGTGTCCGAAGGTCCCGATGTCGCGAGCGTGTCGCAGGCGCGTTTCTCGGCCGACGGGCGCGGCGTATACCTGATCACGAACCGCGGCAGCGAATTCGAACAGCTCAGACGCGTCGACCTGACTACCGGCGCGGTCGAGATCCTGACCGGTCACATTCCCTGGGACGTCGAAACCTTCGCGCTCACCGACGACGGCCGCTTCCTCGCATGGGTGGCGAACGTGGACGGCGTGAGCAAGCTCACCGTGCTGAATCTCGCGCAGCGCGCGGAGAAGGTGCCAACGCTGCCCGACGGACGCATCGGACGCATCGAGTTCGACCAGACCGGCAGCCGGCTCGCGTTGTCGCTCGAGAGCCCGCAATCGCCGCGCGACGTCTACGTCGTCGAGCTCGCGACGAACGCGGTCGTGCGTTACACGAGAAGCGAAGCCGGCCAGATCGATCGGCTGCAGTTCGCGCCCGCGGAGCTCGTGCGTTATCCGACCTGGGATCGCGCCAACGGCGGACAACGGCGCATCCCCGCGTTCGTGTATCGACCGAAGCCGGGCAAGTCGCCGGGGCCGCACCCGGTGCTGATCGACATCCACGGCGGACCGGAATCGCAGGCGATTCCCGGGTTCAATCCGTTCACGCAGTTCCTCGTGAACGAGATGGGCTTCGTCGTGATCACGCCCAACGTGCGCGGGTCTTCCGGGTACGGCAAGACCTTCCTGAATCTCGACAACGGCGAGAAGCGCGAGGACGCGGTGAAGGACATCGGCGCGCTGCTGGTGTGGATCGGCGCGCAGCGCGATCTCGACGCGAAACGCGTCTTCGTCTCGGGCGGTTCCTACGGCGGCTACATGTCGCTCGCGTCGATGGTGCACTTCGGCGACCGGCTGCGCGGCGGCATCGACGTGGTCGGCATCTCGAACTTCGTGACCTTCCTCGAGAGCACGTCCGCCTACCGGCGCGACCTGCGGCGCCCCGAGTACGGCGACGAGCGCCTGCCCGCGATGCGCAAGTATCTGCAGCGGATCTCGCCGCTCAACAACGCCGCGCGGATTTCGAAACCGCTGCTCGTGGTGCAGGGACTCAACGACCCGCGCGTTCCCGCGTCGGAATCAAGACAGATGGTAGAGAAGATCCGCGCGCGCGGCGGCGAGGTCTGGTATCTCGCCGCGAAGGACGAGGGTCACGGGTTCAAGAAGAAGGCGAATCGCGACTTCTACCAGAAGACGATCGTCACCTTCCTGGAGAAGCAACTCGCGGCCAGGTGACCGCGGTCGCGGCGATTACTTCGCCGCGACCTGGTTCTTCTGGACGGTCTCGAGACCCGGCAGCGACGAGAAGTAGGCCGAGAGCTCCTCGACGTCCTTCGCGGTGAGCGTCGCGCTCGGCGCCGCCATGATGGCGTTCTTGCGGCCGCCTTTCTTGTAGTCGGTCAGCGCGCGCGCGATGTAATCCCGATGCTGACCCGCGATGGTCGGGAACGTCGGGTCGATGCCGACGCCGTTGGATCCGTGGCACGGCAGGCAGGTCTCGCTCGCCTTCGGACGATTGGCCGCGGGCGTGTCGCTCTTCGACTCGGTCAGCACGTTCGGGCCGGCGAGGTACGCGGCGATGTCGGCCATGTCCTGGTCGTTCATCGAAACGGCCTGCGCGTGCATCGTGCCGTGCGAACGTTCGCCGCTGCGATAGGCCTTGAGCGCCGCCACGAGGTATTCCGGACGCTGGCCGCGCAGCTTCGGCACGGAGTACGTCGGGTAGACGTTCTTGTAGTTAGGGATCGCGTGGCAGCCGTTGCAGGTGTAGGCCAGGGCCTGGCCACGCTTGGCGTCGCCGCCGGATTCCGGGGTCTGGGCCTGGGTCGCGAACGGCGCGAGAGCTGCAACGAGAACGGACAGGGAAACGATCGACCGAACGCGAGATGCCATGACTTGAAAACGCCCCGAGGCTGGCAAAAACAGGCCGCGATATTAAGGACTTGGGCGCGCAATTGCCACCGTGCACAATCGGAACCGTGATCGCATTGATTCAACGGGTGAGCAGGGCTTCCGTCACGGTGGAAACGCGCGAGGTCGGTGCGATCGGGCGCGGCATCCTTGCCCTGATCGGCATCGAAAAGGGCGACGATCTCGCGCAGGGCGAACGGCTGCTGGAGCGCGTCCTCACGTACCGGATCTTCGAGGACGAGGCCGGCCGCATGAACCTGTCACTGCGCGACATCGGCGCGGGACTGCTGCTCGTGCCGCAGTTCACGCTCGCCGCGGACACGCACAAGGGCACCCGGCCGGGCTTCAGCACCGCGGAGGAACCGGAACGCGCGCGCGCTCTTTTCTCGCAGGTCCTGGATCTGGCGCGTTCGCGCCACAACGAGGTCGCCACGGGCGAATTCGGCGCACACATGCATGTCGAACTCGTGAACGACGGGCCGGTCACATTCTGGCTTCAGACAAGGACTTAACGCATTCCCCGGCGCGCGTGATGCGGGTCTCGCCGAGACGAACTTTCGTAGGTTTGCAGCCTCTGTTGACTTATCATCCGGGCTCTTCATCGAGCCCCCACAGGAGCGGGTCATGGGCCCAATCGGATTCAAAGAACTGATCGTCATTCTGGTCGTCGTACTGCTCATCTTCGGGGCCAAGAAGCTCAAGACGATCGGCTCCGATCTCGGCAGCGCGGTTCGCGGCTTCAAGAAGTCGATGAACGAAGGCGACGCCGAGGAGTCGGTCAAGCAGCTCAAGGCCGATGCCGAGTTCGATGCCACGAAGTCGCAGAACGCGGAGAAGAGCGAGCACAAGGCCTGACGCGATTCGCCGCGCCTGACCTTGCTCGCCTTCACCTGATTCCGCCCGCGCGGCCGAACAATCCATGTTCGAGGTTGGATTCACAGAACTCCTGCTGATCTTCGCGCTCGCGCTGATCGTGCTCGGGCCGGAGAAACTGCCGAAGCTCGCGCAGCAGATCGGGCGCTGGGTCGGCCGCGCGCGCGCGATGGCGCGCCAGTTCCGCGAGCAGCTCGAGGAAGAGGCCCACAACCTCGAAACGAAGATGAAGATCGATCCGGGCATCGATACGTCGCTGGATCCCAGGGCGGGCCCGCCGCCGACGCCGCCGACGCCGCCGGCTCCGCCCGCACCCGCTACTCCCGCCTCGGCCGCTACGTCGGCGGGAACACCGGTCGCGGCCGTGGAACAGGAAGAAGAGTTCTATCCACCCGATCACCACATGCATTCCTCGCACCGCCAGACGGTTCAGGAAGCCAGCGCGACCGTCGAGCCTGTGGAACCGGTCGAGTCCGCCGCGCAGCAGCAGCTTGACCTAACTAATCCGCCGGCCGCGCCGGAGCAGAAGCCGTGAGCGAGGACAACAAGGAGGAACAGCTCGCCGAAGGCACGCTGATGTCGCACCTGCTGGAGCTGCGCAACCGCCTGCTGAAAGCCCTGGTCGCGCTGTTCATCGCGTTCATCCCCGCCGCGATCTTCGCGAACGAACTTTTCTCGATCATCGCCCAGCCGCTGATCGATAAGCTGCCGGAAGGCAGCACGTTGCTCGCGACGGGTGTCGTTTCCACGTTCATGACCCCTTTCAAGGTGTCGTTCTACGTCGCGCTGTTCGCCGCGATGCCGGTGGTGCTGTACCAGCTCTGGGCATTCGTCGCGCCCGGCCTGTACCGGCGCGAGAAGCGGTTCGCGGTGCCGCTGCTGGTTTCCGCGGTACTGCTCTTCTATTGCGGCGTGGTGTTCGCGTATTTCGTCGTGTTCCCGGTCATGTTCCCGTTCCTGATCGGCACGACGCCCGGCGGCGTCACCTACGCGCCGGACATCGCGGGTTACCTCGACTTCGTGCTCACGATGTTCTTCGCATTCGGTGTCGCGTTCGAGGTGCCCGTGGCCGTCGTGTTGCTGGTGCTCACCGGCCTGGTCAATGTCGACAAGCTCGGCGAGAACCGCGGCTACGTGCTCATCGGCATCTTCATCGTCGCGGCCTTCCTCACGCCGCCCGACGCCGTTTCACAGATCATCATGGCCGTGCCGATGTACCTGCTCTACGAGGGTGGACTCGTCATGGCGCGCCTGATGCAGAAGATGCGGCGCGAGGCCCAGGAAGCGGAAGAGAAAGCGAAAGAGAAGGAAGAAGCGCAGGCCTGAGCCCGCGGCGTGCAAATCGCTACCGGATAAGGGTTTCCCGCTGTTGTACTCCTGCTAGCCGCCTTGCTGGCTCTCGCAAGGTTGGTCAGACTCCGGGCATCGCGGCGCAGCAGCGCCCACAATAATTTCGGGGCCAAGTAAATGAGCAATTCGACCACGGCGGCGAGTGGATCGCCCGCTCAGGAGAAGGAGTTCCTGGGCCACCCTCGCGGGCTGGTGACGCTCTTCATGATGGAGTTTTTCGAGCGCTTCACCTACTACGGCATGCGCGCGATGCTCGTGCCGTTTCTCAGCATGGCCGCAGTCGGGGCCAATCCCGGCTTCGGAATCGACGAAGTCACGGCCAATTCGGTGTACGCGCTGTACACCGGCGCCGCCTATCTAGGCTGCATTCCGGGAGGATGGATCGCTGACCGGCTGATCGGTCAGCGGAATGCCGTATTCGTCGGCGGCATCTTCATCGCCATCGGCAACTTCTGCCTCGCGGCAGCCACAACGCCGACGTTCTTCTACATCGGACTTGCGGTCATCGTGATCGGTATCGGCCTGTTGAAGCCCAATGTATCGGCGGTGGTCGGTGGTCTGTACGAAGGCCAGTCCGGCTCGAGGCGCGATTCGGGCTTTTCCCTTTTCTACATGGGCATCAACACCGGCGCATTCGTCGGCCCGATACTGGCTGGCGGCATCGGCGAAAAATGGGACTGGAATGCGGGATTCCTCACCTGCGGCATCGCTACCTTGCTAGGCGTTGTCTATTTCCACTTCAGCCAGAAGTATCTCGGCAACGCAGGAGCGCCCCCGACTAACGTGACGCCCGAGCAGCGCAAGCGCACCTGGACGCTGATCGGCGCCATCGGAGTCTTTTCCGCCCTTGGAGCGTACCTGCTGTTCTCCGGCGAAAACGTTCCTACCAAGACGCAGCTCGCGTACTGGCTGTTTATCGCGGAAGTGGCCCTCGCGGTGGGGTTCTTCGGATACGTGCTCCTGTTCGGCGGCCTCGACACGGCGGAGAAGAAGCGCGTCGGCGTCATCATCGTGTTTTTCCTGTGCGCCGCTCTCTTCTGGGCCGGCTTCGAACAGCAGGGCACCACTTTCAACAAGTTCGCCTTCGAGTTCACGGATCGATCCGCGCTCGGCGGATTCTTCAGCGACGGCCTGCATCCGGCCACCTGGTACCAGTCTGCGAATCCACTTTTCATCATCATCTTCGCGCCGTTCTTCGCGTGGATCTGGTTCGCGCTCGGTGTTCGAAATCTCGATCCTTCCGCGCCGGCAAAGATGGGCCTCGGCCTGATCCTGCTCGGTCTCGGCTTCCTCATCATGATGTGGGCCGCTGAACTCGTGGTATCGACAAACGGTACGGTCGGCCCGACGTGGTTGTTGCTCGCGTACCTCATCCACACGTTCGGCGAGCTATGTCTCTCGCCCGTCGGACTATCCAACGTGACCAAACTCGCGCCGCCCAAATTCGTCGGCCGCATGATGGGCACATGGTTCCTCGGCTCGGCAATCGGGAATACCATCGCGGGCCTCGCCGGCGGCCACCTGGCGGCCCAGGAGACCAGTCAGCTACCCGATGAATTCCTTCGAATGACGCTGATCGGCGCCGGCGCCGGCATATTCATCCTGCTCATCTCGCGCGGCCTGCGCGGCTGGATCGGAGACCACAAATGAGCTTCACTAACTACCGTCGCGGCGCCGCCGCTGTCCTCGCCGCCGCCACCGCCTGCCTGCTCGCGGGCTGCCCGGCCAACGAGGGTCCCGATCCGCCGATCCGCATCGAGGGTGCGCAGTTCGTCAACGACGTGAACAAGGAGCTCACGGCGATCAGCAGGGAGGCGAGCGCCGCGGGCTTCACGCAGGCGACGAACATCACCGTCGACACGCAGTTCCTGAATGCGCGCGCGACCGAACGCTCCATGGAGTTCTTCAGCCGCAAGGCCGCGGAGGCCAGGCAGTACGACAGCGCTAAGCTCGATCCCTCGGTCAACCGTTCGTTGCAACTCATCAAGCTCAGCGTGAGCGCGCCCGCGCCCAGCGATGCCGCCAAGCGCGCCGAGCTCGCGGACATCTCCGCGAACCTCGAGGCGATGTACGGCGAGGGCAAATATTGCCCGGACGGTCCCGAAGGCAAGCGGGGCTGCAAGAACCTCGACGAGCTCAGCGAGATCCTCGCGACCAGCCGCAACTACGAAGCGCTCACCGAGGCGTGGGCCGGCTGGCATTCGATCTCGCGCCCGATGCGCCCGAAATACGAGCGCTTCGTCGAGCTCGCGAACGAGGGCGCGCGCGAGCTCGGCTTCGAGGACGTCGGCGTGTTGTGGAAGGCGCGTTACGACATGGACGCGGCGGCGTTCGAGAAGGAAGCCGCGCGGCTCTACGACCAGGTGCGTCCCTTGTACGAAGGCCTGCACTGCTATGCGCGCAAGCGCCTGGCGCAGCGTTACGGCAAGGACAAGGTCCCGGACGGCAAGCCGGTCCCGGCGCACCTGTTCGGCAACATGTGGGCCCAGCAGTGGCACCGCATCTATGACGACCTGCTCAAACCCTATCCGGCCGCGAGCATCGAGTCGGCGGATCGCCAGCTGCAGGCGCAGAAGTGGGACGCGCCCCGGATCGTGAGATCGGCCGAGAGTTTCTACACCTCGATCGGTTTCCCGGCGCTGCCGCAGAAGTTCTGGGAGCGCTCGATGTTCACGCGCCCGCGGGACCGCGAAGTAGTTTGTCACGCGAGCGCCTGGGACATGGACGACCAGGACGACGTGCGCATCAAGATGTGCATCCGCCCGCTCGAGGAGGATCTCTTCACGGTCTACCACGAGCTCGGCCACGTCTATTACTACATCTGGTACAAGGACCAGCCGATGCTGTTCCAGGACGGCGCGCACGACGGCTTCCACGAGGCCATCGGCGACGCGGTCAACCTGTCGGTCACGCCCGCCTATCTACGCAAGATCGGGCTGGTCGGCGACGTGGTCCCGTCGAAGGAAGCGGTGATCAACCAGCAGATGAAGATGGCGCTCGAAAAGATCGCCTTCCTGCCGTTCGGCAAGCTCATCGACGAATGGCGCTGGGGCGTGTTCAGCGGAAAGATCAAGCCGGCCGACTACAACAAGGCCTGGTGGGAGCTGCGCGAGAAGTACCAGGGCATCGTGCCGCCGGTGGCGCGGTCGGAAGAGGATTTCGATCCGGGCGCGAAATACCACATCCCCGGCAACACGCCGTACACGCGGTATTTCCTGTCGTTCATCCTGCAGTTCCAGTTCCACAAGGCGCTGTGCGACGCATCGGGTCACAAGGGGCCGCTCAACGAGTGCTCGATCTTCGGCAGCACCGAGGCGGGCCGGCGCTACGGCGAGATGATGTCGCTCGGCGCGAGCCAGCCCTGGCCCGACACGCTCGAGAAGCTCACCGGGACGCGCGAGATGGATGCCTCCGCGATCATCGATTACTTCAAGCCGCTCGAAGCGTGGCTCGAAGAACAGAACAAGGACCAGAAGTGCGGCTGGTGAGCCGCACTGACTGACCAACAGAAGAGGTAGTCAGATGAATACGAATGCATCCGCGGGACTGGGCGCCAACGACGCGACGGCCCCGCAGCTCACCGTGCGCGCCATCATCCTGGCCATCGTGCTCGCGGTGGTGCTCGCCGCGGCGAACACCTACCTGGGCCTGTTCGCGGGCATGACCATCGCCTCGGCGATTCCCGCGGCGGTGGTCTCGATGGCCGTGCTGCGCGCGCTCGGCGGCGGCGGGATCCTCGAGAACAACATCGTTCAGACGGGCGCCTCGGCCGGCACCTCGATCGCCTCGGGCGTGATCTTCACCGTGCCCGCGCTGGTGCTCATGGGGTACTGGACGGACTTCAAGTACTCCTGGGTGCTGGCCATCGCCGGACTCGGTGGTTTGTTAGGCGTGTTGTTCTCGGTGCCGTTGCGCCGCTCGCTGATCGTCGATCAGAAGATGACCTTCCCGGAAGGCAAGGCGGCGGCCGAGGTGCTCAAGGCGGGCGAAAACCCCGCGGAAGGCCTCAAGGTGCTCGGCATCGCGTCGCTCGGCGGCGCGATCGGCAAGTTGTTCACGGCGAGCGGTCTCAAGCTGATCCCGGACAGCTCGCTCGCGAGCGGTTTCGTCGGCAAGTACCTGGGCTACATGGGCACGAACCTGTCGCCCGCGCTGCTCGGCGTCGGGTACATCGTCGGACTCAACATCGGCGCGGTGGTCGTGTCGGGTAGTTTGTTGTCGTTCAACATCGCGATCCCGCTGTACCACGCGTATTTCCTGCCGGATAACCCGGAGCTCGCCGCGACGATCGCTGAAGCCTGCACGGGACTGTCGGGCGCGGATTGCGCGGAGGTGTCGGCGCAGATCCTGCGCGGCGCGCAGATCCGCTTCCTCGGCGTCGGCGCGATGCTGGTGGGCGGCCTGTGGGCGCTGATCACGCTGCGAAGCTCGATCGTATCGGGCGTCAAGAGCGGCCTCGCGGCGGCGCGTGCCGGATCGAACGCGATCATCGCGCACACCGAGCGCGACCTGCCGATGAAGTGGGTGATGCTCGGCACGGTGCTGTTCACGGTGCCGCTTTCGATCCTGTACTGGTACATCCTGAGCACCGGCGGACTGTCGGCGGCCGGCAGCATCGGCATCGCGCTCACGATGTCGGTGATCATGATCGTCGCCGGATTCCTGTTCTGCTCGGTGTCGGCGTACATGGCGGGCCTCGTGGGCTCCTCCAACAACCCGGTGTCCGGCATCACGATCGCGACCATCCTGTTCGCGGCGCTGGTGCTGGCGGCGTTCCTCGGCAAGGACTCCACGATCGGCCCGGTCGCGGCGGTGATGATCGGCGCGGTAGTTTGCTGCGCGGCCTGCGTCGCGGGCGACAACCTGCAGGACCTCAAGGCCGGCTACATCGTCGGCGCGACGCCGTGGCGCCAGCAGGTGATGCTCGCGATCGGCTCGGTGTCGTGCGCGCTCATCATGGCGCCGACGCTCAACGTGCTCGCGAACAGCTACGGCATCGGGCCGCGCACCGCGGAAAACCCGCAGTCGCTCGAAGCGGCGCAGGCGAACCTCATGGCGTCGATCGCGAAGGGCATCTTCGGCGGCGAGCTGCCATGGACCATGATCGGGATCGGCGCGCTCATCGGCGTCGCGGTCATCGTGTTCGACCTGTACCTGAAGCGGACGAACAAGCCGTTCCGCGTGCCGGTGCTCGCGGCGGCGATCGGCATCTATCTGCCGCTCGAGACGATGGTGCCGATCTTCATCGGCGGCCTGCTCAACTATCTCGTGACGCGCACCTTCGGCAAGGGACTCTCGGAAGAGGAAGCCGAGAAACGCAACCGCAGGGGCATGTTGTTCGCGGCGGGCCTCATCACGGGCGAAGCGCTCATGGGCATCCTGATCGGCTTCGCGATCTACGGCACCAGCAACCGTGAGGTGTTCGCCCTGCCCGGTAACCTGCAGATCGGCGGCTCGTTGGGTGAGTGGGTAGGCCTGGTGTTCCTGGGCGCCGTGGCCTGGTGGATGTACAGCACCGCCCGCAAAGGCGCGAAGGCCTGACGGGAACCGGATGCCGGATCGGGCGACCGCGCGGATTCGGCTGAGTTAGACTGAAACAGGGGACGGACCGTGAAGGTTCGTCCCCTTTTTGCTTCCCACCCGATCCCCAGTTTTTACACCGGCACCTTTTCCCCACCCCATGTCCACGGAATCTTCGCGCCGCGCGAAGCTGATCATCTGTTTCGCGATCGTCTACCTGGTCTGGGGATCCACCTACCTGGTGGCGAGCATCGGCGTGCACGCGCTGCCGCCGCTGCTGTTCGGCGGGTTCCGGTTCATGATGGCTGGTGTGATCCTGGGAGCGACCGCGCTCGCGCTTGGACGGCGCTTCGAGCTCGACGCGACGGAGTGGAAACACCTTTTCATCGTCGCGATCGGCAGCGTGTTCATCGCGAACGGGTGTACGAACTGGGGGATGCAGTACGTCGCGTCCAACCAGACGGCCATCCTCAATGCGTCGGCCGCGTTGTGGATTGCGCTGCTCGCGACGCGCGGGCGGCGCGCGCATGCGCTCGACCGGCGCACGTTGATCGGACTGGTCATCGGCTTCGCGGGCGCGACGCTCATCATCTGGCCGCGCGGCTCGTTCGCGGCCAGCCACTTCGGCATGCAGCTACTGATCCTGCTCGCGGTGTTCAGCTGGTCGGCGTCGACCGTTTACATCCGCAATACACACTCGAAGCTGGACGTGCTGTCGTTCACCGCGATCCAGATGTTCCTCGGCGGCTCGATGATGACGCTGACCGGCTTCGCGATCGGCGAAGGCGCGCGCTGGGAGTGGTCGAAGCCGGGACTCGTCGCGATGGCCTATCTCACCATCGCGAGCTCGTGCATCGCATACACGGCATATACCTGGCTCGCGAAGAACACCACGCCAGCGCTGGTCGGAACCTACAGCTACGTGAATCCCGCGATCGCCGCGGTACTCGGCTGGTGGTTCCTGAACGAGCACATGGGTGCGAACCAGCTCATCGGCATGGCGATCATGTTCGCCGGCGTCGCGCTGGTGAGCTGGCCAGGTGGGGATAGCGGTGCCGGTGTAAAAAGTGGGGATAAGCCCAAGCCTGCCGGATGAGACGACATCACGGCTCGTCCCCACTTTTTACACCGGCACCGCTATCCCCACCACCAACCCAGCCACCAGGCGGTGACGATGAAAATCAGGCTGGGGGCGAGGCGGCCAAAGTATTGCCGGCCGCCGACCCGGGCGAGCGCCAGCTTCGTCACGATGTTCGTGGTGATGACGAGACCGATGCCCTGAACGGCCAGCGGCGAGTCGACGATGCCGCGCGCCGAGAGTCCGGCGATGGACGCGGACGTCGAATGCGCGTCGAGGAAGCCGCCGACGATCGACGCCGCGAGCGCTCCGCTCGATCCGAACGCCTTCTGCAGCGCGACCACGAGCAGGCCCAGCGCGCAGAACAGGCCGGCGAAGATCAGCGCCAGCCGCAGGTTGAACGCGCGTCCCGGAAGCGCACTGACTTCGATGGGGCTCGTGGCCGAATGCCAGGTGAACAGGAGTCCGGCCGCCACGCTCGCCACGGCCATCGACGCGAGCGGCAGCCACATCGACGCGAGCAACACGGGGTTCGCGACGCTCACGACGAGCACCAGTTGCACGACGGTCGCCACCGATGACAGCGCCGCGCCGGCAACCGCCGCGCGCAGGGCTTCGGGTTGCTGCCGCGCGCGCTCGCCCATGGCGGCGATGACCGCCGAGCTCGACACGAATCCGCCGACCAGGCCCGAGATGGGCAGTCCGAATTTCGCGCCGACCAGCCGCTGGGCCACGTAACCGGCCGCGTTGATCAGCATGATCAGCACGGTCACGCGCCATACGAGCTTGAGGTTGATCGCGTCCCACGGATCGATGGGCTCGTCGGGCAGGATCGGCAGGATCACCAGCGCCGCGGCGGCCAGCAACAGCGCATCGAGCAGTTCCTGGTCCGTCAGCTTCTCCTGCACGAAGCTGCCCAGTTTCTCCCGCAGGTAGAGCAGCAGCGCGAGCAGGACCCCGCAGGACGCCGACAACATCGGCCGCGAGGCCGCGAGCGCGCCGATCACGAAGGTCGCGATGAGCGCGATCTCGGTCGTCAGCCCCGGATCGTCGCGATGCGAGCGCAGGTACGCGGCGACGGCGAGCGCGACGACTCCGAGCGCGGACACTCCCAGCAACAGGTTGCTGCCGCTCAACGCCGCGAGCACCGCGAGCAGCGCCGTGATCGCGAAGGTGCGCACACCCGCCGCGGCGCGACCGGGCCCCGTGCCCTTGCGTTTCTCGCGCTCGACGCCGATCAGCAGGCCAACGCCGAGCGCGACCGCGATCGACGAAATGACCGGATCGATCCCGTCGAGCTCACCCATGAGAAGGTCTGGAGTTCCGGTGACTCAATCCCGGCGCCGGCCGTGCATGACCTCGACCCGCCCTCGCGAACCGATCATCCACGAGCCCAGCCAGCTCACGATGCTGACCACGAGCGCACCGCCGACGGCGGTCCAGAACCCGTCGATCCTGAAGCCCGGCAACATGAGCGCGACGAGGCCGAGCATCGCGGCGTTCACGACCAGCAGGAACAGCCCGAGCGTGAGCAGCAGCGCCGGCAGCGATATCAGCAGCGCGAACGGCCGCACGATGGCGTTGACCACGCCTAACAACAAGCCGGCGAGCACCAGCGTCAGCGCGGAATCGATGTGAAACCCGTCGAACAGCTCGGTCGCCGCCCACAGTCCGAGCGCCGCGATGACTCCGCGCAGAATGAATCCCGCCATGGCTCAGTACCTCGGTGTTGGCCGTTCTTCGTCCAGACCCTTCTCGAGAAAGACCTTGAGGCGGGTCAGCGCCAGCTCCCAGTGGCGGCGCTTGTGCAGATAGTACGTCACCCAGCGCTGGGCGGCAGGCACGCCGCTGCTCAGCAGCCGTACGGCGGTGCTCGTGGGCCCGATCCGTTCGAACAGGAAGTCCTCGACGATGACGGCGTCAGAAGAAGGCATGCCCGGCGTGGGCAGCAGGATCAGGCGCATTCGTTGCGCGGTGGCGAGCACGTCGATGCTCGCGTCCAGCTCGACGCCGCCGCCGAACATCACGCGCAGCCAGCCTTTCTCGCGCGGCGTGATCGACGCGCCCTCGGCGCACCATTGCCCCAGCAGCCTGCTGTCCGTGAATGCCCGCCATACGCGCTGCACCGGCGCGGAGATCTCGACCCGGTGAGCGAAATTGCGAAAAGCGGCGCCGCTCATGTTCTTGCGTTGATGCTGTCCGTTCACTCCTGCTTGCGCAGGGCCATCACGACCACCGGGATCAACGACACCACGATGATGCCGATCGTCACGAGGCCGAAGTTCTCCTTGATGAACGGCAGATTGCCGAAGAAGTACCCCAGCCACACGAATGACAGCACCCACGCGATGCCCCCGGTGAAGTTGTAACCCTGGAAGCGCCCGTACGGCATGCGCGCGACGCCCGCGACGAACGGCGCGCAGGTGCGCAGGATCGGCAGGAAGCGCGACAACACGATGGTCACCGGGCCGTACTTCGCGAAGAACGCCTCGGTGCGCTGCAGGTATTCGACCTTGAGGAAGCGGATGCGCCCGCTGAAGGCCGGTGGTCCTATCCACCTGCCGATGTGGTAGTTAGCCGTGTTGCCGCCGATCGCCGCCACGATCAGCACCAGCGACAGCAGCGGCGCGGTGAGCGTGCCGCTGGTATCCACGGCCGCGAGCGCGCCCGCCGCGAACAGCAGCGAGTCGCCCGGCAGGAACGGCGTCACCACGAAGCCGGTTTCCGCGAACACGATCACGAACAGGATGAGGTAGATCCAGAAGCCGTAATTGCGCAGCAGCTCGACGAGGTGGGAATCGAGGTGCAGGATGAAATCGACGAACCAGGTGATCAGCTCCATGCGGGAATCATTTTCTCTTTGAAACAGACCCCGAAACCGCGGCGTCGGCGCTCGCCGTGAGACCGCGCGGCGCGGACCGGGCCTTGCGACCGGCGAGGATTTCGAGGGCGGCGTGAACCGCGGGATCGCGCGCGACCAGTGTCCTGCGCGTGCGTGCGTCGTCGAGATCGGCCGGCGGCAGGTTGCCGTCGTCGAACAGGTGTTCCGGCTCGATGCCGCTGCCCTGGATCGAACGGCCCGACGGCGTGAGGTAACGCGAGGTCGTCAGCTTCATGGCGCGTCCCTGCGTGAGCGGGATCACCGTCTGTACCGATCCCTTGCCGAACGTGCGCTTGCCCAGCAACGTCGCGCGGTTGTGGTCCTGCAGCGCGCCGGCGAGGATTTCGGCCGCCGATGCGGTGCCGCCATTGACGAGCACGACCACCGCCACGCCCGGGAAGATGTCGCCCGGCGTCGCCGACATGCTGAAGCGCGACGCTGGCGTGCGTCCGTCGGCGCTCACGATCACGCCTTCCTCGAGGAACTGGTCCGCGACTTCGACGGCCGCCTCGAGCACACCGCCCGGATTGTTGCGCAGGTCGAGCACGACACCGCGCGGCTTGGCGGCGAGCTCGCGGCGCGCACGCGCGACGCTGGCGGCGAAATCCTCGCCGGTGGCGTCGCTGAAGTTCGTGATGCGCGCATACAGATAGCCGCCCTCGAGCGGCACGACGGCCACGCTGTGCACGTCGACTTGCGCGCGTTCCACGGTGAATTCGAGCGGCAGCGCGTAACCCGTGCGCGTCACCGCGAGCTTGACGGTCGAGCCGCGCGGACCGCGCATGCGCGCCATCGCGCCATCCAGATCGGCGCCGACCGGCTGACCGTCGACGGCCGAGATCAGGTCGCCGCTGCGGATGCCCGCGGCCGCGGCGGGCGAATCGCGGAACGGCCGCACCACGCGCAGCGCGCGATCCGCGGTCGACACCTCGATGCCGATGCCCGCGTACGTGCCCGCCGTGCTCACGCGCAGGTCGGCATATTGCTCGGCGTCGAGATAGGAGGAATACGGGTCGAGTCCGCCGACCAGGCCACGCAACGCGCCGTCGATGAGCCGCGGACGTTCGACGTCCTCGACGTATTCGCGCTGCACGCGTTCGATGACCTCGTTGAGGTGCGCGGCCTCATCCGACACGAGCGGACGGGACGGCGGCGCGACGACCGCCGCGACGGCGGGCGCCTGGGGAGGATCGCGATGCGCGAACACCGCGCCGCCCGCGGCGATCACGATGCCGATCACGATCCCGATGAGCAGCAGCTTCATGGGGATAAATCCTAACCCAGAACGGGAAGCGGACGGTGCGGCGGGTCGTCAGCCCGCATCCCGCGCGGATTCGTCGATGAGGAACGCGCCGGGCGTCGCGGCGGCCAGCACCGGCAGGACGTCGAGCACCTCGCGGATCGGCACGGGCCTGGCGATGGCGAATCCCTGGCCGTAGTCGACCCCGAGCGCGCGGACGCGCGTGCGGATCTCCTCGGTCTCGACGTATTCGGCGACTGTGGTGATGTCCATCGCGCGGGCGAGTTGCGCGATGGCGCGCACCATCGACTCGGCGCGCTCGTCGCGCAGGATGTCGCGTACGAAGCTGCCGTCGATCTTGAGCATCGAAACGGGCATGGCGCGCAGGTAGGAAAGTGACGACAGGCCGGTGCCGAAGTCGTCGAGCGCCACGCCGCAGCCGAGCTTGCGCAGGCGGGACATGAGCGCTTCGGCGTCCTTCATGCTCGCGACCGCAGCGCTCTCCGTGAGCTCGAAGCAGAACACGGCCGGATTGATGCGGCTGTTCTCGATGCTGCGGATCACGTAGTCGGGGAACTCCTCGTCGGTGAGCGACTGGCCGGAGAAATTGATCGTGAAGCTGACCGGCGCCTTCGCCAGCAATTCGCGCCGCGGACGCAGTAGTTCGATCACGGTCGAGATCACCCAGCGGTCGATCGTCGGCATCATCTGGTAACGCAGCGCCGCCGACAGGAAACGGTCCGGGCCGATGCTGTTGCCCTCGGGATCGACCATGCGCAGCAGAAGCTCGTAGTGCGGCTTCGCCTGTCCGTCATCGACGAACGGCAGGATCATCTGCGCCTCGAGACGCAGGCGATTCTCGGCGAGCGCCGCGCGCACGTCGGTGGCGACGTTGATGTCGGTGAATCGGCGGATGATGCTGACGTCGTTTTCCTGGAAGGTCTCGAGGCGATTGCGGCCGCGGTCCTTGGCGGCCTTGCACGCCGATTCCGCCTCGGCGAGCGAGCGGCCAATGTCGCCGTCCTGCCCCTTGAACGGCGTGACGCCGAGGCTGATCGACAGCCGGAATCGCGCGTCGACGTGCGCGCTGGACAGGCGCGTGACGCCTTCGCGCAGGCCTTCGCCGAACATCGCGGCTTCGTCGATCTCCGAGGGCATCACCACCGCGAAGCGGTCGCCCGAGATGCGCGCCGCGACGGAGTTGGGCGGCAGGTGTTTGCGCAGCAGGTCGCCGATCTGCGCGATGGCCTGGTCGCCGACGTGCATGCCGAAGTTTTCGTTGATGACGTGCAATTCGTCGATGTCGACGTACAGCAGGCTCCAGCGCTGCGTGCGCGCCTGCGCGTCCTGGAACGTGAGCTTCACGCGCTGCTCGAGCGCCGCGCGCGTGAGCAATCCGGAAAGCGTGTCGTAACTGGTTTCGATGCTGGCCGCGACCTTGCGCGCGAGCAGGTCGGCGAGATGCACGTCGCGCCCTACGAACTCCGGCGCCTCGAGGCGGCGGAACAGCGCGAGCACGCCCGAGGTTCGGCCCGAACCCTGGCGCAGCGGACAGGCGAGGATGCGGTACGGAATCGCGACCTGCCCAGCCTGCGTCGCGATCCGGTTGATGACGAGCGGATCGATGCGCGTCTGCGTGATCGCGAGCAGCTGTTTCTGCGTGCGCGTCAGGATGCTGGCGTCGCCGGTGTCCGGATGCGTGAGCACGAGTCCCTTGTCCGGCACGACGATGCCGGCGAGCACGCACTTGAGATGTCCGGCCGCGTTCGCGAGCAGACCCTGCAGGTCGTCCGAGCCGCCGGACTGCGGATGCGTGCCGGTCACCGACAACAGTAGTTCGAGATCCTTGTCGCGCGCGGTCAGCGATTCGTTGAGCTGCTCGATGTCTGCGCGCGCGAGCAGGTCGCGGCGCAGCAGCTCGAGCGCCGGCTTGAGCTGGTCGTGCACGTAGGAGAACGGCAACACGTCGGCGGCCTTCTGCCGGTTGCACGCGATTGCGACCGCCGCGGCCACGTTGCCGTGCGCGTCGCGCAGCCAGAATAGATAGGCCGGTCCGTCGTCGGGCAGCGCGCAGTGCTGGCCGACGCATTCGCGGTCCCCCTCGGTCTGCGCGATCGCCTGCAGCACCAGGCCGAACAGGTCCGGATTGGTGTCGGACGCGCTCGCCCACAGGAGCTTGCCCGTGTTGTCGAACAGGCACACGGATGCCGCGCGCGGCAGCAGCGCCCGCACGAGCTGAGCATAGGGCTCCATGGAGGATTCGAAGGTCATCAACGGGCGAACATCGCCCATCCGGGGGGCGTACGGCGTTGATGGAGTTGGCGTTTTCGCCGGCAGGCCCTAGGGGTCTGGAGTTAGAGGTCCAACTACGGCGCGGCCTTGCTGAACCACGGTCGCGGGTCGACGGGTTTACCGCCCTTGCGGATCTCGAAATACAACTCCGGGCGCGGCCGACCGCCCGAATCGCCCATGGTCGCGATGGTGTCGCCGGCGGTCACCCGTTCGCCGACGTCCTTGTAGAGCCGGTCGTTGTGACCGTAGAGACTGAGATAGCCGTCCCCGTGGTCGATGATGGTCAGAAGTCCCAGGCCCGACAGCCAGTCGGCGTACACCACGCGCCCGTGGTAGACCGCGCGCACCGGCGTGCCCTGGGAACCCGCGACCAGCATGCCGTCCCACTTCATGCCGCCGGCGCGGATCTGTCCGTACGAGGCGACCAGTTTGCCGGCGGCCGGCCAGGCGAGTTTGCCGCGCAGCTTCGCGAACGCATCCTTGCTGTCGGTCGGAAACCTGTCGATGCGTTCGAGCGCGCGGCGCAGCTCGCGCACCAGTTTCTCGAGGCCGCCCTGCTGCTCCTTGAGACGCTCCAGTTCCTTCGCGCGATTCTTCGACTCGGCGTCGAGCGCGACCAGCGCGCGGCCGCGCCGCTCGCGCGCGGCCTGCAGGCGCGACACCTCGGCCGACTGGCGCTGCTCCAGCGCGGCGAGTCTTTCCTCCTCTTCCGCGAGTTTCGCGTCGAGCGAGTTCAGTTCCTCGATGTGTGAGTTGATCGCCGCGATCTGCTCGGCGCGCGCCTTTCCGAAGTAGCGGTAATACGCGAGCACGCGCCCCGCCTCGGCGGGATCGCGCTGGTTCAGCAGTAGTTTGATGGGCTCCCGCGTGCCGATCATGTGCGCGGCGCGGATCTGCCCGGCGAGCGTCTCGCGGTCGCGCGCCAGCGCCGCGTCCTCCTTGCGCCGCTGCTCCGCGAGCTCGGTGCGGCGCGCCGCGCGCTGCGAGCGTTCGCGCCGCAGCTTCTCGAGCTCGCCGCGCGCGTTGCCGACCGTCTTCTCCGATTCCTCGAGTTCCCGGGTGAGCTTGTCGCGCCGGTTCGCGTCGCGCTGCATCTCGGCCCGCACCTTCTCCATCTGCGCGCGGACGGCCTTGAGCTCGGCCTCGGC
The DNA here is from genome assembly GCA_023433705.1 of Pseudomonadota bacterium. Lineage (GTDB taxonomy): Bacteria > Pseudomonadota > Gammaproteobacteria > Steroidobacterales > Steroidobacteraceae > CADEED01. Next base: position 56,031 of record JAEYUC010000021.1, read on the forward strand.
CTTTGCGGGGTCCTCCGCGGCCGGGAGAGCGCCGGCGACCATGCAGGCGAGCAGGACGGCGAGTGTGCGGACAACGGATCGAACGAAGGTCCGGCGGTAGGCCCGCAAGGGTTTCGGCATGGTCATATTATTGCCGGGGATCGCCGGGTTATCGCCACTTCCTCGCGGAAAACAGGCGACGGTGGGAGCTGTCGTTATAATGCGCTCCCTTTTTTTACCGACCGGGATGTCCCGGGACGAATGGAAAACCTGATCCAGTACGTGACCAATCATCCGCTGCTCGTGGGGGCCGCGGTGCTGGCCCTCGTGGTCGTGGTCGCCTTCGAATCGCGCCAGCGCGCCACTGCGTTCGCGGCCGTGTCCTCACAGGAGCTGATCCGCCTGATGAACCAGGGTGCGCTCGTGCTCGACATCCGCAAGCCCGAGGAATTCGAGGCGGGACACGTCAAGGGCGCCAAGCAGCTCCCGTCCGACAAGATCCTGACCGCCGGCGATACCTTCAAGCGCTTCAAGGACAAGCCCGTGGTCGTGTACTGCGAGTCGGGCTCCCTCGCCGCGGCCGCCGTGCGCCAGCTCAACGCGCAGGGTTTCACCAAGGCATTCACGCTGCGCGGCGGCTTCGCCGGCTGGCGCGCGGAGCATCTGCCCGTCTCCAAGGCGGCGTAACCGCCGGTCCTGATGACTCAGCCCAACGTAACCATGTACACCACCAGCTGGTGTCCCTACTGCGATCGCGCTCGTCGGCTGCTTGGCTCGAAGCAGGTCGCGTTCCAGGAAATCGACGTCGAAGCGGCGCCCGCGAAGCGCGCCGAGATGCAACAGCGCAGTGGCCGCAGAACCGTGCCGCAGATTTTCATCGGCGACACCCACGTGGGCGGATCCGACGATCTGTACGCCCTCGAGAGTGCCGGCAAGCTCGATGCCCTGTTGGGCAGGTAAGCCGGCCGCCGAAATTCTTCAACACAGGAAATCATCATGGAAAACCAGACCGCGCCCGCGGCGAACCAGAATCCCAACGGCCCCACCCTCGCCGTGCAGTCCGTGTACCTCAAGGACTGCTCCTACGAAGCGCCGAAGGGCCCGCGAATCGAAGGCAACTGGAGCCCGCAGATTTCGCTCGACATCAACACGACGACCAACGTCATCACGCCCGAGCTCAACGAGATCGTCCTGACCGTGACGGTGGGCGCAAAGCAGGGCGAAGCGACCGCGTTCCTCGTCGAGGTGAAGCAGGCTGGCCTCTTCGTGATGCGCGGACTGAGCCAGGACGAGCAGCGCCGCATCATCGGCACCTTCTGCCCGAACTTCCTGTTCCCGTATGCGCGCGTCGCGGTCTCGCAGCTCGTGACGCAGGGAGGTTTCCCGAACTTCGTGCTGCCGCCGGTCGATTTCGACCAGCTGTTCGCGCAGGGCATGGCGCGCGCCGCCCAGCAGGCCGGCGCGGGCGGCCAGGGCACGCCGAACTGATCGGCGCCCCGGCCGAGCGGCGCGACACGTGAGCGGGACCAAGCCCAGCGAATCGCCGAACGGCCTGGCGCACGCACCGGTCGCCGTGCTCGGCGCCGGTTCATGGGGAACGGCGCTCGCGATCCAGTTCGCGCGCGCCGGTCACCCGACGCGGCTCTGGAGCCGCAACCCGGACGACGCCGCCGCGATGAGCGCGGGCCGCGTCAACCAGCGCTATCTACCCGACGCGCGTTTTCCCGACGGTATCGCCGTGCACGGCGACCTCGCGGAAGCCGTGTCGGGCGCCGTCGCGATCATCATCTCGGTTCCGAGCCACGCGTTGCGCGAGCTGTTCGCGCGGTTGAAGCCGCTGCTCGCGCGCGACGCGCGCGTCGCGTGGGCCACGAAGGGCTTCGAACTCTCCACGGGCAAACTACCGCACCAGGTGGCGCGCGAAGTGCTCGGCGACGATTACCCGGTCGCGGTGTTGTCCGGCCCCACCTTCGCGCGCGAAGTCGGCCTGGGTTTGCCGACGGCGATGACCATCGCTTCCGCGGATCCCGACTACGCCACATACCTGGCGCGCGCGCTGCACGCGTCGAACTTCCGCGCCTACACGTCGACGGACATCGTAGGCGTCGAAGTAGGCGGCGCGGTCAAGAACGTGCTCGCGGTGGGCGCGGGCCTGTGCGACGGCCTCGGTTTCGGCGCGAACACGCGCATCGCGCTCATCACGCGTGGCTTGACGGAAATCACGCGGCTCGGCGTCGCGCTGGGCGGGCGCGCCGAAACGTTCATGGGGCTCGCCGGCCTCGGCGATCTCGTGCTCACGTGCACGGACAACCAGTCGCGCAACCGGCGCTTCGGCCTGGCGCTCGCGGCCGGCAAGACGCCGGAGCAGGCGTTGCGCGAGATCGGGCAGGTGGTCGAGGGCTACAGCGCCGCGCGCGCGGTGCACGAGGTCGCATTGCGCGAGAACGTCGACATGCCCATCGCGCGCGGTATCTATCGCATCCTCTACGAGAACGAGCCGGCGAAGGACGTCGTCAAGGAATTGATGACGCGCCCGATCCGCGCCGAGGTCGAGTAGTTAGCCAGCGGATCCCGCGAAGCCGAGCTGGCGCCAGGCTTCGTACACCGCGATCGCCGCCGCGTTGGAGAGGTTGAGGCTGCGGTTGCCCGCGAGCATGGGCAGCGACAACACGTTTTCGGGCGCGATGTCGGCCAGCACCTGCGGCGGCAGGCCGCGGCGCTCGGAACCGAACAACAACACGTCTCCCGGCTCGAAGCGTGCATCCACGTGACGACACGAGCTGCCCGTCTCGATCGCGAACCAGCGTCCGCTCAGCGCCGCGCGCGCCGCGGCATAATTCTTGTGGACGTGCACGGTCGCGAGCTCGTCGTAGTCGAGACCGGCGCGGCGCACCGACTTGCGGTCCAGCCGGAAACCGAGCGGCTCGATCAGGTGCAGCTCACACCCGGTATTGGCCGCCAGCCGGATCAGGTTGCCGGTGTTGGGCGGAATCTCCGGCTCGAAGATGACGACGTGGAACATCGACGGCCGGGATCATTCCTGTAGTTTGAACGAGATGCGGATGCTCGAGAGTCCGTAGTCGCACTCGTTGGTGAACTTGCCGCTGCTGATCGTGTCGAGCGCGGCCGCGTCCAGCGACGGATGCCCGCTCGACTGCGCGATCTCGGCGTCGACGACCTCTTCACTGCCGGGCGGCACGAAGTAACGCACGACCACCGATCCTTCGATGCCGCGCTGGCGCGCATCGGCCGGATAGAACTGCTGCGCATCGATCTGCGTCTTCAGCCGCGCGCGGCATTTTCCGGCCGCCACGTTTTCGGCGAGCTTGGGGATCGCCTTGCAGTCGACCTTCATCGCGCCCTTGTCTGGCTGCTCATACACGTCGCCGAGAATGAGACGGCGCGTGACCTTGGGACCGATCAGCACCTCGCGCGTGAGCACCGCCGGCTCGCCGGTGACGAAATCCTTCGAGCGCAGTTCGGCCTTGCAGGACATGAACTCCTGCTCGTTGTTGGAAACGTCGACGAAGGCGAGACGCTGCGCGCCGCGGCAATTGCCGGCGAGGTTCCAGGCGCATTCATGGTGGTAGTCGTTGGTGTAGGCCACGAAGCCGTGTCCCTTCGAGGCCTTTGCATCGCGCCCGCCGCGCGCGAACTCCTGCGACTGCACCGGCTTGAACCGCTCGCGGCGCTTCAGCATCGCGGCGACGACCTTGGATGCCTCGGCCTCGGCGCGAGTGCGATCGGCCTCGGGCACGTTCTGCTGGATGGCGTTCAGCGCTTCGGCGTCGAAGCCCGCCTCGCCGGTGGGTTTCGGCGCCGCGGAATTGACCGCGTCCCAGTATCCGGCCGCCGCGCGCGCGTAGACGTAACGCTGGAACGGATCGGGGCGCCTGCCGTCCGGCGCGTAGAGGACGATGAGGCGCTGGGCGGCCGGCAGGTAGTCGAGCATCACGGCCTTCTTGAGCCAGCGCTCCACCTCGGCGTAGTCGACGTCACCGCAGGTGATGTTCGTCGCGAGGTCGGCGAGACCGCGCGCGGCGCGGTCATGACCGAGTTCGTCGGCTTTCAGCAGCGCGTTGCGCGCGTCGACGCAGTCGGAACGGGTGACCGCGACGTATGCGATCTGGCTGCCGGCCAGCACGCCCGCGCGTGCGCGGCCGGCCTTGAGCTCGTCGAGCCAGCGCGTCAACTGCTGCTCCGCCGTGATGGGCTTGCCGCCGAGCTTCACCTCGAGCAGCGAGAACGCGTCCTCGTACCCGGGGGTTTCGGGGACGACATCCGAGGCGGAGAACTGGGGCGTCGGCGCGCCGGCGGGTGCTGTGGGGGTCTGGGCGCTGGCGGTGGCGGCGGCCAGGACGAGTGCGAGGTAGCGGAGGGTGTGCATGGGGCGCGCATCGTACAATGCGCGCCATGGCTGCCGCTCCTGAGAACGTAGATAACCCGCTGCTCACCTCGTTCTGCGGGATGGAACTCAACTCCCCGATCGTGTTGTTGTCCGGATGCGTCGGGTTCGGCGAGGAATACACGCGCGTCGAGGGTTTTTCGAATCGCGACGTGGGAGCGATCGTATTAAAGGGAACCACGGGCCAGGCCCGACTCGGCAACAAGCCCCACCGCGTGTACGAAACGCCGTCGGGCATGCTCAACGCGATCGGGCTGCAGAACCCCGGCGCCGAATACGTGGTGAAGAAGATCCTGCCGACGCTGGATTTTCGCGAGACCCGTTTCTTCGCGAACGTTTCGGGCTCGACCATCGAGGAGTACGCCGAGGTCACGCGCCGGTTCGACGACTCGCCGATCGACGCCATCGAGATCAACATTTCCTGCCCGAACGTGAAGGAAGGCGGCGTCGCGTTCGGAAACTATCCGGACATGTCGGCGAAGGTGGTCGAGGCCTGCCGCAAGGCGACTTCGAAGCCCATCATTACGAAGCTGTCACCCAACCAGACGGACATCCGCGAGAACGCGCGGCGCTGCATCGAAGCGGGCACCAACGGGCTCGCGGTCATCAACACCGTGATGGGCATGGCCATCGACGTGAAGTCGCGCCGGCCGGTGATCGGCAACGTGCAGGGTGGATTGTCCGGGCCGGCGATCAAGCCGATCGCGCTGCTCAAGGTGCACCAGGCCTACGACGTGGCGAAGAAACACGGCGTGCCGATCATCGGACAGGGCGGCATCACCACCGTCGACGACGCGCTCGAGTTCCTGATTGCCGGCGCCACGACCGTGGGCCTGGGGACTGGGCTTTTCTACGATCCGCTTCTGTGCCGCAAGATCAATGCGGGCGTGGCGGACTATCTGCGGGCTAACAACTTGCGGAGAGTCGGAGACCTGGTCGGTTCGCTGCGCACGGACTGACTTCCGTCAGCCCGCGCGCAGCGTTCCAGGCAACTTCATCCCTGCGTTATTCCCTGCCCCGGCGGGCGGCCGTGTAGCGCCAGATGATGGCGGCGGCGGCCAGGATCCCCACGACGACCAGAACGATGTCCGACGTGTAGTCGTGACGCGAACCCTGGACGACGATCTCCGGGTACTTCGTGCTCTGTACGACGATTTCTTGCATTGTTCCTCTCTTCTCCGGCGGCTGATGTCCGGATACCTGTTGGCGTACAGAGTGGAACAAACGCGGGACACTGGAAACCAAGGTGTTTCCGAATCGCGACGCTTTTCACGCAGATCTATTGTTATGTAACCCCTTTCACGGGAACTACTGAAAAGACAGCGTTGCCACGCACGGAAGTTAGCGATACCAGCCTCACTTCGCGTCGCGCGCGCGGTGTGAACCGCGCCACATTGTTAGGCGGGTGGGGATTGGGTGCCGGTGTAAAAAGTGGGGATGGACGGCATTCGCTAATCCCCACTTTTTACACCGGCACCACTATCCCCGGCACCAACAGTCAGGGCAGGGACTCGTCGTCGGACATGCCGAGTTCCTTGAGCTTGCGGGTCAGCGTGTTGCGACCCCAGCCGAGCACGCGCGCGGCTTCCTGGCGGTGGCCGTGCGTGCGGTTGAGCGCGACGCGGATCAGCACGCGCTCGAATTCGGGCATCGCCTGGTCGAGCCACGCGACGGTGCCGTCGTACGGCTGCGCCTTGGCCCACAGTGTCAGCGCCGCGGCCCAGTCGGTCTGCGCGGCCGGCGTGACGATGTGCATTTCCGACGGCAGGTCCTGCAGCTGGATCTCGCTGCCGGGCGCGAGCGCGGTCAGGCGCCGGCAGAGGTTCACGAGCTCGCGCACGTTGCCGGGCCAGCGATAGGACTGGAGGCGTTCCAGCGTGACCGGCGCCAGCGTCTTGGTTTCCGTCCCGAGCTCAGCCGCGGCTACCCGCAGGTAATGCCCCAGCAGGTCGGGCACGTCTTCCGTGCGCGAGCGCAGCGGCGGCAACTCGATGCGGATGACGTTCAGGCGGTGATAGAGATCCTCGCGGAAGATCCCGCGCTCGACGCGCTCTTCCAGGTTCTGGTGCGTCGCGGCGATGACGCGCACGTCGACCTTGATCGGCGTCTGGCCGCCGACGCGATAGAACTCGCCTTCCGCCAGCACGCGCAGCAGTCGCGTCTGCAGCGGCGTCGACATGTCGCCGATCTCGTCGAGGAACAACGTGCCGCCGTTCGCCTGCTCGAACCGTCCGCGACGCTGCGCGTCGGCGCCCGTGAACGAGCCCTTCTCGTGACCGAACAATTCGGATTCCAGCAGCTCCGCCGGAATCGCCGAGGTGTTCAATGCGACGAACGGCTTCGAGGCGCGCGGACTGTGCTCGTGCAGCGCACGCGCGACCAGCTCCTTGCCGGTGCCGGATTCGCCGGTGATCAGCACCGCCACGCTCGAGCGCGACAGGCGCCCGATCGCGCGGAACACCTGCTGCATCGCCGGCGCCTTGCCGAGCAATTCGGGAATTTCCGGCGCCTGCGTCGGAGCATCGTCGCTGCGCCGCGCGGTCTGCCCGGCGCGCCGCACGAGTTCGACCGCCTGGTCGATGTCGAAGGGCTTCGGCAGATATTCGAACGCGCCGCCTTCGTACGCGGACACCGCGCTCGGCAGATCCGAGTGCGCGGTCATCACGATCACGGGCAGCGTCGGGTGCGCGGCACGCACTTCGCGCAAGAGGTCGATGCCGGAGCTGCCTGGCATGCGGATGTCGGTGAGTAATACGTCGGGGGCGTCGGCGCGCAGGGCCGCCATCGCGGGCTCGGCCGAGTCGAATGCGCGCGGCACCATGCCGCTGGCGCGCAACGCCCGCTCCAGCACCCACCGTATCGACGCATCGTCTTCCACGAGCCACACCCGCAGGGCAGGTAGATTGGCGGGTGGCGAATTGGCGTTGTGCATATAGGTTGGATCGACGCTCATGCGTTCTCCGGTAAGGGCAGCAGGATCGTGAAAATCGTGCGCCCGGGCTTGCTTTCGAATTCGATGAGACCCCCGTGGCGGGTGACCAGGTCTTGCGAGACCGCAAGACCCAGGCCGGTGCCGTTCGCGCGCCCGGTGACCAGGGGGAAGAAGATGGTGTCCGCGAGCTCGGGCGGCACGCCCGGCCCGTTGTCCTCGACTTGCATGATGGCCGCGAGCTTGTGGCGCGACGCGCCGATGCTCACGTTCGCGGCGACGCGCGTTCGTATGACGATGCGGCCGCGCTCGCCCACCGCGAGCAGCGCGTTGCGCGCGACGTTGAGCAGCGCCTGGATGATCTGGTTCGCATCCACCTCGGCGTTCGGCAACGACGGATCGTAGTCGCGCTCGACCAGCACCCCGGAGCGCGCCTCGCTGCGTAGCAGGCGGAATACGTGCTCGCAGATCTCGTGGATGTTGATGAGCGTCTTCTGCGGCGCGCGCGACGGGCCGATCATCGAATCGACCAGCGCGGTCAGGCGATCCGCCTCGCTGATGATGATGCCGGTGTACTCGCGCAGGTGTTCGTGCAGCTCGCGCTCGAGTAGTTGGGCCGCGCCGCGCAGGCCGCCGAGCGGATTCTTGATCTCGTGCGCGAGCTGCCGGACCATCTGGCGGCTCGAGTCGAGGCGCGCCATGAGCTCGTTCTCGCGCGAGATGCGCTGGCGCTGCGTGGCGTCGGATATCTCGAGCAGCAGGTACTTGCGCTCGAACTCGCTGTCCATCGGCGTCATCGTGACGTCGATGACGCGATGCTCGCGGCCGAGCGGACCGGTCATCACCGACATCTCGCGCTCGGACAACGTCTCGCCGGTCTCGAGCGCGCGGCGCATGAGCGGGTTCAGCGAATCCGCGTCGAGCACCAGCGAGAGAAAGGGTTTGCCGCGCGCCTGGTTGACGCTGACGGCGAGCAGATCCTGCGCCGCGACGTTCGCGTAGACGACGCACAGGTCCGCATCGAGCACGACGATGCCGGTCGCGAGCGCGCCGATGAGATCGGCGGGCTCGAAGTGCGCGATCGCGGAAGGCAGAAAACGTTCAACCGCCATGACGGCCTCCGGCCGCGCATGGTGGCGCGTTCAGTTGCGGGGCCTTGGCACGGTGGGCAGTGCCCGACCTGGCATGTTCAGCGAAGGCCTGAAGACGTGGAACTGCGACTGCGCGCTGCACAGCGTTCGGCCGAAGCGATCCTTCACCGTGACCGCGACCGTATGTGTGCCGCGGTCGATGGGCGCCGTCCACGCATAGGTTCCCGAGCCATCGCCCACGACCTTCCCGTCGAGCGTCAGCTCGATGATGTGGCCGGACCGTTGCGCCGGTTGCAGCGACACGCCGAGGTTCACGACTTCCGGATTCGTGAAAGTCTCGTCCTGCTTCGGAATCGGCGCGCAGCTCGTGTACTGGAAGTCGTCGATCTCGTTCAGCAACTGCTGCTCGCGCGGCACATTCGACGGAGTGCTCGGCGGGGGCGGCGCGGAATAGGTCTGCGCCGGTTGCAGATCGACGGGTTGACCGCCCGGCAGCGGGCGATCCGAATAGGTCTTGGTGCCGTCCTTCTCGACGCGCACGTAGGTCGTCGCCAGCGTCGTCGACGCGGCAAACAACATTCCCAAAGCGATGAGGGGCAAGCGCCTCATGGGACCGGAGCATAGCGCCTGCGGCTGAACGCCACCAAAACGCGTCGCACAGAATCAGGCGGCGGCCCCCGGCCAGGGCCGCCGCCCAGCTCAAATGCGCGGCCGGGATGCCGGCGGGTGTGAAACTCGGGTCGATCCCCGCGTTTTTCTCCCTGCTGGCATCCCGCCGCCTCATGCCGCCTCAGCAGCTGTAGTACAGCTCGAGCTCCACCGGGTGAGTGCTCATTCGGAAGCGCGTGACTTCCTGCATCTTCAGTCCGATGTAAGCGTCGATCACGTCGTTGGTGAACACACCACCGCGCGTCAGGAACTCGCGATCCTTGTCCAGGGCCTCGAGCGCCATGTCGAGCGAATGGCAGACCTGCGGAATGTGCTTCTCCTCTTCCGGCTCCAGGTCGTACAGATCCTTGTCGGCCGGTTCGCCCGGGTGGATCTTGTTCTGGATGCCGTCGAGGCCGGCCATCATCATCGCCGCGAACGCGAAGTACGGATTCGCCAGCGAGTCCGGGAAGCGCACTTCGATGCGGCGCGCCTTCGGGTTCGAAACCCACGGAATGCGGATCGACGCCGACCGGTTGCGCGCGGAGTACGCGAGCATCACGGGCGCTTCGAAGCCGGGGACGAGGCGCTTGTAGCTGTTCGTGCCCGGGTTCGTGAACGCGTTGATCGCCTTCGCGTGCTTGATGATGCCGCCGATGTAGTAGAGAGCGGTGTCGGAGAGACCGCCGTACTTGTCGCCCGCGAACAGCGCCTTGCCGTCCTTCTGCAGCGACTGGTGCACGTGCATGCCCGAGCCGTTGTCACCGACCAGCGGCTTCGGCATGAACGTCGCCGTCTTGCCGTAGCTGTGGGCCACGTTCTGCACGCAGTACTTGAGGATCTGCACTTCGTCGGCCTTCTTCACGAGGCCGCCCGCGCCGACGCCGATTTCGCACTGGCCGCCGGTGGCGACTTCGTGGTGATGGACCTCGACCTTCATGCCCATCTCGACGAGCGCATCGCACATCGCCGAGCGGATGTCCTGGTAGGCATCGACCGGCGGCACGGGGAAGTAACCGCCCTTCACGCCCGGGCGATGTCCCTTGTTGCCGTCCGGATAAACGGTGTTGCTGTTCCACGCGCCCTGGCCCGAGTCGATCTCGTACGAGGTGCCGTTCATGCCGCTGTTCCAGCGGACGCTGTCGAAGATGAAGAACTCGTTCTCGGGTCCGAACAGCGCGCCATCCGCGATGCCCGTGGACTTGAGATACGCCTCGGCGCGTTTGCCGAGCGAGCGCGGGTCGCGCTCATAGCCCTGCATGGTCGCCGGTTCGATGATGTCGCAGCGGATGTTGACCGTGGTCTGCTCGAAGAACGGATCGATTACGGCGGTCGTCGAATCGAGCGCCAGGATCATGTCCGACTCGTTGATGCCCTTCCAACCTGCGATGGAGGAGCCGTCGAACATCTTTCCGTCGCGGAACAATTCTTCGTCGACGAGATGCGCGGGAATCGTTACGTGTTGTTCTTTGCCGCGGGTGTCGGTGAAGCGAAGGTCGGCGTACTTGACCTCCTTGTCCTTGATCAACTTGATTACATCAGCCGGTTTCATTGTTTTACCTCTGCCTTGGAAGGGTTTGAGCCTCGGTCTCAATGCATTCGCTGTGCCACCCTGGGAATCCTTTTGAATCAAGCACTTGGAGGACTCGATGGCTCACATTCGCACATCTTTGGTGCAAGCGGTCGGAATTTTGCACCATCCTGAGACGTAATTCGCGACCCTGAAAAGTGCGTCGCACTTCCATGATGCGAAATTCTGGTTCCATATGCATATTGTTCGGCGTATAGTCCACTTATGGACTTGAGGGACTCGCCATGAATCTCACGCTTGCCGATCCGTATCGAGACTCCGGCTCCCACCGGCCGTCGAACCCCGCGATGGGGGGCGCCGGCCTGCGCGCCTTCGGAAACATCGCGGAGGCCTGGGGCCTGAGCATCGCGGAGCAGCTCACGCTGCTCGGCATCGCATCGCGCTCCACGTACTTCAAATGGCGGCGCGAACCGTCGCCGCGCCTGCCGCGCGACACGCTCGAACGACTCTCCTATCTGCTCGGCATCTACAAGTCGCTGCAGATTCTGATTCCGGACCCGCGCGCCGCGGACGAATGGATCCGCAAGCCGAACACGGCGGCACCCTTCGGCGGGCGCTCCGCGCTCGATCGCATGTTGTCAGGCCAGGTCGCCGATCTTTACGTGGTCCGGCAATACCTCGACGCCGAGCGCGGCTGACGGCGCGGCCCAGTTACCAGGGATGGTGTCGTCTCCTCTTCCCGCGCGGGCTGTACGCTTCGCGCCCGCCCATCGCATCGTCGCGAGCCGGCTGCCGACCATTCACCTGTTCGAACGCGTCGCGGATCCCGCCGACTGGGATGCGCTCTATGAGCTGGAATCCCTGACGAATCCCCGCATCCGCAACGAGGTCGGCGAGCTGCACCTCGTGCCGAAGGCCGATCGTGTCGGCGGCCCGAACGCGTCCATCGTGATGGCGCCATTCACGCATCTTTCGCCCCAGGGAACGCGTTTCACCGACGGGCATTTCGGCGCTTACTACGCGGCGGAGTCGCTCGAGACCGCCATCGCGGAGACGCGGTTTCACCGCGAGAATTTCCTGCGCGCCACGAGCCAGCCGTCGATGGAGCTCGAGATGCGCTGTTATCTCGCGGACGTCGTCTGCGAACTGCACGATCTGCGCGGACTGCGCGCTTCGCTGAGCGCGGTGTACGACCCGTCGAGCTACCAGGCGTCGCAGAAGCTCGGCCGCGAGCTGCGCGAGGCGGGTTCGAACGGCATCGCGTTCGAAAGCGTGCGGCGAAACGGCGGCGAATGCGTCGCGGTATTCCGGCCGCGGCTCGTGCAGAACGTGCGGCAGAGCGTGCATCTGAGATATGCCTGGGATGGCAGCCGCATCGCGGATGTATACGAGATTCGCGCCATCGGACCCGCCTGACCGGATACCTGTGATGCGCCGGGCCCGCGATATACTGCGCGCCGCTTTTTTCCGGCCGTGAACATGACCCAGTTTCCCGAAGTACCGTTGGGTACTCCGCCCCGAACATTCCAGGACCTGATCTTCGCGCTCCAGAAATACTGGGCCGACCAGGGCTGCGTGATCCTGCAGCCGTACGACATGGAAATGGGCGCGGGTACGTTTCACACCGCGACCTTCCTGCGCGCGATCGGTCCGGAGCCCTGGTCCGCGGCGTACGTGCAGCCCTCGCGCCGGCCCACCGATGGCCGTTATGGCGACAACCCGTTCCGGCTGCAGCACTACTACCAGTTCCAGGTGGTGATCAAACCTTCACCCCTGCCGATCCTGGATCTGTACCTCGGCAGCCTGCGCGCGCTCGGCTTCGACACGCTGGTGCACGACGTACGCTTCGTCGAGGACAACTGGGAATCTCCGACGCTCGGCGCGTGGGGACTCGGCTGGGAAGTCTGGCTCAACGGCATGGAGGTCACGCAGTTCACGTACTTCCAGCAGGTAGGTGGGCTCGACTGCAAACCCGTCACGGGCGAGATCACGTACGGTCTCGAACGCCTCGCGATGTACCTGCAGGGCGTCGAGAGCATCTTCGACATCGTCTGGGCCGACGGACCGCTCGGCAAGGTCACCTACCGCGACGTGTACCACCAGAACGAAGTCGAGCAGTCGAAGTACAACTTCGAGATCGCGGACACGGCGGTGCTGCTGCGGCGCTTCGACGAACACGAGGCGGAGTTCGCGCGGCTCATCGAGGCGAAGCTCGCGCTGCCCGCGTACGAGCAGGTGATGAAGGCCTCGCACACGTTCAACCTGCTCGATGCGCGCAAGGCGATCTCGGTCACCGAGCGCCAGCGTTACATCCTGCGCGTGCGCACGATGGCGCGCGCGGTGGCGCAGGCTTACTACGACAGCCGCGAGGCGCTGGGCTTTCCGATGCTCGCGGCCAGCGGCGCGGCCTCCGGGAGCGCGGCATGAGCAAGCGCGACTTCCTCGTCGAGATCGGCACCGAAGAACTGCCGCCGCTCGCGCTGCCCGAGCTCGAGCGCGCGTTCGCGGAAGGCATTCGCACCGGATTGAAGGATGCCGGATTGCCCTCCGGCGACCTGCATTCGTTCGCGACTCCGCGGCGTCTCGCGGTGCTCGTTCACGAACTGGCTACCGAGCAGCCGGCGCAGGCGATCAAACTCAAGGGTCCGCCGGTGAGCGCGGCCTTCGGCAAGGACGGCGCGCCCACCGCGGCCGCGACGAAGTTCGCCGAGAAGTGTGGCGTCGCCGTGGGCGCGCTCGCGCGAATTTCCGAGGGCAAGGGCGAGTTCCTCTATTTCGAAGGCACGAAGCCCGGCCTCGCGACCACGGCGCTGCTGCCGGCGATCGTGCAGCGTTCGCTGGACGCCCTGCCGATTCCGAAACGCATGCGCTGGGGCGACTCCGACGCGGAGTTCGTGCGGCCCGTGCACTGGCTGGTCATGCTCTTCGGCATCGACGTCGTGCCGGCGCGCATCCTCGACACGGACGCCGGCCGTCACACGCGCGGGCATCGCTTCATGGGCAAGCGCCAGCCGTTGGCGCTCGCATCGCCCGCCGACTATTCCAAGACATTGTTCGACGATTTCGTGATCGCCGATTTCGCGGCGCGCCGCGAGCGCATCCGCGAACGCGTGGCGGAAGCCGGCGAGAAGCTGCGCGGCCATGCGCTGATCGACGCCGAACTGCTCGACGAGGTCACGGCGCTCGTCGAATGGCCCGAAGCCGTCGCCGGCGATTTCGAGGCGCGCTTCCTCGAGCTGCCGCGCGAGGTGCTGATCTCGACGCTGCAGGAGCATCAACGATATTTCCCGGTCGAGACGCGCGACGGCAAACTACTCGCGCACTTCGTCACGGTGAGCAACATCCGCAGCCGGGACTCGGCCAAGGTGCAGGCCGGCAACGAACGCGTCGTGCGGCCGCGTCTGTCCGACGCCGCGTTCTTCTACGACCTGGATCGCAAGCAGAAACTCGCCGACCGCGTGCCCGCGCTCGACGCGGTCACGTTCCAGGCGAAGCTGGGCTCGATCGGCGACAAGGTGCGCCGCGTCACGAAGCTCGCCGGGGAAATCGCGTTGCTGATCGACGCCGATCGCGCGCAGGCCGAGCGCGCCGCGACGCTCGCGAAGTGCGACCTGCTCTCGAACATGGTCGGTGAATTCCCCGAGCTGCAGGGAATCATGGGTCGTTACTACGCGCTCGCCGATGGCGAACCCGCGGAAGTCGCGAACGCGATCGACGAGCACTACATGCCGCGCGGCGCGGGCGGCGAACTGCCCGGCGGCGGCGTCGGGCTCGCGGTCTCGCTCGCGGACAAGCTCGACACGCTTGCCGGCATCTTCTCGATCGGCCAGAAGCCGAGCGGCACCAAGGATCCGTTCGGTCTGCGCCGCGCCGCGATCGGCGCCTTGCGCATCGCGATCGAGAAAAAGCTCGACATCGACCTGCGCGCGCTGGTCGAACGCGCCTGCGAGCTGCAGCCGGTGAAATCCGAAAAGGTTTCCGCGGAGTTGTGGCAGTACGTCGTCGAACGCCTGCGCGCCTATCTGCTCGATGCCGGCAATGACGGCGCCGTAGTGGGCGCGACCACCGAGATGTTCGATTCGGTCAACGCGAGCGCGCCCGTTTCGCCGCTGGATTTCGGCGCACGTCTCGCGGCGCTGGTGAAATTCCTCGGACTACCTGAAGCCGCGAGTCTCACGGCGGCCAACAAGCGCATCTCGAATATCCTCAAGAAAGCCGAAGTCGGCGCGGGCGGCACCGTGGATGCGACGCTGCTGCGCGAACCGGCGGAGAAGGCGCTGCAGGAGGCCGTCTCCGGTATCGCCGGAAACGTCACGCGCGCGCTCGACAAGCGGGACTACGGCACTGCATTGACGAAGCTGGCGACGCTGCGGCCCACCGTCGACGCGTTCTTCGATACCGTGATGGTCAACGCCGAGGATCCGGCGCTGCGGCGCAACCGGCTCGCGCTGCTTTCGGAGCTGCGCGGCATGTTCGCGGGTATCGCGGATCTCTCCTGCCTGCCGGGCTGAGCCCACCCGAGGACACTGACTAGCATGCAGTGGCTGGGGTCGATCGCGTTCAACCTGTTCCTGTGGGCGTGGATGCTGGTGTTCGCCATCGCCTACTGCCTCATCACGCCGTTCCTGTCATTCAAGGGTCGCTTCCGGATGGCGGGGGTGATGACCCACGTGGTGTTCTTCGCGCTGCGGGTGTTGTGCGGCCTGCGGTTCACGGTCGAGGGCCGCGAGAATCTGCCGGCCGGCAATCACGTCATCTTCATGAAGCATTCGTCCACCTGGGAGACGTTCGCGATCATGATCCTGTTCGAGCCGCTGGTCTGGGTCATGAAACGCGAGATCTACTGGATCCCGTTCGTGGGCTGGGGCTGCATGCTCGCGCGATGCATCGCGATCGATCGCAAGGCCGGCACGGCGGCGGTGAACCAGGTGCTCACGCAGGGCAAGGACCGGATGGATCGGCTCGGCGCCTGGGTCCTGGTGTTCCCCGAGGGAACACGCATGGCGCAGGGCGAGACGCGCAAGTACGGATCGAGCGGTACGTTGCTGGCCATCAAGGAAAAAAAGCTCATCGTGCCGGTGGCGCACAACGCGGGCTACTTCTGGCCGCGGCGCGGTGTGCTCAAGAAGCGCGGCACCATCCGCGTGGTGATCGGGCCGCCGTTCGAGGCGGCGGGCCGCGACGCGCGCGAGCTGAACGAGGAAATCCAGAAGTGGATAGAGGCGCACAGCAAGGCGCCGTGGTGATGTAGCGAGTTCACGCGGCGTCGCGCGGCCTCGATGTCCACCAGACGTGTGTCAGGACACACAGCGCCGCCAGGAAACTTGCGATTCCGATCCTTCCGGCGACGAAAGGAAGATCGGGAGAGCAATCGTCGAGGCAATAAGCGCCTTCAGGAATCTGCCGCACGTAAGAAGGAAACTTTTCCGAAAAGTACGTCCAGTTCTGATTCAGCGCGGAATGGACGTAGACGAACAAAATCCATCCCTGGATGAGCAGCGAACCCAAAGACGTCGCGAACAGAACGAGTGCGATCGATATTCGCCTGTCGCGGCCCACGGGTTAGCTCTCCTCCCATGACCGATGCAGCCGATTCAGGACGAGGCTCGCCAGCCAGCCAACGATCCCGGCGATTCCCGCACCGAGCGCACATGCCGCGAGAATCACTCCGAGAAACTTGAGGCCTTCGTGCGGCTGGCATCCCTGCTCGAAGAAGCAGTGACCGAGGAACAGCTTCAGCATCGGAAAGATCAGGAACGGCGTGGCAATCAGGCCCGCGATGATGCCCACATGTGAGGCCGGTTTGCTCATCTACTGCGCGAACATGACGGAGACGCGGCCGCGCGCGATTTCCTTTTCGCCCGCGCGCGCCGTGAATAGATAGATCTGCCCGCCCGGGTTTGCGATGAGCCGCTGCGCGTGGATCTCGATGTCTTCGGCGATGTCGTCGAGTCGCGCCACGCCGAGCTTCAGATCTCGCACCCCCGCGAGCATTCCGCCACGCTCGCGCGCCGTCGGATCCAGCAGTCCGCCGTGAATCGCCATCGCCTGCGCGCCGTATTCGGCGATATGCAGGGAGGCCAGTTGCCCATCGAGCCGCAGCGGGTTGTCAGGCGAGCGATGCGTCGACGTGGAGCAGACAATATGCTTCTCGTCGGCGCTCACGATTCGCGTGATCAGGCACATCGTGCCGGCGTGTGGCACGAGTGTCGCCGGATCGCGGTTGCTCATGTCCATGGTGTGCAATCGACGGTGATCAGCAATTCGCCGGGACCGCGCAGCGTGACCGCGCCCGCGCGACCCACGGCGATCAGCTCGAGCAGCGGCAGCGCACGCAGCGCCGGATTCGCGCAGCGCAGGGCTTCGAGCGATTCGCTCGAGCAACGGGATTCCGCCGTTCCGGCGAATCCGAGTTCGAGTCGCGCGAGAGGTTTGGTGCCGACGGCCTCGTCGCCGGCCGGATCCGTGCCGAGAACCAGCGCGACGCTCGCGGAATGAACGAGCGGACGCGCCGCGAGCAGCGGTTCGGGAGCGACGGCGTCGTAGGCGGCCAGCAGCACGTCGGCGTTGCGCTCGCGCACGAGCGCGACCGCCTCCACCAGACCCGCCGTGAAGCTTGCATCGAAAGCCGCGAGCGTCGTCGTCGGTTGCATGCTCTGCACCGCGATGCTCCAGTATCCACTGGCCGCGTTGTGGACGGAGTTGTGGAAGTCGGTCGGCGAGATGACGCGGGGAGATTGCGCGAGCGCCGAACAGATGCGGTTCAGCACCGACATGTCCGCGTCGGAGCTCACGAATACCGACGCGAGGTTGTTGGCGGGAAAACCGCTGACTGCGTCCTCGGCGGCGCGGAACGCCTGGCGCACCGCGGCGGTCGCGCGACGCCGCTCGTTCGGCGGCAGCAATGCCGGCGCATAGGGCGATTCCGGCGTCGGCACGTGCGCGGTCGCGCCGCGCAACACGTCGAGCGATGCGTTCCACCCGGCGAGCCCGGGCGCCGCGATACCCACCGACTTCACGACGCACATGGTCATGGCGCGGGCCCGAACAACACGCTGCAGTTGGTGCCGCCGAAGCCGAACGAATTCGACAACACGTATTCGACTTTCGCGTCGCGTGCTTCGAGCAGGATCGACGCCGAGAGCTTCGGATCGAGCGTGCGCGTGTTGAGGCTGCGCGGCATGAAGCCGTGTTCGATCGCGAGCAGCGAGATCGCGGCTTCGACGATGCCGGCGGCGCCGAGCGTGTGACCGGTCCATCCCTTGGTCGAGCTGCACGGCGTGCTCCTGCCGAACAGCGCCGTCACGGCGGTGTCCTCCGACGAGTCGTTGGCCGGCGTCGCGGTGCCATGCAGGTTGATGTAACTCACGCGCTCCGGCGGCAGCGCGCCGAGCGCGCCGCGCATCGCGAGCACCGCGCCCGCGCCGTCGGGCCGCGGCTGCGACATGTGGTGCGCGTCGCTCGATTCACCCGCGCCGAGGCAGGCCGCGACGCCCGGCTCGCGCGGGCGCTCGAGCAGCGCGAAGCCGCCCGCCTCGCCGATCGACAGTCCCTTGCGCCCGGCGTCGGCCGGACGGCAGATGTCGGGCGACACGAGCTGCAGCGCGTTGAACCCGTACAGGGTGGTGAGGCACAGGCTATCTACTCCGCCGACCACCGCGGCGTCGCAGAACCCGGCCTCGATCGCGCGCGCAGCGGAGGCGAACACCTTGGCGCTCGAAGCACAGGCCGCGGAAACGGACGCGGCGATACCCTCGAGCCCGAGACGCGTGCGCGTGTAGTCGGCGACGGAGAACGTGCTTTGCGTGGCGTGGTAGTCGAACCAGTCCGGCAGCGGGCCTGCGCCGCCTTCCTTCGCCCTCTGGGCGAATGCGAGTTCGGTGTGGCGCACGCCGGAGGTGCTGGTGCCGATGAACACGCCGATGCGCCGCGCGCCATGGCGTGCACGCGCCGCAGTCACGGCATCGAGGAATCCGTCGGTGGCCAGCGCGGCCTCCGCGAGCCGATTGTTGCGGCAATCCCAACCCGCCAGCTCGCGTGGCAGCGTCACCGAGTCGAGCCCCTGCGCGGCGCCTATCCAGCACGGCAGCGTGGCGTCTTCGAAGCGTTGTTCGGTGAGCCCGGTCTTCTCCGCGCGCAACGCCGCGATGTGCGCCGCGCGGCCGCGACCGATCGCGCTCGTGACGGTATAGGCGGTGATCGCAAGCGGTTTCATCGGGCCCAGAAGTCGTAGAAGTTGAGCCAATTGTAGGGGGCTTCGCGCACGCGCGCCGCGAGCCGGTCGGCGTAGTCCTGCACGAGGCGTTGCAGCTCCGCCTCGCGAGTCGCGCGCGGCAGGTCTATCTTCTCGGACAGCAGCTCGACGTGCGCTTCGTAACGGTCGCCGCCTTTCCAGATGCCGAATACGATCAGCACCGGCACTTTGAGCGCGGCCGCGAGCAGCCATGGGCTCGCTGGAAACGGCGCGGGCTCACCCAGGAAGTTCACCGTGACGGAGCGTTCCCCCGCGCGCCGCCGGTCGACCATGAGGCCGACCACGGCATTGTCGTCGAGCGCCTCGCGCACCCGGAGCGCGAGATCGGGGCCGGCGTTCGACGAGTCGATGATGCCGGCGGCGATCTCCGGGTTCAGCTCGCCCAGCGCCTGCATGAAGCGCCGGCCGATGTTGAGGTCGAGCACGATGCGCAGCTTGAGCTCGTGTTTCTGCACGGCTCCGATGCGCATCACCTCGAAGCTGCCGTAGTGCGAGAGGAACAGCAGCACGCCGCGCGTACGCGCCGTCTCGAGCGTGCCGGGGCCGTAGTGGCCTTCCACCTTGAACGGATACTTGCCGGTCAGCAGGAACACGCGGTCCAGCGAGATGCTCGCGAACGCGAACACGTGGCGCCAGATGTCGCGGAAGCGCGGCGGATGTGGCAGCACTCTCGCGAGATATTCGCGCGAGATGCGCCGCGTGGTCGGCGACGTCAGCACGAAGTAGAGGCTGAGCGGATAGAGGAGTGGGCGGATCGCGCGCCTCCCGAGCGTGAGCGCCGCGAAGCGCAGTGCGCGTAGCGAGAACGTGTTGCCGCGCTCGCCGCGTTCGTGCCACTCGACGCGTCGCACGTTTTCCGCGCCGGTCTCCGGCCGAGGGGAGTTCATCCGCGCTTACCGAATCCGAACACGCCTTCGGCGACGGGCCCGGCATCGAGCTCGCAGCGGAACCGGACGCGCTCTGCGGATTGCTCGAGGCTCAATTCGAACGACTCACCGGGGCTCAGCGCGCGGTGGAATTTCACGCCGTCGATGAGCGTCGGAGCACCGCGGCCGATTGCCTGGGCGACGAGTTCCAGCAGCAGGACACCGGGCACGACCGGCCGGCCGGGAAAGTGACCAGCGTAACTTGGGTGTTCCAATGGCGTCCTGATTGTCACGGAAAGGTCCATCTTCGCGTTCAATCAGTGGGCTTGCCCAGCATCTCGAGTAAACGCTCGCGCGGCAATTTACCCAGTTCGTTGCGCGGCAGGGCGTCGACGATCCGGATGGGTCGCGGCACGAACACGCCGTCGATGAGCGCGCTCAGTTCCTGGCGCAGCTCGGCCGCGGTGCGGCCGGGCGCCACCACCAGCGCGGCGGGACGCGCGGTTTCACCTTCGCCCGGCATGAATACGACCTGGTCGATTACGCCGCGCAGTGTCGCGATGCGCGCCGCGATGTCGGACAGCGAGCCGCGCCGGCCGCCGATCTTGATCATGTCGGCGTCGCGGCCCAGCAGCGTGAAGCGGCCGTCGGCGCGCAGGTCGATGCGATCGCCCACCGGAATCGTGCCGACCAGGTGATCCGCGCGGACCGACGTCGCGCCATCGTTCAGCGAGAATTCGAGTCCCGGGTATGGCGTCCAGATCTCGTCGTGGGCAGTACGCCGCGTCGCCATGCTGCCGGCCTCGGTGCAGCCGTAGATCTCGAACACTTCCGCGCCGAGTCGACGCTCCGCTTCCGCGGCGAGATCCGCGCCCAGCGGCGCGGTCGCCGACAACACGGCGTCGACGCGCGGCAGCGAACTCGCGCTCGTGAGCAGATGGCGCAGGTGATACGGCGCGGTGATCAGCAGCTTGGGCGAGGAAATCGATTCCAGCGCCACGATGATCTCGTCGGGAAAGAAGGCGTTGCCGTCGTGCAGCGCCCAGTCTCCCGCGAGCAGCGTGAAGATCGAGGTCTCGAGCCCGTACATGTGCTGTGGCGGAACGGTGACGACGACGCTCATCGCGCGCTCGCCGAGACGCAGCCGGCAGTAGCGCGCGGACATGGCGAGCGCGCGCCAGGATTTCTCGTGCGCGCGCGGACGGCCCGTGCTGCCGGACGTGAACACGAGCGCCGCGAGCTGCTCGTCCGCGATGCCGGGCGAAACGTCCTCCACCGGCCCCGCATCGCCCGCTTCCAGCGCCGCGAGCACGAACGCATCCTCGATGAGCTGCGCTCCGGGATAACCCTCCAGCAACTCGTCGCGCGCCTGCGGGCCCACGCCGGGCGGCAGCAGGTTGGTCGCGCCGCGCCGGCAGGCAGCCAGGAACGTCACCGCGAAGTGATAACGATTGGCGCAGCGGTTCACGATCCAGCGCGTGTCCGGCAGCGCCCGCGCGACGCTCGCGACGTGCCGCGCGAATTCGCGGCGCGTGACCGGGACGCCACCGCGCCAGGCGGCGATGGCTTCGGGCGCGGGCCGCACGTACGCGTGGCTCACCGCCGCGCTTATCCCGGATTTTCCGTGCCAGGCACCATCTTTCGCGTTCATCGGCGGGGATTCGCGTTGACCACTATTTTCAGGTACTCGGAGAAGCCGGGATGCGCGTAGTCGCGGAAGCGCAGGCGGCGGAACAGGTACTCGCCACCGACAGCGGCGGCAATGAGTAGATAGTTGCCGCAATTGGCCATGACCGACCACCACTGCTGCGGGGCCAGGGCCGCGAGCGCGAGGTCCCAGGTCGCGATCGCGACGAAGATCCCGGTCCAGAACACCGTGAGCTGGCGCGAGTAGCGCAGTAGATAGTCGGGCGTCGAAGGCCGCGCGGCCAGCGCCACCGATACGATCAGCGGCTGCCGGCCCGAGAACAGCGTGCGGCCGAAGAACCACGCGAGCATCGCGGGAATGAGCACCGACGGCGCGAACAGCAGCAATTGTCCGCCGCCCGTGTCCGCGATCCACCACGCCACGGCGGCGAGCCCGGCGAACGCGAGCCAGGCGCGCCAGCGCAGCTCGAGCAGCGCGATGCTGAACGGCACGGCCACGATCGCGACCAGCGCGAGCCAGTCGACGAGATGCGATTCGTTGGAGATCGCGAGGTGGATCAGCGCGGAAGCCAGCACGAAGCTCGCAACCGCGACCAGCGCGCGCGCCGTGCGGGAAATCGTGACATTCCTCATCAGGGAATGAGGGATGCCGCAGCGGTCAAGCCGTGCGGCGCTCCGCGACGAGCTGCGTGAGCGCACGCAGCGACGCGAAGGCGCGCGTCACGGAGGCATCGTCGGCCTTGAGCTCGACGCTGTATTTCTGCTGGATCGCGAGCACGATCTCGAGCGCGTCGATCGAGTCGAGCCCCCAGCCCGGAGTGGATTGGCCGAACAGCGGCATCGCCGGGTCGACCGTGTCGGCCTGGATGTGTTCGAGATTGAGCGCGGACACGATGACCTCGGCCATCTGCCGCTCTTCGTGGGTCAGGGCGGCGCTCACTGCGGATTTCCTTCTGCCGGCGTCGCCGGCTTGATCGCTGAGTACTCGCTGAACATGCCGTTCAGCACGTGACGTTTCACATCGGTGAAGCCCGCGCTCGCGAGCGCGGCCAAGATGTCGGCCGGCGGCACGCAGGCTTCGATGGTGTCCCAGTAATACTTCATGAGGCGCTGCGCTTCCGCGGAACGGCGCACGATTCGCGTGACCGTCGGCACCACGTGTTTCAGATAGAACTTGAGCGCGTGGTACTGGAAACGGCCCTCGGGCCGTGTGATCTCGAGCAGCAGCACCTTGCCGCCCGGACGCAGCGCGCGCTTGTATTCGCGGAAGGTGACGACCAGGTCCTCGACGTGCCGCAGCGCGTAGCCCATCGTGAGGATGTCGAATTCGCCGTCACCCACGGGTAGCGCTTCGCCGCGACCGATGCGCGTATCGCGCACGCCGGCCTTCGTGGCCTCCGCAAGCATGCCGGGCGATGGATCGACCGCCACGACGGCGCCCGTCGGACCGACCATTCCCTGCGCCAGTGCCGCGATCACGCCCGTTCCCGAACCCACGTCCAGCAGGCGAGTACCCGCCGTCACGCCATGACGCTTGAGAACGTCGCCGCGATACCAGCGGCCGGTACCGAACGACATCGCGCCAGTGATCCAGTCGTAGTGAGGCGCGGACTCGTCGAACATCTCGTTGACGCGGCGCTTGCGGCCCGGCTCATCCGCGTAATAGCTTTTCAGCAGGGGATGAGGGGCGAGACGAGAGGCGCCAGCCTGGCTGCCGCTTTGATCGGGCATCATCGGGAAATCCGTAGGATCAGACACCGCGCGAATGATCGCATGAACCTTCCTGCCTGTGCAGTTGTGGGGCGTTGACCTTGCTGCACGTACATCACGCTTTGCGAAACGCGCCGCAGCCTCGACACACGCTATCGGAGTTTCACTTCGGGCTTTCCGCGGACGGCGCTCCGGATGACGATCCACGTCGCATCCCCGTATCGCTCACGCAACTGGGCGGCGACGAGCGCGTCGAGCGCTGGAGTACGGATTCGCCGGTCGAGGCTGGCGTGTACCGCGACGTCCGGTTCGCGCGCGACGGCAGTTACCTGTTCGCGAGCCTAATCGTTCCGCCGGAGCTTTGCGCCGACGTCGAACAGCTCACGCGGCGCAGCTACCTGCGCCTCGATCACCTGCTGCGACGGGAGGGTTATCCGTACTGGCTGCGCGCCTGGAATTACCTGGCCGGCATCACGGTCGGCGAGGGAGAAGAGGAACGTTACCGCCGGTTCAACGCCGGGCGGCACAGCGCGGTCAACCTGAGCAACGGCATCGAGCGCAACCTGCCCGCCGCGAGCGCGCTCGGCAGCGAAACCGGCGGCTTCGTGTTGTCCTGTCTCGCCGGCAAACAGCCGGGCACGCAGATCGAAAACCCGCGCCAGGTCAGCGCACCGCTGTATCCGCAGCAGTACGGCCGGCGCAGTCCGATGTTCGCGCGCGCGGCGCTGGTGCCGAACGGGGTCGGCGCGCAGCTCCTGGTCTCGGGCACCGCGAGCATCGTGGGCCATGAAAGCCTGCACATCGGCGATCCCGAGCGGCAGCTCGAGGAAACCGTGCGCAACTTCGAGGCACTGGTCGAAACCGCGATGCGCGCGGACGCGGAAGGCCCGCGGCGCACTTCCGTGCGGCTCGAATCGCTCAAGGTCTACCTGCGCAATGCCACGGACTACCAGCCGCTGATGCCGCGCATCCGCCGCCTGTTCGCGCTCGAGGCGGAGCCGCTCGTGCTGCGCGCGGACATCTGCCGGCGGGAGCTGCTGCTCGAAATCGAAGGGACCTACGCACTTGAGTGAACCGGCGGCCGCGCGGGCTTCCCCAGGCGGCCGGCCGGCTCGTCGATGGAACCGGGCATGGCGCGTATTCGCGACTGGCTTTTCCTTCGCGTGTTTCGGCGTCGGCGCGGTGCTGCTGGGTTTCACGGTCTGGCCGGTCCTGCGCCTGTCCTCGCGCGATCGCGACGTCGCCGATGCGCGTGTGCAGCGCGCGGTCTCGCTGTCGATGCGCGTGTTCGTGTGGCTCATGAAGTCGCTCGGGCTGCTCACTTACGAGATCCGCGGCCGGGAAAAGCTGGCCGCGCGCGGGCAGTTCGTCGTCGCGAATCATCCGACTCTCATCGATGTGGTGTACCTCGTCGGCCTCATGCCCGAGGTGGACTGCATCGTGAAGCAGGCCCTGTGGCGCAACGTGTTCCTGCGCTGGCCCGTGTACTGGGCCGGGTACATCAGCAACGAAACCGGCGAGGGATTGGTCGCGGCGTGCGCCGCGACGCTCGCCCGCGGCCGCTCTCTGGTCGTATTCCCCGAGGGCACGCGGACCCCGCCCGGCGCACCGCTCAATTTCCACCGCGGCGCGGCCCAGATCGCGTTGACCGCCCGGGTGCCGCTGCGGCCGGTGACCATCACCTGCGACCCGATCACACTTTTCAAGGGAAATTCATGGTTCCGCGTGCCGGAGCACCGGCCCCACTGGGTGATCGCCGTGGGAGATCCCATTCCGGTGGGGCCTTATCTGGCCGAGCCGCAGGCCCTGGCCGCGCGCCACCTGACCCAGGCGCTCGTTCGCTGGTACGAAGTCAGCATCGCGCAACAGCTCGCTGGCCAGAGAGGCCAGGATCCATGAATGTCAATTTGCGACGGGAAACACGGCCATGAGGCTGACGCCGCGCGACGATTCGCTATAATTCAAGGCGTTGGCGAGGGATGGGTTTCGTGCAGTCCACACAAGAAATTTTCGAACAGCTCCGCAGCGTGCTGCACGATCTGTTCGAGATCGATCCTGCGCGCGTAACGCTCGACGCGCACCTTTATAACGATCTCGAGATCGACAGCATCGACACGATCGATCTGATCCTGCGCCTGAAGGAATTGACCGGTCGCAAGATCCAGCCCGACCAGTTCCGCAATGTGCGCACGGTCGGCGACGCGGTCACTGCCATTCACGCGCTGCTGCAGCACAAGCCCGCAGCGGCGTGATGCCGCTGCCTGCGATGTCGGAACTGCGACGCTCCGACGCCGCATGCTCGGTCGTCCTCGACATCAGCCCGGACCTGCCGCCGTTCGACGGCCACTTCCCCGGGGTACCCATCCTTCCCGCCGTCGCGCAGATCGACTGGGCCATGCGCATCGCGCGCGACTCGTTCGAACTGCCGCGCCACTTCCGTGGATTGCGCGGACTCAAGTTCCTGCACATCGTGCAGCCGTCGACCTCGCTCACGCTCGAGCTCACGCGCGCGGAGAACGGCAGATCGGTTTCGTTCGCGTACGTGCGCGCCGGCACGACGTGTTCCACAGGGCGCATGGAATTCGCCGATGACGATTCGCCTGGGACTGATCGTCCCGTTCTATAACCACGAGCACGCCATCCGCCGGACCGTCGCGGCACTCGCGCCGTATGGTCTGCCGTGCTGGCTCGTGGACGACGGCAGCGATGCGCGCTGCACGCCGGCGCTCGAGGACATCGCGCGCGAGGAATCCTCCTGGCTCACGCTGATCCGCTGCCCGGTGAACCGCGGCAAGGGCATCGCGGTGGTCACGGGTTTCGCGGCGGCCCGGGAGGCCGGTTGCACGCACGCGCTGCAGATAGACGCGGACGGTCAGCACGACTTCGCGGCCATTCCGCGGATCGCCGAGCTCGCGAAGCAACATCCCGACGCGATCATCACGGGCGTGCCGGTCTTCGACGCGAGCGCGCCGGCCTCGCGCCGTATCGGCCGCAAGCTCACGACGTTGTGGGTGCGCATCAACACGCTGTCCACGCACATCGAGGATGCGATGTGCGGCTTCCGCGTCTATCCACTCGAATCCATCATGAAACTCGTGCGGCGCGGCGGCGTCGGCAGCCGCATGGAGTTCGATCCCGAGATCCTGGTGCGCTCGGTATGGGACGGCGTGCCGGTCGTCTCGATGCCGACCCGCGTCGTGTACCCGGACGACGGCGTGTCGCACTTCAAGATGTGGCGCGACAACGCGCGCATTTCGTGGATGCATACGCGGCTGTTCTTCGGCATGCTGCGCCGGGCGCCCGTGCTGCTCACGCGGCGGCTGCGACAATGACCACCAAGAACTACCTGCGCTCGCACGTCACTTCCGTCAAGGTGCCCTTCCACGATCTCGATCCGGTGGGCATCGTCTGGCACGGCAACTACGCGAAGTATTTCGAGATCGCGCGCTGCGCGCTGCTCGAGTCCTTCGGCTACAACTACGACGACATGGCGCGCTCCGGCTACTCGTGGCCCGTCATCGACCTGCACATCCGCTACGTGAAAGCGGCCCGCTTCGCCGAGACACTCAACGTCGCGGCGCACCTGCGCGAGTGGGAACACCGGCTGCGCATCGACTACCTCGCGACCGACGCGCAGAGCGGCCTGCGCGTCTGCAAGGGAACCAGCATCCAGGTGGCGGTGGACATGAAGACTCAGGAGATGTGCCTGAAGTCGCCCGATATCCTGTTCCAGAAGCTGGGTTTCGCATGAGAGCCGCGTGGTTGTCAGGCCTGCTGCTCGCGACCGGCGCGGCGCTGGCCGCGACGCCGGCGGGTTCGACACCGGCAGACACGGCGGC
>JAEYUC010000031.1 GCA_023433705.1 Pseudomonadota bacterium
AGCGACCTGTCGGTCTTCAGCCAACGCAAGCTAGATGCCATTGCCCATCAGCTGAATCAACGCCCCAGAATGACCTTGGGTTGGGAGAACCCGGCCGATACACTCAGCCGGGCTGTTGCTTCGACCACTTGAAGTCAACCATTCCCTGTTTCCTGGAAACGGAGACAGGTTCGATCCCGTAGATTTCGATCCCGCCAATGAGAAAGGGCGCTTCTTTCGAAGCGCCCTTTCCGTTTCTCAACCGAGGTCTGTCCCCGTTTCCAGGAAACGAGGAATGTCCCCATTTAGTTACAGCTAACTACCTTGTCTGCGACCGTGCCGAGCTTCGCCTGCGACAGCGCGATGTCGAGCTTGCCGGAGGAGGTGATCTCTAGCACCTCGTTCACCTTGCTCACGTCGACCTTCGCCTTCTGGAAGCACTTGAGCGGGATGCCGACGGTCTGGAACTTGCCCGCCGGCAGCGACTGCAGGGTGTCGGCGAACGGCAGCGTGCCGCCGCAGCCCGCGCCGCAGGTCATGCCGATCGTGACGTCCTTCGGCGCATCCGCGTCGCGGCGCAGACGGACCAGCAGCATCACGTCGCCGTTCGCTTCGCGCGACAGGTCGACGGTGCCCTCGCTCGTGATCTCGATCGACGCCGGGCCGTCACCCGCGAACACGAAGCGGCGCGCGCCTTCCTGCACGGCGTCGTCGATCGCGGTGACCTTCACGCGTCCGCCGATCGCCTCGACCGGCGTCGTCGTGATGCGCGTGGAGTCCGGACCATTCGACACGCGCAGCGACCACGGCGGAACCGGGATGCCCTTGTCGAAGTACGACCCGACGTTCATGAGTTCGGCCGGGATGCCCGGATCCTCGGACAACTCGGCGAGCTCCGCCGGTGCGGCGTACGTCAGTCCGAAGCCGAACGCGAACAGCGGATCGTACGGCTCGCGGTTCACGTTGAGCGGTTCGCCCGTCGCATCCTTCGGCCACGAGAAGGACAGCTTGCCGGTGAAGTCATGATTCACCGAACCATCCTTCTTGCGGAACAACACGTCGGAGATGCCGCCGCCCTCGGTGCCCGGCAGCCACGCCGCGACATAGGCATTCGCGAGATTGATCTCGCGGTTCTGCCACAGCGGACGTCCCGAGAACAACACCGCGACCACGGGAATGTTCTCCGCGCGCAGCTTCTGCATGATCTCGAGATGCTGCGTCATCGAGCCGGGCAGCGTGAGCACCTTGAGGTCGCCCTGGAACTCCGCGTACGGGTTCTCGCCGAACGCGACGATCGCGTAGTCGGGCTTCTTCTTGTAGCTGCCGTCGGTGGATAGTTCGGCGCTGCCGCCGCCGGCCTTCACCGCCGCGCGCACGCCGCCCCACAGCGACGTGCCGCCCGGGAAGTCGGCGTTCTTGAGGCCGGTGCCCTGCCACGTGATGGTCCAGCCACCCGACTGCTTCATGATGCTGTCGGCGCCGTCACCCGTGACGAGCACGTGTTTGTTCGCCGCGAGCGGCAGCAGGCCGCCGTTGTTCTTGAGCAGCACGAGCGACTGGCGCACGGCGTCGCGCGCGAGCGCACGCTGTTCCGGCGACGCGAGTTTCTTGAAGTCGCCCGCGAGCGCGCGCTTCGACGGCGGACCCGCCTCGAACAGGCCCGCGCGGAACTTCACGCGCAGGATGCGCGTGACGGCGTCGTCGAGACGCTCCATCGGGATCGTGCCGTCCTTCACCTGCTTCACGAGGTTCTCGTACAGGCCGCGCCAGGAATCCGGCGCCATGTACATGTCGAGACCCGCGATCAGCGCCTGCGGACAGTTGTCGTTCGTGCAGCCTTCGACCTGGCCGTGCGCATTCCAGTCGCCGACCGTGAAGCCGTCGAAGTTCATGCGCTTCTTGAGCACGTCGGTCATGAGGCCCTTGTTGCCGGTGTGCTTGACGCCCTGCCAGCTCGAGAAGGAGATCATGATGGTCTGCACGCCCGCCTCGATGGCCGGCACGTAACCCGCGTTGTGGATCTCGACGAGTTCGGATTCCGGACCGAGCGCGTCGCCCTGGTCGCGGCCTTCGTGAGTGCCGCCGTCCGCGAGGAAGTGCTTGGTGGAGGAGATCACGTACTTGCCCTTGAGGAAGTCAGGGGAGGCCGGATCACCCTGCAGTCCCTTCACGAACACGCCGGCGTACGACGCGACGAGCCGCGGATCCTCCGAGTAACCCTCGTAGGAGCGGCCCCAGCGATCGTCCTGCGGGACGGTCACGGTGGGCGCGAACGTCCAGTCGATGCCGGTGGTGCGCACCTGCTCGGCGGTGACTCGCGCGATGTCGGCCAACAACTGCGGGTTGTTAGTCGCGCCGAGACCGATGTTGTGCGGGAACAGCACGGCGCCCACGATGTTGCTGTGGCCGTGCATCGCATCGGTGCCCCAGATCATCGGGATGCCGACGCCGCCGTCGCTCGTGTCGATCGACGCGTAATAGAACTCGTCGGCGAGCTTCAGCCACTTGTCCGGCGGAGCCCACTCGTCACCGCCCGGCGACGAACCGCCGCCGTTGAGCACCGAGCCCAGGTGGTATTTCTTCATGTCCGCGGGCGTGATGCTCGCGATGTCGCCCTGCACGACCTGGCCGACCTTTTCTCGACCGTCATTTTCGCCAGCAGCGCGGCGACCTTTTCCTCGAGCGCGGCGTCCTTTTCGAACGGCCACTTCGGCGAGGGCCAGATCTCGGGATGAACCGTGCCGGGAGCTTCCTTCGCGGCGGCGGCCGTGGACGATTCCTGGTTTGCATCCTTGCATCCGAACAACATCAAAAAGGGCACGGCGAGCAGTGCCGCGGCCTGTTTGGACCGGACAAGAGACATGGAAGGGGACATCGAGAAACTCCCTGTTTTTGCGCGCCGACAGCCTATGCTGTCTGTCGCGGAAATTCGAGGTCTGATGCCCCGTTTCGGTGAGTTTCGTTGACAGCTATGGGGTGCGCGGCTAGCCTCGCCGCCGCGTCGACGCGGTGGGGGCTCGAGGGAATCAATGGAACCGGATCGAAGAATCAGGCGGATCGCCATCGTGGGCGGCGGCCTCGCGGGATGGCTCTCCGCCGCTGCGCTGGCGCGCAAGTTGGGCAGTCATTGCTCCATCCATCTCGTCGAAACGGCGGAGCCCGCGTCCCCGGGCCGCGCCGAAGCGACCCTGCCGCACGTGCTCGATCTGCTGCGCTTCCTCGGCATCGATCAGAACGATTTCATCGACAAGACGCAGTCCACCTACAGCCTCGGTACGCGCTTCGTCGACTGGGCGGCGGCCGGTGAAAGTTTCTGGCGCCCCTTCGGCGGTTTCGGCGCGCTCATCGAGCGGCGGCCGTTCCACCACTTCTGGCACAAGGCGCGGGCGCTCGGCCTGAAGCCGCGGCTCGAACTGTTCAGCCATGAAATCTCCATGGCGACGTCCAACCGCTTCATCTTCCCGACGAACTCCCTGGGTGTCGCGCAGAACCTGCGTTACGCGCTGCACGTCGATTCGCTGCTGCTGACGCGTTACCTGCGCACGCTGGCCGAGCGTGCCGGCGTGATCCGGCTCGAGCGCAAGCTTACCGATGCCACGCTGCGCGAAAACGGCTTCATCGAGGAGCTGCAGTTCGAGGACGGCGGCAAGCTGCGCGCGGACCTGTTCATCGACTGCACGCCGCGCGCGGCGTTGATCGGCGAGAAGTTAGGCACGCCGTACGAAGACTGGCGCCAGTGGCTGCCCTGCGATCGCATCGTCAGTGCCGCGACGCTGGCCGACGGCGCACGTCCTCCCTACGTGCGCGTCACCGCGCGCGCCGCGGGCTGGCAATGGCGCACGCCGCTGCAGACCCATACGAGCCACGGCCATGTGTATGCGAGCGCGCACCAGACCGACGAGGACGCCGCGAGCGAGTTGCGCGCCGCCGCCGCCGATGCGCCGATCGCCGAGCCGCGCGTCGAGCAATTCGCGCCGGGACTGCGCCGCAAGTTGTGGGAAAAGAACGTCGTCGCGATCGGCGCCGCCGCGGGCGCGCTCGATCCGCTCGTTCCCGTCGATCTGCACCTGGTCTCCAACGGCATCTTCAGCCTGCTCGATCACTTCCCGGACAGCCAGTTTGACCCCGCGAACCTGGCGAGCTACAACGCCGGCCTGGGGGGGGATTACGAGGCCATTCGTGACTTCATCGTCCTGCACTACTGCACCTCGCGGCGCGACGACTCTCCGTTCTGGAAGCAGTGCGCGGCGATCACGCCGCCTGACACCGTCACGCAACGCATCGAGATGTACCGGGCGACGGGCCGCGTGATGCAGCACCGGCCGGAGCTGTTCGGCGATCTCGACTGGTTCTGGATCCTCGAAGGCGCCGGCATCGTGCCGCGCGACTACGATCCGCTGGTCGACACCGTCGACTTCGAACAGGTCAAGCGCGTGATGCTCGCAATCAGCCAGAAGGTGACGGCGGACGTCGGCGCCGCGCCCACCCACGACAGTTTCTTCGCCGCCGCGAACGCACGGCTCGGCCAGGCGCGCAAGGCGGCCGCGCCCGTTCCCCCCGCACCCAGCGCGCCCGCGCCCATTCCGCCCACGAACTGAGAACGTGTCCCCCACGACCAAACTACTCGCGGGCGTCGAGCTGGGCGGCACCAAATGCGTGTGTATCCTCGGCACGGGACCGGATGACGTGCGCGCGATCGAGCGGCTGCCGACCGGCGAGCGCGAGGAGACTCTGCAACAGATCGAGTCCGTGCTCGAGCGCTGGCGCCAGCAATACGGTGCGCCGCGCGCGCTCGGCATCGCCTCGTTCGGCCCGATCGATCTCAAGCCCGGATCGGCGACCTGGGGATACATCACCTCGACTCCCAAATCCGGCTGGCGCGACACCGACGTCGCGCAACGTCTCGGCCGCCGCTTCGGCGTGCCCGTGATGCTCGATACCGACGTGAACGGCGCGGCCTTCGCGGAGGGGCGCTGGGGCGCGGCGCGCGGTCTTTCCGACTACGCGTACATCACAGTCGGCACCGGTATCGGCGGCGGCAGCATCGTGCGCGGCAAGTCGGTGTTCGGTCTGAGCCACACCGAGCTCGGCCACGTCCGCGTCGCGCGTGTGCCCGGCGATACGTTCGCGGGCGTCTGTCCTTACCATGGCGATTGCATCGAGGGACTCGCGTCGGGTCCCGCGATCGAGGCGCGCGCCGGAATGCCCGCATCCGAGTTGCCGCCGGATCACCCGGCATGGGGTTTCGTCGCGCACGGACTCGCGCAGATGCTCCACACGATGGTGCTGACCACCGCGCCCGCGCGCATCCTGCTCGGCGGCGGTGTCATGAGCGCGCAGGCCCACCTGTTCGATCGCATCCGCGAGGAGCTCAAGCGCAGTCTCGGCGGTTATGTCGAAGCACCGGAGATAGAGCAGGGTCTCGCGAAGTACGTCGTCGCTCCGGGGCTCGGCACGATGGCGGGCCCGCTCGGTGCGCTGGCGCTCGCGGCCGACGCGGAAACCGACGTTTCCGCGCGCAGGAACCTGTTCGCGGCGGTCGCCTTGTGATCGGCTCTCCCGGCAAACAGATGCGGTTGTCGGGCACCAATCTCGAGCGCGCGGGCGATCACAACCAGCGCGTCACGCTGCACGTCATACGCGTCAACGGTCCGATCACCCGCGCGGAAATCGCGGCCATCACCGGGCTCACCGCGCCCGCCATCGCGAACATCACCAAGCGCCTCCTGACGGATAACCTGATCAAGGAAGCGGGGCGCCGGCGCGGCGGACGCGGCCAGCCAGCGACCAAACTAGTCATCAACCCCGACAGCTGGTTTTCGATCGGCCTCAATCTCGATCGCGACCACATCACGATGGTGGTGCTCGACTTCGAAGGCCGCGTGCGGTCGCGCGACTCGGCCGAGGTCAAGTTCGCGCTGCCGAAGGACGTCGAGCAGTTCTTCCGCAAGAGCGTGGACAAACTACTCGCGAAGGCCGGCATCGGCCGCAAACAGTTGGTCGGAATCGGCGTGGCGTTGCCCGACGACATGCCGCGCGCCGCGACCCTGCCGCACCAGCCGGCCAACTACGGCGTGTGGGCCTCCACCGACGTGCGCTCGCTGCTCTCGGGCACGCTCGACGTGCCGGTGTTCGTCGAAAACGACGCGGCCGCGGCGACGATGGGCGAAATGCAGTTCGGCCTCGGCAAGAAGTACCAGACTTTCTTCTACATCCTGATCACGGCCGCGCTCGGCGGCAGCGTGGTCGTCGAGGGCAATCATTTCCGCGGCGCGACCGGCCGCAGCGGAGAGCTCGGCATGCTGCGCGGCCGCGATGCGAGCGGGCGCGAGCGGCAGATCCAGGAAATCGTCTCGCTGTCGGCGCTGTACAGCCGGCTCGCGGCGCAGGGCATCCGCGTCGCGGCGCCGCACGAGCTCACCGCGCTCGACGTCAGCGGCGAGGCCATCGTCGATGCGTGGATCGAGGCCGCGGTCGACACGCTGATCGACCCGCTGCTCGGGATCAACTGCCTCGTGAATCCCGAAGCCGTGCTCATCGGCGGACGCCTGCCGGCCGCCATCGTCGATCGCATCGCGGATCAGTTGAACCAGCGATTGCTGGCATACGCCGGTACGGTGCCCTCGATCGCGCCGGTGGCGCGCGCGGCGCTTTCCGACGATGCGCCCGCGGTGGGCGCGGCCATCCTGCCGTTCAGTCACCGCCTGCTTCCGACACGCACCGCGCTCATGAAGGTCGCGGCGCTCTAACCACTTTCCGAATCAAATCCTCCGGGGGGCTTCGATGGAAGACAATAAATACAAAGGCATGTTGAAGGGCTTCGTGACGGTTACCACGCTGTTCTTCATGTGGGGATTCATCACCGTTTCGGTCGATCCCCTGATCGCGGCGCTGAAGGCCATATTCGAACTCAGCTACGCGGAGGCGATGCTCACGCAGTTCGCGTTCTTCATGGCGTACTTCGTGGTGTCGTTGCCGGCGGCGGCGCTGATCGCGCGGCTCGGCAACAGCAAGTCCATCATCTTTGCGCTGGGCGTCATGGTGCTCGGGTGTCTCGTGGTGCCGGTGGCGACCACGTTGAACACGTACGCTCTCGTGCTCGTGGCGTTGTTCATCATCGCGAGCGGCATCACCATTCTCCAGGTCGTCGCAAACCCCCTGGCCGCCGCGCTCGGTCCGCCGGAGCGGTCGCATTTCCGACTCACGTTCTCGCAGACGTTCAACTCCCTCGGCACGTTCCTCGGGCCGCTGCTCGTTTCGGGCATCATCCTCGCGGGCGGCATCTTCGCCGTGACGCACGGCGCCGAGATCACGCCGGAGCTGCGGGCCGAATCGTTCCGCAAGATCGACAGCGTCTTCCTGATGATCGCGGGCGCGCTGGTGCTGCTCGCGCTGTTCATCTTCGTGTTCCGTCGTCTGCTCGACGTGACGAAGCCAGTCGACGAGGGCCAGCGCCCTTCGGTCGCGACCGCCTTCAAATCGCGATGGGCGCTGCTCGGAGCCGGGGCGATCTTCCTGTACGTCGGCGCGGAGGTCTCCATCGGCAGCGCCATGACGAACTTCC
Organism: Pseudomonadota bacterium; assembly: GCA_023433705.1. Lineage (GTDB taxonomy): Bacteria > Pseudomonadota > Gammaproteobacteria > Steroidobacterales > Steroidobacteraceae > CADEED01. Next base: position 7,544 of record JAEYUC010000031.1, read on the forward strand.
TGGCGGAGCCCGACATGCTGAACATCCCGCTCGAGGAAGCGGGGAAGATGGTGAGTTACTACTGGGGCGGCGCGATGGTCGGTCGTTTCATCGGCAGTGGCCTGCTGTTCCTCGTGAAGCAGCGCGCCCCCTGGCTGCTCGCGGCGTTCGCGCTCGGCGCCGCGCTGTTGTGTCTCGCCGTGTCGCAGATGCACGGTTCGACGGCCGCGTATCTCGCGTTGTCCATCGGACTGTTCAATTCGATCATGTTCCCCGTGATCTTCACGCTCACGCTCGAGCGCTCGACCGCCGCGCCCGCCGCGACCTCCGGGTTGCTGTGTCTGGCGATCGTCGGCGGCGCGATCCTGCCGTACGTGTACGGCTTGATCGCCGACTCCGCCGGGCTGCATGCGGCATACTTCCTGCCTGCCGTCGCGTACCTGCTGATCATGGGCTTCGCGGTCGCCGCGAGCGGCGCGAAGGTGTTCCAGCACGGCACGGCAACGGCGGCCACCGCTCACTGATCGACACATGGACGACAAGGCACGCATACACGCACAACACGGCCGCCTCAGCGGCTGGCTGTGCGATGCGGCCTATCCGCTCTGGTCCACCCGCGGGCGCGATCCCGCGGGTGGATTCCACGAACGGCTGACACAGGACGGGCAATCGCTCGCGGAACCGCGCCGCTCGCGCGTGAATCCGCGCCAGGTGTATTGCTTCGCGGTGGCGCCGTCACTCGGCTGGCGCGGCGACGTGGCAGGGCTGGTCCAGCACGGGCTCGACTATTTTCTGGCGAAATATCGACGTCCCGACGGACTGTTCCGCACGCTCGTGAACGCCGACGGCTCGGTGCGCGACGACCGCGCGCTGCTCTACGACCAGGCCTTCGGGATGCTCGCGTTCAACGTCGCGGCGGGCATCGGCAATACATGCGCCGAGCGCGAGCGGCTAGCCATTGGATTGCACGGGCTGATCTTCGAGAAGATGAAGCGCGCGCAGGGCCCGGGGTTCGAGAGCGGAATGCCCGCGAGCCTGCCGTTGCTGTCGAATCCGCACATGCACCTGTTCGAAGCCGCGCTCGCGGGCAGCGAGGTGTGCTCGCAGAACGCGTTGTGGAAGACACTGGCGGACGAGATCGCCGAACTCGCGCTCGCGAAGTTCATCGACCCGAAGAGTGGTGCGCTGCGCGAATTCTTCGACGCGTCATGGCATCCCGCGCCGGGCATCGAAGGTCGCATCGTCGAGCCCGGTCACCAGTTCGAATGGGCCTGGCTGCTGTTGCGCTGGGGCGGTACGAAAAACACGCGCGCGCGCGAAGCGGCGCTGAAGCTCATCGAGGTCGGCGAACACTTCGGCGTGCGGGACGGCCTGGCCACGAATAGTTTGCTGGACGACTTCTCGCCGCACGATGCGGGCGCACGCCTGTGGCCGCAGACCGAACGCATCAAGGCGGCGGCGCTCGCGGCGCGACTGACCGGCGAGCCGCGTTATCTTGCCGTGACGGCCGCCGCGACCGATGGGCTGATGCGTTACCTGGATACACCGATCCCGGGCCTGTGGTACGACCGCATCGACGCCGCTGGAAAGCGGGTGGACGAGCCGGCGCCGGCCAGCAGCTTCTATCACCTGGTCGGTGCCATCGCGGAACTGAGCGCTCTCGCACGGTCCATCTGACCGCGCCTGCCGGTCACGCCGGTCAGTTGGCCGGACGCGGCCCGGTGGATTCCCTGCACACCATCCGGTACGGAATCTCGATGCTCTTCGGCGGCAGATCGTCGCCCATCGAGCGGAACAACATGTCCGCGGCCTGGTGCGCCATCTCGTACGTGGGCTGGTGCACGGTAGTGAGGCGCGGCCAGATGACCTGCGCGACGTAGCTGTCGTCGAAGCCCGCGACCGACAGGCGGTTCGGAATCGAAAGGCCCATTTCGTGCGCCGCCATGATGGTGCCGGCGGCCATGTCGTCGTTGCTCGCGAACACCGCCGTGGGGCGCGTGGCGCGCGAGAGCAGGCGGCGCGCGGCCGCGAGCCCCGTGTCGAACGTGAATTCGCCGCGATCGACGAGCTGCGGATCCACCTCGAGGCCGTGCGAACGCAACGCCATCGTGTAGCCGAGAAAACGCTGCTCGGTGACCGGATGACCCACGGGGCCGTTGATGAAGCCGATGCGTTCATGACCCAGGGCGATCAGGTATTCGGTCATCTCGCGCGCGGCCGCCACGTCGTTCATGTACACGCACGAATACGCGTCGAGGTCGACGGTCGGCGCGATACGCACGAAACGGATGCGATGTTTCTGCAGCTCCGCGAGCACCTCGGTGGAATCCGAGAGCGGCGGGGCGAGCACCACGCCGTCGAGGTGCGATTCGAGCACGAGGCCGGCGAGATCGCGCACGCTCGTGATGTCGTTGCCCTCGCACGGATGCACGAGCAGCCGGTAACCGCGCGTGTGGCAGCGCTCGAGTGCGCCGCGCTGCAGGTCCACGACGTAGTTAGCGCTGGGATTCTGGTAGATGAGCCCGATCAGGTTCGAGCTGCGGCCGGCGAGGCTGCGGGCCGAGAGGCTCGGGTGATAGTTGAGCTCTTCGACTAGTTTGAGCACGCGCGCGCGGGTTTCGCTGCGCACGTTCGGTTCGCTATTGAGAACTCGCGAGACAGTCTTGATCGAGACACCCGCAGCCTTCGATACGTCATGAATGGTTATACGACTCATAGCGATGACGGATTGTCTTGTTGTCAGACAGCGGTGTCAAACTTGCTCACGTTTTGCGCAACGCAAATCCTCTTTAACGTAAATCATAGGTACAATTCACTAGCCAAGTATTTGACAGCGTTGTCTTTGCCGGGCGAGTCTTGCGGTCAATGGAGCGTGATGGTGACAGTTGAAACGGCGCCGACAGGCGCGGATTCCGGGGGGGACGAGCATTTCGACCGATCGGCGGTGCTCGGTCTGGTCGCTGACGTCGGGGGGACCCACATCCGGTTCGGCATCGCCGTGGCCGGAGACGATGCCGGTCCGGTCAACGTCCATTGTGTGCGGCGCTACGCCGTGCGCGCGCACGAGTCGATCTCGCAGGCCGCGCAACATTATCGCAGTGCAACACCGGGCGTGCCGCGGGCATTGAGCCGCGCGGCGGTCGCGGTCGCGGGCCGGGTCGACGCGGATAGCGTCCAGCTCACCAACAGCGCCTGGTCCTTCTCGGCGCGCGCATTGAGCGAGGCGCATTCGTTCAAGGACCTGCGCGTCATCAACGATTTTGAAGCAGTCGGTCACGCGGTCGGCGCACTGCGCGCGGCGGACCTGCAGCCGGTCGGAACGCAGCGCATCGAGCTGCCGCTGTCGCAGGGCGTCTGCGCCATCGTCGGCGTGGGCACCGGTCTCGGCGTCGGCGGCGTGGTCGCGAACGCGGGCTCGTACAACGTGCTCGCGACGGAAGGCGGCCACGCGAGCTTCGCGCCCACGAACGAGCGCTCGATCGAGCTGCTACGCTGGCTGCGCAAGAAGTACGGACGCGTGTCGGCGGAGCGCGTGCTCTCGGGCGCGGGTCTCGCGAACGTGTACCAGGCGTTGTGCGACGCGGACGGCAAACACGGACTGGAACTGTCCGCCGCCGAGATCACCGCGCGCGCTTCGAGCGATCCGCAATGCGAGGAAGCGGTCGGACTGTTCTGCGAGCTGCTGGGCTCGTTCGCCGGCGATCTCGCGATGACGCTCGGCGCGTGGAACGGCGTGCTGATTTCCGGCGCGATGCTGCAGCACTTCGATCGCGAGACGCTCGAGCGCCGCGTACGTTCGGGCTTCGAATACAAGGGCCGGTTCACGCTCGCGATGCGCAACGTGCCGCTCGAAACCATCCTGCATCCCCACGTGGAGCTGCTGGGCGCCGCGCGCCTGCTGATGCAAAACTCATGATGCAAGTAAAGAACCCGATCCAGAAGTTCGTGCTGTTCGGCGCCACGGGCGACCTGTCGCAGCGCATGGTGTGGCCTTCGCTCTATCACCTGTGCCGCGAGAAGCTGGTTCCGCCGACGCTCACGTTCGTCGGCTCGGCGCGCAACGGCATGCCGAACGAGGAGTTCCGTGCGTTCGTCGAGCGCGCGTTGCGCAAACACGTATTGCCCGATTACCTCAAGGAAGACGCGCTCAAGGACCTGCTGACGCGCGTCACGTACGCGCCGTTCGAAGCGGGCGACGGCACGGCGAAAGGAACCGAGGCGTTGCAGAAGGCGCTCGCGGGCAACAATCGCATCCTGTATTTCATGGCGACGTCGCCCAAGGTGTACGGCGCGACGGCGCTGAGCCTCGCGGCCGCCGGCCTCGCGTGCGAGCACTGTCGCATCATCCTCGAGAAGCCGATCGGCACGGATCTCGCGTCGAGCATCGCGATCAACGAAGCCGTTGGCAGCGTGTTCCACGAGGACCGCGTCTTCCGCATCGACCACTACCTCGGCAAAGAGGCGGTGCAAAACCTGCTCGCGCTGCGTTTCGCGAATTCGCTGTTCGAGCCGCTCTGGAATGCGTCGTCCATCGACAACGTTCAGATTACGGTGGCTGAAACTGTCGGCCTCGAAGGCCGCACCGGCTACTACGACGAGGCGGGCGCGCTGCGCGACATGGTCCAGAACCACGTGCTGCAGCTCATGACGCTGGTCGCGATGGAACCGCCGCACCTGTTCGAGCCGAACGAGGTGCGCAACGAGAAGACCAAGGTGTTGCGCAGCCTGCGTCCGATCACGCAGGCGACGGTCGCCGCCAATACCGTGCGGGGGCAATACACCGCCGGCAACGTGGGCGGCGTCGCGGTGCCGGGATACAACGAAGAGAAGGGCGCGAAGGGAAACAGCGAAACGGAAACCTTCGTCGCGCTGCGCGCCGAGATCGACAACTGGCGCTGGGCGGGCGTGCCGTTCTACCTGCGTACCGGCAAACGCATGCAATCGCGCCGCACCGACATCGCGATCCAGTTCAAGACGGTGCCGCACAACATCTTCGCGGCCGACGAGCCGAACCTGCAGGCGAACCGCCTGGTCATCAAGCTGCAGCCGCAGGAAAGTGTGGTTCTGGAGATCCTGAGCAAACAACCCGCGATCGAGGGCGTGCGCCTGCGCGAGGTGCCGCTCGAGCTGTCGCTGCCCAAGGACGAGAGCGGCGGCCGCACGCGCATCGCGTACGAACGCCTGCTGATCGATGCACTGAAAGGGAACACGACGTTGTTCGTGCGCCGCGATGAAGTGGAAGCGGCCTGGCAGTGGATCGACGGAATTCAGACCAGCTGGCGGTCGACTCGCCAGCTCGTGAAGCCGTATCCTGCCGGCACGTGGGGGCCCACGGCCGCGATCGCGCTGACGGAGCGACACGGCCACAGCTGGTACGAGTAAAGATGCCCACCCGGAAATTGAACGACGTCGTCGTCGAAGTAACCGAAAGAATCGGCGGCCGCTCGGCCGCGGCGCGCGGCGAATATCTCGAGCGCACCCGTAAACGCAAACTGGTCGAGCCCGCGCGCGGCAAACTCGCCTGCGCGAACCTCGCGCACGTGATCGCGGCGTCCGGCGAAGACAAGCCGCGGCTGCAGCAGACGGTGCCGAACATCGGCGTCGTGACTGCGTACAACGACATGTTGTCGGCGCATCGGCCGTTCGAGACGTATCCCGAGGTGATCCGCGCCGCGGCGCGGGTCGCGGGCGCGACGGCGCAGGTCGCGGGCGGCGTGCCGGCGATGTGCGACGGCGTCACGCAGGGCCGCGCGGGCATGGAGCTGTCGCTGTTCAGCCGCGACGTGATCGCGCTCGCGACGGCGGTCGCGTTGTCGCACGAGGCGTTCGACGCGGCATTGTTGTTAGGCATCTGCGACAAGATCGTGCCGGGCCTGTTCATCGGCGCGGCCTCGTTCGGCCAGATGCCCGTCATTCTCGTGCCCGGCGGGCCGATGCCCACCGGCACCATCGCGAACAAGCAGAAGGCCGAAGTGCGCCAGCGCTACGCCGAAGGCAAGGCGACGCGCGACGAATTGCTCGCGGCGGAACTGGCCTCGTATCACAACGCGGGCACGTGCACGTTCTACGGCACGGCGAATTCCAACCAGATGCTCATGGAGCTCATGGGCCTGCACGTGCCGGGGGCGGCGTTCGTCAATCCGAACACGCCGCTGCGGCATGCGCTGACCGTCGCGGCCACGCAGCGCGCCGCGGCGACCACGGCGCTGGGGCCTGACTATCTACCCTTCGTCGAGGTGATCGACGAGCGCTCGTTCGTCAACGCCATCGTCGGGCTGATGGCGACCGGTGGGTCGACGAATCACGTGATCCACCTGGTCGCGATGGCGCGGGCGGTGGGTCTCACGATCACCTGGGACGACATGGCGGATCTGTCGCGGGCTACGCCGCTGCTGGCTCGCGTGTATCCGAACGGCGAGGCCGACGTGAACCAGTTCCACGCCGCGGGCGGCATGAGCTTCGTGACGCGCGAGCTGATCCAGGCGGGGCTCGTGCACGAAGACGCGATGACGGTGTGGGGCCCGGGGCTGGGCGCGTATGCGAAGGACCCCTTCCTGATCGACAACAAGCTCGAGTGGCGCGATGCGCCCGAGAAGTCGCACGACGAGAAGATCCTGCGCCCGGCGTCGAACCCGTTCTCGGCGGACGGCGGCCTCAAACTACTGCGCGGCAACCTGGGCAAGTCCGTCATCAAGACATCGGCCTGCGATCCTTCGCTGTGGGAGATCACGGCGCCCGCGAAGGTGTTCGAATCGCAGGAATCCCTGGCTGCCGCGCTCAAGGACGGCATCGAGGGCGACTTCATCGCGGTGGTACGTGGGCAGGGCCCGCGCGCGAACGGCATGCCCGAGCTGCACAAGCTGATCCCGGCGATGTCGGGCTTGCTGGCCCGCGGCCGGCGCGTGGCCATCGTGACCGATGGACGCATGTCGGGAGCTTCGGGGAAAGTGCCTTCGGCCATTCACCTCACGCCCGAGGCCGCCGCGGACGGCCCGATCTCGCGGCTGCGCGACGGCGACATCATCAGGCTCGATGCGCGCGCGGGCGTGCTCGAAGTGCAGCTCGATGCGGCGACGCTCGCGGCGCGCGAGCCGGTGAAGCCGGAAGTGTTCGACACGACCTACGGCGTCGGGCGCGAGCTGTTCACGCGTTTGCGCGAAGGTGCGACGCCGGCGGACGAGGGCGCGTCGATCCTTTAATTAGTTCTGCAGACCGCGCGGTGATCATGCGCATCAACCGCGGCTGCGTGACAATTCCGCGATCCAATTGGGCTGCCACTTCCTGCCATCGCTCGAAGTGGCCTGTTCCCAGCGCGTCGAGTTCGGCGTGATGTCGGACCATCGCGAGCGCACCTGCATCTTCCGGCCGCCGACGATCTCCTCGCCCGTCAACGTGCCCACGCCGTTCTCGAAGCGCCCGCTGAGCGGCGGCCCGATGTCCCGCGGCGTGCGGCCGTCCAGCCACCAGCTGCGCCACAGCTTCGTGCCCGGATCGAAGGCGCGCATGCTGACGCCGCGATACGTGCCGGACGGCGCTTCGAAGAGGTTGTCTCCCACGTTGCCCAGGCCACCCATCACCGGACGGTTCACGAGCGTGCTATCGAATTCCTCCCAACTACCGTCCGCCCTGCGCTTGCGATTGCGCGCGCGCCATCGGCCCGCGAGGAAAGCCCAGTCCGCGGCCTCGGTCGCGACCGTCTCGCCGGCATCGAGCGGAACGCTGGTCGGTGCGGTACCGGTGCGCGTGAAATAGTTGCGCCAGTTGATCTCCCAGCTTTTCCCTCCGTCGGTGGAGAAGGCCTGATCCCAGTGCGGACGTTTGCTGTTGGTCTCGTGCCAGCGGAAACGCACGGTGACCGGGATGTCCTTGTGTACGTCCGCGCCCTGGAACTCCCCTTCTTCTCCCGTGAAGCCGCCGCGCACCGGCGGGTCGAGCTTGCCGGCCATGCGGCCGTCCAGCCACCAGATGGACCAGGTGCCGGTCGCGGGATCGAAAGCGCGCGGCGCGATTGCGCGGTAAGTGCCCGACGGCAGGTACAGCAGGCAATCGTCGACGTTGCCGAGGCCGCCCAGCGTCGGAAAGCTGGCGCACTTGCCGCCGAATTCGTCCCAGGTCGTGCTGCCCACGAGGCGTTCGCGCAGTCGCTCGTGCCATACGTCCCAGTTGCCTTCCAGCCACTTCCAGTCCTGCCCGCGGCCGTCCGCGGATGTAGTTAGGCACGGCGCGCCGAACGCGCAGGCCGCGCCGGCGACGGACAGGCTTTGCAGCAGGGCACGACGTGTCAGTTGCATGATCGGCTCCCGGTGTGAAGGGCGCGACGATCATCGACGCATGCGGCCGCCATTGACCAGTAGGCAAGCTGGCACGTAGCCTAAGGCAGCCTTATGGTTTCCCCGGACAAACTGCCGTCGCTGGCTTCGATCCGTGCATTCGAATGCGCGGCGCGGGTGGGCAGTTTCGCGCAGGCCGCGACCGAACTCGGGACGACCGCGGCGTCGGTCAGTTATCACGTACGCCAGCTCGAGCAGCAGCTCGGCATGCCGCTGTTTCATCGTCATGCCCAGCGCGTGGAGCTCACGCAGACCGGCGCGGTCATCGCGCGGGAGGCCATGAATGCCTTCGCCGCGTTGCGCGCCAGCTTCGTGCGCGCGGTCGAAGTGGACGAGTCACGCCTGGCCCTGACCACTCTGCCCAGCTTCGGGACGAGCTGGCTGACTCCCAGGCTCGGCGACTTCCGTGCGCGGCACCCGAACATCGCCCTGCGCATCGACGTGTCGGGCGATGCCGAGGATCTCAACGACGGCCGGTTCGATGCCGCGATCCGCAACGGCCATGGCCGCTGGCCGGGCATGCGGGCGGTGAAACTGCTGCCCAGCATCTTCATGCCGCTATGTGCGCCGAAGCTGAAGAGCGCGGCCGCGGCGCTGGCCAATCCCAAACGCGCGCTGGACGTGCCGCTGCTCGGACGACCGGACTGGTGGACGATGTGGTTTCGCGCGCGCGGCTTCCATGCGGGTCCGTCGCGCGACAAGTTCGGCACCAGTCTCGCGCATGAATACCTGGATATCGCCGCCGCCGTGGCCGGGCAGGGAATCGCGATCGGTTCGCCGCTGCTGTTTCGCGCCGAACTCGATTCCGGGAGACTGATTCCCGCGCACGACTTCGTCGGCACCGACGATCGGGCATTCTGGTTTCTCTATCCGGCCGCGCGGCAACACAGTCGCAAGCTCAAGGCATTCGGCGAGTGGCTGGAAGGGGAGGCGGATGCGGCGCGCACCGCGGGCGCCGGTTTCATCCGGCGAGCGAAGAGTTGACTACTTCGTCTTGAGCGCGTGACACCAGTAAACGTGTGTCACGTAAGGGAAGCTGACTTCCCGATGCGCCGCGAGCGCCGGCGTCGAATCGATGAGCGCGCGGACATCGTCGAGTACACGCGCGCGCGTCGCATCCTCGAGCGCCGAGATGAAGCTGACGGACGCCACGCGATCGACGATCACCTGCTCGGGCGGGCCGATGTGCGCGTGCGGAATCGCTCGCTCGCGTAACTCGCCAAATCCGGGCGCCGGGAAGACACGACGCCATTCGCCGCGGTCGTACCGCGGTGCATCACCTTCGTAGGGTTCCATGATCCGGGTGAGCTCCCCGACCCAGCCGACGGACTGATCCCGCACGTTCCAGACGAGGCCGAGCGTGCCGCCCGGAACGAGCACGCGGCGGATCTCGGCGAGCGCGCCGGGGGATGCGAACCAGTGGAAGGATTGCGCGCAGATCACCGCGTCCGCGGTGGCATCGGGGAGGGGGAGCTTCTGCGCCGTTGCCTGCACCGCGGGCACCGCCGGCAACTCGCGCCGGAGTACCTTCAGCATTTCGCCGACCGGATCGGTGGCGATCACTTTCGCGCCCGTTCGAACCAGGGTCCGCGTGAACTTTCCGGTGCCCGCGCCGACCTCGATCACAGTCATGCCCGGCATCAGGCCCAGATCGAATCTCAGCCAATCCAGCGTTGCGCCGGGATAGTCCGGTCGACCGCGGGAATAACTCTCGGCGCCGCGGCCGAAGCCTTCGTTCGCGGAGAGATGGACATCGTTCATGGGGCGGGGATGCTAGCGGCATATGGGACTGAGGTCTGTCCCCATTTGCTGGGAATCGAGGAATGTCCCCATTACCATTCGGTAGTCCACGACGAAGGGGCGAAGAATGAAAACGCGCGCTGCTCTGGCCTGGAAAGCGGGCCAACCACTCGAAGTCACCACGGTCGACCTCGCGGGGCCCAAGGCCGGCGAGGTGCTGGTCGAGATCAAGGCGACCGGCATCTGCCACACCGATGAATTCACTCGCTCTGGCGGAGATCCGGAAGGACTGTTCCCGGTGATCTTCGGTCACGAGGGCGCGGGCGTCGTCGTCGACGTCGGGCCGGGCGTCACGACGCTCAAGAAAGGCGATCACGTCATTCCGCTCTACACGCCGGAATGCCGGCAGTGCAAATCATGCCTGTCGCGCAAGACGAACCTGTGCACCGCGATCCGCGCGACGCAGGGTCAGGGCGTGATGCCCGACGGCACGAGCCGTTTCTCGATCGGCAACGAGAAGATCCACCACTACATGGGTTGCAGCACGTTCTCCAACTTCACGGTGCTGCCGGAGATCGCGCTCGCGAAGGTCCGCGAGGACGCGCCGTTCGACAAGATCTGTTACATCGGCTGCGGAGTCACCACCGGCATCGGCGCGGTGATCAACACGGCGAAGGTCGAACCGGGCGCGAACGTCGTCGTGTTCGGTCTCGGCGGCATCGGTCTCAACGTGATCCAGGGCGCGCGCATCGCGGGCGCCAACAAGATCATCGGCGTCGACATCAATCCCGCGCGCAAGGCCATGGCCGAGAAGTTCGGCATGACACACTTCGTGAACCCGAAGGAAGTGCAGGGCGATCTCGTGCCCTACCTGGTCTCGCTCACCGACGGCGGCGCGGACTACAGCTTCGAGTGCGTCGGCCACGTGGACCTGATGCGCCAGGCGCTCGAGTGCTGCCACCGCGGCTGGGGCGTCTCCGTCATCATCGGCGTCGCGGGGTCGGGCCAGGAAATCAGGACGCGGCCGTTCCAGCTCGTGACGGGCCGCGTGTGGAAAGGCACGGCCTTCGGCGGCGCGCGCGGGCGCACCGACGTGCCGAAGATCGTCGACTGGTACATGGACAAGAAGATCAACATCGACGACCTGATCACTCACCAGATGCCGCTCGACAAGATCAACGATGCTTTCGATCTCATGCACAAGGGTGAATCCATCCGTTCGGTAGTCGTCTTCTAACCAACAAGCCTCTGCGAGAAGGGGCGAGGGGAAGTCATGGCCATCAAGCTCCATCCGTCGATAGACAAGGGCGTCAAGGCGGGCAACAAGAAGTTCAAGGGCGGCACGCTCACCTGCCATTGCGCCGAAGAACCCGTCCAGGTCGTCATCAAGGGCAACGTCGCGCACAACCACGCCTGCGGCTGCACGAAGTGCTGGAAGCCCAAGGGCGCGGTGTTTTCCGTGGTGGCCGTCGTGCCGAAGGAAAACGTCGCCGTCATGGCGAACGCGCAGAAGCTGACCGTCGTCGAACCGTCCGCGACCATCCAGCGTCACGCGTGCGTCAAGTGCGGCGTGCACATGTACGGGCGCATCGAGAACACGGCGCATCCGTTCTACGGGCTCGATTTCGTGCACGTGGAACTTTCGAAGGACAAGGGCTGGAACAAGCCCGAGTTCGCCGCGTTCGTGTCGTCGATCATCGAGGCGGGCGCCGCGCGACCGAAGGACATGAAGAAGATCCGCGACAGGCTCAAGAAACTGCGCCTGCCGCCGTACGACGCGTTGTCGCCGCCGCTCATGGATGCGATCGCGACGCACATCGCGAAGCAGAAAGGCACACTCAAGACCTGAGGTTTTCTTGGCAATCATCGAAACCATCTCGCGGCATTGCTGCCACGGAGGCGTGCTGGGGTACTTCAAGCACGCCTCGTCGATCAACGATTGCGAAATGCGTTTCGCGGTCTACACGCCGCCGCAGGCGGGCGAGCGGCGTGTGCCGGTGCTCTATTACCTCGCCGGGCTCACGTGCACCGAGGAGACCTTCGTCACCAAGGCATGCGCGCTCGAACATGCCGCGCGGCACGGCATCGCATTGGTGGCGCCGGATACGAGCCCGCGCGTGACGCTGCCGGGAGACCGGGATTCCTGGGATTTCGGCATCGGCGCGGGCTTCTACCTCGATGCGACCGAGCAGCCCTGGTCGAAGCACTACCGGATGTACAGCTACGTCGTCGACGAGCTGCCGCAGGTAGTTGGCGCGAACTTCAACGTGAATACGACGCGCGCCGGCATCTTCGGGCACTCGATGGGCGGACACGGCGCGCTGACGATCGCGCTCAAGAATCCGGACAAGTACAAGTCGGTGTCCGCGTTCGCGCCCATCTGCGCGCCGATGCAGGTGCCGTGGGGACTCAAGGCGTTCGGCGGATATCTCGGGCCGGACCGCGCGACGTGGGGGCAATACGACACGACCGAACTACTGCGAACGGGCCACAAGTTCCCCGGCACGTTGTTCGTGACTCAGGGCACCGCCGACAAGTTTCTGGCGGAGCAGTTGAAACCCGAACTGCTCGTCGAGGCCTGCCGCGCCAGCGACCAGCCACTCGAGATGCAACGCCAGTCCGACTACGACCACGGCTACTTCTTCATCCAGACCTTCATCGCCCAGCACATGGACTGGCACGCCCGCGCACTGAGGTGGGGATAGTGGTGCCGGTGTAAAAAGTGGGGAAAGTTCAGCCGGCGTTCGGATCGTCGTGCCGTTCGCGCAGCCGCGCGTATTCCCCGGTGCGCACCTTCGGATCGGGCAGCAGGTAACGCCGCCGCGACAGCGGCAGATACAGCAGCGCGAACAACACCAGGCACGCGCCCGTCACGAGCAGCACAGGCCCACTCGACCACGCGATGACGAAGACGCAGAACGCGCCGCCGATCACGGCCAGCGCGAGCTCGCCGCGCACGCGATAACGCAGCGCGGCCGCGCACGCGCCGAGGTAGGTGAGCAGCGCGAAGATCGTCGACGCCTCGGCCAGCAGGCCGAACTGCGCGCCGAACGTCGGCGCGATGGTCGCCACGATGGCCACGGTGCCCAGGAACCCCGCGATGAGGAGGCCGGCGACCGGCGTATCGCCCTCGCGCGTACGCGCGAACACCGCCGGCAGCAATCCGTGATCCGCGGCGGCGCGGCTGACCTGCGCCGTGAGCAGCACCCAGCCCGTGAGCGTACCGAGCGCCTTCAATCCTCCGCACACGGCGACCAGCGGACCGGCTACGGGCCCCAGCGTCTTGGCCGCGACGAGCGCGAACGGCGCGCCGGACGCCGCGAGTTCCTCGGCGGGGGCCAATCCGAAGATGACGATGCTCGCGCCGATGTAGATGAGCGCCGCGATCAACACGCCGGAGATGGTCGCGATGCGCACGTTGCGTTCGGGATTGTCGACCACGGCGGCCGCCACCGAGGCGCTTTCCAGTCCCGTGAACGCCCAGAACACGAGCACGAGCGAATTCGGCAGCGCCTGGTAGACAGGCTGCCCGCTCACGTTCCACGACTCGACGAACTGCGCCGGATCGAACGCGGTCCAGCCCACCGTGATCGCGAGCAGCAGCGGGATCATGCCCGCGACGAGCAGCGGACCGTCCACCTGGCCCACGAACCGCGGGCTCACCAGGTTGACGACGGTGACCAGCCACAGCAGCGCGATCGTGAAAAACGCGTTCATCCCCGGCGTGCCGTGAAAGCCGAAGAACGCGGACAGATAACTCGCCGCGGCGAGCGCGATGGCGACGTTGCCGATCAGGCACGCGGCCCAGTACCACAGGCTCGCCTGCGATCCGGCGAACGGACCGAAGGCATCGAAGGCATAAGTCGCGGGCCCGCCGGCCATCGGCTTGCGCTGTGCGAGCTTGCCGAACAGCAGCGCGAGCGCCAGCGCGCCGACCGTCGCGATCATCCATCCCAGCACGGTGAGGCTGCCGACGCCCGCGAGCGTCGCGGGCAGCAGGAAGATGCCGGAGCCGATCATGTTGCCCGCGACCACGACGGTCGCGAGCACGGGGCCTAACTTCCGGCGCGAGGTCAAGCGCCGCGCCGAGACCAGCCGGCCGCCGGCGGTTCGTTCGCGTTGCACTCGGGGATCAGCGCGCGCATGCGCCGGCCGAAGCCGCGCAGCGCGACTTCACCGCTCGCGAGCGGGCCGACGCGATAACTTCCCGAGGCCATGCCGTCCTGCACGCGCTGGATCAGTACCGTGTCCTCCGCATTGACCTGCCGGTTGATGCGCCAGTTGAGATAACGCGTGGCGCGCATCTCCCGGCTCGCGTCCGGATGCGCGTATCCGATTTCGCGGATCAGCGTCTGCGTCGGCGAAATCGGGATCCATTGCATGATGTCCACCTGGTCTGGATAGACGTCGAACGCGAAGTTCGGCCAAAGCTTGAAGTACACCCACGTGCGGCGCCTGTCCGCGGCGAGGTGCGGGGCATCGGGCAGGAACTTCTGGTACGCACGCTCGGCCCAGTTGCGCGACGGCTTGTCGGTGATGTCGCCGTGCATGCGGTCGACCCATTCCTTCGACTCCACGCGGTACGACGCGCCTAACAACCGCGTCAGCCCGGGATGCGCGACCGGGATGTGCAGCGCGTCCGAGTAGTTGTCGCCGACGTTTTTCCAGTTGACGGTGCGCGGACGCAGCGTCACCCGGCCGATGGGTTCGAGCTTCTCGAACTGGTGAGTCGCGATCTCATCCGCGTACGGCGCCAGCATTTCCGCGACGCTGGGTCCGCCCGGCTCGAGCCGCGCGAACACGAACCCGCCGTAGATCTCGGACTCCACCGGCGGCAGCGATTCGCGCGCCATGTCGAGATCCGGAAATGCCGAGCGGTCGCCGCCGACCGATGCGAGCCGACCTTCGAAATCGTACGACCACGCGTGATACGGACACACGATGCGGCGCGTGCAACTGCCGCGCGGCCCGTCGAGCAGGCGTGCCGCGCGATGCCGGCAGACGTTGTGCAGGACGCGCACGACGCCGTCGTTGCCGCGAATGGCGAACAACATCTCGCCGATGAAATCGAAGCACTGGTAGTCGCCCGGCTTCGGAATCTCGGACACGTGGCAGATCGGCTGCCACGAAGGCCGGAAGACCCGCTCGCGCTCGAGCGCGAGGAACTCGGGGTCGTTGTAGGTCCAGGCGGGGAGGCTGAAGTCTTCGGCGTTGCTCACCGAGGCTTGATAACAAGACCGCGTGGCGGGCGCAATGGTCGCGATTTTTGCCGGATTCCGGTGCCTGGCACCGACCCGGCAAATCTCAGTGCTTGGTGCGCGAGGGCTCGCCGAACGGGGTGAACGTGGAGGAGCTGTGCGCCGGCACCGGCTCCGCGATGACACTGCCATCACGCACGCGCTCGATGAGCAGCGACATGTCGTCGTTCAGAGTGGCGTTCTGCTTGTTGAGCGAAATGCCCTGCTGCAGGAATCCGATGCACCCGTTGAAGTCGTCGCGGATCAGCGCTTCGAGTCCGCGCTTGAAAGCCTTCAGCGCCGCGCTCTCGTCGAGATCCTCGAGCGGCGCCCAGATCGCGAGCGAATCGTCCGGCTGCGCCATCGTGAGGTACAGGAGTCCCAGTTGCAGGCGCGCGAAGTGCAGCTTCGGGTTGATGTCGAGCGCCGTGCGCATCTGCGCGACGGCCTCGCCGTATTCGCGGCGCTGCGCGAGTTCCGCGCCGAGCAGGTAGTGCAGTTCGGCGTTGCCGGGATCTCGAAGGATCGCTGCGCGCAGTCGCAGCAGTTCTGAAGGTTCCATGACTTACCGGTTGCCGTGCAGGGCCTTAGCATAGCCCAGGGAAACCCCGGAGGCGCCCCTTTTTCGCCGAGCCGGCCTGCGTTATGCAATGCCCGCGTCGCGGCAAAGTGGTTAGAGCGTGCGCGTTTCCACGACATCTCCAGTACCAATCGCGCTGCGGCCGATCCGGCTCCTTTCATTCCCGCGCACGCGCGAGGGCGGCGCTTTGTTTCGCCAGGATGCCGGCGATGTGCTGGAAATCATGCTTGCGCATCACGGCTTCGAGTGCCCGGCTGCGAGCGTGCGGATCGAGACCCAGGGTCCACCAGAGCTTCGCCTGGCATTCCGGGCAGAACTCGAGCGGCTGACGATCGCGTTCGTCGGAATTGTTCGAGCCATTCATGCCGCATTCGTAAGCGATGCAATGGCGGATGCCGAACATGTGGCCGGTCTCGTGCGCCGCGGTGCGCGCGGTGCGGATCGCGCACAACTTGCGCATGCCCGGCCGCTCGTCCGGATCGCCGTTGCGCGCCATCGACCAGACGCCGACGCGCTCGCGCAACGAGGCCTGGCCGAATACGAAGTTCCAGCCCGGACCGGGCCACAAATCGATCGCGGTGATGCCCAGCACGGCCGCATCGGCGTCTCGACGCCGCTTCTTGAGCGCCTCGTCGAGCAGATAGGTCGTGAGCAGCTGGCGCGGACCCAGGCTGGATAGAGTGCGTTGCGCGTCGGCGGGAACGCTATCAAGGGCAACCGGCGGATCCATCTCGATGGGCAGTCCGAAGAATGCCTTCATCACGTCCTTGGTCACGTCGAGTACCGCGGACTGGCCGGTGGTCAGCGGCCCGATGGGGACGACGCGCAGGGTCGAGCGCCGATCGATCGCCCGCTCCGTGACGACGGATCGGAACTGCTGGTACGTCTGGCCAGGCTCGTTGTGCTGAGTGAGCCAGTCTCCGGGACGTGCAGGAAGCTTGCGCATGAACAGCGGACGGATGCGCGCCATCGCCGCGGCGATCGGATCCTCCGCGGCACCACACGCGGTGAGCGGCGACAACGCGGCAAGTTTCAGCAGCCAGCGGCGGTCGTTCATGCCGAACCTCGCTCCGGGAGCAGCGATCAGCCCAGTTCCCACCCCGCGCGGTATGTGCGCTTGAGCAGCGCATCCGAATCCGGCACGTTCGTGACCTTCATGCTGGCGCCGTCGTAATCGATCTTTTTCCCGGCGTTCAACGCGACCACGCCGAGTAGCATGATCTCCGTCAGCTTCGCCGAATACTCGAACGGAGTAGAAGTCTTCTGCGTGCCGCGAATCGCGTCGACCCAGTTCATCTCGTGGCTGGTCGGAATGCGCGCGATGGTCTCCGGAGGTTTGCCCACGCTGTCGTGCAACGACTTCGGCAGCAGCCGTGGGTTGTACCCGTACGTATCGTGCAGCAGTTTGCCCTTGGTGCCGATGAACAACGTGCCGCCGCCCTTGTTCAGTTCCTCGGCGCCCAGCTCGATCGGCTTGGGTGGCGTGAGACCACCGTCGTACCACGTCATCTTCACGGGAGGGCGCGAGCCCTTCGCGGCGAACTCGTAGTAGGTGGTCGTCGCAAGTGGATAGGTGTCACGGTTGTAAGGCGTCGAAACCGTTTCGCCGGTCGTCGGGTAATCGAGATCGAGCGCCCAGAACGCCGAGTCGATCAGGTGCGCGCCCATGTCGCCGATCGCACCGGCGCCCCAGTCGGTCCAACCGCGCCAGTTGAACGGGTGGTAGATAGGGTGATAGTCGACCCAGCGCGCGGGCCCGATGAACAGGTCCCACGCGAGCTTGTCCGGCGGCGCGTACGTGCCGAACGAGCCGGCGGCGCGTTTCATCACGCCATCCATGTTCCATGGCAGATCCCTGGCGTCCGGCGAAAGCGGGGCGGGCCGCGGAATGCCCTGCGGCCAGTACGCGAGCGGACGGTTCGTCCAGACGTGGACATCCGTTACGGTGCCGATCGCGCCGGACTGGATGTATTCGTTGACGACGCGCGCGTCGTGCGAGGAATGTCCCTGGTTCCCCATCTGGGTGTGTAGTTTGGTGTCGGCCGCCTTGCGGGCGAGGCGCCGGCACTCGTCCACCGACCAGGCGAGCGGCTTCTCGACGTACACGTGTTTGCCGAGGTCCATCGCCGCCAGCGCGATGTGCGCATGCACGTGGTCGGGAGTCGCGACCATGACCGCGTCGATGTTCTTCTGCTTGTCGAGCATCTCGCGGAAGTCGGTGTAGCGCTTCGACTTCGGGATCTGCGCCTGCAGCGCCTGCCACTCCTTCACCTGTTGCAGCGCGCGTTCCTTCTGCGCCGCGTCCGGCGCATCGCTCGCGCGCTTCTGCGCGTTCGCGATCTGGTTGGCGATGTCCGCGAAACGGTTGTCGACGTAACCCCAGTCGACGTCGCACATCGCGACGAGGTTCTGGCTCGCCATCGCCTGCATGACCGAGCGGCCGCGGCCGCCCACGCCCACCGCGGCGATGTTCACCTTGTCATTGGCCGAGATGCGTCTCTGCCGCCCGTAGGACAGTCCCGGCAGGAACGTGAAGGCGGCGGTCGCGGCGGCGGCGCCGCGCATGAAGTCGCGCCGCGGCATTCCGCCGGCGGAAGTTTTCCTTGTCGGCATGGCGTCGTCCCCCGTCGAAGCGAGGACAGCACTGTAGCCTGACTCGATGGACTATTGCGATGCTACTTCTCGAACGCGTCAGTCCGACTTCGCGAGGAGCTCCGGCGCGCTCGTCACGCCGTATCCGGGTCCAAGATGTTTCCAGAGGAACGCGCCGATGCTCGACATCGCGTACATCTCGTTCCTTTTCGACCAGCCGCCGTGGCCCTCGTGTTCCAGTTCGATGAGTTCGGTCTTGCGGCCGGACTGATCGAGCAGGCGTTTCATGATGCGCGACTGCGAGATCGGCACGATGTAATCCTCGGTGCCGTGCACGAGCAGGATGGGCGCCTTCACCTTCGCCACCTGCTGGGCGGGCGAGGTCTCGCGAAGTCTCTGCGCGTCGGTTTCGGGATTGCCGATGGCTTTCAGCATGTAGACGTAGCTGGCCGACTCGCTGCTCCAGCCGCGTTTGCGCCAGGTGATGAATTCCTGCAGGTCGGAAATGCCGGCGACGGACACCGCGCACTTGTAGAGATCGGGCGTGAGCGTCGCGCCGGCGAGCGCCGCGTATCCGCCATAGGATGCGCCGACGATGCACACGCGCTGCGGATCGACGACACCCTGTTCGGCAAGCGCCTTGATGGCGTCGCTGATGTCGTCCTGCATCTTGCGGCCCCACTCGCCGTATCCGCCTTCGGCGAACGCGCGGCCGTAACCGTCGCTGCCGCGGAAATTGGGCTGGAACACCGCGTAGCCGCGCGACACGAAGTATTGTGCCCAGCTATCGAAGCTCAGGCTGTCGCGCGTTTCCGGTCCGCCATGCGGATACATGACGAGCGGCAGCCGCTGGTCTTTCGGAGCCTTCGCCGGCACGGTCAGATAACCCGAGAGCTGCTTGCCGTCGCGCGCGGTGTAATTCACCACCGAAGCGCGCGGCAGCATCACTTCGGTCATCGCCTGCTGCGTGGGTCCCAGCGCCTCGATGCGCCGCGACTCGGTGAGGTAGTAATAGAAGCCCGGCGGGTCGCGCGGGCTCTCGATGAACAGCAGGAAACTCTTGCCGTCCTCCGAGGAGTCGTAGACATGCACGTTCGCCGAATCCTCGAACATCTTGCGCAGTCCCCGCATGTGCGCGTTGAGCTTCGGATCGGGGGACTCGCAGATGCGCACGTGCGCGACGTGGCAGTAGTGGATCACGCGTTTGCCGTCGCGCGAAATCCGCGCGGACGTCAGGTCGTACTGCGGATTTTCGAAGATCGGTTCTCCGAACTGCTCCTTCTCGAGGTCGAATAGATAGAGGCCGGCGCGGTCGTGGCCCTCGGGGCGAGCGAGCACGTAGAACTTGCCGGGCTGGTCGGAAGGTCCCGCGACTTCGTATTCCGACCGCTCGCGGAATTCGCGCACCCGCATCCGCAGGAACCGGACCCACTTGTCGTTCTTCCTGCGATACAGCGTGACGTTGCCGGAGCTCGACTCCATGCGCACGACCGGACTGCCGGCGACGTCGAACCACCAGCCGAAGACGTCGGTCGCCGGTCTCTCTATCTGCTCGCCGTTGCCGGTGAGGATGTTCACCTTGAAGAGGGTGCGTCCCGAGAAACCGTCGATGAGCAGCAGCAGGTGCGCAGGATCGTTCGGCAGATAGTTCGCGACGTCGCCGAGGTCGGTCGCGCCGTTCAGCGCGGAATTGCGGTTGTCCGCCAGCAGCCCGATGGGGTTGCCGCCGTCGCGGTTAATGGCGTAGAGCCGGCGGCCCATCTTCGCGTACATCCCGGGATTCACGGTGCGCACGCCCTCTGCCGGGCGAAAGCTGAGCCCGTAGACGAGCCGCTCGTCGGACTTCCAGTAAACGGCGCCCATCGTCGCGACGATCATGCTGCCGGACGAATCGTGGCGGATGTTGTGGATGATCTGCTGCTCGCGGGTGGTTAGATCCATGACCATGAGCCGATCGATGTTCTCGCGGCGCACGATCGCGGCGAGGTGGCGCCCCGAGGGCGATATCGCCACGTCGACGATGTGTCGTTCGGAGAACAGGTCCTCGAGCGTGGGGGACCGCAGCGCGGGCGGAGCCGGTGTGCTGGCCGGAGCTTTCGCAGTTTCCGTGGTCGCGTCCTGAGCGAGCGCGCAGGAGCAGGCGAGCACCAGCGGCAGTATTTTTCTCATCATCGGTGCGCCCTCCCAGGCAACGACCCGCGCGAGATTTTAAGTGCCTTCGTAAGCGGCGGCTACCGGCTGATCGAGTCCGATGCGCGCAAGCTCGAAACCGCGACGGAAGTCACGGATATGTTTCGCCATCCAGTCCGCGGCCTGGGCGCCGTCGCGCGCCTCGATCGCGGCGAGGATGCGTTTCTGGGCGGTGGCGATGCGCGATGTGGCCTGGGGGACCTTGTCCATCATCGCGCCGAGCGCCGGCACGAGAAGGGCGAGCAGCGGTTCGTGCGCCAGCATGAAGACGCCGTTGTGCGTGGCCTCTCCGATGGCCCGAAAGAAATCCGCGGTCTGGGTGACGCTGACGTCGTCGGCGACGACTTCCGCGAGTCGCGCGAGATCGTGGGCGGTGCGCTCGCGCGCGGCGGCCGTCGCGATCGGCGGCTCGAGCGCGGTGAGCGCTTCCCAGATGTCGTGGTAACTCACGTCGTGCAGCGACAACGCGCGCGAAACGTTCGCGGCGACGGCGTGGCGCGTCGGGCGCGTGACCATCATGAGCTTCGAGCCGCGCTCGCGCTTGAGCACGCCGTTGGTCTCGAGTTCGCGCAATGCCTCGCGCACGGTGCCGCGATGCACGCCGAACTGCCGCGCGAGTTCGACCTCGGGCGGCAGTCGTTCTCCTGCGTTGATCGTGCGGTCGGTGATGCGCTCGAGCAGGGCGGCGGCCACCTTGCGGTAGGCAGGTTCGACGCGGATGGGTTCGAACTCCGTGGCGCCGTTGCGCTTCTTTTCGTTATTGCTGGATCGCGCCATTCTCAGGCAGTCAGCTCGTAGATCTCGCGGCCGATGAGCATACGACGGATTTCCTGCGTGCCGGCGCCGATTTCGTAGAGCTTTGCATCACGCAGCAGGCGGCCCGCGGCGTAGTCATTGATGTAGCCATTGCCGCCGAGCGCCTGGATCGCCTCGAGACACATCTGCGTCGCGCGATCCGCGCCGAACAGGATCGCGGCGGCGGCGTCCTGGCGCGAGCAGCGGCCCGCGTCGCAGGCGCGGCCGATCGCGTAGGCATAGGCGCGCGCGGCGTTCAGCGAGGCATACATGTCGGCCAGCTTGGCCTGCATGAGTTGGAAGGTGCCGACGGGCTGGCCGAACTGCTTGCGTTCGTGCACGTAGGGCAGCACCAGGTCCAGGGCCGCGGCCATCAAACCGAGCGGTCCGCCGGCGAGCACGGCACGTTCGTAGTCGAGGCCTTTCATGAGTACGCGGACGCCCTGGTTGAGTCCGCCGAGCAGGTTCTCCTCGGGCACGAAGCAGTCCTCGAATACCAGTTCCGACGTGGACGAGCCGCGCATGCCCAGCTTGTCGAGTTTCTGCGCCGTGGAGAAACCCGCGAAGCCCTTCTCGACGATGAATGCGGTGATGCCGCGCGGGCCGGCCACGGCGTCGGTCTTCGCGTAGACCACCGCGACGTCGGCGTCCGGGCCGTTCGTGATCCACATCTTCCGGCCGGTGAGGGTGTAGCCGCCGTCGCGCTTTGCGGCGCGCAGTTGCATGCCGACCACGTCGGATCCGGCGCCGGGTTCGCTCATCGCGAGCGCGCCGACGTGTTCGCCCGAGACCAGTTTTGGTAGATAGCGGTCGCGCTGCGCGTCGGTGGCGTTGAGCACGATCTGGTTCATGCACAGGTTCGAATGCGCGCCATAGGACAGGCCGACGGATCCCGACGCGCGCGAGATCTCTTCCATCGCGACGATGTGCGCGAGGTAGCCGAGGTTCGCTCCGCCCCAGCGGTCGGGCACGGTGATACCGAGCAGGCCGGCGGCGCCGAGCTCGGGCCACAGGTCGCGCGGAAATTCGTTGGTGCGGTCGATTTCCTCGGCGCGTGGCGCGATGCGCTCGCGCGCGAAGCGCCTGACCTGGGCGCGCACCTCATCGAGCTCCTCGCCGAGGCCGAAATCGAAATCGCAGCGATCGAGTGGGTTCATGTTCGTGGGCGGCCGTCGCTTGCCTTCAATTCATCAATTGTACTATTGTCGGACAATTATGCCGCCGCTCGAATCCAAAGTCGATAGGACGAGTCCGGAATTCACCGCGAACGCGGCGGCCATGCGTGCGCTGGTGGACGAATTGAAGGCCCGGCAGGCGAAATCGGCGCTGGGAGGCGGGGAGGCGGCCCGCGCGAAACACGTCGCGCGGGGCAAGTTGCTGCCGCGCGACCGCGTGGACATGCTGCTCGACCCCGGCGCGCCGTTCCTCGAGCTTTCGCCATTGGCGGCTTGGGGCATGTACGACGACGAGTCCCCGGGCGCCGGCATGATCACGGGCATTGGCCGGGTGTCCGGGCGCGAGTGCGTCATCGTCTGCAACGATCCCACGGTCAAGGGCGGCACTTACTACCCGGTCAGCATCAAGAAGCACCTGCGCGCGCAACGCGTGGCCGAGGAGAACCGGCTGCCGTGTATCTATCTCGTGGATTCCGGCGGAGCGCACCTGCCGAGCCAGGACGAGGTGTTCCCTGACGAGCAGCACTTCGGCCGCATCTTCTACAACCAGGCCAACATGTCGGCGGCGGGTATCCCGCAGATCGCCGTGGTCATGGGGTCGTGCACGGCCGGCGGCGCGTACGTACCCGCGATGAGCGATGAATCGATCATCGTGCGCAACCAGGGAACGATCTTCCTCGGCGGCCCACCGCTCGTGAAGGCCGCGACCGGCGAAGTCGTCAGCGCGGAAGAACTCGGCGGCGGTGAAGTCCACGCCAAACTATCCGGCGTCGTCGACCACCTCGCCGAGAACGATGCGCATGCGCTCGGCATCGCGCGCAGGATCGTGGCGGGGCTGGGGACAGATTTATTGGGGACAGATCTATTTGGGACAGATTTCAAATCTGTCCCAAATAGATCTGTCCCCGAACCACTGCACCCTGCCGAAGATCTTTACGGCCTCATCCCCACCGACCCGCGCAAGCCCTTCGATTCGCGCGAAATCATCGCGCGGCTCGTCGACGGCAGCGAGTTCGACGAATGGAAGGCGCGATACGGTACGACGCTCGTCACGGGTTTCGCACGCATCCATGGCATGCCGGCCGCGATCCTCGCCAACAACGGCATCCTGTTTTCGGAGTCCGCGCAGAAGGGCGCGCATTTCATCGAGCTCGCCTGTCAGCGCCGCATCCCGCTCTTGTTCCTGCAGAACATCACGGGATTCATGGTGGGCAAGAAGTACGAGAACGAAGGCATCGCGCGGCACGGCGCCAAGATGGTTACCGCCGTCGCGTGTGCGCGCGTGCCGAAGTTCACGGTGATCGTCGGCGGCAGCTTCGGCGCGGGAAACTATGGCATGTGTGGCCGCGCGTATGCGCCGCGTTTCCTGTGGACCTGGCCCAACTCGCGGATCTCGGTGATGGGCGGCGAACAGGCCGCGAATGTGCTCGCGACCGTGCGGCGCGACGCCATCGAGGCGAAGGGCGGAACGTGGAGCGCCGCGGAAGAGGCCGCGTTCAAGGCGCCGATCCGCGAGCAGTACGAAACGCAGGGCAATCCTTACTACGCGACCGCGCGCCTGTGGGACGACGGCGTGATCGATCCGCGCGACACGCGCATGTGCCTGGCATTGGGCCTCGCGCTGGCGAATCGGCAGCCGATCCCGGAGACTCGCTTCGGCGTGTTCCGGATGTAGAGGCGGAGAATGTCCGACTACCGACACCTCGAGATCGAGCAGCGCGGAGCGGTGCGCTGGCTGTGGCTCAACCGGCCCGAAGTCCGCAATGCTTTCAACGACGTACTGATCGCCGAAATCGCGCAGGCCTTCGCCGAGATCGAAGCGCACGCCGCCACGCGTGTCGTGGTCGTCGCGGCGCGCGGGCCGGCCTTCTGCGCCGGCGCGGATCTCAACTGGATGCGCGCGATGGCCGATTACGGCCACTCGGAGAACCATGCCGACGCACTCAAGGTCGCGCGCATGTTCAACGCGGTGCACGCCTCGTCGAAACCGGTCATCTCACGCGTGCAGGGCGATGCACTCGGCGGTGGCGTCGGACTCGCCGCGGCCTGCGACGTCGTCGTCGCGGTGGAGTCGGCGAGTTTCGCGCTTTCCGAGGTGAAGCTCGGCATCGTGGCCGCCACCATTTCTCCGCACCTCGTGCGTGCGATGGGACCGCGTCATGCCTCGCGCTACATGCTCACCGCCGAGAAGTTCGGCGCGCGGCGCGCGTGTGAAACCGGCCTCGTGCACGAGGCCGTCCCCGCGGATGAGCTGGATGCCGCGGTGGACAGGATCGTCACGGCGCTGCTCGCCGCGAGCCCGGCGGCACTCGCCGCAACAAAGCGCCTGCTCGCCGACGTCATCGAAACCCCGTTGGACGACGTGTTGCTCGCGGCGACCGCGAAGTGCATCGCCGACGCGCGCGTGTCTCCCGAAGGCCGCGAAGGCATCGCGGCCTTCCTCGAGCGGCGCGCTCCGAACTGGGCGCCCCGGAAATAGGCGAGAAATAGACGTGTTCGCCAAGCTGCTCATCGCGAATCGCGGCGAGATCGCCTGTCGCGTCGCGCGCACCGCGCGGCGGCTCGGCATCGCCACGGTGGCCGTGTATTCGGATGTCGACGCGCGCTCGGCGCACGTCGCCGCCTGCGACGAGGCTATCTACATCGGCGGCGCGTTGCCGCGCGACAGCTACCTGCGCGGCGATGCCATCATCGAGGCGGCGCGCAAGAGCGGCACGCAGGCGGTCCACCCGGGATACGGATTTCTCTCGGAGAATGCGGCGTTCGCGCGCGCCTGCGCGGCGGCCGGCCTCGTGTTCGTGGGTCCCTCGCCCGAATCGATCGAGGCGATGGGTTCGAAGTCCGCCGCCAAGGCGCTCATGGAGAAGGCGGGCGTCCCGCTGACCCCGGGTTACCATGGCGAGCGCCAGGAGCCGGACTATCTACTGGCGCAGGCGGAGCGCATCGGCTTCCCCGTGCTGATCAAGGCCGTGGCGGGCGGCGGCGGCAAGGGCATGCGGCGCGTCGATCGCGCGGCCGACTTCGCGTCCGCGCTCGCGAGCTGCCAGCGCGAGGCCGGCGCCGCGTTCGGCGATGCGCGGGTGCTGCTCGAAAAATTCGTCACGACCGCGCGGCACATCGAGATCCAGGTCTTCGGCGATCGGCACGGCAACGTGATCCACCTGTTCGAGCGCGACTGCTCCGTGCAACGCCGTCACCAGAAGGTCATCGAAGAAGCGCCCGCGCCGGGCATGACCGCGGAGCGACGCCGCGCGATGGGCGAGGCCGCGGTCGCGGCGGCCCGCGCGGTGAACTACTCGGGCGCGGGCACCGTGGAATTCATCGCCGCTCCCGACGGCGCGTTCTATTTCATGGAGATGAACACGCGCCTGCAGGTGGAGCACCCGGTCACGGAGGCGATCACGGGTCTGGACCTCGTGGAATGGCAGTTGCGCGTCGCGGCAGGTGAGCCTTTGCCGATGAAGCAGGACGACGTGCGCATCGCCGGGCACGCCATCGAGACGCGTATCTACGCCGAGGATCCCGAGCGGGAGTTCCTGCCATCGATCGGCCGGCTGGAATATCTCGCGACACCGGCCGAGTCCGCGCTGCTGCGCGTCGACACGGGCGTGCGGCAGGGCGACGAGATCACGCCTTACTACGACCCGATGATCGCCAAGCTCATCGTGCATGGCGCCACTCGCGCGGAGGCGATCGTGCGATTGCGCGCCGCGCTCGAGCGGTTCCGCGTCGCGGGCGTGCGCACGAATGTCGAATTCCTCGGACGCCTCACTACCGCTCCGTCGTTCGTCGAAGGCCGCCTCGATACCGCGCTCATCGAGCGCGAACGCGCGCATGTGCTGCCGGAAAGTCACGAGCCTCCCGAATCTGCGTGGCGATTCGCGTCGTGGCGTGCGATCGCACCTGACGCCGGTCCGTCACCCTGGTCGAAAGCGGACGGATGGAGATTGCTAGGCCGTTCGAAACGGGAAGTGGCGCTGCGTTGGCGCGATATCGAACGCAAAACGCTCATCGACTTCGCGAGTCCGCCGGCCGAGACCGGATTCGAAGCGGTTGTGGCCGGCGGCGCCGTGCACCTCTTCCGCGGCATCGAGCACCTGGTCTTTCAGATCGTCGACCCCTATACGCCGACGGCGCATGCCGCGGATCGACATGGAAGCCTGGCGGCGCCCATGCCGGGCCGGATCCTCGCCATCAACGTTAAATCCGACGACGAGGTCGAGCGCGGTGCGCCGTTGCTGGTCATGGAAGCGATGAAGATGGAGCACACGATCGTGGCGCCATTCGCGGGCGTGGTGAAACAGCTCCATTGCAAGGCCGGCGACCAGGTCCGCGAGGGTGTCGAACTACTGGAGCTTGCGGCGGCCTCCTGACGGATTATCCTCGCGTCGTGAACGACGTCCGCAATCCCTATTCGCCGCCAAAAGCAACGGTTGCCGGCGCTGCCGCGATCGCGAGCGAATCACGTCCGACCGCCGTCAATGTGGCATTGCTGCTGATCGGCCTCGAGACATTGCTTTCGGCGGTGAGCGTCCTTGGAGAGTTGCGCGAGTTCGATTCCAGCTCGAATCGGCTGATCGAACTCACCATTGGCGTCCTCGACGTGGCGTTCGCGATCGTGTTGTGCGTGACCATCGCGCGTGGGAACAACTGGGCGCGCATCGTGTTCCTCGTCCTCTGGATGATTTCGCTCATATTCCTGGGATCGTGGATCTACACGCCCGGCGGGGCGCCGGCAGGAGTTCACTACGAGATTTCGTGGGCGGCCGTGGCCTCGACGGTACTGCCGCACCTGTTGTCGCTTTGCGCAGTGGTATTGCTGTTCGGCCCCGGTCGGGACTGGTTCCGCGAACGCGGAACGGCAACCAGCTAGCCCGGAAACTCCAGCATCGCATCCTGAACGCTCGCCGCCTTGCCGGGCGCGAACGTCGCGCCGGCTCCGCCGCCCGTGTAGATCAGCGCGACGAGGTGATCGTCGGCATTGAGCCCGAGCGACTTCTTCACCTCGGGGTCGTAGCAGGCCCCACCGGTCTTCCACGCCGCGGCGTATCCCAGCGAGTGCAGCGCCAGCAGGATGTTCTGCGCCGCGGCGCCGGCCGCCAGGATCTGCTCGATCACGGGAACCTTCGTGCCCAGCACGGCGCGGCACACCACGACGATGATGAGCGGCGCGCGCAGCGCCTTGTCGCGCTCGCGTTGCTGGTCGCCCGCCGAGAGTCCCGGCGTGCGCCGCAGTGCCGACGCGGCGAGCATCTCGCCGAATCTCATGCGCTGCGCGCCTTCGATCAGCATGAACCGCCACGGACGCAGCCGGCCGTGATCGGGCGCGCGCACCGCGGCCTGCAGCACCTTTGCGAGGTCCTCTTTGGTCGGCGGCGACTCGCCGTAGGTCTTGGCGGAGCTGCGCGTGACGAGTGCTTCGAGGGAATCCATGTCAGGCGAGCGAGTGGTAGACGTTCTGGACGTCGTCGTTCTGTTCGAGGTTGTCGACGAGTTCGAGCACCTCGTTGGCCTGGGATTCAGGTAGTTCGATCGGCGTGGTGCAGATGTATTCGTGCGTCGCGGAGATCGGGTGGATGCCGCGCTTTTCGAGCGCCTCCTGCATGTGGCCGAACTCCGGGAACAGGCAGCGCGCGACGAGTTGTGGCTCGCCCTTGTCGCCGGTGCCTTCGCCGAACTCCTCGAGTCCGTGGTCGATCAGATAGAGCTCGAGGTCGTCCTGGTCGATGCCTTCGGGCTTGAGACGGAACACGCCCATCTTGCGGAACTGGAACGCGACGCTGCCCGCGGTGCCGAGGTTGCCGCCGCCCTTCGAGAAGATGGTGCGCACCGAGGCGACCGTGCGTGTGGGATTGTCCGTCGCGGTCTCGACGAGGACCGCCACGCCGTGCGGCGCGTAACCCTCGTACATGATCTGCTCGTAGCTGGCCGCGTCATTGCCGAGCGCGCGTTTGATCGCGGCCTCGACCTTGTCCTTCGGCATGTTGATGTGGCGCGCATTCTGAATCTGGCGCCGCAGTGCCGGGTTCGAATTCGGATCGCCGCCGCCGGCCTTGACGGCCATGTTGATGTCTTTGGCGATGCGCGCGAACTGCTTGGCCATGCGGTCCCAGCGCGCGAACATCGTGTGCTTTCGTACTTCGAAGATGCGTCCCATAGGCCGCGGATTCTCGCAGAGAAGGCGGGGGCAGTTCTATTTTTCCGGCCGGTATTCGGAAAATCGGGGACAGATCTATTTATCGACGATAACGGGACGGGCGTTGTCCGTTATCGTCGATAAATAAATCTGTCCCCATCAGCGCATCAGCGTGTCGGAATCGGGATGTTGCAGACGTCGACGTGGGCGGCGGGGCGCACGAACCAGGATTCGCGGCGATTGCGGCGGGTTTCGACGTACTTCGCGAACAGGGGTGTATCCGTGCGCAGCACCTCGATCGCGGTGCGCTCGGCCTCGGGCACGTCGCTCGCCAGTCGCGCCTCGAGAATGAGCGGCCGGCGGGGCTTTTCTTCGTCGGTGTAGAACCCGAGAGGTCCGCTACCGCGCGGCAGCGCGGACAGTAGTTCCATGCCGCGCAATACCCGGCCCAGCAGCACGATGTTGCGATCCAGGTGGCGCGGGGCCTGGCCGATGACCGCGTAGAGCTGCGTGTCGTCGCCGGTGTCGGGCCAGTCGCCGCGGCCGACGCCGACGGTGCCGTAGCAATGCGTCATCCAGGCGGCGCCTGATGGTTTGCGCTCGACGCCCGCGGGAAATCCGTCGATCCAGCCCGTTTCGGCGGCGTAGCCGTCCGCGTCGGGTAGTTTGACGAACGGAACGGCGGCGCTTAATGGGAAGACGGTTTCATCGGGAAGCTTGCGCGTCGTCGCAAGCTCGCCGCGAGTCTCGTCGATGTCGCCCCATTGGGTGACGTAGTTGTCCTGCACGCGCCCGACCGGCAATCCATCGAAGAAATTCTTGCGCACCAGCGCCTTGAGATTCGCGACGTGTTCGGGGGCGAAGCGCGGCGCGAGCTCGATGATCACGCGGCCGGCCGCGAAATCGAGATAGAGCAGGTTGGCGGGATCGGGGCGTCGCCAGTCGGAAGGCTGCGCGCCCTCCATGACCTGCGCGGTGGTTAGAAGCGGCGGATCTCCGGCCTTGTCGGCGCCAGCGGCCGCGCCGGCGGCGAGCATCGCGACGACGGCGAGGGCCGGGCGCTTCATCAGCGGCGAATCTTCCCGCCGATGCGCAGCGAATTGGTGGCGATGCGCACCTCGATGAGGAACATCAGGAACGCGATCGCCATGCACGCGGTCGCCGCCACGAACATCACGGCGATGATTCCGCCCACCGCGATGCGCGCGAATTCGCTCGCGAACAGCAGCGTCACGACCAGCGCGGTCAGCAGGCCCGAAGTCGTCGAAAGCGCGATCGCGCTGTTGATGTAACGCGTGCGGCGCACGATGAACCGCAAATCCTCGTCGATGTGCTTGCGGCGGTCGTCGTCGGTCGCCGCATCACGCCTGTCCTCGAGCGCGCGGGCGCGGTCGACGATGCGCGCGAGCCGCTGCGTCAGCATGTTGAGCGTGATGCCCACGCCGGAAATGAGGAACACCGGGCCCAGCGCGAGCTGGATCAGGCGCGCGACGTTTTCGGTCTGGAGGTCGAAGCCGGTCATGAGGGGGAGTGTAATTTCCCCGGCGTCCGGGCGCCATAAAGAAACGGGGCTGAATCAGCCCCGTTCATGACAAGAAGGAGTGCGCCCTGACCCTTGTTAGGCCAGCAGCGCTTCTTCGACGCGGCTCGCCCGCTTGCGCTCGTGCTCGAGCAGCATGCGCTTGCGGATGCGGATGTTCTTCGGCGTGACTTCGACCAGTTCGTCATCGGCGATGAACTCGACCGCGTATTCGAGCGTGAGCTCGATCGGCGGCGTGAGGATCAGCGCATCATCCTTGCCGGCGGCGCGGATGTTGGTGAGCTTCTTGGTCTTGATCGGGTTCACGACGAGATCGTTCTCGCGCGAATGAATGCCGATGATCATGCCTTCGTACACCGCCTCGCCGTGCGAAACGAACAGGCGGCCGCGCTCCTGCAGCGAGAACAGCGAGTACGCCACGGCGTTGCCGGGCTCGCTCGAGATAAGCACGCCGTTGTGACGGTCCGGGATGTCGCCGGCGAGCGGCGCGTAACCGTCGAAGATGTGGCTCTGCAGACCGGTGCCGCGAGTCGCGTTCATGAACTCGCTCTGGAAACCGATGAGGCCGCGCGCGGAGACGCGGTACTCGATGCGCACGCGGCCGCGGCCGTCGTTCGCCATGTCCTTCATCTCCGCCTTGCGGCGGCCGAGGGATTCCATGACCGCGCCCTGGTGCGCTTCGTCGATGTCGACGGTCAGCGCTTCGAACGGTTCATGCACGACGCCGTCGATGGTCTTCGTCAACACCCGCGGTTTGCCCACCGCGAGCTCGTAACCTTCGCGACGCATGTTCTCGATGAGAATGGTCAGGTGCAGCTCGCCGCGACCCGAGACGCGGAACACGTCGGCGTCCGCCGTCTCCTCGACGCGCAGCGCGACGTTGCTCTCGAGCTCGCGCATCAGGCGTTCGCGGATCTGGCGGCTCGTGACGAACTTGCCTTCCTTGCCGGCGAGCGGCGAGGTGTTGACCTGGAAGTTCATGACCAGCGTCGGCTCGTCGACCGAAATCGGCGGCAGCGCATCCGGATGGTCGACGTCGCACAGCGTGTTGCCGATGTGCACGTCCTCGATGCCGGTCACCGCGACGATGTCGCCGGCGATCGCCTCGGGCACGGACTCGCGCGCGAGGCCCTTGAACGTCAGCACCTGCTGGATCTTCGCGGTGCCGTGATCCTCGCTGCCGTTCCACAGCTGGATCTGCTGGCCGGCCTTGATCTTGCCCTTGCGGATGCGGCCGATGCCGATGCGTCCGACGTACGAGTTGTAGTCGAGTGTCGAGATCTGGAACTGCAGCGGCGCGTCCACGTCGCTCTTGGGCGCGGGCACGTGGTGCAGGATGGCTTCGTACAGCGCGCGCATGTCGGGCTCGCGGCGCGTGTGATCGGTGCTGGCCCAGCCTTCGAGCGCCGAGGCGTAGATCACCGGGAAGTCGAGCTGGCGATCGGTGGCGCCTAACTTGTCGAACAGCTCGAAGGTCTGGTCGATGACCCAGTCCGGGCGCGCGCCGGGACGGTCGATCTTGTTCACGACGACGATCGCGTTGTGGCCGAGGGCCAGCGCCTTGCGCGTGACGAAACGCGTCTGCGGCATCGGGCCTTCGACCGCGTCGACGACCAGCAGCACCGAGTCGACCATCGACAGGACGCGCTCGACTTCGCCGCCGAAGTCGGCGTGGCCGGGCGTGTCGACGATGTTGATGCGCGTGCCGCCGTAATCGATCGCGCAGTTCTTCGCGAGGATCGTGATGCCGCGCTCGCGCTCGATGTCGTTCGAGTCCATGACGCGCTCGGTCACTTTCTCGTGGGCCGCGAAAGTGCCGGACTGGCGCAGCAGGCAGTCGACGAGGGTGGTCTTGCCATGGTCGACGTGCGCGATGATGGCGATGTTGCGAATCGGACGATTTGGCATAGGACTCAGTGACTTACGCTGGGGGGGGGAGGGGCGCGAGTCGATTTCAGGGGGCGCGCAGGGTATCAGAAGGGCTGGGAAACGCCAAAGCGACGAATTCCGGGCCTGCCGGCCAGGGTCCGCGTGCACTCCGGAACGAGGTCTGTCCCCTTTTGCCAGGAAAAGGGGAATGTCCCCATCAAGCGGGCTGTGGTTTCCAGTTGGGGAAGCGTTTGGCCAGGTGGCGCTGTTCGCGCATGACGTCCTGGCTGGAGGGGCCGCGCTCGAGCTTCACGACCCAGGCGTTGTTTTCGATGCGCAGGACGGTCCCGGCGACTTGGCACTGGGTGCCCATCGTGAGGATGAGCATGCCCTCGATACGCGCGTCGACCTCGAACTTGCCGTCGCCGGCGACGAAGCGCAGGCCCTTCTCGGAAATTTCCTCGACCTTGTAGTTCGCGCCCTCGACCGTGAGCACCGCGCCGCTCGTGATGGGATAGGGCAGCCGGAAGTACTCCCGGCGGCTCGTGAGCGTGGGTATGCGGTACTGCGTGGCCACGGGGTCAAGATACGGGTAACTCCGGGGCGATGCCACCGGGGTTCCCGCATGCAGTTCACGATTCAAGTGCGAACTGCGTCGAATAACCGGCACTTCACCAATTGAACATTAGTCGGGCGTACACGAACCGGCCGCTGAAGCCGTACGGCGAGTAGCGCGAGAAGCCGAGCGCGTTCGTCGCATTGAGGTTCACCGTGCCGGTGGGCAGTACGCGGTTGTTAGGCACGCGATCCGGATACTGGTCGAACAGGTTGTCGGCGCCGACCAGGATGCCGAGCTTGTTGTCCATGAATTTCGCGGACAGTGCGAGATCCACGACCAGGTCGCCTTCGATGACGATGTCGCGCGCATTCTCGAGTCCCGCGGCGATCTCGGCATTGGTGGGCGCGCCCGGTTCGACGACCTCGCCGTATTGCGTGCCCTTGAGGTTCGCACCGAAGGTCGCGGCGCCCAGCGGAATCGACCAGTCGACCGCGAGACTGAGCTTGCTGTCGGGTGTGCCTTCCTCGAAGGTCAGCGTGTTGATCCGACCGAACAACAGCGGCGGCACGCAGCTGGCGGGCTGGCCGACGCAGATGTTGTCGATGACGTTGGTCGAGGGCAGATCCTCGACCTCGGTGTCGTTCCAGTTGCCGGCGAACACGAAGTCGAAGCGCCCGGCCGGCGTGTCGCGCAGCGCATACCGCGCGACGAGGTCGATGCCTTCCGTCCGTGTTTCCACACCGTTGATGAAGAAGCGCGCCACGCTCGCGCCGAACGGCGCGATCAGCGCGGCGACTTCGGGCGTGTTCAGGTTCTCGGACAACACGATGCGGTCGCGGATGTCGATGCGATACGCGTCGATCGTCGCCTCGAACGAACCGAAGCGGATCACCGTGCCGAGCGAGTAGTTGCGCGACTTCTCGGCGTCGAGCGGTTGCGCACCGAGCACCACCGCCGTGGGCGAGGTCGCCGGGAAGGTGCCGACTTCGAACGGCAGGCCGTTGATGAAATTGGTGGCCGTGGAGGTGAAGAACGCCTGCTGCAATCCCGGCGCGCGGAATCCCGTCGACACCGCGCCGCGCAGCGCGAACGACCGCGTGAAGTCGTAACGCGCGGCGACTTTGCCGGTGACGGCGCTGCCGAAATCGGAATAATCCTCGCCGCGCGCGGCGGCGGAGGCGAGGAATTTGTCCGTGACCTGCGCTTCGAGATCCACGTAGGCGCTGTAGGCCTTGCGGTCTTCATCTAGCTCGTTGCTCGGCTGGAAGCCGGGAAAGCCCTGCGCGCCCGCGGCCGCGCCGACGACCGGTCCGCGCTCGTAGGAGGCCGGTTCGCCCGCCTCGATGCTGTAGGTCTCGCGCCGCGCCTCGACACCGAACGCGAGGTTCACGGGTTCGGCCAGCCCCCAGTCGAAGCCGCGCACGATGCCGGCGTTGAACACGAGCTGGTCGTATTCCATGCCGCCCGCGTCGAACGAGGTCTGCGAGGCCGCGCCGAACGATGTGTTCAGGCTGTCCTCGACGCCGTAGGCGATCTTGTTGCGCCCGTAGACCAGGCTGACGTCCGCATCCCACTCGCCGAGCTTGCCGCGCGCGCCCCAGCCCAGCGCGAGATCGTCGATGTCCGTCGTGATGAGCGGCAGGAACCCGTCCGGGTAGATAGCCGGCACGTTGCGCGCATCGTTGAAGATGCGCGGGAACGCCGCGGAGTTGCCCTCGCGTTGCTGGTAGCCGGCCCAGCCGTACAGGCTCCAGTCGTTTTGGAGCGGTATGCCGGCGTTTACGTAGGCGGTGATGTCTTCCATCTCGCCGTCGCCGTAGCGCGAAGTGACCGGCGAGCCGGGCAGGCGATTGTCGAAATCGCCGCGGCTCGTGGGATCGCGATCGCGATATTCGGCCGACAGCGTCAGGAATCCTTCCGCGCCGAGCGGCAGTCCGACCCAGCCCGTCGCGGTCATGGTCGCGCCGTCGCTCTCGTCGCGCACGCCGCGTTCGGTTTCGACGGTGGTGTCGTACTGGCCGTAGGTCACGCTGGCGTCTCCGCCTTCGCGCGCATCGCGCAGGCGGAGGTTGATGACGCCGGCGATGGCGTCGGAGCCGTATTGCGCCGAGGCGCCGTCGCGCAGAACTTCCACCGTCTCGATCGCCGCGAGCGGAATCGCGTTGAGGTCGACGGCGGCGGAGCCGCGGCCGATGGAGCCATTCACGTTCACGAGCGCCGACTGGTGGCGGCGCTTGCTGTTGACGAGCACCAGCGTCTGGTCCGGCGCGAGTCCGCGCAGCGTCGCCGGGCGGACGTGGTCCGTGCCGTCGGTGATCGAGGGCCGCGGGAAGTTGATCGACGGAGCGGCGGTGGATAGGGCTTCGGCGAGCTCGGTGGAACCTTGCGAGACCAATGCGTCCTGGGTCAGCACGTCGACCGGGGCGACCGAGTCGAGCCGGCTGCGGGCGGCGACGCGGGTGCCGGTGACGACGATTTCCTGGTCGGCTTCCTCATCCCCTTGGGGAGCAGGCGATTCCTGTGCGCCGGACGTGCCGGCGAGCGCGAGCATGACGCCCGCCGCGCACAGCGACAGCGGGAACGGGGAGACCTTGCGTGGAACGTCCATGGCTCATCAGCTCCTTTTGTTGAAATTCGGCTTTGTTGAAATTCGGCTCATCGAAAATCGGCTTCGTTAGAATTCGGACATGCGTTACTTCAAGTCTGACAACACGGCCGCGGTCAGCCAAGAGATCCTCGACGCGATCGGCGCCGCGAACGATGGCGTCGCGCTCGCATACGGTGCGGATCGCTGGTCGGAAAGACTGGATGCGGTGTTCGGCGATTTCTTCGAGACTCCCGTGCGCGTTTTCGCCGTGTCGTCCGGCACTGCCGCGAATTCTCTCGCGCTCGCGACCTGCTGTCCGCCGTGGGGAACCGTATTGACGCACGCCGAAGCACATATCGAGCGCGACGAATGCGGCGCGCCGGAGTTTTTCACGGGCGGTGCGAAGCTTTCGCTCGTCGGCGGTGCGGGCGCGAAAATCCTGCCCTCGGATCTGACGGCACGCCTCGCATGGTTCGAACCGCACGTGCACGGAGTGCAGCCGCGCATGTTGTCGATCACGCAGGCCACCGAGCGCGGCGCGATGTATCGGCCCGCGGAAATCCGCGCGCTCGCCGACATCGCCCACGAACGGGGCATGGCCGTGCACATGGACGGTGCGCGGTTCGCGAATGCATTGGTGGCGCAGAACGCGTCGGCCGCCGAGCTCACCTGGAGGTCGGGCGTCGATGTGTTGTCGTTCGGCGTCATCAAGAATGGCGGCATGAATGCCGAGGCCGTGGTGTTCTTCGATCCGACACGCGTGGCCGATTTCGAGTTCCGGCGCAAACGCGCGGGTCAGCTCGCTTGCAAGGGACGTTATGCCGCGGTGCAGCTACTGACCTACGTCGAGACCGGACTGTGGAAGCGGAACGCCGAGCGCGCGAACCGTCTCGCCGCGCGGATCGCCGCCGCCGCGCCTCACCTGTTGAGCGAGCCGCAGGAAACCAACCAGGTGTTCCTGAAGTTAGGCGACGAGCGGATCGCGTTCCTTTCCAGGGAATTCGGTTTCTATCCCTGGGGCCCCGCGGGATCCGGCGAGGCGCGTTTCGTCTGTTCCTGGGATACGCCCGAAGAAGATGTCGACGCACTCTGCGCGGCGCTGAAGTAAAGACGGTGCCTGGCACGGAAATTCCGGGAGAAGCAACTTTCTCCCGGAATTTACGTGCCAGGCACCGTCTTCAGTCCCTGAACATGAAGTACGCGGCGGCGACGAGGCACAGGCTCGCCCAGAGGAAATCCAGCTTCAGCGGCTGCTTCATGTAATACACCGCGAACGGTATGAACACCGCGAGCGTGATCACTTCCTGCAGGATCTTGAGCTGCCCCAGTGACATCGCCGCGTAACCGATGCGGTTCGCGGGGACCTGCACCAGGTACTCGAACAACGCGATGCCCCAGCTCGCGAGCGCCGCGATGATCCACGGCTTCGACGCCATGTTCTTGAGGTGCGCGTACCACGCGAACGTCATGAACACATTGGAAACGACGAGCAGTCCGACGGTGGCGGGAACGGCGGGCAGGCTCATGTGGATGTTCCTCGAAGCTGCGCGAGCTCGGCGCGAAGTTCCGCGACCTGGGATTCCAGCGCCGCGACGCGTGCCGCGAGATCGGACGCACCCGGGGAAGCGGAGGGAGATGCTGGCGTGGATCGGGGCGCCGGCGCGGAATCAACGACAATCTCGGGGAGCTCCTCGAACAACTGCGCCCAGCGCGAATCGCGCCGACCGACTTCGCGCGGCAGCTGCTGCACGAGCGCTCCGCCAGGATGATTCGCAAGCCCGTCCAGGATGCCTTCGATCGCACCCGGATCGGGCAGCTCCGCCATGCGCGGCACCCGGCTGCGCAGTTCGCCCGGCGTCTGCGGGCCGCGTACCAGCAGCTCGCACACGATCGCCGTTTCCTGTGGCGTGAACTTGAGACTGCCGAATTCCGTGTTGCAGAAGATCTGCTGGTACTTCGGCACGCGGCTTCCGAACCCGGACTTCTCGAGGACGAGATGTCGCTTCGCCAGTCCGTCCACCGCGGACTTCACCGTCGCCTCGTCGAGCTGCATGAAAGGCTCGCGGTTGCTCTTCTGGTTGCACGCATTGACGAGTGCGTTGAGCGACAGTGGATACTGATCGGGCGTCGTGATCTGCTTTTCGATCAGCGATCCGATGATGCGCGCCTCGATCGCGGACAGTTTGATGTTCATGCGCGAAGTATACTGGCCGCCTCGTGACACGCCGCTTCATCCTGTTGGGAATCTTCGCGCTGTGCGCGGCGGCGCTGTTGTTCGTGCCGCTGCCGATTCCACCTACCGTCGCGGGCCGGCACATCGAGAACGCCGGGCACATGCCGCTGTTCATGCTGCTCACGTTCGTGCTGATCGCGGTCCTGCGTCGCGACTTCGGGCTCAAGGGTTGGCGGCTCTACCTGACCGCCGGAGTGATCGGCTCGTTTGCCGGCCTGCTCAGCGAAGTGATCCAGCGTCCCCTGCGGCGCGACGCATCGTGGGAGGACGTGTTCGCGGACGTCCTCGGCGTCATCTGCGCGCTTGCGTTGCACGCGCTTTTCGTCCGCAAACCGCCGATGCCGCGCAAAGTGAGGATTGCCGCGTTCGTGATCGCGGCCGCCTGCACCGTCGTGTACATGTCGCCGCTCGTGCGCATGACCCGCGCCTACCTGTATCGCAACGCGCAGTTTCCGGTGATCGCGGATTTCCGGTCGAACCTGGAAATGTTCTGGGTGGTTGGTTACGGGGTCAATCGCGCCCGGGTCGACGATGCGCTCGAGGTCGAATTCCAGGCGGAAACGTTTCCGGGCGTCTCGCTGCACGAGCCCGTGCCGGACTGGAGCCGGTTCCAGACGCTGGTCATCGACGTCGCGAATCCCGACCCGGTCGACCTGAGCCTCACGGTCCGCGTGCACGACCAGCGGCACAACAAGCAGTTCGCGGACCGGTTCAACCGCAGCTTCGCGCTGCGCGCGGGCGAGCGGCGCGAGATCCGGATTCCACTCGACGATATCCGGCGCGGACCTCGCCAGCGGCTGATGGATATGCGCCATATATCGGATATCACACTGTTTCGCGGCGACAACCAGGGGTCGCGGCGACTGCGCGTCTATACGATTCGTCTCGAGTGACTTGCTGCTTTGAACATAGGCTGGTCCGCCGCGATTTGCCCATTTCGGGCCATTCCGGTTCCGGTTCGGCGTGCCTATACTCCCGCCCATGGAACCCATTGCCGACACTTTCGACGCCGCTTTTTCCAAGACCGTTGATCTCGCCAACAAGATGGCGGACAAGGACAAGGACGCGGACCTGTGGGACATCGCCGACGGACTGCTGGCCGGCGCCATCCAGTACTGGCTGTACTCGCGCCAGCCCTGCGGCGACACGCGCTGCCAGGACTGCATGCCGATCAGCACCGCCGAAGGACGCATGTCCGAGCTCAAGCGCCTGATCGAACAACTCGCATCCGAGAGCGAGTACTTCCACACACCGACGGATTCGAACGCCGGCCGCGCGTAGCAGGTGGGGATTAGGTGCCGGTGTAAATAGTGGGGATAAGCTCCGCTATCTATCCTGACCAATCCCCACTATTTACACCGGCACCTAATCCCCACTCCGGACTTCATTCCACACTAGGCGACGGCGGTCGTGGCGGTGGTGCTGGCTTCGGCCAGCGACTGCTCGAGCAGCTGCAATCCTTCCTCGAGCTGCGCCTCGGGGATCGTGAGCGGCGCGAGAATGCGGATCACGTTCGAATAGAGACCGCACGAGAGCAGGATCAAGCCGCGTCGGCCCGCGGCCTGCACGACTGCCTTGGTCAGCTCCGCGTCGGGCATGTCCGCGCGGCGGTTCTTGACGAGCTCGATCGCGACCATCATGCCGAGCGCGCGCACCTCACCGATGCACGCGAACTTCGACTGAAGCTGCTTCAACCGCGCCGCGAGTTTCGCGCCCATCTGCTCGGAGCGCTCGTTGAGCTTTTCCTTCTTCAGCACCTCGAGCACCGCGAGACCCGCCGCGCACGCGAGCGGCGATCCGGCGAACGTGCCGCCAAGTCCACCGACCACCGGCGCATCCATGATCTCGGCCTTGCCGATCACCGCCGACAGCGGCACGCCGCCGGCGATGCTCTTCGCCACGGTCATGAGATCCGGCTCGATGCCGGAGTGCTCGATCGCGAATGTCTTGCCCGTGCGCGCGAAGCCCGTCTGGATCTCATCCGCGATGAGCAGGATGCCGTGTTTGTCGCACAGCGCGCGCAATGCGCGCAGGAATTCAGGCGGCGCGATGTAGAAACCACCTTCACCCTGGACCGGCTCGATGATGATCGCCGCGACGCGCGCCGGATCGACATCCGCCTTGAAGAGCTGCTCGATCGCCGCGAGCGAATCTTCATTGCTCACGCCATGGAACGGCATGGGGTAGGGCACGTGAAACACTTCGGGCAGCATCGGTCCGAAGCCGGCCTTGTACGGCTGCACCTTTCCGGTCAGCGCGATGCATCCGAGCGTGCGGCCATGAAACCCGCCCGTGAACGCGATCACCGCGGAGCGCTTCGTCGCGTAACGCGCGATCTTGATCGCGTTCTCGACGGCCTCCGCGCCGGTCGTCAGGAAGATGGTCTTCTTCGGCGTCGGCCCCGGCGCGAGCTTGTTGAGCTCTTCGGCGAGTGCGATGTAACTCTCGTACGGCGTCACCTGGAAACAGCCGTGCGTGATCTTCTCGAGCTGCGCCGCCATCGCGGCCTTCACGTCCGGATGCAGGTGCCCGGTATTCACGACCGCGATGCCGCTCGCGAAGTCGACGTATCGGCGACCTTCGACGTCCCAGAGTTCGGCGTTCTGCGCGCGCTCGGCGTATACCGCGAGCGAATTACCCACGCCGCGCGGCACGGCGGCGACGCGTCGCTTGTGAAGATCAGCATTGCTCGACATGAGGTTCCCTACGCGAGACGGTGTCTCGAGAGTGGCAAAGACCTCAGTCTACGCCCCGTCGCGGTGTAAATCGCATTACAGACGGCCGGGGCCACCAGTGCAGTTGCCGGTTCTCCGACACCGCCGGGCGCCTCGCCGCTGTCCACGACATAAGTGTCGATGCGCGCGGCGTCCTGCATCCGCAGCAGCGGGTAGTCGTGGAAGTTCGTCTGCTGGACGCGGCCGTTCTGGATATTGATCTCGCCGTGATAGAGCGCGGCGAGACCGAAGTTGATGGAGCTCTCCACCTGCGCGACGACAGTGTCCGGGTTCACCTGCTGGCCGCAATCGAGGGCGCAGAAGATTCGCCGGACCTTGACCTTGCCGTCCTTCAGGAAGATCTCCGCCACCATCGCCATGTAGGTTCCGTACCCCTCCATGAGCGCGAGGCCGTGGAAACAGCCCTTGGGCGGGAAGCCGAAGCGCGATTCCCTGGCGACCATGTTGAGCACGCGCAGGTAACGCGGCTGGTTCTCGAGCAGCGCCTTTCGGAACTCGAGAGAATTCTTGCGCTGCGACACCGCGAGCTCGTCCATGAAACTCTCGGCGACGAAGCAATTGAGCGCGTGACTCACGCTGCGCCAGTAGCCGACGTCGATGCCGATCTCCTGCCGCTGGTGGTCGACTCGCACGTTGGGCACGTCGTATGGGTAGTTAGCCGCGGCTTCCACCGCGAACGGATCGACGGCTTTCTCCGTCGCGCCGGGGAACATCCGCTCGGTGATCGACGGGCCGGTCAGGTGCAGGTGCCAGGCGGTGAGCTTGCCTTTCGAGTCGAACGCACCGGTCACCTGGTTGAACGCCGGCGGACGGTACGCGTCGTGCGTCATGTCGT
Organism: Pseudomonadota bacterium; assembly: GCA_023433705.1. GTDB lineage: Bacteria > Pseudomonadota > Gammaproteobacteria > Steroidobacterales > Steroidobacteraceae > CADEED01. The sequence continues at coordinate 48,656 of JAEYUC010000031.1, forward strand.
CCTCGCGAGTCCAGATCAGCTTCACCGGCTTGCCGATGGCCTTCGAGGCCTCGACCGCGGGCCCGATGTAATCGACCTCGAGCCGGCGCCCAAAGCCGCCGCCCAGGAACGTCGTGTGGAGGCGCACCTTCGAGACGTCGAGGCCCGCCGCCTTCGCGGCCGCGGCCTGCGCCATCTGCTGGACCTGCGTGGGCGCATAGACGTCGAGCCCGTCGGCCTTGTAGTCGGCCGTGCAGTTCTGCGGCTCGAGCGTCGCATGCGCGAGCAGCGGCAGTTCGTAATCCGCGCGCACGACCTTGGCCGCCGAACGGATGGCGGCCGCCACGTCGCCATCCTCGCGCGCGACGCGGCCGGGCTGCTGCGCTCCGCGGCGCAGGGTCTGCATGATTTTCGCGTTGTCGAGCGATGCGTTCGGGCCGGCGTCCCAATGGATGCTCAGGGCATCGCGAGCCTTGCGCGCCTGCCACCACGAGTCCGCGACCACCGCGACGCCGCGCGACGTGAGCACCACCGCGCGCACCCCCGGCATCGCCTTCGCTTTCTCGTCGTTGAACGACTTCACCGACCCGCCGAGCGTCGGCGATTGCGCCAGCGCCGCGTACAACATGCCGGGCAACTTGACGTCGATGCCGTACACCGCGGTGCCGTCGACCTTCGACGGCGTGTCCTTGCGCCGCTGCGACTGGCCGATGATCTTGAACTCGGACGCCGGCTTGAGCGGCACGTCCTTCGGCACGGGTAGTTTGGAGGCCGCCTCGGCCACCGAGCCGAAGCTCGCGCGTTTGCCGTGCGGCGAGAAGATGACGCCATCCTCGACTCGGCAGGTGCGCGGATCGACGCCCCAGTCCGCCGCCGCGGCGCTCACCAGCAGGTGACGCGCGGTCGCGCCCGCCTTGCGCAGCTTCTCCCAGGCGTCGCGCACGCTGGTGCTGCCGCCGGTGATCTGGCCGCCGATCATGTTGTTGATGTACGCGTCGCCGGGCGGTGCGAACTCGACCTTTATGTGTTCGAGCTTCACGCCGAGCTCCTCGGCGATGAGCATGGGCAGCGACGTGTAGACACCCTGTCCCATCTCCGACCGGTCGCACAGGAACGTGATGCTGTCGTCGGTGCCGATGCGCAGCCAGGCGCCGCTCTCGATGATCTTCTTTTCGCCGCCGGGCTTGGATGCCTGCTTGCAGGCGGGAAGGGAAATGGCGATGACGAGTCCGCCGATGAAGGCGCGGCGGGATACCACTAACGGGTTCGCGGACATGGTGTTTCCTCCCCCGGAAACGTTTTGTCGTTATCTGCTCGGGATCGTGATCCTCAGCCGGCCTTGATCTCCGCGGCGCGGCGGATCGCGGCGCGAATGCGCTGGTAGGTGCCGCAGCGGCAGATGTTGCCGGACATCGCGGCATCGATTGCCGCATCGTTCGGGCGCGGATTGCTCGCAAGCAACGCCGCGGCCGACATGATCTGACCGGACTGGCAGTAGCCACACTGCGGGACGTCGTGTTCGATCCAGGCCTGCTGGACCGGGTGGCTGCGATCCGGCGAAAGGCCTTCGATCGTCGTCACCGGTTGGTCGCCAACCGCGGAAATCGGCGTCTGGCAGGAGCGGACGGGATTGCCATTCAGGTGGACCGTGCAGGCGCCACACAGCGCCATGCCGCATCCGAACTTCGTGCCGGTGAGGCCGAGCGTGTCGCGCAGCACCCAGAGCAGGGGAGTTTCGGGATCGACGTCGACTTCGACCGGTTTGCCATTGACGTTCAGCTTGGTCACGAGCGCTCCCCTCTCATATGCCTGGCTGGCGTCAACTATAAGCCTGCCCGCGACGTAGGGTAATAGCCCCAACTCGCACAGGTGTTCCCTGAGGGTCGGGTACGACCCGGCCGCGATGTCTTAGTGTTCCGCGGGCGTCGCAGAACAGGAGGCCGCCATGTCCACTCCCGCCAGACATATGTCCCAGTGCGCTTTCGCGGAGATCGAGCGCGTATTCGCGCTCCAGCGGGCTCACCAGTGGGAGGCGAAGGCCAGCAGCGCCGAACAGCGCCGGGAAAAACTGCGCAGGCTCAAGGCGGCGGTGGAAGCGCACGCGGACGAGATCGTGGCGGCGGTGAAGCAGGACACGCGCAAGCCCGAAGCCGAAATCCGCGTGACCGAAGTGCTGGGCGTCATGGGAAACATCCAGACAAACATCGACTCCCTCGAGGAATGGATGAAGTCCGTCGAGGTGGTGCCCTCACAGAACGAGAACGACAAGGCGAAGATCGTCTACGAGGCGCGCGGTGTGTGCCTGATCCTGGGGCCCTGGAATTTCCCGCTCGGCCTCACGATGGGTCCGCTGGCCGCGGCGATCGCGGCCGGCAACTGCTGCATCGTGAAACTGACGGACCTGTGCCCGGCGACCGCGCGCGTCGCCGCCAAGATCGTGAAACTGGCCTTCGATGAAAAGGACGTCGCGCTGTTCGAAGGCGGCGTCGACGTCGCCACCGCGCTGCTCGATCAGCCGTTCGACCACATCTTCTTCACGGGCAGCACACGCGTCGGCAAGCTCGTCATGGCGGCGGCCGCGAAACATCTCGCGACGGTGACACTCGAGCTCGGTGGCAAGTCGCCTGTCATCGTTGGTGAAGGCGCGGACGTGAAAAAGGTGGCAGCGGATCTCGCGGCCGCCAAGCAGTTCAACGGCGGCCAGGCCTGCATCAGTCCCGACTACGTGTTCGTGAAAGAGTCGCAGAAGGGCGCGCTGATCGAGGAATTCCAGGCCCGCGTCAAACAGAACCTCTACCGTGACGACGGCGGAATCAAGAAGGAAGCCATCGCGCAAATCGTCAACGATCAGAATTTCGCGCGCATCAGGAAGCTGTTCGACGACGCGATCGCGAAGGGCGCGAAAGTCGCGGTGGGCGGCACGCTCGAACAGGGCGATCGCACCGTCCATCCGACTCTGCTCACCAACGTCACGCCGGACATGCAGATCCTGCAGGAGGAAATCTTCGCGCCGATCGTGCCGGTGTTGACGTACCAGGACCTCGACGAAGTCATCCAGCACATCACGCGCGGCGGCAAGCCGCTGGCGCTCTACATCTACAGCAACGATCAGAAGACCATCGACACCGTGCTGAACCGGACTTCATCCGGCGGCGTGACCATCAACGGGTTCTTCTCTCACTACCTCGAGAAGCGGTTGCCGTTCGGTGGCGTCAACCAGAGCGGCATGGGCAGCTATCACGGGGTCTACGGGTTCAAGGCCTTCTCGCACGAGCGTGCGGTCTACATCCAGGTCCCTCGATAGCGAGTAAATACGCGTAACTACCTGATCCGGGGGGTGGGGGAGGCCGTTCAGGCTGGGTTACAATTCGGCCCCCCAAAATTGCCCTAACCCCCTCAAGGATCAAGGTTTGTCCGATATCGCCCCGAAGCCGCCGATCGTCACCGAAGTCGTGATCATCGGCGCCGGTCCCTGTGGACTGTTCCAGGTGTTCGAACTGGGCCTGCTCGGGATCAGCTGCCATCTGGTCGATTCGCTGGGGGCGCCCGGCGGCCAATGCACCGAGCTTTATCCCGACAAGCCGATCTACGACATCCCGGCGCTGCCCACCTGCGGTGCGCAGGAACTGATCGACCGCCTCATGCAGCAGATCGCGCCGTTCAACGCGCCGCTGCACCTCGGCCAGGAAGTCACGGCGCTGCGCAAGCGCGAGGACGGGCGTTTCGACGTCGAGACCGCGCTCGGCACGCGCTTCGACGCGGGCGCGGTGGTCATCGCGGGCGGCGTCGGTTCGTTCCAGCCGCGGCGCATCGGCGTGCCGGGCGCGGAAGCGTTCGAAGGGAAGCAGATCCACTACCGCGTCCGTGAAGCGGCCCAGTACCACGGCAAGAAGCTCGCGATCTTCGGCGGCGGCGATTCGGCGCTCGACTGGGTCATCGACTTCGCCGGCAAGGCCGCCGCGATCACGCACATCCACCGGCGGCCGGAATTCAAGGCCGCGCCCGCGTCCGTCGCGAAGATGCGCGCGCTGGCTGACGCAGGTCAGGTCCGTTACATCGAAGGTCTGGCAGAGTCGCTCATCGTGAACGACGCGAACGTGTTGACTGGCATCAACGCCAAGGGCAGCGACGGTGCGCTGCACGCCGTCGAGGCCGATCACGTGTTCGCGTTCTTCGGCCTGCATCCGAAGCTCGGGCCCATTGCCGAGTGGGGCATGGAGCTCGAGAAGAAGGCGCTCAAGGTCGACACCGAGAAGTTCCAGACCAGCGTTCCCGGGATCTTCGCGGTGGGAGACATCAACACCTATCCCGGCAAGAAAAAGCTGATTCTGTCCGGCTTTCACGAGGCGGCCCTTGCCGCGTTCGCGATCCAGCATCATCTGTATCCCGCCAAGAAGCAGTTCCTGCAATACACCACGACCAGCCCGGTCATGCAGAAGCGGCTCGGCGTCCCGCACTAACTACCCAACGGAGACTCACATGAAATCCTTCCGTACCCTCGCACTCGTTTCCCTGTTCGCGATCTCCGCGAGCGCCTTCGGCGCCGACAAGGTCTGCAAGGTCGACATCGCCGGCAACGACCAGATGCAGTTCGACAAGAAGGAAATCACGGTAGCCGCGGACTGCACCGAGATCGAGGTCACTCTCAAGCACACCGGCAAGCTGCCGGCGGCGGCCATGGGCCACAACTGGGTGCTCGTGAAGAGCGCGGACCTCGCGGGTGTGGCGAGCGACGGCATCGGCGCGGGCTTCGCGAACGACCACATCAAGAAGGGCGACACGCGAGTCATTGCGCACACCAAGATCGTGGGCGGCGGCCAGACGACGTCGGTCAAGTTCCCGATGTCGGCTCTCAAGAAGGGCGAAAGCTACTCGTACGTGTGCACGTTCCCCGGTCACTCGGCGCTCATGAAAGGCGCGTTCAAGATCGGCTGAGGGAGCCTGGCTGACGCACAGCGCCCGAACGTGGATCGTCGTCTCGCGGACCTGCAGCACCTGTTCGAGCTCGAACGCCTCGAAGTGAACCTGTTTCGCGGCCAGAGCCGCGACACCGGCAGCTCGCAGGTGTTCGGCGGGCAGGTGCTCGGGCAGGCGCTCAAGGCCGCGTACGCGACGATCGAGGACGGGCGCAAGGTGCATTCGCTGCACGCGTATTTCCTGCGGCGCGGCGACTTCACGAAGCCCATCGTCTACAGCGTGGATCGCAGCCGCGACGGCGGCAGCTTCTCCGCGCGGCGCGTGGTGGCCGTGCAGAACGGCGAGCAGATCTTCATCTGCTCGGCCTCCTTCCAGGAGGAGGAGAAGGGACTCGAATACCAGGCGGAGGGGCCGCAGGTTCCTCCGCCCGAGGATCTGCAGCCCCTGCACAAACCCTCGAAGGAAGAGCTCGCGAAGCTGCCGGAAAAGCTGCGGCGCTGGCTCGAGATCGAGCGGCCGTTCGAGTTCCGGCCGGTCCAGACGTACAACCCGCTCGCACCGGTCGCGACGGTGCCGCCGGTGCGGCAGATCTGGATGCGCGCGGTCGACAAACTACCCGACGACGAGGCGTTGCATCGCTGCCTGCTCGCCTACGTGTCCGACTACTGGCTGCTCGACACTTCGACGATGCCGCATGGCGCCTCGTTCCTGCGCGGCAACCTCGTGATGGCGAGCATCGACCACGCCATCTGGTTTCATCGGCCGGCGCGCGTCGACGACTGGTTGCTGTACAGCCTCGATAGTCCCTCGAGCTCCGGCGCGCGCGGCTTTTCGCGCGGGTCCTTCTACACGCGGACGGGCGTGCTCGTCGCGAGCACGGCCCAGGAGGGCTTGATACGGCTCGTGCGCTCGCAATCCTGATGGGTTTCGCGGCGCTCGCAGTGGGCGCCGCATCCGCTTCCGACACACTTTCCGGCGAACGCGATGAGCTGATGAGGCTCTGGTCCGGCCTGCACGACGTGTCGGAGGAGCTGATCGTGCGCCGCGCGGACGCCGCGCCGCTGGTGCCGCTGATCGAGCAGCAGCGCGTGCAAATCGACGTGCGGCCGATCCACCTTCCCTGGCTCGGCTCGCATTTGTTGTACGTCGAGGAATATCCGTACGACGAACCGTTCGAGCCGCGCCGTCGCGTGCTGCTGTCGATCGAAGAGCCGAATGAAGGCACGCTGCGCGTGCGGCAGTTCACGCGCAAGCCGAACGCGGGCAGCCCGGCGAAGCTCTTGCCCGAAGACCTGGAGTCGATGCCCGGATGTGACCTTTACCTGCATCGCGACGGGCTGCAGTTTCGCGGCGGCACGAACGGCCGGCACTGCCTCGAAGGCGGTACGCACGAGCCGCGGTGGATCGACTATCGCGTGGTCATCGGGGAAGGATTGTTCTGGTATCGCACGCGGCGTCTGACCGTCGAAGACAACGAGCTCGTCGAGGAGATCGCCGGATTTCCGCACGTCGATCTCGACGAGGCGCGGCTGTTCTCCTGCGGAATCTCGTGGAGGGCGCCCGATTCGACGGGCCCGCGCAAACCACTCGCGAACATGGACCTGCACGATCGCGGCGGGCGCGCGCGTTTTCGTACGCCGGACGGGCGAGCGCTGCACCTCGAATTGCACGGCCGTGACTGGCCGCTATCGGAGGGACGCGAGTCGTTGGTCCTGATCCTCAAGGATCCCGCCGCGGAAGAACCGCTTGCCTCGAGTTGGACCTCACTCGGCGCGGCGCGCGTCGGCATCGATATCGGTTGGCTCGCCGTCGACTGCGCGCCGGTAGTCTCGGAGGCAGGCGAGCAGCGCTCCTGAATCGAGGTCCGCCCCCTTTACATGCCAATCCCTGAGAGCCACTGATAGACCTGGATCAGCAGGAATACGCCGAGCGCGGTCAGTGCGGCGAACACCAGGAATATGGCGATCGGCATCAGGATCAACGCGAGCTTGCTGCGCCTGGCGGTGGGAGCCGGCGTCCGGCGCCATTGCTCGAGCAACGCGAGATTGCGCGTCTGCGCCTTGAACGCGAAATCGAACAGGTCGCCGAAGAGCGGCACGGCGCCGACGATGGCGTCGATCGCGATGTTCCCGAGCATGCGGAGCTGGATCGATGCGGGTGCGCCGAGCTGGCGCGCGACGCGCAGCGCGTAGACGGCCACGATGCCGCCCGCGATGTCGCCCAGGCCGGGAATGAAGCCGAACAGCGCGTCGATGCCGAACCGGAAGCTCGTGCCCGGGACGCGGAAGGCCTGGTC
>JAEYUC010000063.1 GCA_023433705.1 Pseudomonadota bacterium
GAGCAAACGTATCGCCGCTTCTCCCGGGATTTCCGTGCCAGGCACCCTCTTCATCCTCGCGGGAACCAGCAGCTCACCACGGTGCCCTGCCCGCGGGCGCTCTCGATGCGCAGTGAGCCGGCCATCATCTGTGCGCGGTAATGCATGATGCGCAGGCCGAGACCTTTCGACTGGTGCATCGCGGGATCGAAGCCGCCGCCGTTGTCTTCCACGCGCAGCAGTCCGCGGTCGCCGTCGCAGCTCAGCCGGATGTGCACCGTGTCGGCCTTGCCGTGCTGCGCGGCATTCGTGACGGCCTCCTGCGCGATGCGATAAAGATGCAGGGCATTCGCCGATTCGAGGCCGCGATCGAGCGCCGGATCCGCCTCGCAACGCACGCCGATGTGAAACATCGCGGACAGCCGGCGCGCGAGTTCCTCGAGCGCGAGGGCGAGACCGCCGCGGTCGAACGTCACCGGCGACAGGCCGCGCGCCAGCGCGCGCGTCGTGAAAATCGCGTCGTTCACGAGCAGCGCGACTTCTTCGATCGCGGCTGACAGTTCCGGCGCCTCGCGCTCGGCGCGGCTCTCCAGCCCGCGCAGCAGCAGCGCGATGCCGGTGAGTTCCTGCCCCAGGCCGTCGTGCAGGTCGCTGCCGATGCGTTGCTGCTCGCGATTACTGACCTCGAGCACCTCGCGTTCGAGCTGCCGGCGCGCCGTGGCGTCCTGCAGCATGGTCAGGCAGAAGCGCTCGCCCCGCAGCAGCAGCGGAGTGATGGCGGCTTCGACGAACAGCGGGCCATCCCGGTCCTTGGCGCCATGCACGGTCAGCTCACTGACGAGCGGCGCGCCCGAGCGCGCGGCGGCTTCGGCTGTCGACTCGGCGATGCGCCGGTCGAGCGGCGGATCGCACGGCAGCTGATCGAGCCGCTTGCCCAGCAACTCACCCGCGCCCGCGCCGAACATGCGATCGAATGCCGGATTCGTCATGCGGATGATCCCGTCGCCATCCGTCAGCACCACGCCTTCGTGCATGACCTCGACCGCGAGCGCCTGGCTGCGCAGCACCTCTTCGTTCGCCTTGCGATCGGTGATGTCGTGCACCACGCCGATGAACCTGCGGATCGATCCATCGGGCTCGACGATCGGCTGATTCGCCATGTGCACCCAGCGCGTCGCGCCACGCAGGGTCTTGAGCGCCATCACCGTTTCCGTGGATTCGCCGTTGCGCAGGCGTTGCCGGCGCTGAATCGCGCCCGCGTGATCGGACGCGAACATCGCGTGGCGCCATCCGAGCCGGTTCACTTCCGCGAACGTGCCCCCGAAGAATTTCTCCCAGCCCGGACTCGCCCAGATGATTTCCGTCTCGCCATGCTCGTCGACCGTGGCTTCGTAGACGAAGCCGGAGGTGAGCTCCGCGACCGTCCGATAACGAAACTCGCTTTCGCGCAACGCGTCGGCCGCCCGCTTGCGCTCCGTGATGTCCACCGCGACGCCGACCAGGCGCGAGAACTTGCCGGTCGCGGGGTCCGCGATGGGACGGTTCTTGACCTCGATCCAGCGCAGCGCACCATCGACGCGCCGGATCTGCACGACGAAGTGGATCGTTTCGCCGGCGAGGTAGCGCTTCACGCGCTCCTCGCTTTCGGCCTGCCATCCTTCGGTTACGTGGAAGCTCTGCCAGCCACGTCGGCGGTATTCCTCTTCGTTGCAACCGTACACACGTTCGGCGCCGAGGATCCACTCGAGCTCGTAGATCCCGTCGGCGTTCAACACGTATTCGTGCACCGCGCCTTCGGACAGGTCCGCGACCGTGCGGTAGCGCGCGTGGTTCAGGGACAGCGTGCGTTCGTTGGACTTGCGCCGGTTGATGTCGCGCGAGTGCGCGATGATGCCGAGCACCGCGGGATTCGCGAGCGCATTCACGGCGACGCTCTCGAGCCAGCACCAGCTCCCGTCGCGATGACGAAATCGGTATTCGAAGCGATTGAGCTCGGGCCGGTCGTCACCCGCGGCGAGGATGATCTCGAAGCGCTCGCGCATCCGCGGCGCGTCGTCGGGATGCAGGAACTCGATCGCGTTCCGGCCTAACAACTCGCGCGACGTGTAACCGAGTTGCCGCACCACGGCATCGTTCACGTAAGTGAAGCGGCCGTCGGCGTCCTGCACGGTGATGATTTCGAGCGCGTGCTCGGTGAGCGCGCGCAGTCGCGCGTCCGACTCGTCCGCGAGTGGCGACATTGCGCGTGCGTCAGTCGGTGTCTTCGAGACCATGATGAGGCGTCGATTCTATCGACGCGTCGTGCACCAAAAGGCACGGAGCTTCGATCGAGCGCGAGTGGCACCCTTACTTCGGCGACAAACGCGGGAGCGCTACCGTGGTCGGTATGCGACAGGTCGCCACTCGGTTCGTCGCAACTTCGACTGCACAGATTAAACGCATTATGAATCAATAGCTTGCGAGATGCTTCATAAGCGAACCGGTGTTTTACCGGTGTTGTGTTCATCACGACCCGTGCTAGTCTCGGCGCATTGCAGGAGTTGAAGCGTTTCATGGGCGCTGACGATCTGTCCCTTTGGTTCGGGGACACTCGGCCATTTCCATGGCGGTCGCGGCGTTCCCGAATTCAACGCACTCCCTCTTGTAACCCGGTGCGCGTGGCGCATTGGGAACACACAATTTGGGGATAGAACAATGAAGCTGAAATCAGGGTTTCCTCGTAATCAGAGCGTGAGCGCCGCCGTGCGTCGTGCGCTGCTGGCCGCGGCTGTCGCGGCGGCGGGCATGCCGGCTGGCGTCGCCTTCGCGCAAGAACAGCAGGAAAACACCAACCAGCCGATGGAAGAAGTCGTAGTTACCGGCTCGATCCTGCGGCGCACCGACGCGGAGACTCCGTCGCCGGTCACGGTCATCAGCGCTGAAACGCTGGAAGAGCGCGGCATCAACACCATCGCGGAAGCGGTGCAGCGCCTGTCGGCCAACAACGCCGGCACGATCCAGCAGGGCTGGAACACGGGCTTCAACTTCGCTTCCGGCGCGAACGCGCCCGCGCTGCGCGGTCTGACCGTGCAGGCGACACTGTCCGTCGCCGACGGTCTGCGCATGGCGCCGTATCCGCTCGCGGACGACGGCCATCGCAACTTCGTCGACCTCAATACGATCCCGAACGCCATCGTCGAGCGCATCGAAGTGCTGCGCGACGGCGCGTCCTCCACCTACGGTGCGGACGCGATCGCGGGCGTGATCAACGTCATCACGAAGAAAGAAATCCAGGGCCTCCACATCGGCGGTTCGTATGGCATGTCCGAGGCGGGCGGCGCGGATGAAAACCGCATCGACCTGACCTGGGGCCATGGCGACCTCGAGAGCGAGGGCTACAACTTCTACATCAGCGGCGAATACCAGAAGCAGGACAACCTCTGGGCGCGCGAGCGCGGCTATCCGTTCAACACGCAGGACTGGAGCCGCACGTGTGGTGACTCCGGCAGCTGTATGGCGAACCTGAACTGGAACGGCATCACGGGTGAAGACGGCTCGTTCAACGGCCTCATCTCGATCCCGGGCGTCGCGCTGGTTCGTCCTTCGGATGGCCTCATCGAGGACGGTACGCATTCGGTCACGGGCGGTGTCGCTCTTCGCGACGAATTCGGCGAGCTGGTTCTCGACGACGACGGAAACCTGATCCCGACGCGGACGCGTTTCGAGTACCTGAACCCGGCCGCGGGTTGCCGCCAGTGGAACACGGTCAACCAGACGGCTTCGGGCACCGCTCCCGCGAGCGTCTGCGAAGTGAACTTCCAGGGCGAGTACATCATGCTTCAGCCGGAGATCAAGCGTCAGGGCTTGTCCACGCGCTTCACGGCGAACATCGGTGACGGTGGCCAGATCTACGCGATGGCCAACTTCTACAAGACGGACACCGCTGCTTCGTTCACTCCGCTGGGTTTCAACGGTCTGCCGACCGTTCCGCGCCCGCAGGGCATGATGAACTACAACGTGATCCTCCCGGTGTACGTCTGCTCGACGGGCCGCGGCACGCTCGACGGCTTCAACACGGGTTGCGACGCAACCAACGGAACGTTGAATCCGTACAACCCGTACGCTGCTGAAGGTCTCAACGCCCAGGCGTTCTTCCGTTCGCCCCTTGGCCGCACGATCGAAACCAGCTCGAAAGTCATTCGCGGCGTGGTCGGCATCGAAGGCACCATCGGTGGCGACGACGGCTGGCGCTACGCGGCCGACTTCACCGCGTCGCAGAACGACCTGACCCGCAACGAAGGCAACTACTACATCCCGCAGCGGATCATGGACGTCGTCGCGCGCGGCACGTACAACTTCGCCGACCCGCTGTCGACGCCGCAGGAGGTGTTGGACTACATCTCGCCGCTCAACAGCAAGGTTTCGACCTCGCAGCTGTGGCAGGTGCAGGCGACGGTCAGCAAGGCGTTCTTCGAACTGCCTGGCGGTCCGTTCCAGGCTGCGTTGGGCGTGTCGTACCGCGAAGAGTCGCTGAACAATCCCAGCGGCAACCCGGCCAACGACTCGGCTCCGTATACCCGCTACTACTCGATCAACGCGGTGGGCGCCGCGGGTGAACGCGACGTCAAGTCGGCGTTCTTCGAACTCAGCGCTCCGATCATCGATCAGCTCGAGGTGCTCGCCTCGGGTCGCTACGACGAGTACTCCTCGGGCCAGTCAAACTTCTCGCCGAAGGTCGGATTCAAGTTCACGCCGATCGAGCAGATCGCCCTGCGTGGTACCTGGTCGGAAGGCTTCCGCATTCCGTCCTTCAACGAAGCCTACGGTCTGCCGACCACGGGCTACGTCACCTCGACGGTCAACTGCACCAACGTTCCGGCGTACTGCGCCGCGCACGGCAACAATGCCTACGCGACCGGCCCGTACAGCGTGGGTCTGACGAGCGTCGGCAATCCCGAGCTCGATCCTGAAGAGTCGACCGCGTTCACGGCTGGTTTGATCATCGAGCCGCTGAGCAACCTGAACTTCACGATCGACTACTGGAACATCGAGGTCGACGGCCTGATCAAGGGCGTCACCGCGAGCTCCGCGCTCATCAACCAGTGGTACACCAACGGTGGTGATCCGGGCCTCCCGGGCATCGTGATGCTGCCGGGCGCGCCGGATCCGGCGAACCCGGGTGCGCTGCCGCAGCTCGGCTTCATCCAGGCTTCGTTCGCGAACCTGGAAAGCCAGAAGGCCAGCGGTCTCGACTTCGGTGCCAACCTGAGCCTGCCGATCGGCGATGCCGTGACGTGGCGCAGCTCGATCGATGCTTCGTACATGATGAAGTTCGAGCAGATCACGGAAGACGGCACGGTGCTCCGTTACGACGGCACGCTGAGCCCCTGCGACGTGACCTCGTGCTCGGGCACGCCGAAGTGGCGCGGCACCTGGCAGAACACGTTCGAGTTCGGCCCGGCGGCGGTCTCCGTGACGGCGTACTACACGAGCGGTTACGACACCGCCTCGATCGACTACGACGGCATCAAGGGTGACTGCTTGTTCAACGCCGAGAACCACATCTCGACGCAGACGTACGTCGACGGCACGCCCGTCAACTGCACGCAGCCTGCTCAGTGGAACGCGGACCTGACGGGTCGTTACACCTTCAACGACAAGTACACGGTCTTCGCCGAAGTGCTGAACTTCCTCGACATCGAGCCGGAATTCGACCCGTCGGCGGCCTACAGCCTGTTCGGCTTCAACCCGGCCTGGGGTGGTCCGAACATGCTCGGCCGTTACTACCGCGTCGGCTTCCGCGTGGAGCTGTAATCGGTAGAGTCAGCTAACAAGACCAGAGAAGCAGAAGAATGGGGCGGCTCCGAAAGGAGCCGCCCTTTTTTTTGAGAGCGCCGGACATGGGGCCCGGTTGGCCTGTCTAGCTATTTCAACCACTCTGCATGGGAGATAACCCCTAGGGCCTCTCGCGCATTCGGACCCCGATCCACCGCAGGGTGAGAGAAAACTCCGACACGTGACACAAATAGTCCAAGGGCTCTTGCAGGCGTCTCGGTAGCGAGACGAAGAGGGTCCGGCATGTCGAGGGACATGCTTCAGGGAGAAGAACAGGTCCAAGTCTCGTATCAGAAAAACTGCGCGCAATGCGCAGCGGCCGCGTATTGCCCGTGGCAGGGAGAGTGACAGTGGCTAGTTTCAGATCGTGGCGGAAACTGGTGGGTAGTTTGAGGTCGCGGCTACGCTGGCTTCTCGGCGCCGCACCCCTACTTTGTTTGAGCGCTGCGGCTCTCGCGGTCCCGCCGGATGAAACACCGCCCACCGCGCCACCGAATCTCGTTGCGACCGTAGTGTCTGGCACACAGGTGAATCTCACCTGGGATGCCTCGTATGACCAGCGCGGCGTGACGGGCTACAACGTCTACCGCTGCATTCTTTCCTCGTGTTCGTATCAGGTGACGAAGCCTCCGAACGATCGGACGTACTCCGCGTTCAACCTTACGCCTGGCACGCAGTACAGATTCATCGTTTCCGCCTACGACGCCGCGGGCAACATCAGTGATCCGTCCGAAAAGTGGGTAACGACGCCCGATACGATCGCGCCCTCGACTCCCACCAACCTCAGTTCGACCGCCGCGTCAGGTTCGCAGGTCAATCTGAGCTGGCCGGCAGCGACGGACAACATCGCGGTCACCGGTTACGCGGTCGAAAAGTGCGCGGGCGCGGGCTGCGGAAACTTCGCGCTGCACGACAACTCCAGCTCGACGAGTTACAGCGTCAACGGACTTTCATCGGTGACGACATACAGGTTCCGGGTGCGCGCTTACGATGCGGCGTCCAACTACGGTGGCTACTCACCCATTGCGTCCGCGACCACACTCGATGTCACCGCGCCGAGCGTCCCGACGACACTGAATGCCACACCCGCTTCCGGCACGCAGATAAGCCTCACCTGGTCGGCGTCCACCGATAACGTCGGCGTCACCGCTTACGACATCGAGCATTGCCAGGGCGCCAGTTGTTCGAACTGGGCGTCCCTCACGAGTACTGCCTCAACCAGCTACACCTCTGGCGGTCTTTCTCCGGCAACTACATACAGATACCGTGTCCGGGCACGCGATGCCGTTCCAAACTACGGCGGATACTCGCCCATCGCCACGGCAACGACGATCGACACCATCGTGCCGAGTACACCCACGGGATTCTCGGCGAGCGTAGCTTCAGGCACGCAGATAAATCTCATCTGGTCCGCTTCCAGCGATAACGTCGGAGTCAACGGCTATACGGTCGAATGGTGCGCGGGAGCCGCCTGCTCCAGCTGGGCCACCTGGAGCAGCACCTCATCCACCAGTATGAGCGTCACCGGGCTCACGCCCGCGACGTCGTACAGCTTCCGAGTGCGCGCCTACGACGCACGCCCTAACTACAGCGGATACTCCTCGACGGCCACGGGCGTCACGCAGGACACCGTGGCGCCAACGGCGCCATCCAGCCTCAGCGGGAGCGCGGCATCGCCGACCCAGATAATCCTGAGCTGGACGGCATCCACAGACAACGTCGGAGTCGTCGAATATCACGTCGAGCGCTGCACGGGCTCTGGCTGCGCCAACTTCGCGGAAATTGGCACCAGCACGACCAATTCGTACAGCAACAGTGGCCTCACCGACGCGACCACTTATCGTTACCGTGTGCGCGCCCGTGATGCCTTCCCGAACTACAGCGGCTATTCGGGCGTCGTGATGACGGCGACACCGGATGGAAGTGTCCCGACGACCCCGACCGGGCTTGCGGCGACGGTGGCCTCGGCAACACAGATCAACCTGACCTGGAACGCATCGACCGACAATGTCGGAGTCACGGGTTACGCCGTGGAACGCTGCCAGGGCGCGAGTTGCGCGGACTTCTCGCAGATCGCGACGCCGACTACCAACAGCTTCAACGACACAACTCTCTCGAGCGGCGTGACCTATCGCTACCGTGTCCGCGCGCGCGATGCCGTGCCGAACTGGGGTAGCTATTCGTCAATCGTCACGGGAACCACCACGGACAATGTCGCGCCGACGGCGCCTGCCAGTCTGGCGGCCACGCCTGTACTCGCGACGCAGGTCAATCTCACCTGGGCGGCTTCCACCGACAACGTGGCCGTCGTCGCGTATTCGGTGGAGCGTTGCACCGGCGCCGCGTGCGGCGACTTCGTCGAGATCGGGACGCCGACCGCCGCATCGTTCAACGATACGGGTCGCGCGCCGGGGACTACCTACCGCTACCGCGTCCGCGCGCGCGACGCGGTCCCGCTGTACGGCGGCTACTCGTCGATCGTCAACGCGACGACGCCGACGGACAACGAGGCGCCGACCGTGCCAGGTGGCGTGACGGCGACAGTGGCTTCCACCACGCAGATCGACCTTGCCTGGTCGGCCGCCACGGACAACGTGGCGGTCACGAGCTACATCGTCGAACGCTGCCAGGGATCCAGCTGCTCGTCGTTCGCGCAGATCGCCACGCCCTCGGGGACGAACTACAGCGACACGGGCAGGGCGCCCACGACTACCTACCGCTACCAGATCAAGGCGCGTGACGCGGTGCCAAATGTCAGTGCGGCATCGGCGATCGTGGAAGGCATGACGCCCGCGGATACACAGGCGCCATCGGCACCAACCGGCCTGGGCGTCAGCGTGGTCTCGCCCACGCAGTTGAATGTGAGCTGGACGGCTTCCACGGACAACGTCGCCGTCACAGGCTACGAATTGCAGCGCTGCGAGGGGGCCAGCTGCTCGAGCTTCGCGACCATCGCGACGCCGACGGGCACCAGCTACAACGACACCGGCCGTACGCCAAACACGGCGTATCGATACCAGGTGCGAGCGCGCGACGCGGTGCCGAACTGGAGTGGCTACTCGTCGATCGCCTCGGCAGCCACGGAGACTGATACGACGGCGCCGACAACGCCAGCGAACTTGCGTACGACTCAAGTCGCAACGACGCAGATCAATCTCGCCTGGGACCCGTCGACCGACAACGTCGGAGTGGCAGGGTACAAGCTCGAGCGATGCCAGGGAGTGGGTTGCACGACGTGGTCGCAGATCGCGACGCCGACCGGCACGACTTTCATCGATACCGGCCGCACGCAATACACGATCTATCGCTACCGCGTGCGCGCGAACGACGCGGCCAATCTGGATAGCGCGTACTCATCGATCCTGAACGTGACGACGCTGGACGGCCTGGCGCCGACAACGCCGGGAGGCCTCGCGCTCACCGTGAGTCCCGGGCAGATAGCACTTCAATGGACCGCGTCGACGGACAACGTCGGCGTGACCGCGTACCTCGTGGAGCGCTGCAACTCGGCGAGCTGCACGTACTCGCAGATCGCGAGTGTCGGGTCCCTGAGTTACGTCGATTCGAATCTGAGCTCGGGAATCAACTACAGCTATCGCGTGTCCGCGCGAGACGCGCAGGGGAATGTCAGCGGGTATTCGACCGTGGGTTCGGCGTTGAGCGCCGACTGCGATTGAGAGGGATCCAAGGATGAACACCAAGATGAAGAACGTCGGTCGAGCGATTCTGATCTCGCTGCCCCTCCTTGCAGGCCTGGCTGGAAATGCACAGGGCGCGGTTGGCCGGATTCCAGGAAATTTCGACGTCTCGCCAACAGGCGCGGCCACATATCAAATACCGCTCTGGGTATCTCCGGGCCCCAATGGCATGCAACCATCGCTGACGCTCACCTATGACAGTCAGCGTGGCAGCGGCATTGTTGGCCCCGGATGGGCGCTGACGGGCTTGTCAGCCATTACACGCTGCAATCGCTCGGTCGCCCAAGATGGGATTGCTGCGGCCGTCGACTTTACCGGCTGGGACAAGTACTGCCTGGACGGCAAGCGCCTGCGCGTGACCAGCGGCACATATGGCTTTTCGAACAGCATCTACGAAACAGAGATCGCCGACTTCACGCAGGTTTTCTTGCCGTATGTCAATGGAACCGATCCTGACTATTTCTACGCCAAAACGAAGAATGGATTGACCTACGAGTATGGACGAACGACCGACTCTCGCATCACAGTCGGATCGACTCCTACGGCGTACATGTGGCTGGTGAACAAAGTCACTGACCGCGCAGGCAACACATACAAGGTGACGTATGGTCCCGGGGCTGCTGGAACCGTCGGCACTGCCGTACCGCTCACCATCCAGTACGCGCCCAGCACGCCCGGGGGCAGCACCTACATAAATACGATCAGCTTTGTCTACGACGCGAAGGAAACGCAATACCCAAGCGCCACGGACAAGGGCACCCGCAGCTATGTGGCGGGAAATTCCACGATGAACACCAATCTGTTGCTCGAAGTGAGGATTTCGAGTGCCGGAGCCCCGGTTCGCCGATACAAGCTTGACTACGAATTAGCCCCTGTAACGTTGCGGCCGCGGCTTGCGAGTGTTTCCGAGTGCGCCAAATCGAGTGAGTCAGACTCGGTACTGACGGACTGCCTTGCGCCAACCGCGATTGGATATCAAAACGGCTCGAACGGCGTGTCCACGTCCGCGATCACGGTAGCTAGCGGAAACGTGGGCGCCATCCCGCTGGATATGGATGGTGATGGCCGCAGCGATGTTCTGTTCAACGATAACGGCACATTGAAGGTCGCGCGTGGGACCGCGTCGGGCACGTTCGCGGCGCCAATCACGGTTGGCCCGGTCCAGAATGGAGTCGTCGGCGTTGGTGACATGACCACCAAGAGCTTCGACGACATCATCGTTCGGCAGGGAACCACCTGGATCAGATACACCTGGAACGGCACCAGCTTCGATTCCGCGACGACAGGTATCTCGTTGCCTGCGAATCTCAGCACGCAGGGTTTGACAGACATCAATGGAGACGGACGTCCAGACGGCATTGCAGTCAGCAAGGCTTACAACTCGTCGACACGCGTGTACACGCTGACTGTCTATACGTGGCTCAACTGGAGTCCTGACAAGAATACGCTGACCTTCGCCGCGCCTGCGACGCACCAGAGAATTCTTGCTTGTATCTCGACGTCAACGCCTTGCGACGCGGAAATCCTGACGGGGACGGAGTTCACGACAGGCACAGCGAGGCTCGATTTCAACGGCGATGGCAAGGGCGATCTCGTCTATCTGACGCTCAAGCCAAATCTCCAGGCCGAAATATCCCGTGGCGATCTTCGATTCCTTTCCTTCAACGATAGCGGCACCCTCACGGATATTGGTGGATTCGCATCCGAGTTCGAATCGAATGAGTTCTACGACATTGTCGGCTTCGCGAACCTTAACGACGACAATTGCACGGATCTGCTCATGGGATCGCCCTTCTACGGAGTGAGCATTTCACCGTGCCGCGGAACTTTCGGCGCTGATGGTTTGGGCCGTCCGCCAATCGCCGCCATCGATTGGAACAGTGATGGCCGGAGTGACGTGCTCGTCGGAAATGGCGCGAACTTCGGAGTATCAATTTCCACTGCCAGTGGGATGTCGAGCGTCATCGACACCGGAATTCCCATCAGCACCTATCCCGCAAATGTATTCGTGATCGACTTCGATGGTGACGGACTGCAAGACTTCGGCAGGTGGGGCGCATCTGGAACGGTTGTGTATCGACATGCCTTGCCGAGCACGCCTCCCGATCTCGTCACGTCGATTACCGACGGTTATGGCGTGAATGTCAGTCCGACCTACGGATCGATACTCAACGGCAACTACACGAAGGGAACTGAGGCTGTTTATCCCGAGCGGGATCTCGATTCGGCGCTTTACGTCGTCACCTCAGTAACGTCGACCTCAGGCGCGTCATCGCCAAACGCGCCGGCGACTTACGCGCAAACATACGAGTACTTCGAGGGTCGAGAGAATCTCGAGGGTCGTGGCCTCGAAGGCTTCAAGCGAATCCGGATGACGGACGGACGCAACGGTTTCATCAGAAACAACTATCGACATACCGACTTTCCCAAGACAGGTCTCGTATATCAGGACGACCTGAGTCAGTCAGATGGAACCCTGATCTCGCGAACGGAGACTCAACACGAGGTTGCAAATCGCATTCCGCATGTCAACAACAAGAGCTTCTTTCCATATGTGGACTGGAGCACGACGGAAACTTTCGAAGTCGATCCGGGCGGGACGCTCAATGGAGTTTCGATCAAGAAGACCACCGTCAATCCCACGGTTTACGACAACTACGGAAATGCGACGACTATTGAAGCGAGAGTAGAGGACACCTTTCAAGTTCCGCCTGGGACTGGCTCGGTATGGACATCGACGATCACGCACACGATTGCGCCGGACGCCACCAATTGGTGTCTGAACTTACCAACGCGCACCGTGATTCAAAAAACCGCGCCGGCCGTGCCAACAATAGTTCGCACCACTGACTACGCTCCTGACTACATCAGGTGCCGCATCGATTCAGAGACGATCGAGCCGCAAACCGCGCTGCAAGTCACCACCGGCTATCAGTACGACGGCTTCGGAAACGTGAATCGGATCACCGTGACGCCGACAGGGCTAGCGGCGCGAACGACCGAGGTCGAATGGGGTCCGACCGGTCGGTATGTCGAGAGCGTCACCAATGCGCTAAATCAATCCATGAGCAACGACTGGAACCGCGCGCTTGGTGTACGCACCAACGTTACGGATCCAAGTTCTCTCGAGACGATTCTTGAATACGATAACTTCGGTCGTCTGACCCGCGAAAACCGTCCAGACGACACGGCGACGGATTTCGTTCTTTCCGCGTGCAAGGGTAGCAACAACTTTTGCGGCGTTCCGGGATCGCGTTCGAAGGTGGCGGTCACCCTGCGCAGCTCGAGTGACGGTGAAGTTCGCACGGACTCCCAGTATTTCGACTTGTTCGACCGGCCGATTCGCAGTCACCAGGAATTGCTCGGCAACAATGTGAGCGAAGTCACGCGCACATTCGACGTGTACGGCCGTTTGTCGTCTGAGAGCATTCCTCACGACCCTGCGGGTGATATGCATGAAGTGACCTACCAATATGACCTGGTAGGCCGAACAACACTCATCCGCCGGCCGGAAAGCGCGGAGTTTCCGAACGTCAACAACGACACGCGGTTCACGTACACCGGCCCGATCACGACCAAGAAGGATGCGCTGAATCGCTACACAAAAATACGCCGCAGCGCGGTTGGAAAGATCGTCGAGGTAACCGATGCGACGGGATCCCCAAGCGTCTTGGGAAAAGCGACCGCCTATACCTACGATGCTTTTGGAAATCTGCTCAATGTCAAGGATTCGAAGAACAACCAAATCGTCCTGACCTACAACGTCCGCGGTATGAAGACCGGATCAGTGGATCCCGATATGGGAACCTGGACCTACGAGTATTACCCGACAGGAGAGCTCAAGAAGCAGACAGACGCGAAGAACAACATCGTCGAATTCGAGTACGACGCAGTATCGCGAATGACGAAACGTATCGAGTCCGAAGGTAATACCGTATGGACATGGGGATCGAGTCAGCCCGATCACAACATCGGGCGGCTCCAGAGAGTCGAGCAGCGCATACCATCCGGCGCAGTTATCTACTCAGAGGCGTACACCTACGACGTCAAGGGACGTCTTCACCAGCGGCAGATCTCGAGCGATTCCAACTACACGTATCAGTACGGATATGACCCGGCAACCGGTCAGTTGGATTCTCTGACCTATCCCGCCGTGGGCGGTTATCAGCTCGCGCTCCAATACGAGTACGAGAATGGGCTGCTGCGCGAAGTGAGAGATGCGAACAATACCTACTGGCACGCCAACGCAATCAATCCACTGGGACAGGTAACCGAGGAACTGCTTGGTAATGTCGTGACGACACGGCGAGCAATCGATCTCGTGACAGGTCTAGCGTCCCGGGTGGAATCGGGCATCGGCCAGGCGACCAACCTGCAGAATGAATCCTACTTGTATGACCAAGTGGGAAATGTCACTCAGCGCCAGAAATACACTCTTACCGGCGAAGCACTGAGCGAGAGCTTTCACTACGACCTATTGAACCGCCTCGACTATTCAACGATCACGTCGCCGGCATTCAATGGAGCTCAAAACCTCGACGTTGACTATGACGAGCTCGGGAACATCACGTCCCGCAGCGATGTGAATAATGGCGCGACCTGGGTTTATTCAACTGCCCGTCCCCACGCCGTCACGCAGGCGGGTTCGACGATGTACGAGTACGACGCCAACGGCAACGTCAGCAAGCGCAACGGCTTCAACATCGACTGGACGAGCTACAACTACCCCAGCGTCATCCGCGGGCCTAACAAGAGCATGACTTTCAGTTATGGGCCCGACCGTCAGCGTTACCGTCAGGTGTATACGAACGGTGGTGCGACCGAGACCACTACCTACATTGGCGGCGCACTTGAAAAGGTGAACGTCAATGGGGTCGATGACTTCCGGCACTACATCTCGGCCAACGGCCAGCCCATTGCAATCGTCAGCCGTAAAGCAGGTATCACGACGACGCGGTACCTGCTCAGGGACCATCTCGGCAGCATCGCGACGATTTTCGATGGCACCGGTGCGCCAATCCTGTCCGAAAGCTTTGCGGCCTTTGGCGGGCGGCGTGACGCGGAGGACTGGGACTCCGATTGCAACTGCTCGACGCTCGCGCAGATTGCCTCGATAACTCGTCACGGATTTACCGGCCACGAGATGATCGGCGGCCACTCCATGGGGCTCATTCACATGAATGGGCGAGTGATGGACTCGGTGACGGGGCGATTTCTTTCGCCAGATCCGTTTGTGCAGTTCCCGTTCGACAGTCAATCCTTCAATCGCTATAGCTACGTGCGGAACAATCCGTTGTCGACCACGGATCCCTCCGGATTCCAGGAATACGATGGCGACATCCGCGAGCCTGAATGGGACCCAGGTATTTGCTGGGGGGCATGCTGGTGGTTACCGCCTAGGTACTACTTACCGACGTATATACCAATGGATACGACGCCGCGGATTCCGGTGAGCAGAGCCACGCCAAGGTCGAATCCGGGACCGGCGGTCCTATCTGCAGTGGGAAATAGCCACTGCGATTTCTCACCTAACTGTTCCGACGATATCGTTTGGAGAGGGCCTGCTGGTGGATGCACTACATATGGCTGCGTCCCGGTGCCCGATCGCCCAATGACTCCAGAGGAGTTCTGGTACAGCCTCGGCCTATTGGGGGATTACGTTTATCAAGTTGCGCTGATGATTCCGGGTGCGCAGCTTGGGGAGTGCGTTGGGCGAATTTCTTCCAGTAGGCCTTGCAACAACTGGGAATGGGGCGCTGGCTATTTGGGAATCGTCCCCGGTGCAGCTCCTCTAGTTTTGTCAGCTCGTGAAGCTGCCTACTTGCGATCCGTCGCCGCAAGTGTAAAAGCCTCGAGAGGATCAGATATCACAGCTACAGAGATCCGCGTATTGAATCGCGCCTTTGGAGGGAAGACCGAATTAACTGGAAATGCGGATACCGTCATAGCCAATATGTCTTATCGCGAAGGGGCGGTTGACAAAGCTGCTACCGCAATCCGTGATATCGCTGGAAGGCACTTATTTGACAACGGCAATAAGAGAACAGCTCAGGCGGTTGCAGAGCGAATACTTGGTTCTGGCGCAAATTCTGCGCATATTCGTAGCGTGATTGACAGAGTCGGTTTGGGTGAGCTCAAGTCCGTTGAAGAGATCGCCGCCGCGCTAGGGCATTGAGGTAGACAATGATTGGCAGTCTATTGGTCGAAAAGCTATTCGCGGATGGTCGAATAGATGACACGCAGATGTCTTCTTGGCGCGAAATGTCCGGCTTGCTTTCAGCTCTGGAGGCAATAGGAAAGGAAGGTGCAAGCGTTGTCATTAAGGTTGACGGCGCGCGCACGAACAATTCGATATACACAGTTGTAGTCTCCGGCGGAAGACTAGGAGAGGAGTTCTTTCGTAGAGATGCCAATGACCTCGCCTCCTTGCTTCATGATGCGGTCGACTTTTATCAACGACGCGTTTGGATGTGAGACGAACAGAATTCTGTTTTCAAGAGCCGAGACCGCAGTAGTTGCGGCGCTCGTCGCTAGATTCACGAGTAATGGCATCAGAAGAATGAACGAAGGCATACCTCTTTGCGTTCGGGCGATTGATGTGCTTCGAACAGAGATGGCCAGGATATAGAGGAACGTCTCCGGACGCATTCTTAGTTCCAAGCCAATTGCGAGGACTGGTGTTCATCTGTAATTGATCGTTCGGACCGAAGTTGGCATCACATTTGGCGCGAACGAAACTCTCCAGTTTTTCGTTGTATCGGGAATCCGACAGCATCTTCCTATGGCGCATACGCACTCGAAATTCTGCAATGAGGATGAATAAGCTCAGTAAACAAATCGCCCACAAGTGCCGAGGTCAATAAATGCGCCGAATCGTCGCAATCGCTGCGACTTCCCTTTTCCACTGGCTGTTCCTTCAGCCTTTCGTCCTCGGCTCGCAAGCAGCCAAACGTGAGCCTCGAGAGGAATCTGGCCCCGGCGCTAGTGCTATGTCGTCGACCAGCGGAAACTATATGACCTTGGTGATGGTGAGCTTGCGGTCGAACTCGGAAGCTTTGCTTGAAGAGCACGTCTCTTCCGCCGGAGTCGCTGAATCGGATCTGCTCATCCAGGTTGCCAGTAGCGATCCGGCTCCGTTTCTTGAGCCAAACCAATTCGAAACGGAAGAAGCGGATGCGGAAGCCACGCACACAGCCGGCGATCCAGCTGTTCAGTCAAAGCTCTTCGGCAGCTACACCTCGCGGATCGACGCCCGCATAAACCGCGCTTGGCGTCGGCCGCGTAGCGCGATCGCGCCGCCTACGACGGACTCACAGGGACGCGTTCATCAGAGAGAAGTATTCACCTGTAACGCGCGTATATCGCAGGATAAAGACGGGTACGTGACGGAAGTCGAGCTGATGCAATGCGAGGGTAGCCCGGAGTGGCAGATGTCCCTGGTGCATGCGATCCAGCGGGCCTCGCCGCTGCCATCACCGCCAAACCGGTCGGTGTTCACTAATGTACTCACGTTGTCGTTCGAGGCGAAGGCATACGCGCCCGGTTTTCGCGAAGACGAATACGAACCTCACGGTGCCGAGGTCGCCCACGCGAACTTGTCTCAATAGATCCGCCCTTAGTCCGCAATTCCGATTGGGGCGAATGCGGCACTTTGGCACCGTTTCTTGATGGCGCGGGTCGTCCTCATGGTCCTGTCGCGGTTACTGAACCTCGATGCGTCGCACCAGCAAGCGTCGCTCGACCCAGCGCCGGTCGCGCCCCATTCCTCGAAATCGCGCTCGCCGATCTCAGGCCGACCAGCTTCATCTACGTAGCCGCCACCCGCCGCGACCACGTCATGGCGCCCGTCTTCGTCAACTACATGGGCCCGTTCGCCCTCCTGGTCGATACCGGCGCGTCGAGCAGCGTCACTGGACCGCGCGTCGCCGCGGGGCTCAAGCTTCTGCCTTCGTCCGGCGGCACCAGACTACTGCGCGGCATCACCGGCTCCGAACTCGTGCCGACCGTCTGGGTGGATCGACTCACGGCCGTACGGATAGAATTGAGCTAACGCGAGCTTCCCGTGGTCGCGCCGCGCGTGTTTGCCGGCGCGGACGGCATCATCAGTGTCGACGCGTTCGCGCAGGGCTGTCTGCTAATGAAATTCGCCGAGAAGCACTTTTCGATCCTCGAGACCCCCTGTCCGCGCGTCGGCGAGCAGTGGGAAATCGTGCGCGCGCAGATGAGCTTCGGTGGTCTCGCGGTGGTGCCGGCGCGCATCGGCCGGGTGAACGTTCACGCGTTCATCGGCACCGGCGCGGAGCGCTTGCTCGGCAATCGTGCGCTGCACTCGGCGGCAATACTGGAGAGAAAGCTCCAGGATCCGGACTCGTCCACCGTCGTCTCTGCCGAGATCCCCCAGCTCGTGCCAGGAAACATCATCGAGACCCCTTCGTTCCGCATGGGCTCGATGACCATCTCGAATATGCGCGTGGTGTTCGGGGATTTCGAAGTCTTCGAGGAGTGGGACGTGAACGAGGAGCCCGCCATCGTGCTCGGCATGGACGTGCTCGGCATCACCTACTCGATGATGCTGGAGTTCACGCGCCAGGAGTTCGGCATCCTTTCGTACCGCCGGCGACATGGCCCCCGTGCGCCGGCGCGGGCCGGCCACGCGCATTCCCCGCAACTGAGCGCCGCGGGCGTCTAACTAGCGTTCGCGCCTCACGCGAGTCTCGATGCCCTTCGTCGTCGTCAGGATGTACGAGCCGGCGCGCGAGTGGCGCAGCGTGATGTCGTCGCCGACGGCGACCGTCGCGGTCGGGCGATTCTCGACCTGCGACCAGACCTGGCCGTTGTCGAGCGTCACCATCCACCAGCCGTTGGTGCGCACCGCAAGCTTGATGACCGTCGCGGGAACGACCTGGATGTGCGGTATGGGACTCTCACGACGCATCTCCTCGCGAGTCCAGCCATTGAGACCGCCGTCGGGTTTCTGCGCCCATGCCGCCGCGGAGAGGGCGAGCAGGGGCAGGAGAACGAGCAATCGATGTCCGGCTCTCATGCGGCGAGAATAGTCCCGCCCGGGCATACAATTCACCTTCGACTTTTCCCTAGTGCGTGCCGGACGCGCGCGCATTCCGATCGAGGGACCCGATCATGAGAACGCTGCTGGGCTTGTGGGTGATCTGCTGTGGAGTCGTCCGGTCGGATGAGCCGCCGCATCAGAAGATTCCCGCCGAACTGCGGGCTTGCGCGAGCATCGAGCGAAACACCGAGCGCCTGGCCTGCTACGACCGTGGCATAGCCGCCATCCTGAGCGCCGACGGTGCGATCGCTTCGACGGAATCCAGTTTCGGACTCGTTGCCAGGACGCCACCGTCCGGACCGGGCGGCGCCACGCGCGAGCTCAAATCGATCCGTGGCAAGGTTGCCGCGATCAAATCCTCCGGCGGCGGAGAGCTGATCACGCTCGACAACGGCCAGACCTGGCGCCAGTTGAGCGGCGGCGCGCTGCTGCTCAGGATCGGCGACGAGGTCGAGATCACCCGTGCCGCGCTCGGATCGTTCCAGATCAGCGTGCCGAGCGGCAGAACGGCCAAGGTCAAACGCATTAGTTAGGCGTCGGCCCGGTCCCGGGCTCCTTGAACCCGAACCAGCAATTGAACGCCACCGTGATGCGTTCGCCGTCGCCTTCGTACGGCTTCACGTCGTGCAGCACCCAGGACGGAAACAACACGAGCTGGCCGGCCTCGAGGCGCAGAATGCGCACGCCACCCGCGAACGCGCCCGAGAACCGCGCGTTGCCGGCATCCAGGTGCATGGACGACTGCAGCACCGGGTTCACGAAACACAGCGCGCCGCTGTCCTTGTGATCCGTATCGGACCGTCCGGGGTCGACGCAGTACACGCCCGACCACGACGCATTCGGATGGTTGTGCAATCCGAAGAAGCCGCCCCGCCGCGTGACGTGGAACCACGCGTCGTTGTAGACCAGCAGCCTCGAGCGCATCGCGGCGTCGTAGGAATTCAGCTCGCAGACCGACCGTAGCATCTCTCCGAAGCAGAATTCCTTGAGCTTCCTGACCGCGGGCTCGGCCGGATCGCGGAACAGGTCGAAACGGCTCTCGAACGTCGCGGCATTGCGCTGCGTGATCGGCCGGGGATTGGCTTGCGCGGCGCCTTCCGCCGCTCGCGCGATGAACAGCGCGGCGAGCTCGCGATTCAGCGAGGCCGCGTCCGGCAGTCGCGCGAACGCGAACGGGGTCGCGAAGAAGGGGACGATGTCCGCCATGCGCCGAGGCTAACTTCTCGCGGCCGGAAAATGAACGGCCAGAAAATGAGCGGAGACAGAACGGCGGGTCCGGCCAGCCCGCCGTCCATCTTCTCCACGCTCAGAACTCGGCGTTGACCGTAAGGAACAGCTGTCGTCCGAGCGAATCGTAGGCCTGCGGCCAGGTGTTGCCGTTGCACGGACCCGTCGGGCAGGTGCTCGAGCCGTTGAGCGGCGGATCCTTGTCGAGCAGGTTGTTTGCGCCGACGCGCAGCGTGTACCGGTCCATGAACTGGATGGCCGCCGACAGATCGATCCAGCTGCGCGAGCCCAGCACCGCATCGGTCGGGAACGCGCCCGTCGCCGTGCCCAGGAAGGCCAGCGCTTCCTGCGAATCCTCGAGATCCCGCTTGGCCTCGCCGTAGTAGCGCCAGGCGATAGTGATGTCGAAGCCGCTCCAGGGCGTGTTCCACGTCGCATCCAGCTTGTGGCGCCACTCGGCCACGGGGGCGCCGTTCGGCGTGCCCGATGTGCAGATGCCGCCGTACAGCCCGACGCAGTCGTAGGTGATCCCGGTCTGCGGAGTCACCTCGTATTTGTCGAGGTACGTGCCGATCAGGCCGATACGCATCCGTCCGGCGTCACCGACATCGAAGCTGTAACTCGCGTCGAGGTCGTAACCCGCCGTCTTGATGCCGCCGATGTTCTGCAGCGTGTCGACCACGAACCCGTTGGGTGTTTCGAACAGCGACCCGCCGGCGTCGCGCTGCACCTTGCTGCACAGCTCGGCGGCGCCGGTGAGCGCGCATTGCAGCAGCGTGAAGTCCTGGTTCGGATTCTGGATCGCGTCATCGATCTCGATCGAATACCAGTCGATATTGACGCGCAGCCCGGGCGCGAAGTCCGGATGGAATTCGATGCCGAAGGACAGGGTATCCGCCTCTTCCGGCAGCAACTCCGGGTTGCCGCCGATGAAGCCGTTGTACTGCGCCGCGGGGTTGGCTTCGATTGCACCGAACAACGCGGGTGACAGGCCTGTGTTCGCGCATTGGTCGGCCGTCAGGATCGGCGCCTCGCCCGCGCAGGGATCCACCGTGCCGTTGAGACCCACCTGCTGCGTGCCGAACAGCTCATAGATGTTCGGTACGCGCACCGCGTGCTGGAAGCTGCCGCGCAGGCGCACCGCGTCGACGGGCGACCATTCGAGACCGAACTTGTAAGTGTCCGTGCTCGTGTCGAGTCCGCCCGAGTAGTCGGAGTAGCGATAACCCGCCTCGGCCGAGAGGCTGCTCAGGATCGGAATGCGCGTTTCGAGGAACACTTCCTTCACGCGGTAGCTGCCCGAGAGCGGCAGCGTGGCGCCGCCCTGGCCGGCGCCGTCGCCGGCGATGTAGTTGCCGTCGGGCTGGAAGTCGCTCTCCACCTCGCGGTACTCCGCGCCGATGTTGACCATCACGCCTTCTTCGGCCGAACCGATCTTCCATCCGTACTGGCCGAGGTCGCCCGTGAAGTTCGCCTGCACGACGCGCTCGGTCACTTCGCCGACGGCGACCAGCGGGATCTGCACGTAGTTGAGAGCCTCCGGCGTGACCGAGTTCGCGGACCAGATGTTGTACGGCACGCAAGTCGGATCGGTGCCGTCGACCACCGACTGGCAGGTCGGCACGCCGCCGACGTCAACGACGTCGAGCGCGCGCCCGGAGCGCGCAATCGAGAAGTCGTTTAGATACGTGTCGGAGATGCGCGCGGTGCCCTGGAACAGCGACGTGTCGTACTGCCACGCATCGTTGATCGCGCCTTTCACGCCGAGGCCGCCGCGATAGGTCTGGTGATTCAGGTCCTGCTGGCGGCCGCCGCCCTCGATGTTGCGGCGATTGAACCGGATCCGCGTTGTGTCATCGGGAGTGAGCCCGAACTGCCCGCAGAAGGCGGCGAATTGCTCCGGCGTCCACAACGGATTCGAGCAGTGCACCGTCGCATCCAGCGTGAACAGGCCGGACGGCGCGATCTGCGAGATCGAGCGGTCTTTCAGGAACATGAACTCGGCATAGGCTTCCGCGTTTTCGTTGAATTGGAAGTTGAGGAACGTGCCCGCGGTGTAGCGTTCGTTCGGACGCTGGAAGTAATTCAGCGGGCCGAAGTTGTACGCCGCCGGTTCGCCCGCGATGAATGCGCCGGCATCATCCAGCGTGAAACTGCCGGTGGTGCTCGCAGCTCCGGGCGCGAATGGCCTGAAGCGCGCGGGGAAGGCGGTGCCCGAACCGCCGCAGGAGAATTCGTCACCGGAGTTGAACGAGCAGGCGCTGTAGTCGTACTTGCTCTGCAGCACAGGATCGGTGTCACGATAGGTCGCGTAGAACGTGGCGTTGCCGCGGTCGTCCGCGAAGTTCGAGCCCAACGCGAATGAGAAATTCAGGTCGTAACCGGTATTCGATGTGCCGGTCGGCACCTCGAAGCCTTCCGCTTCGTTGAGCGCCCGCGAAGCCTCGTCGTCGTTCTTGTGATTGAAGAAGCTGTAGCCGGCGGTGAACTTCACTCCCTCGAACTTGCGGTCGATGATGAAGTTGACGACGCCACCGACCGCGTCCGCGCCGTAGACGGAGGACGCGCCGCCGGTCAGTAGTTCGACGCGCTCGACCAGCATGGTCGGAACCATGTTGATGTCCGACGCGAACGTGGTGCTGCCCGGATCGCCCGGACCCAGGCGCCGGCCGTTGATCAGCACCAGCGTGCGGTTCGAACCGAGACCGCGCAGGTTCACGGTGGCCGTGCCGTCCGAATCGTTCGACACGTTCGCGCCCTGCGCGGCGAAGATCTGCGGCAGCTCGTTGATGACGTCTTCGATCGTGCTGCGCCCGGTTCGGACGATTTCCTCCGACGTGAGCGCGGTGACCGGACTGATGCTGGCGAGATTCGGCGAAACGATGCGTGAGCCCGTGACGACCACGGTCTCCACGGGTTCCGCGGTTTCGCCGCCGGACGGTTGTGCCGGAGTTTCCTGGGCGAGCGCCGTGCCGACGCTGGTCGTCGCGATGGCGCTCGCGAAAATCGCTCGGCGGATGGCGCGGGAGAGTTCAGTATCGGGAGTCATTCGATGTCTCCTCGTGTTCAGGCTGGGTGATGGAGACGCGTCCTTGGTCTCATTGCGCGCCTGCAGCAAGTGGTGTCGTTTACTCACCACTACCGCTTCCAAACTACGCCTGGAGCGCATTGCGCGCTGTCTCCAAAAGGTGCCTTGGCGATGTCGGATGAAGACACATTGAGAGGGCTTCGTCGTCTGGTGACCCAGGGTGATCTGGCGTCGGCAAACGCGGTGGCGCGCCGCGCGCTCGATGAAGGGCTGCGGCACCCGTTCCCGTACGGTGTGATCGCAATGCACCTCGAATCGTCCGGCGAAATCGACCAGGCGGTCGAGGTGCTCGACGAGGCTCTCAGGCATTTCCCTGACGATCCGGGCGCGCGGCAGGCGCGCGGTCTATGCCTGATGCGCCGCGAAAAATTCGCCGCCGCCCGCGATGACTTCGAGCGCGTGACGCGCGTGGCTCCGGGGTTCGCCCCGGGATTCACGGCGCTGGGCCAGGCGCTCGAAGCCCTGAATGAGCTGCCTGCCGCCGAGGCCAACTACCGCCACGCGCTCGCCCTCGACGGCGCCAACCTCATGGCGGAGGCGGGGCTGGCCTCGCTGCTCGGGCGCCGCGGCGAGTTCGCGGAAGCGCGCGAGCGGGCGCTCCGCGTGCTGGCGTCGGAACCTAACTACCCCGCGGCCGCGATGCTGGTCGGCGAGGCCGACATCGCGCTCGGTCGCGCGTCGGACGCCGAGTCGCGCATGCGCACCCTGGTGCGTGACCCGCGCTTGACCGAGGTCGAGCGATCGCTCGCCCTGGGCGTGCTGGGCGACGCGCTCGACCGTCAGGACCGCCCGTCGGAGGCGTTCGCCGCCTATCGCGAATCCAACGAGATGCGCCGCGCGCACTATCTGCCGGTCTTCGGCGCGGGAGCGGGCACGCTCGCGTACGCTCGGGCGTTGCAGCAGTGGTTCCATCGACATCCCGCGCAAGACCTGTTGCCGGTCATGCCGCCGGAAGTCCCCGACACGGTTCGCCACGTATTCCTGATCGGGTTTCCCCGCTCCGGCACCACGCTGCTCGAACAGGTGCTGGGTGCGCATCCCTCCGTGGTCACGCTCGAAGAGCGCGAGAATCTGCGGGACTCCGTCTCCGAGTTCATGAGGAGTCCCGGCGACCTGTCGCGCCTCGGCCTGGCTGGCGAATCGCAGCTCGATCCCTGGCGCCGCCTGTACTGGCAGCGCGTCGCGGAGGCAGGCGTCACGGTCGACGGCAGGCTCTTCGTCGACAAGCATCCGCTCAACGGGCTCAAACTACCGCTGATCGCGCGGTTGTTCCCGGGCGCGCGCATCCTGCTGGCCATTCGCGATCCGCGCGACGTCGTGCTGAGCTGCTATCGGCGACGTTTCCGGATGAGCGCGCCGTACTACGAGTTCCTGACGCTCGATTCAGCCGCGGCGCTCTACGATTGCGTCATGCAGATCACGCACGATCTCATCGCGGAATTGCGATTGTCGGCGCACGTCGTCCGGCTCGAGCGGCTGATCGGGCATTTCGAACACGAGGTCGGCGCCATCTGCGATTTCCTGAAGATCGGCTGGAGCGATCGGATGCGCGAATTCGCCGCGTCCGCGCGCACACGCGGCGTGGCGACGGCGAGCGGCGCGCAGCTCTCGCGTGGACTGAATGCCGGCGGCGTGGGCGAATGGCGCCGTTATCGCGAGCAACTCGCGCCGGTGCGGCCTGCGCTCGACCGATGGGCCGCGCGCTTCGGTTACGAAGTGGATTGAGCCGGGAAGACCTGGGCCGAAAGGCCGACGCGGAACCCGATGTCCGCGTCGGCGATCGGCATCAGATGATCTTCAGTCCAGCACGCGCAGCACGACGCGCCGGTTCTGCTGCCGGCCTTCGTCGGTGTCGTTGCTCGCGACCGGCTGGCTTTCGCCATAGCCGCGCGCGCTGATGGAGTTCGTCACTCCCGCGTCGCGCAGGTAGGTAGCCACGGCGTTGGCACGGCGCTCCGACAGATCCTGGTTGTAGGCTTCGGCGCCGCGGCTGTCGGTGTGGCCCGCGACTTCGATGCGCAGGTCGGGGTAACGCTTGAGCGTCGCCACCGCGCTTTCGAGCGTCGGGATGCTGTCCGGCAGCAGCGTCGCCTTGCCGGTTTCGAACACGACACCTTCCAGCCGGATCTCCGCTTTCAGCGTGCAACCCGAGGAATCGACGCGGTCGCCCTTGGGCGTATCCGGACACTTGTCCTGCTCGTTGAGCACTCCGTCGCCGTCGAGGTCGTTGTTGATCTCGCAGCCGACGGCGTCCACCTTGGCGCCCGCAGGCGTGCCGGGGCACTTGTCCTGCTCGTTGAGCACCCCGTCGCCATCGTCGTCCTGCGGGAGCGGACATCCGCTGGAGTCGACCGGGGTGCCCGGCGGCGTGCCCGGGCACTTGTCGAGTTCGTCGGTTACGCCATCGCCATCGGAGTCGACGGGCTGGCGCGTCACCGTCCCACCCCACGAATACTGGAATCCGATGCCGGCCACGTAGTCGACCGGATCCTGGACGGGATCCGAGCTGCTCGACAGGCCACGGCGGGCGCCCAGGTCGGCGCGCAGCTGCATCGCGCTGCCGTCATCCCGAGGCGAGCCGAGATCCACGAGTACGCCGACTCCATATAGCGCGCTCAGGTCGTGGTCGCTGCCGCCGGACTCGACGTCCGCGGTCGTGCGGCCCAGGCCCAGGCTGATGAAGGGATTCACGCGGCCTTCGCGGTAGAACATGCGCTTGGCCTGCAGGCCGAATCCCCACAACGTGAGCGAGTCGTCGCCCGCGCGCTGGTGTTCGGATCCGTACATCAGCAGTTCTAGATCCCAGTTGGGGGAGAGCGTGCGGCCGAAGGCGAGCGTCACGCCGATGTCGTCATCCGCCTCCCGGGCGTCATCCACCCACAGCGCATTCACCTGGGGGGCGATGTACCAGCTGTCGTCCGCGGCTCCGGCGAAAGATTTCCCGGCCACGAGCCCCGCTGCACACGCGGCCAACAACATCAGGCTGCCGATCTTCTTCATGGCGCACTCCGTGATTCTTGTTCTGGCGAGTGCGCCGATCATAGCCGAGCCCCGCGGGCCCCGAAATCCGGATAGCGATCCGGTCAATGATGGGTCAGCGCGGGATGGTTCACGACCTGTCCGGCGCGAATCCCGAGGCGCTTGGCCTCACCCCCGGCGATTTCGAGCACGGCGACCGCCGAATCCTTGCCGCGGATGGTCTGGAGTGAATGCGGAGTGGTTTGCTCGAAAATCTGCAGGATCTTCCCGTCCTGACCGATGAACAGCATGTCGAGCGGAATGTAGGTGTTCTTCATCCACATGCCGATCGAACGCGGTTCGCCGTACACGAACAACATGCCGCGCATCTCTGGCAGAGAGCGCACGAACATCAATCCCTGCGCCTGGCGCTGCGGACTGTCGGCGAGCCAGACCTGGAAGACGTGGCGCACCTTCTTGCCATCGAGGATCTCGAGCTTGTCGCTCGGAAAATTGGCGAGGTCCTCGAGCGGCGCGACCTGCGCGACACCGGCCCCGGGGGCGAACAATCCCAGGAGCAGCAGCGCGGCGAGGCGCACGAGCTCAGAGCCGGGTCGGAGCCTGCGTTTTGACGGTGGTTTTGTCATTGGGAAGTGTTGCATTGCTGCGCTCATCGTCTCCGAATTCGACGCGGCCTGCAAAATCGAAACGCTGCAGCACGATGCGCTCGCTGCGGTCGAGATTCGTGGCGGGCCCCACGCAGAATCCGCGGGCGATGACGCGATACACCGCGCGGCCGGGTCCCAGGGTCTCCACGCGTTGCTGGGTCACGGAGTCCGCGGTGCACTTGTCGTCACCCTGGGTCGCAAACATCCGCTGTTCGCCTTCCAACAGGATGGTGACGTTGGTGCGCAACGATTCGCCGCTGGCACCCGCGCCGAGGCCCGCGATGCCGAACACCATCCGGATGCGCCGGCCGTCGCCGCGCAGGGGTCCGCCAATGCTCACGCGCAGGCCATTGCCCGAGGGACGAGGCCCCCCCTCGCACACCATGTCCGCATCCTTCCAGTCCAGGTCCAGGTCGAGCTCGCCGCGCAGGCGCGCGCGCAGGTAACCATTGCCCGCCGCGAAGCAGCCCGACTTCGATGTAGGTGGATCCGCCGGCCACGCGGGTATGCCGGCCAGCAGGAGTGCGGCGCATGCCGCGACACATGCGCGATGAGACATGCGTCTACGGTAGCACGCGACCTATACTTCAAAAAAACGAGGATCCAATGGCCAAACGTCCAGCTCGCGCAACCTCCGGTCGTTATGTCAGCCGTCTCACGAGCGGCACTCTCGCGGTGATCATGGCCGGCGGGCGCGGCGAGCGTCTCAAGGGCCTCACCGAACATCGCGCGAAGCCGGCGACGCCATTCGGCGGCAAGTTCCGCATCATCGATTTCGTGCTGTCGAACTGCGTGAACTCGGGCATCCGCCAAATCACGGTGCTCACGCAGTACAAGGCGCAGTCGCTGATCCAGCACATCCATCGCGGCTGGGGTTACATGCGCGGCGAGTTCGGCGAGTTCGTCGAGGTCATTCCGGCGCAGCAGAAGACGGGCAGCCACTGGTATCGCGGCACCGCGGACGCGGTCTACCAGAACATCGACGTGTTGCACGCGCATCGGCCGAAACACGTGCTCGTGCTCGCCGGCGATCACATCTACAAGATGGACTACGGTCCGATGATCGCCTACCACGTGGAGAAGGGCGCCGACATCACCGTGGGCGTGGTCGAAGTGCCGATCGCGGACGCGAAGGAGTTCGGCGTGCTCACGGTGACCGAGTGGAATCGCGTCACGCGTTTCGTCGAGAAGTCGCCGACGCCCGATCACATGCCGGGCCGTCCGGACGTCGCGCTCGCGTCGATGGGCATCTACGTGTTCAACCCGGATTTGCTCGAGAGACTGCTCATCGAGGACGCGACGAACGAGAACTCCAAGCACGATTTCGGCAAGAACATCGTGCCGGACGCCATCGAGAAACTTCAGGTCTTTGCCTATCCTTTCCGGGACGTTAAGACCCGTGCGCAGTCTTATTGGCGCGATGTTGGAACAATCGATGCCTTCTACGAGGCCAACCTCGAGCTCGTGTGGGTCAATCCCGAACTCAACATCTACGACGAGGACTGGCCGATCTGGACGTACCAGGCCCAGACGCCGCCAGCGAAGTTCGTACTCGACGAGGACGGCCGCCGCGGCATCGCGATCAACTCGCTGGTCTCGGGCGGCGTGATCATCTCGGGCGCGACGGTGCGCGAGTCGCTGCTGTTCTCGGGCGTGCGCGTCGAGGAGCGCTCGCTGGTCGAGCGGTCCGTGATCCTGCCGCACGTTCACATCGGCCAGGACTGCCAGGTGCGCAACGCCATCATCGACTCGAACTGCGACCTCGCGCCGGGCACGCGCATCGGCTTCGACCGCGAGGAGGACGCCAGGCGTTTCCTCGTGACCGAGAAAGGCGTCGTTCTCGTGACGCCGGACATGCTGGCTGCCGCCAATGCCTGATCGGTTCCGACACTGGCGGCTGGCGTGCGCCGCGCTCGCTTTCGCGCTGTGCGCCGGCTGCGCGTCGGTCGCGAACCTGCAGGCGCCGGATCTCTCGGTGGTCTCGATGAAGCTGCAGAGCGCCGACCTGTTCGAGCAGCGGCTGCTGGTGCGCATGAAAGTGCAGAACCCGAACGATCGCGCGCTGCCCATCAAGGGCATCACCTACCGCATCGAGGTCGACCAGGCGCAGCTCGCCCAGGGCGAATCCAACACGCCCTTCACGGTGCCGGCGCTGGGCGAGGCGGAATTCGACGTGCAGGTCAGGGCGAATCTCGCGGGGGCGTTGTCGAAATTCCTGTCTCGCAAGAAGGGCGAAGACACGCTCGAGTATCGCCTCGTGGGCGATGTGTCGTTAGCGAGCGGCTTTCTGCGCCGCATCCCCTTCGACGAGCGCGGCACCGTCAAGCTGAAGTAGTTCGGCGAAGAGTTTCAGGTACTCGTTGGTCTGCGTGGCCCACGAGAAATCGCAGCGCATCGCGTTCTGCACGATCTTTTCCCACAGCCCCTGGTCCGCGTACCAGTTCATCGCGGTGTCGAGCGCCCACGTCATCGCGCCCGAGTCGAAGTCATTGAACACGATGCCCGTGCCCTGGCCGGTCGCCGGATCGAAGTGCGCGACGGAATCCGCGAGACCGCCGGTACGCCGCACGACCGGGATCGTGCCGTAGCGCAGCGAATACATCTGGTTGAGGCCGCAGGGCTCGTATTGCGAAGGCATCAGGAAGATGTCGCTCGCGCCTTCTATCCAGTGCGCGAGCGAGTCGTCGTACCCGCCGAAGAACCATGCGCGGCCCTTGTATTGCTCCGCGAGGCCGGCGAAGAACTTCTCGTAACGCGGCTCGCCCGTGCCGACCACCGCGAGCCGCACGTCGTGCGTCTGCAGCAGCTTCGGCAGCGTGTCGGTCAGCAGGTCGAATCCCTTCTGCACGGCGAGGCGGCTCACG
Organism: Pseudomonadota bacterium; assembly: GCA_023433705.1. Taxonomy (GTDB): domain Bacteria; phylum Pseudomonadota; class Gammaproteobacteria; order Steroidobacterales; family Steroidobacteraceae; genus CADEED01. The sequence continues at coordinate 29,364 of JAEYUC010000063.1, forward strand.
ATACCGAACAGCGGCACGCGACCGCTCGTGGGTTTCAGGTTCTGCCGCAGCAGGAAATTGCGCTTGAGCTCCGCCTTGCGCGCCACGTCGCGCGGCCCGAAATGAATCGGCAGGTGGCGATCGGTGCGCGGATCCCACTCGTCGTAGTCGACGCCGTTGAGGATGCCGTGCACCGCGTTGCCGCGCGCCGCCAGCGCCGCTTCCATTCCCATGCCGTATTGCGGCGTGGTGATCTCGCGCGCGTAGGTGGGGCTCACCGTGGTCACGGCGTCGGCGTGCAGGATGCCGTGTTTGAGCGCGTTGATCGTCCCGGCCTTCAGATCGTCCTGGTGAAGTAGATAGGCGTCCTGGCCGAGATCGAGATCGGCGGCGTCGGCCGCCGAGAACGCGCCCTGGTAACCGATGTTGTGGATGGTCATCACCGACTTCGTCCCGGCGAACAGCGGGTCGTGCCGGTAATTCGAGCGCAGCCACAACGGCGCGAACGCCGTGTGCCAGTCATGCGAGTGCACGATGTGCGGCTTGAAATTCATGCGCCGGCAGCACTCGAGCGCGGCGCGCGTGAGCACCAGGAAGCGGCGATGTTCGTCCGGATCGTTGGTGTAGAGCGTCGGGCGCGCATACAGCGCGTCGGATTCGATCAGGTAGACGGGCGTGGCGGAGACGGGCAGCCGCGCGCGCCAGACGTCGACACGGTATTCGTGCCGGCCGGTGACGATCCGCAGTCCCTGCAGCGACTCGACGCGCGCCACGTCGAGGCCGGCGCGTTTCACCTGCGCGTAGAACGGCATGAAAAGGCGCACATCGTGCCCGAGCGCGCTCAACTGCCTGGTGAGGGCATAGGCGACGTCGGCCAGTCCGCCGCTCTTGGCGAGCGGCACGACCTCGGAAGCGATGGCGCAGATCGATAGTTTCACGGGACCGGCATTCTAGCCGCCGGGCACGACTGGTAGCATTGCACCGGGTCTCGAAATTCCATGCGTCGTTTACTCACATTCCTGACGGCCTTCGCACTCGTGCTGGCGTCCCTCGGCATCGGCCTGTTCACCGCCGACCTGCCGTTCTGGCGACGCGCGTTCGACTGGCCGCCGCGGCCCGGCATCTACCTACCTGCGGCCGAGATCGGCGTCGCCGGGCGCGCAGCGGGCGACCAGCCGGCGCTGGATCCCGCGGTCGACACCAGTGTCGTCGAAGAGGCCGTGAAGCTCGCGCGCAAGGCGGGCTCGCGCGCGCTGCTCGTGATGCACCGGGGCCGTATCCAGGTCGAGCGGTATTTCGGCGCGGACGATGGCTCGACGCCGATGCCCGCGGGACTCTTCGCGCGCCCGCTGGCCGCGATGGCCGCTGGCGTGGCGCTCGGCGAGGGCCGCGTCGATTCTCTCGACACGCCGGTCGCGCGTTACCTGCGCGAGTGGGAGGGACAAGCTCGCGGCAGGATCACGTTGCGCCAGCTGCTCGAGGACACCAGCGGACTCGAGTCCGGCGGCGAGGATGCGCGCGCGCTGCTCGACGAGTCCGCCTGGAAAGATCCCGCGCGCCTGCTGCGCTTCGCGACCAGCCGCGGCGTGCGGCTGATATTGGGCAACGATCTCGAATCCACCGCGCTCGGATTCAGGCTCGACCACGAGCCCGGCGGATTCCACAACGTGTCCCCGGTGAACGCGCAACTCATCGCCGTCATCGTCGAACGCGCCACCGGAATTCCCTACGAACAGTTTCTCGACGAACGCGTCTGGCGTCCCGCGGGCGCGGGCACGGCGCAGTTGCAACTCGACCGGCGCGCGGGCATGCCGGCCGCTCATTGCTGCTGGCTCGCCGCGCCGCGCGACATGTTGCGCATCGCGAGCCTGCTCGCCAACGACGGAACGGTCGACGATGTGCGAGTGCTTCCCGAAGGCTGGGCGGCGACGATGTCGGCGCCGTCGCGCGTCGACCCACGGGTCGGCATGCAGCTGACGCGCATCGAGTTCGGCGGTGCGCAGTTCCTGCGCGCGGCGGATGCGGACGGCAGCGCGTTGTGGGTGGCCCCGCAACAGGACCTCGTCATCCTCGACATCGCGGGCGAGGGCGGCCTGAGCACCCCCGAGGTGCCGAAGCTCCTGATCCGCGCCTTCGGGCTTTCGGGATCCGACGGCTGACGCAAGAATCGGGTCGAAACGGATTCGCCCCCTGCGCACAATGCGGCCCATGGACACGACAGCCGAAGCCTTCATCGACAGCCGGGAGTTCGCGCGCATGACGCGCGCCATCGAATTCATCGAGCGCGAATTCGAGCGCCAGCCGCGTCTCACCGAAATCGCGCGACACGTCGGCCTGTCGGACTTTCATTTCAATCGTCTCTTTCGCCGGTGGACCGGTCTGACGCCCAGGCAGTACCTGGCCGAGGTGACGAGCCGCGCCGCAGCCCGCGCATTGAGCAGCGAACCCTCGGTGCTCGAGGCGGCGCACGCCGTAGGACTTTCCGGCGGCGGACGGTTGCACGATCTGACAGTCACGCTCGAGGCGATGACGCCCGGCGAGATCCGCGCGCGCGGCGCGGGAGTGGTGTTCCGCCACGGCGTGGCGAACACGCCGTTCGGCGCGGCGTTTCTCGCCGAGACCGCACGTGGCCTCACGCGGCTTTCGTTCATCGATGGCCGCGAGCACACGGAACTCGAAGAATTGCGCGTCTTCTGGCCGCGGGCGGAATTCGTCCGCGACGAGAGTCGCGCGGTGGAGCTGGTATCCGCCATCTGGGGTAACAAACCTGTAACGCTGCCGCTGGCGGTGTGCGGGACAAACTTCCAGGTGCAAGTCTGGCGGGCACTGCTCGAACTGGATCCCGGTTCGACGGTCACATACAGCGCCTTGGCGAGGAAGCTCGGTTGTCCGGACAGCGCGCGTGCCGTGGGAAACGCGGTGGGCGCAAATCCGATTGCTTGGGTGATTCCCTGCCATCGCGTTCTGCGCGCGGGCGGACAGCTCGGCGGTTACCGTTGGGGAACCGCCCGCAAACAGATGATTCGCCGCTGGGAAGAAAGGCGCGTCGGGTAGTCATAACGTTTTGATTATCCTTATGTGTCGGCCTGTTAGCGGTGCCATACTCGCCACCGTTAACGAATCCGGAAGCCGCCGACACGATGTCAGACAAGCGCAGCCTCGCTACCCCGATCAGCATTGCCGTAGCCATCGTTTGCGCCGGGTGGGCGATCTACGCCACGCAACATCGACCGACCTCGGGCGCTGCGTCCGGTCCGGTCGCGGGGCCGCGTAACGCCGCGCCCACTTTCGTTTCGACCGCGCCAGTGCGCTCCGAACGCATGTCGCAGAAACTCGAGGCGCTCGGCAATGCGCGCGCCAACGAATCCGTCGACGTCTCTTCGAAGACCTCGAACATCGTCACCGCCGTCATGTTCCGCGACGGCGAACGCGTGAAGCGCGGACAGGTGCTGGTGCAGCTCGACGACGCGCAGGTGCGCGCGGATGTGGCGGAAGCCGAGGCCGCGCTGACCGACAGCCAGGCGCAATACAACCGCAGCCGCGAGTTGCTCGACACGCAGGTGTTGTCCAAGGCGCAGTTCGATCAGCTCGAAGCGAAGCTCAAGGCCGACAAGGCGCGCCTCGCCGCGGCCAACGCGCGGCTCGAGGACACCGTGATCCGCGCGCCGTTTTCGGGGCGCGTCGGGCTGCGCCGCGTGAGCGTCGGTAGTTTGATCAACCCGGGCGCGGTCATCACGACGCTCGACGACACGAGCGTCATCAAGCTCGATTTCGCCGTGCCAGAGAATTTCGTCGCCGCGCTGCGCGAGGGGCTCGCCGTGCGCGCCTCCGCGCCCGCATTCCCGGGTCGCACGTTCACGGGCAAGGTCGCGAGCATCGATTCGCGCGTCGACATGGCCACGCGCTCGGTGACGGTTCGCGCGCTGCTCGCGAACGACGATGGCGCACTGCGGCCCGGCATGTTCCTGAACGTGGTGCTCGCGAACGACGAGCGCGACGCGCTGGTCATTCCCGAGGAAGCCCTCTCGCCGGAGGCCGAGCGCCAGTACGTATACGTGGTCAACGACGACAAGGTCGAGCGTCGCGAAGTGCGCATCGGCTCCCGCCGTCCCGGCAGCGTCGAGATCGTCGGCGGACTGAATGCCGGCGAGCAGGTGATCGTCGAAGGCACGCAGAAGGTGCGCGACGGCGCGACCGTGCGTGTCGCGCAGCGCACCAGCGACACGCCGTCGGAGCGACTCGATGCCGCCTCGCACGAGGCGAGCACGCAGCCGTCGAGCATCCGCCAATGATGATCTCCGAACTGTCGGTGCGTCGTCCCGTGTTCGCCACGGTGATGTCGCTGCTGCTGTTCATCCTCGGCGTGGGCGCCGTCTCGCGCCTGTCGCTGCGCGAGTTCCCCGACGTCGACCGGCCGGTGGTCAACGTCGAGACGCGTTATCGCGGCGCGTCCTCGGACGTGGTCGAGTCGCGCATCACGCAGATCATCGAGAACGAGATCTCCGGCATCGAGGGTGTGGAGCGCCTCAATTCCTCGAGCCGCGACGAACGTTCCACCATCAACGTCGAGTTCACGCTCGAGCGGGATCTCGACAGCGCCGCCAACGACGTGCGCGAACGCCTGTCGCGCGTCGCGCAGCGACTGCCGCTCGAGGCCGATCCGTCGCAGATCACCAAGGTGGACAGCGGCGCCGATGCGATCGTCTGGATCAACGTCGCGAGCACCCAGCGCAACATGCTCGAGATAACGGACTACATGGAACGTTACCTCGTCGACCAGTTCGCGACGCTCGACGGCGTGGCCAGCGTGCGCATGAACGGCGCGCGCCGCTACTCGATGCGCGTGTGGTTGTCGCGCGAGAACCTGGCCGCGCGCCAGCTCACGGTCGCCGACGTCGAGGCCGCGCTGCTGCGCGAGAACGTCGAACTGCCCGCCGGGCGCCTCGAATCGCAGGAGCGCGAGTTCTCGCTGCGCACCGATACGAACCTCAGGACCGAGCAGGATTTCCAGAATCTCGTCGTCGGCCGCGGACCCGATGGTTATCTCGTGCGCCTCGGCGAAGTCGCGGAGGTGCGCCTGGCGTCCGACGACGACCGCAGCATCGCGCGTTCGAACGGCGCGGTGGGTCTGTCGATGGCCATCATCCCGCAGTCGAAGGCCAACGTGCTGCTGACCTCCCGACTCGTGAAGGAACGGCTCGCGGAGATCCAGCCCACGCTCCCGCCCGACATGACGGCCGAGGTCAACATAGACAACGGCGTATACATCGCGGCGTCGCTCAAGAACGTGGTGTTCGCGTTGTCCGAGACGCTGATCCTGGTGCTGATCGTCATCTTCCTGTTCCTCGGCACGTTCCGCGCCACGTTGATTCCGGCCGTCACGATCCCGGTTTCGATCGTGGCCGCGGGCATCGTCATGCTGATGCTCGATTACTCGATCAACACGCTCACGATGCTGGGCGC
>JAEYUC010000073.1 GCA_023433705.1 Pseudomonadota bacterium
CGAGGATGATCTGAAACGCCGCGACCTCACGGTCAACGCGATGGCCGAAGACGCGGCCGGCAACCTCATCGATCCGTACGGCGGCAAGGCCGACCTGGACGCGCGACTGTTGCGCCACGTCTCGGACGCATTCATCGAGGATCCCGTGCGCATCCTGCGCGTCGCGCGTTTCGCCGCGCGGTATGCGCCGCTCGGCTTCCGCGTCGCCGACGAAACGATGGCTCTCATGCGCCAGATGGTCACGGATGGCGAAGCGGATGCACTGGTGGCGGAGCGCGTGTGGACCGAGACCGAAAAGGCGCTCGGCGAACCGATGCCCGACGTATTCATCGCCGTGCTGCGCGAGTGCGGCGCGCTGCAGGTCGTCTTCCCGGAGATCGACGCATTGTTCGGAGTGCCGCAGCCGGAAAAATGGCATCCGGAAGTCGACACCGGCGCCCACCTGCTGCTGAGCCTGCGCGAAGCCGTGAAGCTCGGAGGCGGCATCCCGGTGCGCTTCGCGGTGCTGATGCACGATCTCGGCAAGGGCGTGACGCCTCCCGAGGTGCTGCCATCGCATCACGGTCACGAGGGCGCGGGCGTCGAACTCATCGAGCAGCTGTGCGCGCGTTTGCGCGTGCCTAACCACCTGCGGGAACTCGCGGTCATCACGTCGCGTTATCACACGCACGTGCACCGCGCGCGCGAGCTGCGCGCCGCGACCGTGCTCAACACGCTCGAAAGTTGCGACGCGTTCCGGCGCCCGGAGCGCTTCGCGGATTTCCTGCTGGCCTGCGAAGCCGACGCGCGCGGCCGCACCGGGCTCGAATCGAGGGCGTATCCGCAACGCGAGTTCTTCGCGTGCGCGCGCGAGCGCGCGGCCGCGGTCGCCCTGACGGCCGAGGAACGCGCGGGTTTGACGGGCGCGCAGATCGGAGAGGAGCTGCGTCGCCGGCGCATCGCCGCGATCGAAGAACTGAAATTCGCGTCCTGAGGGAGACGCCCTCCGTGGCGGATGACGCTGACAGCGCGTCGATACCACGCGGCGCACGCCCATCCTTTACACTGCGCGCCCGGAGAACAACGAACCTCGCATGTCCTATCTCGAAGCGATCATCCTGGGCCTCGTCGAAGGCATCACCGAATTCCTGCCGATTTCCAGCACGGGTCACCTGATCCTCACGCAGTCGCTGCTCGGGCTGCACGGCGCCGCGGTGGACGCGCTCGTCATCGTGATCCAGGGACCCGCGATCCTCGCGGTGTGCTGGGAGTTCCGCCAGAAGCTGCTGCACACGGCCTTCAGCCTGCACCGCGACGCGACCTCGCGGCGCTTCGTCATCAACCTGCTGATCGTATTCCTGCCGGTCGCCGTTCTGGCCCTGCTGTTCGGCGACCAACTCAAGGCCGCGCTGTTCAATGCCGTGACCGTCGCGATCGCGCTGGTCGTCGGCGGCGTGATCATCCTGTGGGCCGAGCGTCGCAAGCACGAGGAGCGCGTGAGGGAAGTCGATCAGCTCACGCACCTCGATGCGCTCAAGCTCGGCGCCTTCCAGGCCCTGTCGCTGATTCCGGGCACGAGCCGCTCGGGGGCGACGATCATCGGTGGCCTGCTGTGCGGCCTTTCGCGCAAGACCGCCGCGGAGTTTTCGTTCTTCGTCGCGATCCCGGTACTGGTCTCCGCGACGATCTACGAGCTGTGGAAAGAACGCGAGGCCATCGCGCAGTTCGACACCGGACCCTTGGTCGTGAGCTGCGTGGTGTCATTCATCAGCGCCCTGCTCGCGGTGAAATTCCTGATCCGCTTCGTGAGCCGGCATTCGTTCGCGATGTTCGCGTGGTATCGCATCGTATTCGGCCTCTTGATCCTCGGCACCGCGTATACCGGCATTGTGAAGTGGTAACTGGGTAAGGTCTGCCCCCTTCAGCCTGGAAATGGGGAATGTCCCCATTTCCATTTCGTCACCTGGAATCTCCACTTCGTCAAAATCCACTTCGCCTGGGCCTGAAGCTGATGCAACTTTGGGCCACGATGAAATTCAACTTCCAGAAATTCTACGAAGCGGTCAATGCGAAGCGCACCGAGCGCGCGGCCTCATGGCGCCAGGTGGCGCGCGAGATCGGCATTGGCAAATCCACGCTGGCGCGGATGGCGCAGAACAAACGGCCCGACGCGGACGGACTCGCCGCGCTGTCGTTCTGGGCGCAGTTGAATCCCGCGGACTTCGTGTACGTCGAGTCGCCGACCTCGAGTCCTTCCCTGTCTCTCGGCAACGGGAGTCACGGGAACGGCGCGCTCAGAACGGATTCGCCGCCCAGCGCTTGATCTTCTCGTGGTAGGTGCGGCTCGACTGCAGCCGCGCTCCACCCTGCAACACCACGACGTATTCGCCGTGCGGCCCGGTCTCGAGCTCCGCGATGTGCCGCACGTTCACGATCAGCGAACGGTGGATGCGCAGGAACTTCTCCGGGTCCAGCGACTGCTCCAGCGTGGCGATCGGCACGTGTAGCAGGTGGCGCGACGACTTGAGGTGCAGCTGCACGTAATTCTCCGCCGCCTGCGCGAACAGGATGTCGTCGACATTCACGAACGTGATCTTCCCGGCCGAACGCAACGCGATGCGCGCGAGGTGCTTTTTCGGCGCGGCGAGCTGCTGCAGCAGCGAAAGCACGTGCTGGTTGTCGGCGCCGGCCGCGATCCTTTCGCGCACGCGCTCCAGCGCCTGCGAGAAGCGTTCGCGCGTCACCGGCTTCAGTAGATAGTCGACCGCGTTCACCTCGAACGCCTGGATGGCGTAACGATCGAACGCGGTCACGAAGATCACCGGCGGCATTCCCTCGGCGCCGACTTCGCGCAGCACGTCGAATCCGTCCATCTCCGGCATCTGTACGTCCAGCAACACGAGGTCGGGGCGCGCCGCGCGGATCTTTTCGACGGCCTCGACGCCGTTGCGTGCCTCGTCGACCGGACCGATTCCGGCATCTTCCTTGAGCAGCAACGCGAGGCCTTCGCGCGCCAGTGGCTCGTCGTCGACGATCAATACGTTCATGGATGCGTTCATTCCCCTGCGACGTTCCGGAAAGGAATCACGAGCGTCACCTCCGCGCCACCGCCCGGTGCATTACCGGTGCGCAGCTCGGCCGCGTCCCCGTAGAGCTGCCTGAGCCGCGCGCGGGTGTTGGCGAGCCCGAGGTTGAGACCGCCGGGCGCGCCCGAAGTGTCGAATCCGGGACCGTTGTCGCGAACGACGATCCGCAGCGAATCTCCGGCGCGCGCGGCCTCGATGTCGATGACGCCCTGGTTCGCCCGTCGTCCGATGCCATGGCGTATCGCGTTTTCGACGATCGGCTGCAGCGCCATGTGCGGCACGGCCGCGTCGAGCAACGCCGGGTCGACGTGCGTGTCGACGCGCAACCGGTCCGAGAATCGCAACTGCTCGATGGATAGATAGAGCTCGAGGTATTCGAGCTCGCGCGCCAGCGTCACTTCCTGCGCGTCCATGTCGGCGAGCACCGCGCGCAGCAGGTCGGAGAACCGTTCGAGTGTTTCCTCCGCCTGCCGTCCCTTTTGCTGGCGCACGAGCACCAGGATGGCGTTGAGCGTGTTGAAGAGGAAGTGCGGCTGCAGCTGCGCCTTGAGTGCGCCGAGCCGCGCCTGTGCGACCTGGGCCTCCAGCTGCGAAGCGCGCAGGTCCGCGCGCAGCGCGGCCTGCTCACGCTCCTGGAATCGCGTGTAGTTGCGGATCGCGGTCTGGATCGACAACACGACCCAGTACGCGACGATCGCGGTGTGGAATCCGAAGATGAACAGCAGCGTTATCTCGCTTTTCAGCGTGATGGGCGGCTCGATGGGCCAGAATTCGTTCCAGGCGAGGTGGAACCCGGCCTCGAGCGCGAGGCGCGCGCAAGCCCACACGATGCTCAACACCGCATGCAGGACCAGCAGCATGCCTATCTTGTTGCGTTCGAGCGGCCAGCGTCTTCCGGCCCAGACGATCAGCGGCGTCAGCAGCGCCGACATGTAGATGTTGACCGACCAGTAGCGGATGTCCTGCCAGGGATTCGGATCGTCCCAGTAGAACCTGCGGGTCACGTTCTGCGCGAAGTAAATCAGCCCCACCACCGTCCATGCCAGAAGGTAGAAGGCGAAGGGCCTGAGCTTGCGCAGGTTCATGACGAGAACCCGAGCTTAACTCCCGGCGCACCGCTCCGACGCAAACAACCATGTGTTTGTTTGACGAAGCGGCCGGAATCCTTGACGAACACCGGGAACTTTTCACCTAAAGGCTGGCGCGCAGATCCTGCGTGGCGAAGCCCGCGAGCGGCGCCCCGAACCTGCGGCCGAGCGCGATGACCTTGAAGATCTCCCCCATTTCGCCCGGCAACATCAGGCGTCGGGCCTCCCCGGCCAGGCGCGCCTGTATCCGCGCGTCGTCGCCCGCGGCCTGCAGCTCGGTAGTTAGGAGAGACTCCATGCCGGCGCCGATCAGGAACGCGGCCTGCGTCGCGAAGCCGAGCACTTCGAGGCCGGCCGTGTCCGCGGCCTCTGCCACGCGCGTGAAATCGACCCAGGCGGTGATGTCCTGCAATCCCGGGTACACGAATGGATCGTCGTGCGCGCGCTGCCGGAAATGGCAGCGCAACGTGCCGTCCTTGCGCTCCGGGTGATACAGGTGGGCGCGCGGCAACCCGTAGTCGATCAGCAGGGCCACGCCCTGCTCGAGGTGCTCGGCCAGACTCGCCGTCCAGGGCTGGTAAGAAAGACAGGTTTCGGACACGTAGCCGTCGGGCAACGGCGCCGGCAGTCCCTCGACGATGTCCGCGACCGCGTGCATGAGCTCGGGCGACGGCGACATCTCGCGCCATTCGAATCCGTCGCCCGCGAGGCCGACGCCGAGCGCGCGCACGTCGAGTCCCCCTGGGCGGTGACGCAACACGAATCGCTCGACGGGCATCGCGTCGAGCACCTCGTTCGCGAGCACGACGCCGCGCATCGGAGTCTCCGGCCAGCGATCCAGCCACTCGACCCTGCGCGACAGCGATTCGGGAAGTTGCGCGATGCGGGCGCGCTGGCGCTCGGCCAGGTCCGCGCTGACTTCGAGGATGCGGTAACGCGTCGGCAATGCGTCCATGGACTCGAGCTCGAGCAGCACGTCCGCGGCCATGCGACCGGACCCGGCGCCGAGCTCGAGCACGTCGCCCGAGGTTTCGCGCAGCACGTCCGCTGCCTGGCGCGCGAGGCAGCGCGAGAAGAGGCTGGACACTTCCGGCGCGGTCACGAAATCGCCCGCCGCGCCGAACTTGGTCGCGCCCGCGCTGTAGTAGCCGAGACCGGACGCATACAGCGCCAGGCGCATGTAGGCGTCGAAGCCGATCTCACCACCCTGTTCGCGGATGAAGTGCCGGATGTGCGCCGCGACGCGCTCGGAATGCGCGCGCTCCTCGGGCGTGAGCGCGGGCAGAGTTGAGAGGGACGCGGCAGAAGTCATAGAGTGCGGAGGATGGGGAACGAAGCGGCGAGTCTAGCTGGCAAGACCGTACTGATCACGGGTGGCGCGCGGCGCGTCGGCGCCGCGATCGTGCGCGAGCTGCACGCGGCCGGCGCGAACCTCGCGATCCACCATCGCAGGTCGACCGCCGAGGCCGCGACGCTCGCGCGCGAGCTCAACGAGCAGCGCCCGGGTTCCGCGGCGACGGTGCGCGCCGAACTACTCGACCTCGACCAGTTGCCGATGCTCGTCGACTTCGCGAAACGCACGTTCGGCGGACTCGACCTGCTCGTGAACAATGCTTCCACGTTTTATCCGACGAAGATCGGCGAGATCACGCCTCAGGCCTTCGAAGACCTGATCGGCACCAACCTCAAGGTGCCGATGTTCCTGTCGCAGGCGGCGACTCCGCTGTTACGAGCGTCGCGCGGTTCAATCATCAATATTGTCGATATCCACGCCATGCGTCCGCTGCGCGATTACGCGGTGTACTGCGTCGCGAAAGCCGGGCTGCACATGCTCACGCGCTCGCTCGCGAAAGAGCTGGGGCCCGAAATCCGCGTGAACGGCATTTCGCCAGGACCCGTCCTGTGGCCGGAGAGCGGCGGCGACGAAGCCAAGCGCGAGAAGATCATCGAACGCACCATCCTCAAACGCATGGGATCGCCCACCGACATCGCGCGCACGGCGCTGTTCCTGGCGGCCAGCGCGCCTTTCATCACGGGCCAGGTGCTGCCCGTGGACGGCGGCCGCAGCGTGGCCTGGTGATCGGGGACAGATTTATTTATCGACGATAAAGATCGTCGATAAATAAATCTGTCCCCGATCAACAAACCTTTGAGCGTCAGGGTAAGCGTTGCGAAAGCTCGACGTGATTCATCGCGTGCCCGCGATCGAACTCATTCCACAGCTGACCGATCGTCTTGTGAGCCGTCGGATGCACTACATCCGGGGCGATCTCGGCCATCGGACCGAGCATGTACGGGCGCTTGAGCAGGTCTGGACGGGGAATCGTGTACTCCGCGGTTTTCTCGATCAGTTCGCCGTACAGCAGCACGTCGAGATCCATCGTCCGCGAGGCCCACTTGGGCGCATATCGCGGCCGGCCGCACTGGGTTTCGATCTGGTGCAGCCGCGCGATCACCGCCGCGAGCGGTTGCGCGGTCGTGAATCCCACGACGAGATTGATGAAGTCGGGCCCCTCGAATCCGACCGCCGCGTTTCGATACGCGCGCGAAAAATGCGCGTCCGGCCAGGAATGCCGGATATCCGCGCAGGCCCGCGCGAGATTCTTCTCCGGCTCGACATTGCTGCCCGCGGCGACGAAGACGCGCACGTGGCCGGGCTTGAGGATGTTCATTTCGAAAGGTCGGCGCGCGTACGCAGCACCGCGACGCCCACATCCTTGCTGCCGCGGATCGCCCCGGGCTTGTTCACCGACAGCCGCACCCACTCGACGCCGAATTCCCCGATGATCAGCATCGCGAGCTTGTGCGCGAGCGTCTCGACCAGCTTGAACTCGGAATCCTCGACGAACGCGATGATTCGTTTCGCGACCTTCTTGTAATCGAGCGTGTCCGCGACCTCGTCGGACTGCGCCGCGCGCGCGCAATCGACCGGCATCTCCACGTCGATCACGATGGTCTGCTTTACCCGGCGCTCCCACTCGATGAACCCGATGATGCAGTCCACCGCGAGGCCGTGCAGGAAGATGCGATCCCCGGCGTCCGGCGTCGCCGCCGCGCTCGGGATCGTGAACGTCTTAGGACCGCTCGTTACTCTGGTTCGCGCCATGCCGCCTCGCTTCTCCCGACCGTGCCGGTCAACTAACTACCAACGAATCCGCGAGCGGCCCCAGCTCCTTGAGCGACCAGGTGGCGCGCGCGCGGATCGCGGGCGGCTCGTGCGCGCCCGCCTTGAGACGCGCCATGCCCGCCACCGCGATCATGGCGGCATTGTCGGTGCAGAACTCGATCCGCGGGTAAAAGACTTTCGCGCCCCGGCGCGCCGTCTCGCGCGCGAGCCGTTCGCGCAGCAGCCGGTTCGCCCCCACGCCTCCCGCGACCACCAGCGCGTCGTAGCCGGTCTCCTCGAGCGCGCGCAGGGTCTTGGCGGCGAGCGTGTCGACGATGGCGGCCTGCACGCTCGCGGCAATGTCGTTGCGCGTCGAGTCGGCGAGCGTGCCTTCGGCCGCCACGCGATCCCGCACCGCGAGCGAAACGGCGGTCTTCAGGCCCGAGAAGCTGAACTCGAGGCCGGCGCGATCGAGCATCGGCCGCGGGAAATCGAAGCGCCCCGCGTTGCCCTGCGCGGCGAGCCGCGCGAGCTCCGGCCCGCCCGGGTACGGCAATCCGAGCAACTTGGCGGACTTGTCGAAGGCCTCACCCGCCGCGTCGTCGCGGGTCTCGCCGAGAACCGTGTACTGCCCGGGCGACGCGACGTCGATCAGCATGGTGTGCCCGCCCGACACGAGCAGCGCGAGGTGCGGGAACGGCGGCGGTTCGGCTTCCAGCAATGGGGCCAGCAGGTGTCCTTCGAGGTGATGAACGGCCACCGCGGGTATGTCCCAGGCATAGGCCAGCGACCGGCCGAGCGCCGCGCCGGTCAGCAGCGCGCCAATCAGGCCCGGCCCGGCCGTGAACGCCACCCCATCGAGCTCGTCCGGAGTCGTTTTGGCATCGGCCAGCGCGGTCCGGACCAGCGGCAGGAGCCTGCGCACGTGGTCCCGCGAGGCGAGCTCGGGCACCACCCCTCCATAGATCCGGTGCAGGTCGATCTGGCTGTAGACCTCGTGGGCAAGCAGCCCCGCCGAGTCGTCGTAGACGGCGACCGCGGATTCGTCACAGGAGGATTCGAGGGCGAGGATGCGCATGTTTGCCAGGTGAGTGGTACGGCCCCTTTTACTGCTTTGATTTTCCGGGGCCGTTCTATAGAATCGCCACCCCTGCCCCAGGCAGGTTGTGGAAAACTCCCCAAAATTCGCGATAAATCAAAGGTTTGAGGTTTCGATGCCGAGCGTTCGTGTACGTGAAAACGAGTATTTCGATGCCGCCCTGCGCCGCTTCAAGCGCGCGTGCGAAAAAGCGGGCGTGCTCACGGAGCTTCGGCGCCGCGAATTCTACGAAAAGCCGACGCAGGAGCGTAAGCGCAAGAAGGCCGCCGCCGTGAAGCGTCACCTGAAGCGCAACAGCCCGCGCGATTACTCGGCGCGTCCGCGCCCGAGCTAATAGTCTGAAAGACTGGCAAAGCTCACGATGACGCTCAAAGAGCGCATCAACGAAGACATGAAGACCGCGATGCGATCCGGCGAAAAGGATCGCCTCGCGGTCATTCGTCTTTTGCAGGCCGCGATCAAGCAGCGCGAAGTCGACGAGCGCGTCACGCTCGATGACGCACAGGTCATGGCCGTGCTCGAGAAGATGATCAAGCAGCGCCGGGAGTCCATCGTCGCGTTCGAGAAGGGCGGCCGCGCCGACCTCGTCGCGAAGGAATCCGCCGAGATCGCCGTGCTGCAGCCCTACCTGCCCGCGCAGCTCTCCGAAACCGAGCTCGACGCCCTCATCGGCGAAGCGATCGCCGCGACGGGAGCCGCGTCCATCAAGGACATGGGCAAGGTGATGGGCATCGTGAAGTCGAAGGCCGCGGGCAAGGCCGACATGGGCGCCGTCGGCGCCCGCATCAAAGCGAAGCTGGGCGGTTAGTTAGTTGGGCGGACGTGGCATCGCCACCGCCGGCGCGCTGATCCTCATCGCGCTCATCTGCATCTCCATCAGCCGCAAGATCGAATCCGAGCGCCGTGAGCTCGGGCGCTTTCCGCGTCATCGTCTGCCGCTCGTGATCGGCGGCGCGCTCGGCGCGTTGTTCCTCTGCGCCATCGTCGTGATCGCGGTCCTGCGCTGATCCAGCGTTACTGCAGCCTGCCGGCGAGATCCTGCGCCGTCGGCGCCGTCGTGGCGCCCGCGCGGGTCGCACGCAACCGCTCGCCCGCGTATTCCATCGCCTCGCGCGCCTTCGCGACGACCGCGCCCATGCCGAAGAACTCGTGCACGACGCCGTCGTAGTCGCGGCGTTCCACTTCCACACCTGCCGCATTCAATGCGTCTTCGAGTTTCACGCCGTCGGAGCGCAGTGGATCGATGTGCGCGCTGATGATCGTCACGGGCGGCAGTCCCTCGAGATTCGCGTCGACGAGTCGCAGCCGGGGATCGAGCTCGTCCTGCGCCGAACGCGTCACGTTCCGGAAGAACCAGCGCATCATCCGGCGATTCAGCGGCACCGAGACCGCGTTCTCGAGGTATGACTCCGTGTCGAGCCCGGTCTGCGCGACTGGATAGACCGCGAGCACGTGCTCGGGCAGCGGGAGTCCGGCGTCGCGGGCAGCGATGGCCGTCGCGACCGCGAGATTGCCGCCGGCGCTCTCGCCCGCGAGCGCGATGCGCCCGCCGTCGCCGTTGATCTTCGCCGGATTGCCGAGCAGCCACTTGTAGGCCGCGAAAGCATCGTCCCAGGCGGCCGGAAACGGATGCTCGGGCGCCAGTCGATAGTCGACCGACACGACCGCGGCTTGCGCGGACCTGGCGAGCGCGCGGGCGCCGGCGTCGTACACGTCCTTGCTGCCGATGACCCAGCCACCGCCGTGGAAATACAGCACGACCGGGAATGGGCCGACGCCCTCGGGTAGATAGATGCGCGCCTCGAGCGGGCCCGCGGGCCCCGGAATCGAGAAGTCCTGAGTTCGTACGCCGGGCACCAGCGTTTCCGGATCCGTCGGCCGGCCGTTGCGTTCGAGTACGCGCCTGACGGCATCCGCGGGCGTCGGATTACGGCGCGCCGTGTCCGCGTCGGATTTGTCGATCGGGTCGGGCTCGAGATCCGCGAATTCGATCAGCACCTCGCGCATGTCGTCGTCGGCGGGGATCGATCCGATCACTTCCGCGAGCGCGCGCTTCCCTGAACTCCATTGTGTGTCATCGCGCATGGTGCCTCCGCAGGGTTCGCCGGAGGTTTCATCGTGCCGAGCACTTCACGTGAGTGCCGTCCGGCCGAAACGCAGTTTTTCGTCGGCACACTCCCAATCCCGGCCGGCCAAGGCGTGCGCCCGCCGCGCCGCCGTCCGACAGCGGCACCGGCACCAACGCATTCCCGGTCATTCCCGAAAATTCATCTTCCAATTTCTCCAGGAATTTCCAAGCATAGGACGCCGGTCGATCAAAACCGGCGGCGCAACGCCCCAGGGAGTCCTCGTGAATTTTGGCGAAAAATTGAAACAGCTGAGGGCGGAGCGAAACCTCACACAGCCACAGCTCGCGCAAGCCATCGGCATCGAGCAGTCGTATCTTTCGAAGCTCGAGAACGACAAGTCCATCCCGTCGGCGGACATCTTCCAGTCGATCCTCAAGGCATTCGGCATCGACGTCGCCACCTTCCTCGAGGGCGTGGACGCGAAGCAGGTCCATCGCGACCTGCGGCAGGTGCCCGAGGTGGCTAACCACCTCAACAACGTGATCGCCACGAAGATTCATGACATCAAGCGCTGGCTGTACGCCTCGGGTATCGCGCTGGCGCTTGGCCTCACACTTGTCCTGGCCGGCTACCGAGGATTGCTTTTCTCGAATACGCAGTACGGCTACCGATCGGTTTTGGTCCTGTTGCCAGGCGAGTCCCCAGAGGCCCCGTTCCTCTATCCGCAGAAGTTTGCCGATCGGGTCATGCCAGACAGCCAGTTGCTGGACGAATACCGCGGCGAGGATTACTTCGAGTCCGTCCCGGGTGGCACGCGTTTTTACACGTATGTCGGTGAGCACCTGACCTCGAGGCCGCAAAACCGGCTGTTGATGCTCGCGGGCGCGCTGCTGACGTTCGGCGGCATCGTCGGGTTCATCGTCGAAGCGCGCCTGCGCCGGGTGCGCCTTTAGACCCCATAATCGCGGCCCATGGCCGGCCGCATCCCACAGAGCTTCATCGACGACCTGACCGCGCGGGCGGACATCGTCGAGCTCATCGGCTCGCGCGTGCAGCTCAAGAAGGCCGGCCGTGAGTACCGCGCCTGCTGCCCCTTCCACAACGAGAAAACCCCTTCGTTCTGGGTGAGCCCGGCCAAGCAGTTCTATCACTGCTTCGGCTGCGGCGCGCACGGCACGGCGCTCGGCTTCCTCATGGAGTACGACAAGCTGTCGTTCCCCGAGGCGATCGAGGAGCTCGCCGGCCGCCTGGGACTCGACGTGCCGCGCGAGGCCTCGTCGCAGCCGGACACGTCGGGCTCGACCGCGCCGCTGTATGACATGAACCTCAAGGTCGCGAAGTACTACGCGAGCGTGCTGCCGAACGATGCGCGCGCGAAGGAGTACGTGAAGAAGCGCGGCCTGACCCGCGACACGATCGACAAGTTCATGATCGGCTTCGCGCCCAATTCGTGGAACGAAGTGCTCAAGCGCTTCGGCTCGAGCGAAGCCGACAAGCGCGCGCTGCTCGAATGCGGGCTCATCATCGAACGCGAGCGCACCGACTCCCGCGCGCTCGAGCGCCATTACGACCGCTTTCGCGACCGGCTGATGTTCCCGATCCGCGATTCGCGCGGCCGCGTGCTGGCCTTCGGCGGACGCATCGTCGACCAGGGCGAGCCGAAGTACCTCAACTCTCCCGAGACGATGCTGTTCCACAAGGGCCGCGAGCTCTACGGCATGTACGAGGTGCGCCAGAGCCGCGCCACCTTGAAGCGGCTGCTCGTGGTCGAGGGCTACATGGACGTGGCGCGACTGCACCAGGCTGGCGTGACCTACGCCGTCGCGACGCTGGGCACCGCGACCACCCCGGAGCACCTGCGCCGCATCTTCAAGCTCGTCAACGAGGTCGTGTTCTGCTTCGACGGCGACCGGGCGGGCCGCGCCGCCGCGTGGCGCGCGCTGGGTAACGCGCTGCCCGAGGCGCGCGACGGACGACAGATCCGCTTCCTGTTCCTGCCCGAGGGCCACGATCCCGACTCGCTGGTGGGCGAAGAAGGCCGCGAGAAATTCGAGCAGCGGCTCGATGGAGCCCTGCCCCTTTCCGAATACCTGGCAACCGCGCTGGCCGAGCAAGCCGACCTGTCGCACGCCGACGGCCGCGCGCAGTTCGCCGAGCTGGCCCGTCCGCTGGTCACCAAGGTGGCGCCCGGGGTGTATCGGGATCTCCTCATTGATCGACTTTCCGAATCTATAAAGCTTTCACTCGCCAGATTGAACCAATTGTGGTTCAACGAGAGTACGGACGCGGCCGGCAGTCACTCCGCCGCACCCCCGCAGGACAGCTCCAGGACGGCTTCCACCGGGCGCCCGCGGGCTCGCGACGGCGGCGGCGGCAAGGGCCTGGTCACGAGGGCCGTGAAACTGGTGGTCCATTTCCCGCCCATTGCCGCCAGGATCTCGGGCGCCCAGCTCTCGCGGCTCGAAATGAACGACGACCCCGGGGCCCGTTTCCTGTTCGAGCTCGTCGACCAGCTCCAGCAGGAACCGGCCGCGCACACGGCCCAGCTCCTCGAACGCTGGCGTGAACGGCCGGAGGGCGCACGGATGCGCGCCCTCGCCAGCGAGGAGTTGCCTCTCGACGAAGCCGGCGCGGCGCTGGAACTGGCCGCGGCCATTGAAACGCTGGCGATGGAACCCACCTTGCGACGCCACGACGAATTACTCGCGAAGGGCGAGCTGACCGAAGACGAACGCGCCGAGCTCAAGGAGCTCAATGTCGCCATCCACATGGCGAAGAGCCGGGGCACCCCGAACGTCCCATCGCGAAGCTGATCGGGGCTGGTCGAAACTTCGCCAAATCTTCGTCGGGGATGACCCGTTTGGCCCGGTTTTTGCGTTCTGGGGAACGCCTAAGTCGAACGGAAGTCTTTGACCCACTGGCCATTTTCGTTTTGTCAAGCCGTAGGTCTTTGCGTAGAATGCGCCCCCTTTCCCGCAAGCCACCTTCGATCGCACCGCGACCCTGATGCGGTGCTGACCTCAATACGCCCTGGCGTCCGGAATCTCATGACACAAAAGCACAAGCGTCCTGCTGCTCCTGCCTCGAAAAAGCTGCCGAAGAAGGCGGCGAAGCCTGCTGCTGCGCAATCGAAATCCGCTGCGCATCCCGCCAAGGCCAAACACGTCGAAAAGCATTCCGAAGTGAAGAAGCCTGTCGCCAAGGGCAAGTCGGCCGAGAAGGCCGCGCCGGAAGCGAAGGGCAAGGCCGTAGACCTCAAGCCCGCGCAGAAGCTTGCCGCGGCGCGCGCGGCAGCGCAGGCCGCGACTCCCGCCGCAACCGCGGCTCCGGCCGCCGAAGGCAAGAAGGGCAAGAAGTCGGGCGCCGAGCTGATCAACCTGCCGGCGCGCCGTTCCGTGCTGCCCGAAGAGCGTCAGTCGCAGCTCAAGCTGCTGATCGCGCGCGGCAAGGAACAGGGTTACCTGACTTACTCGCAGGTGAACGATCACCTGCCGTCGGAAATCGTCGATCCCGAACAGATCGAAGAGATCGTAAACACGATCAACGACATGGGCATCCCGGTGTACGAGAAGGCGCCGGACAACGAGAGCATTCTCGCGCCCGAGCCGTCCACGCCGACGGACGAAGAAGCGATCGAAGAAGCCGCCGCCGCCCTCGCCGCGCTCGATGCCGAGCTCGGCCGCACGACCGACCCGGTGCGCATGTACATGCGCGAGATGGGCACGGTCGAGCTGCTCACGCGTGAAGGCGAAATCCGCATCGCGAAGCGCATCGAGGAGGGCCTGGATGCCGTGCGTCTCGCGCTCTCGATGTATCCGTCGACCGCCGACTATCTACTGAAGGCCTACGAACCGGTGAAGACCGGCGGCGCCCGCCTGGTCGACATCATCGTCGGCTCCATCGATCCGAACGCTCCAGACGTCATCGCACAGCCGCAGAATCCGACCAAGATGGAACTCGCGGCGCCCGAGGAAAAGGCCGACGGCGACGAAGAAGAAACCGAGGAAGGCGACACCGAGGAAGAAGCCGTCGACACCGGCCCGGATCCGGAGGAAGCGGCGCGCCGCTTCGCGGCCGTGGCCAAGCATCTGCAGAACGTGCTCACGCACATCGAGAAGATGGGCGCGAAGGATCCGAAGACGCTCAAGGTCCGCAAGAAGCTCTCCGACGAGTTCATGGAGCTCAAGCTCGCGCCGCGCATGTTCGAGGCGCTGATCGCGAACCTGCGCCACGCGGTCAACGAGATCCGACAGCTCGAAAAAGAGATCATGATCATCGCCGTGCGCGACGCCGGCATGCCGCGCAAGGAATTCATCCTCTCGTTCCCGAAGAACGAGACCTCGCACCGCTGGCTGCAGAAGCAGATCAAGGGCGGCAAGAAGTGGTCGGCCGCGATGGCGCGGCTGGGCGATGAAATCACGCGCCGCCAGGACAAGCTCGCCGCGCTCGAGAAGACGTACCACCTGACGATTTCCGACATCAAGGAGATCAACCGCGAGGTTTCGATCGGCGAAGCGAAGGCGCGCCGCGCGAAGAAGGAGATGGTCGAGGCCAACCTGCGCCTCGTGATCTCGATCGCGAAGAAGTACACGAACCGCGGCCTGCAGTTCCTGGACCTCATCCAGGAAGGCAACATCGGCCTGATGAAGGCGGTGGACAAATTCGAATACCGCCGCGGTTACAAGTTCTCGACCTACGCGACCTGGTGGATACGCCAGGCCATCACGCGCTCGATCGCCGACCAGGCGCGCACCATCCGCATCCCGGTGCACATGATCGAGACCATCAACAAGCTGAACCGCATCTCGCGGCAGATGCTGCAGGAGATGGGCCGCGAGCCGACGCCGGAAGAACTGGCCGTGCGCATGGAAATGCCCGAGGACAAGGTTCGCAAGGTTCTCAAGATCGCCAAGGAACCGATCTCGATGGAAACGCCGATCGGCGACGACGAGGATTCACACCTCGGCGACTTCATCGAGGACACCTCCGTGGCGTCCCCGATCGACCAGGCGACGATGGAATCGCTGCGTGAGACGACTCACTCGGTGCTTGCGCAACTGACCCCGCGTGAAGCCAAGGTGCTTCGCATGCGCTTCGGCATCGACATGAACACCGACCACACGCTGGAAGAAGTCGGCAAGCAGTTCGACGTCACGCGCGAGCGCATTCGCCAGATCGAAGCGAAGGCGCTGCGCAAGCTGCGTCATCCGAGCCGCAGCGAGCAGCTGCGCAGCTTCCTGATCGAAGACTGATCGTGCCCGGATGGGGACAGACTTGAAGTCTGTCCCCAAGTCAGCCCGGAATAAAGGCCGCTCTTCCCCCGAAGGAAGAGCGGCCTTTTGTTTGACCCCGAACTACTGCCCGAGCTGCGTTTCGCAGCGCGGACACAGGCGCGTTTCGATGACGTCGCGGATTTCAGTGTCGTGCGGCCGGTAGCCGCACGAGCTGCAGATCAGACCACGCGACTCGGCGAGTTTCCGCCGGCTGGTTACGACAAACCAGATTCCGGCCGCGACGATGCAGAGCGTCGCCGACGTCCAGAGAATGCTCGTCAACGTGATTTGCCGCCATTCGACGACGTTGGCCCACAGCAGCACGCACAACAGGACGAGCCCGATCGTCGTGACGAGATTGCCGCGTCTTTGAATGGATTCCAGCTCGGCGCGAGTCGCCTGCCAGTGTGCTTCGCGATCGCGAGTCGCGACCGATGCGTTCTTCATGACCCCCCCTGAAACCGATTTTCTTGTTCTTGCCGAAACCTCCGTGTCAACGTACGGGAGTACAGTAAATCAATCCATGATCCCCCGTCACGCGTCAGCGGTTTTTGTGTTGTGCGTTCGATGTTCTCGGCAATTCCCGGGCCAGCACATGTCAAAAGGCGGTTGGTGCCGGGTGAGAAATCGCTGAGTTAGCGTGGCGGGCCCGCAGCTCCGCGGCTGCGAGCCCTCCGGCACTGACGGCGATCCCGGTCGCCGACGGGTCAGCGCGGCTTGCGCGCGGCGGCTTGCAGGCCGCCATCCTCGAAGCGTCGTCGAGTGAACGGCATCAACATCGGCACGCGCTCACGGTATTCCTCGTAAGACTTGCCCAGTTGCGCGATGAGGTCGCGCTCCTCGAGCCGGATCGCCATCAGGATGTATGCGGTCGTCGCGACGGCGAAAACCAGGTGCGACAGGGTCATCGTGGGCGTCGACCAGAAGGCGAAAAACCAGCCGACATAAAGGGGATGACGCACGTAGCGATACGGCCCCGGCGTACGAAATCCGATTTCCGTGTAGGGCCGGCCGACGAGCTGCAACCAGACCTGTCGCATGCCAAACAGGTCGAAGTGATCGATCAGGAAAGTGGACACGAGCACGAGCAGCCAGCCGAAGGCGAAGCCGCCCCAGAGCACGCCGCGCAGGGTCGGATCCGTCACCGTCCACACTTTGCCGCCGAGCGGCTGCCAGAAGGCGAACATCGCGATCAGCGCCAGGCTCGAGGCGAGCACGTAAGTGCTGCGCTCGGCCGAGGCGGGCACGACGCGCGTGAACCAGCGCTTGAATGCCGGACGAGCCATCGCGCTGTGCTGTATGGCGAACAGTCCTAACAATCCCACGTTGACCAGAGGCTCGGCAGGAACGCGCCGCCCGGTTCGGAGTCGAGCGTGCGCGGCACGCCGAAATTGCCGATGAATCCGACGGCGTAGAGGAACGCGCCCAGGAACAGGGCGTAACAGGCGACGCCGTAAACGAAGATGCAGATGCGCTTGAACATGATGTCACTCCCGAATGGTGAGGCCGCAATCCTGGGCGGACGGCGTGGGAGCGGGCGTGGATGGCGCCGTGGAATCGTGCGCGCCCCCTTATGGGGGACCGCTAAGGGCCTGGCCGGCCGCGCTGGCGCGAGATAGGCGGCGGGCTCCGCGACGGCAAGGCAGTCGCGGAGTGCGGTTCAGCCGTCAGCCCGTCAGACGTCGAATTCCGGAGCGACGAAATATTCCAGTGTCAGGTCGCAGGGAACGCGGCCACGCTCGCGAACTCGTTGTCCGCCGCAGCGCTGGTGGCCTTCGCAGTTGGCGTCGCCGGACCGGGATAGCCCCGCGATGGCGCTCGTGAGGTCGAATTCGCCATCGCAGTCGGAGTACGGGCACGGGAACACGAAGTAGGCCTGCGAAGGCGGATGCAGCACCAGCACCTGCGGCGCGGGCGCCGCGATTCCCGGTTCGCTGAAGTCGAACTCGATGCGCAGCGATGCGAAATTCGGATACGCGCTGCGCAATGCCTGGGCCGTCGCGCGATCGCGGCGCTGGCGCTCGCGAATCTGGTTGCGGCTGTTCGTGCTCGTGAATCTCAAGGCGCCTCCTTCGGATCCGCCGGAGGCGCATCCGCGGGCGGCGCGGCGGGGTCCGCGTCGGACGCGCCGGCGGTGCGCGCCTGCCTGCGGGCGAGCTTTTCCTGCTGCCGCGCCTTGCGTGCCGTTTCCTTCTGTCGCCTGATCTGATGGTAGTTAGTCTTTGCCATGATTCACGCGGTCCCCACCGGCAGCATCGTCAGTTCGTGGCAGCCGGCCTGCGTGGCCGGATGCCTGCCGGGAAGATAGACGTTGAGGCAGCGCTCGTCGCCGTAGAGCATGCCGGCGGCCGAGCGGACCTGCGTGAAGGGCCCGAGCAGCAACGGTGCGTCGAGCGCACCCATCATCACGCGCAGCTTCACCGGGCCTTCGCAATCGAGCTCGCGATGCGCACGCCCGCCCATCGTCCACGTGCCGGCGACGCAGCGCGCGACGACGTAGTTTTCCGGCCCGCGCACCGTTCCATCGGCGCAGAACCGGAAGAACGTTGCGGCGGTGCGCGTCGGAGCCTCGCCGATCGGTGAACGGAAACTCAGGCGCAGCATCGGCACAGGGGCTCAACGCCGTCCGTAACCGCCGCCGCCACCGCTGCGCGGACGATCCTGCGCTTCGTTCACCTTGAGAGGGCGGCCGCCGAAGTCGCGGCCATTGAGCGCCTGCATGGCGCGCGCGGCGTCCGAGCTCGTCATTTCCACGAACCCGAAACCGCGTGGGCGGCCGGTCTCGCGGTCGTTCACGAGCGCGATCTTTTCGACGGCGCCGTGTTCGGCAAACATTGCGCGCACGGCATCTTCCGTGGCGTTGAACGGCAGGTTGCCAACGTACAGTTTCGTCATTTCATCATCCAGCAGTTAGGTGGACCCGCGGGATTCCGGCGGATCGGATCGCGAAGGATCGCGTGGCTGACTCTGACCGTTGGCGCGTTCGAACGGCGCTCAGGTTCAGGGACGGTCAATACGAAGAATCACAAGCCTGGAGGCAAGATACGCCTATTCATCCGAACACTGGCAAATAAATGCCTTCCCGGCGCCAAATCGGCCAGCCGGGGCCCGGGCGAATGGATGCGCCGCACGATCATCAGCGCCTCGTGATCACGACTTCGAGGTACTCCGCGTCGACGACCATCGATCCGTTTTTCGCGCGGTTGAAGCGCGCCACGAGTTCCAGCAGGTCTCCGCGCAGCGCGCGCTGACGATCCGCATCGAGCGCGGCGAGCGACTTGAGTACCGGCCCGTAGCTCGACCGGAACCGGTCGACCCACTCCGCCGGCGTACGTGCCCGGAACGCAACCTTTTTCACGACGGATTCGACGCGGCCGTACGCGCCAAACAACCTTGCGAGACATGTATTGGTGCCCCAGTCGAAGGCGGCGAGGTTCGCGCCCGCGGAACCCGTATGGCTGCCGATCAGCCGGAACAGCTCGCCGATGAACCCGTGGGGCGTCCAGTTGGCCAGGCCCACCTGCCCGCCGCGACGGCAGACCCGGATCAATTCGGCCGAGGCGCGGTCCTGGTCCAACGCGAACATCGCGCCGAAAGTAGACAGGACGGCGTCGAAACTCTGGTCGCCGAAGGGCAGCGCATCGGCATCTCCGTCGACGAACCGTACACCGAGATTGCAGGCTTCCAGCCGCGTCGAGTGCCGGTCCCTCACCTCCGGGGCGCTGTCGGTGCAGGTGACGTCGCACCAACGCCGCGCGGCAGCCAGCGAGGCGTGGTTATTCCCGGCGGACACATCCAGGACGCGCGACTCCTGGTACAAATTCATGGTTTCGCAGAGTTCTTCACTCACCAACTGCAGCGCACTACCGACAGCGGCATAATCTCCGCCCGCCCAGGCAGCCTGTTGGCGACTCCGGACGGCCCATTGGTTCACCCGCGGTGCGTTGCGACTCAAACTGACGTTCATGCGAACCCTCCTCCATTTCAACGATTGCGAAGTTAGAGGCCCGGCGTGGTAGCGAGCGTGGAAAAGCCCGTGGAATCGTTGCGCCTGCGTTTGCTCGGCAGCCTGGAAGTGTCGCGAAACGGCGAAATCCTGAAGCTGCCGGCGTCGCGCAAGGTGCGCGCGCTGCTCGGCTATCTCGTGCTGGCTGCCCGGCCGGTGACCCGGTCGCAGATCTGCGAGCTGCTGTGGGATGTACCCAACGATCCGCGCGGCGAGTTGCGCTGGTGCCTGTCGAAGATCCGCGGACTCATCGACGACGAGGACCACACCCGCGTCATCGCATCCGGCAACACGATCCGGCTCGATCTTTCGGATTGCGTCGTGGATGCACTGGAAGCAACGCGCGCGCCCGAGCACGGCATCCGCAAGCTGAGCCCAGAATCGCAGCGCGAGCTCGCCGGTTTGTTCGCCGGCGAACTGCTCGAAGGACTCGAGATCGCGCGCAGCCCGATGTTCGATGCCTGGATCACGGCGGAGCGCCGCCGCTTCCGTGGCATCCACACCGTGCTGCTCGAGAATCTCGCGCGCGCATTGCCGCACGCCGAGGCCGCGCCCCACCTGGAGCAGTGGCTCAAGCTCTCCCCGTTCGATCGCAGCGCGCACGAGCTGCTGCTGACCTCGCTCGCGCTGCAGAACCGCATCGCCGAGGGCGAGGCCCACCTCGCCAGCGCCATCAAACTATTCGAGGCGGACGGGCTCGAAACCGCGCCGCTGCGCGAGATGTGGCGCCAGGCGCGCGGCAAGGCCGCCGCCACCCGCGCGCCCGGTCCGGCGCTCGAGCTCGTGAGCGCCAACCTGATCGAGACGGCGCCGGCCGAGATCGCGCGCGTGGCGTCCTCGCCGGCCGAGATTCGCCGCGCGTCGATCGCGGTGATGCCGTTCGACGACCGCTCGAGCGATGCCGATCGGCGCGGCGGCGCGGCCGACGCCCTCGCCTACGACGTGACGACACGGCTCGCGAAGCTGCGCAGCATGTTCGTGATCGCGCAGGGCAGCACGTTCGCGCTGCGCGATCGCAACATCGGGCCCGAGGAAGCCGGTCGCATGCTCAACGTGGATTACGTGGTCAGCGGCTCGGTGCGCCGCACCGACAAACGTATCCACGTCGGCGCGGAGCTGGTCGAGACGCGCACCGCGCGCATCATCTGGGCCGACGTGTTCGACGAGAAACTCGAAGGCGCGCTCGACGTTCTCGACGAGCTCGGCAATCGCATCGTCGCCTCCGTCGCGCACGAGATCGAGATGCTCGAGCGCAACCGCGCCATCCTCAAGCCACCGGCGTCGTTGGACGCGTGGGAAGCGCATCACCGCGGCCTGTGGCACGTCTATCGTTTCAACAAGGCGGACAACGAGCGCGCGCGGCAGTTCTTCGCGCAGGCCGTCGAACTCGACCCGACCTTCGCGCGTGCGTACGCGGGCCTGTCGTTCGCGCACTTCCAGAATGCGTTCCTCGGCTGGAAGAACCCAGAGCCCGAGATCGACCGCGCATTCGAGGCGGCGGGCAGAAGCGTCATGATCGACGACCGGGATCCGGCCGCGCACTGGGCCATGGGCCGCGCGCTGTGGCTGCGCGGCAAGCAGGACCAGGCGGTGACCGAGCTGGAACGCTCGGTCGACCTGAGTCCTAACTACGCAATGGCGCACTACACGCTCGCGTTCGTGCACGGGCAGTCGGGGGATCCGCGCGCCGCGATCTCGTTCTCGGATCATTCCCGGCACCTGTCGCCGTTCGATCCCCTGCTCTTCGCGATGCTGGCCTCGCGCTCGATCAGCCTCGTGCGGCTCGGTGAATACGAGCAGGCGGCCGACTGGGCCGTCAAGGCCGCGGCGCGGCCCAACGCGCATCACCACATCATGGCCATCGCCGCGTTTTCGCTGGTGCTCGCCGGCCGGATCACCGAGGCCCACGAATACACCCGCAAGATCCGCGAGCGGGTGTCCGACTACAGCATTGGTGATTTTCTGGCTGCATTCCGCTTCGCGCCCGACGCCGACGCGACGTTCCGGCAGGCCGCCGGCAAGATCGGCCTGGCATAGCCATGATTTTGCTGAGTTTCGGCGTCTAACCCGCGATGCGCCCCGCCCCACGTGCGGGCCGGCGCAGGTGCGATTGACGCCCCTTCGTGGGCTGTGATTTATTGGCTCCACTGGGGGTGCGTATGAAGACTTTCCGGAAAACGTTGATTCTCTGCACTTTGTTAGGCGCTGCCGGCGCCGCGAACGCGCAGATCAACATGCCGGACCCCAGCGCGCCGGGCGCCACGCCCGACACGGCGGTACGCATCATCGCCACTTCCGACGTCATGGTGGACCGATTCATCCGGCGCTGGCTGCGCACGCACTACCCGGATTGGGCCGCGGAGCCTCATGAGATGACGGACATCGGCATGCAGCGGTATGCCGTCGTCTACATCACCCCGCCCAATGGCAACGCGCCCGGTCGCCGCGTGTATTTCCGGCTGGCCAAGTCGTCATACGACGACGATGACGCCGTGATGCCCTCCCGCTTCTGAGGGGCAGGCGGCCGCCCGGCTGCGATTTTCCTTCAAGATTTTTTTGGCCGTTCGCGAATTATTGTCGAATTGGGGTGGGAGAAATCCCGGTCTCGCGACACATCCATGTAGTCGCGTGCATTTGCACGCCGAGGACGGTCAAAGCGTGCCATGGACGGCACATGGACCGCCCGCCCGGACTTCCGCCGGGAATTCAGGAAGCCCGCGACGATGCGGGCACCAGGTTTTTCCTGAGCAGCGCCTGCCGCGCTTCCCACTCGCGCCCCGGCTCCATTGCCACGATGAAATTGGACTCGCCGCCCGAGTGGATCGCGACCGGCACGCCGTCGCGATAAAGCACGCGGTTCTTCGCGAGCGCGGGCACGCGCTCGCCCGGCGTGATGATGCCGGTGAGATTGAGCGGATCCGCCGCGCTCAGCGAAACGAAATCGCCCTTGGGCGCCTGCTTGCGGATGGCGCGCAATGATGCGACCGCATCCGGCAGCGCGTACTGCTCGCCCGCCATGCCCGCGACGAAGCGGCCACCGCGGATCTTTCCCTGCGCTTCGAGCCGTCGGAAAACGCGCAGCAGCGCGTGCCAGGGCGGTAGCCAGTCCGCCTCGCGTTCGAGCACGCGGCGGAACACGACGCCGTAACGCCGCAGCAGGATCTCGGCCACCTGCTCGAGAGCCGCGGCGTCTTCGGTCTTGTGGCCCTTGCGAATCAGGCTCCAGCGCCCGGCATCCTCGAGCCCGAACAGCGCGACGCGGCGGCGGCGGGCGACGAGCTGTCGTTTCTTGTCCGAGGGAATGAGCAGCGCCCGCAGTCCGCTGAAGCTGTCGGCATTGACGAGACCCGCGGAGACCAGCTCGCCGAGCGCGGTCTCCGCCTGCGAACGCAGTAGTTTGGTGCCGCTCACGAGATCGTCGAAGAACGATGCGCCG
This sequence comes from Pseudomonadota bacterium, assembly GCA_023433705.1. Taxonomy (GTDB): domain Bacteria; phylum Pseudomonadota; class Gammaproteobacteria; order Steroidobacterales; family Steroidobacteraceae; genus CADEED01. The sequence continues at coordinate 23,143 of JAEYUC010000073.1, forward strand.
TGCTCCCTGAAATAGTCGTACATCGCGCGCGCGCCGTGCGAGAGCTGCAGCTCCTCGTGCGGCGCGGCGGCCAGCGCGTTCCACAGCGACCAGTTCTTCCGGGTGACGAGCGCGATCGGCGTCGTGCGCACGGGCGCGGCGCCCGCGCTCTTCGCGGGTGTCAGGCGCGCCCAGAGCGCGCGTCCCGAGAGACACAGGCTGTCGAGCCAGTGCGGATCGTATTCGTTGAGTCGCGCGGGCAGGATGTCGCCCTCCCACGCGGCCGCCGGCATCTCGTATCCCTCGAGTTGGGCGATGACCGCGGCAAGACTCTCGGTTCCCTCCGGCTTCGGCGCGCGCGTCACGCCCTGCCAGTCGAGCAGGAAACGCATGAAGTCAGCGGGCGACACCGGTTCGATCTCGGCGCGCAGGGTCTTGATGGTGTAGCGGTTGATGCGTGCGAGCAGGCGTCGTTCGCACCACTCGAGCGTGGCCTCGGGGGTGAACTGGCCGCGCAGCACGAAGCCCTCGCTCTCGAGTTCTAGCAACGCGACGTCGATGTCGGTCGGACCCAGCGCCAGGGACTCGGCGAGGTCGCGCGCGGTGACCGGACCCAGCGCCTGCAGCCGGCCGCGCACGAGCTCGCGGATGGCATCCTCGCGCGACCAGGTCTTCTCGGCATGGTCCGCGGGCGCGCTGATCGGCGGATCGATGCGGCCCTGCGGGTAGATAGCCTGGATCATCGGCAGGCATTCGGCGCAGACCCAGAAGGCGTGGGTGCCGTCGGTGAGGCGAGTCGCGCGGTTCGCGGCGATCAGCGCTTCGAGATGGCGCGTCCAGTTGTTGGAGATGCCCTCGGTTTCCGTGACGAGTCCCTGCGTGTTGAGCGCATCGTGCAGCTCGTCGGGTGTCGCGGCGTCGGGCCACGCTTCCTCGCGCACCTGGGTGATGGCCGCGGGATCGAGCCGGCCCATGTCCGCCGCGGTTTCCGGGTCGAGCCAGCGGCGCTGGGAAACGGCATTCGTGCGGCGCTCCTCGAGCGGCGCATCGTCGAGAAAGGCATACGGCCGCGCACCGAGGATTTCCGCGGCGAGCGGCGAAGGTTGCGGCAGGTCGCGCGCGACGACCTTGATCTCGCCGCCCTCGAGCCCGCGCAGCAGGTTCCTGAGGCCATCGATATCCATGGCTTCGTGCAGGCAATCCTGCAGCGTCTGCTTGACCAGCGGGTGATCGGGGATTTCGCGTGGACCTGAGAGGTTCTCCGCGCAGGCGATCTGGTCGGGGAAGACGACCGCGATCAGGTCCTCGGCGGCCATGCGCTGGATGTTGGGCGGCGTGCGCTTGCCGCCGGACGACCGGCGGATGGCGAGCGAAATGCTCGCATTCCAGCGCCAGCGCGCGCCGAACATCGGCGAGTCGAGCATCGCCTGGATGAGCGTGTCCTCGACCGTCTTGCTGTTGAGGAAGCGCGCGACGCTTTCGAGCTCGAAGCTGTGCGTCTCGCCGAGCGAAAGAACGATTGCGTCCTCGGTAGCCGCGGCCTGCAGCTCGAAGTTGAACGTGCGGCAGAACTTCTTGCGCAGCGCGAGTCCGAATGCGCGGTTCACGCGCGCGCCGAACGGCGCGTGGATGATGAGCTGCATGCCGCCGGATTCGTCGAAGAATCGCTCGAGCACGAGCGTGTCGAGCGTCGGTAGCCTGGTCAGCACCGCCTTCGCGCCGGCGAGGTATTCGACGAGCTGGCGGGCGGCGGGCTCGGGTAGCTGGTAACGCGTCGCGACGGTTTCGATCGCGCGCGCCAGTGTGTCGGCATTGACCTCGGGCAGCAGCGCTTCGATGTCGGCGCGCAGCCGCGAGACGGACGCGGACAGTTCATCGGTGCGCGCGGGCGCTTCGCCGAGCCAGAATGGGATCGTCGGGGGCTGGCCCTTCGCATCCTCGACGCGCACGCGCCCGGCCTCGACACGCAGGATGCGATACGACGTGTTGCCGAGCTGGAACACGTCGCCCGCGAGGCTTTCGATCGCGAAGTCTTCGTTGAGAGTGCCGACGAAGATGCCGGCAGGCTCGAGGATCACCTGGTAATCGGCGTTGTCCGGGATCGCGCCGCCGCAGGTGATCGCGGTGAGCCGCGCGCCCTTGCGCGCGCGCAGCACCTTGTTGACGGCGTCGCGATGTAGATAGGCGCCACGGCGGCCGCGCTGCGTGGCGATACCGTCTGCGAGCATGCGCACGACCGCGTCGAAGTCCTTGCGCTCGAGGTCGCGGTACGGCCACGCGCGACGCACGAGCTCGAACAACTCGTCCTCGCCATATTCGCGCGCGGCGACTTCGGCGACGATCTGCTGCGACAACACGTCGAGCGGGTGCTCCGGGATCTGCAGCGCGTCGAGTTCGCCGCGCCGCACGGAATCCAGCAATGCGGTGCAGTCGACCAACTCGTCGCGGCTCGCCGGAAAGATGCGGCCCTTTGGCACGCCGCCGACCGAGTGATTGGCGCGGCCGACACGCTGCAGGAAGGTCGAGATGCTGCGCGGGCTGCCGAGCTGGCAGACGAGCTCCACGTCGCCGATGTCGATACCGAGCTCGAGAGATGCAGTGGCGACCATGACCTTGAGCGATCCGGCCTTCAGGCGCTGCTCGGCGTCGAAACGCGTCTCCTTCGAGAGCGATCCGTGATGCGCGGCCACCGCGGTTTCACCGAGACGCTCGGCGAGGTGACGCGAGACCCGCTCGACCATGCGGCGCGTGTTCGCGAAGACCAGCGTGGTGTGATGCTCGCCGATCAACTGCGCGAGCTGGTCGTAGACGAGACCCCACGCCTCGCCCGACATCACCGCCTCGAGCGGCACCGGCGGTATCACGAGGTTGATGTCGCGCTCCCGCACGTGCCCACTGTTGACGATGGTGGTATTCGGAGCAGCCCCCACCAGGAACCGGGCGACGACTTCGATGGGCTTCTGGGTCGCGGAGAGGCCGATGCGCTGGATCGGTTGGGCGGCATTCGCGGCGAGGCGCTCGAGGGTGAGCGCGAGGTGCGCGCCGCGCTTGGTCTGCGCGACGGCGTGGATTTCGTCGACGATCACGGTGCGGACGGTCGAGAGCATCTCGCGTCCCGACACGCTGGTGAGCAGTAGATAGAGCGACTCGGGCGTCGTCACGAGGATGTGCGGCGGGACTCGCCGCATCATCGCGCGCTCGGTCTGGGTGGTGTCGCCTGTGCGCACCATCGCGCGGATTGCGGGAGCCTGCAGGCCAAGCGAGATCAGCTCCTTCGAGATGCCCTCGAGCGGGGCGTCGAGATTGCGCTGGATGTCGTTCGACAACGCCTTCAACGGTGACACGTACACGACGCGCGTGACGTCCTGCAGCTGACCCGCCGCACCTTCCCGCATCAGCGAGTCGATCGCCGCGAGGAATGCCGCCAGCGTCTTGCCCGAGCCCGTCGGAGCGGCGATCAGCGCGTGCCCGCCGCCGGCGATCGCGGGCCAGGCATCGAGTTGCGCGGCGGTGGCGCCACCGGGAAACGCGTGGGAAAACCACGCCTGCACGGCGGGATGGAACTGTGGGAGCGGCATGAGCCAGACCTTAATCGGCGGGGAGCCCATGCGTCCATACAGGCAGGCAGGGCGCCGGCTACTGGATGAGCCGTATAAGCCCTTGAAAACCGCCGAATTTACCGAGCAGTGCGATCCGCATGTCCCGCTCCTCCGGCCCGAAGCTACACGGCCGGCGCCGCGATCCGGCGCACCAGGGGCTGCAACTTGAAGTAGGTGAGCGAGCGCCACAGCCACTCGAATGGCCCCATCGTGAAATGCGCGAGCCAGGCACGCGAGAAGAACACCTGGACCACGCAACACAGCAGCCCCACGAGCACGCCGAGTCCATAACCGAGCTGGCCGATCAATCCGAACCCCACACCGTAGAACACGATGGCGCCGAACAGCGTCTGCATGAGGTAGGAAGTGAGGCCCATGCGTCCCATCGGAGCCAGTGCTGGCAGCGGGCCGCGATCGGGCGCGCGCCAGTAGATCAGCGACACCCCCGCGATCAGGAAGGCCGCGAGCGAGGCGTTCTGCACACCGGCGACGAAGACCGCGAAGACGCCCGTGCCGGACTCCGGCACTCCGGTAGTGACCGGGAATTGCAGCACCAGGAGCGAGCCGACCAGCGTGATCGCTCCACCCACCGTGAGGATGCGGCGCATCCTTGCGCGGTTCTCCGGCGTATCCACGAATAGCCGGGCGCGCCACGCGCACATTCCCAGCAGGAAGCATGCGAACGTGATCCACAGGCGGCCGCTGATGACCACGTATCCGAACTTCATCAGGGCTCCGAAGCCAGCGTTCGCCTGGATGAGCTCGGCCAGCGTGCCACTGCGCTTCGCATCGTAAAGTTGCTGGGCCATCCCGGCGAACTGCCTGGCCGACTCCGCCGCGGCGGCCTGCTGCTCCGGCCCGGGCGGCGGACCGTTCACGAAGGCGAGCATGATCGGCACCAGTGGAATGTTCAGCACGAGCACGGCCGAAACCCACAGCATGGTCTTCGTGCGCACGTTGCGCATCGGAAGCAGCAGAAACCCCAGGAGCGCGTAAAGCACCAGGATGTCGCCGCTGAAGAACAGCGAGTGACCGATTCCGATCAGCAACAGCACGGTGAGCCGCCAGGCGAACCTTCCGGCGAATGCCGAACCCTTACGCGCGGCGTTGTCGATCTGGATGGCGAAGCTCAGGCCGAACAGGAAGGAAAAGATCATGAAGAACTTGCCGGTCGTGAGCAGCGCGACGACCTGCTTCACGACCGGGTCGAACGAGTGCACGAGTCCGAATTTCGGGTACGGATCGGGACCGGCGAGAAACTCCATGCCCGAGTGGGTCACCATGATCCCGAACAGCGCGAAGGCGCGAAGGACGTCGACGACCTCGATTCGTTCGTTGGCGGAAGCGCTCATGGACCCCTCACCCTGTTGGTATGGGGCGATTGTAAAGGCCGGGCGGACGCGCGGCATGGCAAACTAGAAGCATGAGCGGCCAGGACCGCGTTCAAACCATCGTCCGGCCGGCAGCGGCCCTCAGCGAGGCGGATTGGCAGGAGCTGTGGGAGCTCAATCGCCGGTTTTTCGACGTCGAACGCTGGTACGCGGAGTCCGAGCTGTTCCGGCGAGAGCTCATCGCGACGTTCCGGGTGAAGGGCCAGCTCGTGGGCATGGCCTGCATCGACATTCTCCCCGTGCGGTTCCGCGGGCGCTCCATCGCGGTGATCCTCACTACCCACGTCCTGCTGCGCGAGGAATGGCGCGGGCGAAACCTGATCCAGACGCTCGGCTGGCGCACCTGGCTGCGCACGAAACTGCGCTACCCGTTCCGCCCTATCTACTGGTTCTTCGATACCTATAGCTACAAGAGCTACCTGCTGCTGCCCCGCAACTTCGTCACGTATTGGCCGCGGCGCGACGCGCCCACGCCCGAAACCGAACGGGCGCTCGTCGACCAGCTCGCGATCCAGAACTACGGCGGCGGCTGGCGGCCCAGGCGCGGACTGGTCCTTCGATCGGGCCGCGAGCGGCTGCTCGACACCACCGCCCCGCTGACCGAAGCCGAGCTCGCCGACCCGGACATCCGCTTCTTCGCGGAAACCAATCCCGGACATGCCGAAGGCGACATGCTGCTGTGTCTCTGCCCGCTAACACTGCAGAACTGGATCAGCGTCGGCCGGAAGGCGCTCGAGCGCAGACGTCGTCGCAAGATGCATTGACGGCAAACCCGTCTCGCGCGACGCTCCCCTGATGAACCTTCCCCTCTCCGCCACCGAAATCGAAATGATCCTGAGGCTCGTGGCCGCGCTCGGCGCGGGCGCGTGCATCGGCTACGAGCGTTCGTTCCACGGCCGTCCCGCGGGACTGCGCACGCACGTGCTGGTCTGCCTCGCCTCCTCGCTGCTCATGCTCGTGACCGTGTACGAAGACGAGTGGGTGCGCGGCAGCTCCGAGGTGCGTCTCGACCCGACGCGCATGGCCCAGGGCATCATGACCGGCATCGGCTTCCTCGGCGCGGGCGTCATCGTCAAGGAAGGCCTCAACGTGCGCGGCCTGACCACCGCGGCGTCCATCTGGATCACCGCCGCGATCGGCGTCATCGCGGGCGTCGGTCTCTATCTACCGTTGGCCGTCTCGGTCGTGCTCACGCTCGCGGTGCTCTCGTTGTTCCGCTGGATCGAGTTGCGCGTGCCCACGCAGTCCTACTTCAACTTCGACGTGAAGTACGCCAAGGACGGCACGTTGTCGGAGAACGACATGCGCGCGCTGATCAAGCAACACGCATTCACGATCGCGAACTTCAGTTACCGGCTCGAGACCGAGGGCCGCGTGCTCCGGCACAGCATGACGTTGCAGACGACGGATCGCACCTCGGCTTCGCGGCTCGCGCACACTTTGAAGGAAAATCCGACCGTTCTCGAATTCAAACTCTCTCCCACGGGAGACTGAGAGGCGCCGCGTGGCGCGACGATGAAATCATGAACAGGAAACCACTACTCACGTCATTGACCGCCGCCCTCGCGTTGATCGGTTGCCAGACCGCGGGCACCGGCTCCGGCAGCGTCAGCGGCTCGCGCGATGCGGTGAACTTCACCTGGCAGAGCACCGACAGCATTTCCGGGAACATCGCGGCGACGCTCGGCGCCGGCCGCGTGTTCAACGGCACGTATTTCCAGATCACGAGCGAGACACGCGTCGACCGGCTCGATCCGCTCTGGACCGGCTGGGGCCGCCCGAGCCGCCGCGGCTCCTGGCGCTACTGGGCCTACGAGTCGCGCTCGGAACTGGTCAGGACATACACCGGCCAGGTGCTCGCGAACATGCGCGCCGAGGACGGCGAATACATGCGCTGCAATTTCACGCTGATCAGTCCGTCGCGCGGCCTGATGGGCGGCGGAGTCGGTACCTGCCAGCTGTCGGAGTCGGAACAGGAGATCAACGCGGAGTTTCCGCGCCAGCCCTAGCTACCCGGCCAGGCGACACACCCGATGGAGAAATCGATTCGCGTCGTGAGCGGCATCGCCGCGCTCGCCTGGCTCGCCTCGTGGTTCCTGCCGGTTGCGACCGGCGTACCAGGATGGCTCGCCTTCCGATACGCATTGGAGCCGGTGTGGAATTCGGAGGGGCAGCAGTGGACGGACGCGGGCCCGTGGCTCCTGAGTGCGCTCACCAACGTGGCGTTTCCCGCGCTGGTCGTGCTCGTCTGGCGCGACGCGGTGACTCGACCGGGACTCTTCATCCGCGTGGTCATCGCCTGCTTCATCCTCAACCTTTACTGGATCGTGCAGGCCGTCCGCGAGAACAAGGCGGACCAGCTCCTGGTCGGCTACTACTCCTGGCTCGCGGCCTTCGCGCTGCTGCTGATCAGCGGCGTTTTAATCCATCGAACATCGAAAAGACCCAGGGCCGGCAGGCCAGCATGACCGCGACGGCACGTTTCTCGCGCCGCGGAAGGTGACGGTCGAGATCCGCGAGTTCGTTGAAATCGGCTGAAAGCCGCGCGAGTTTGCGTTGCAGGACCTGTCGCGATGCTTCCGAAAGCTCCGCCGTGCGGAACAGCAGGGTCTCGTCCGCCGCGAGAAAGCCGGAACGCATGAACTCCTCGCGTACCTGCTGCTCGTAGGTGCGCCGGATCGGTCCGTCCTCGCGCCAGGAGATCGGCGCCTGCACGCGCAGGCGCGCGCCGAGCCGCGCGCGCAGCTCGACGAGGTGCAGGTTGTCGAGCTTCACGAGCCAGCGGCGCAGCAGCCGATCGTCGGCGCCGAGCTCGCTCGCCACCTCGCGCGGCGTGTGCCCGTTGGTCAGCAGATAGAAGCAGGCGAGTAGCTGGGGATCGGCGGCCAGCGCGGATTCCTGCGCGGCGGTCAACGTGCTCGAGGTCTCCGCCGGCGCCGCCGACACCGGCCGCACGAGCTCTTCCATCGAAAGGCCGGCGGCCTCGCAGATCCGCTCGAGCCGCGGCAGGCTCAAACTACCGCGCGACAGGATGCGTTTGACGGAGGGTTCGCTCAGCGAGATTCGCTTGGCGAGCATCGCGTAGGTGATGCCGCGCGAACGCAGCCCGCGCTTGAGCGCCAGGATTATTCTCGTCGTTTCTCCCATGCCCGCGGATTCTCCCGCCAATTCCCGTGGATTGCAGCCGGACCGTGGGTATCGTAATCCGATACTGGTCATTCGGGTATTGCCTTACGTCCCTGGTCGGGCGAGCTTCGCGCCATGCACGCGAAGTTGCAGGCGATCAGGAAGAGCGTCCTGCCGAAGTGGGTCAACGACACGCATTCGGCCCTCAACCGCACCCCCGTCGCGAAGGTGCTCGAGCCGCGGCGCGTGGGACACGTGGTCGACGCGGTGTTGCAGGCCCGGGCGCGCGGCGAGCCGCTCGCGATCGCGGGGGCGCGCCACGCCATGGGCGGTCAGCAGTTCCTGTCCGGCGGCACGCTGCTCGACATGCGCCAGCTCTCGAGCGTGCGCTGGTTCGACCGCGGCGACGCGCTGCTGGAAGTCGAGGCCGGCATCACCTGGCCCGACGTCATCCGGGGTTATCTCGCGCTGCAGCGCGGACCCGGGCGCGCGTACGGCATCCGCCAGAAGCAGACGGGCGCGGACCGCCTGACGATCGGCGGCGCGGTTTCCGCGAACATCCATGGCCGCGGTCTCGCCGCGCAACCGTTCGTCGCCGATCTCGAAGGGCTCGAAGTGGTGACCCCGACGGGCGACGTCGTGCGCTGCAGTCGCACCGAGAACGACGAGTTGTTCCGGCACGTCGTCGGCGGGTACGGGTTGTTCGGCGTCGTGACTGCCGCGACGTTGCGGCTCGTGCCGCGCGTCAAGGTCGAGCGCCGCGTCGCCCGCCTCGATATCGACGACCTCATCGAGGCCTTCGACGAACGCATCGCCACGGGTCACCTGTACGGCGACTTCCAGTTCGCGACCGCGCCCGACAGCCGCGAATTCCTGCGCACGGGCGTGTTGTCGAGTTACCGCCCCGTCCCGCCCGACGCGCCGATTCCCGACAACCAGCGACGGCTCTCCCAGAGCGACTGGAACGAACTACTGGCCCTCGCCCACAAGGACAAGCGCGCGGCGTTCCGACGCTTCACCGAGTTCTACCTGGCGACCCACGGCCAGCTCTACTGGAGCGATACACACCAGCTCAATCTTTATCTCGAGGACTACCACGGCGCGCTCGATCACCGCCTCGGCGCCGCGGTGCGCGGCAGCGAGATGATCACCGAGCTCTACGTGCCGCGCGCCGACCTCACGCGTTTCATGGACGACGTGCGGCGCGATTTCAGCACCAACGACGTCGACTTCATCTACGGGACCATCCGGCTCATCGAGGCGGAACGCGAAACCGCACTGCCCTGGGCGCGTCACGGCTGGGCCTGCGTGATCTTCAACCTGCACATCGATCATCACGCGCACCACATCGAACGCGCCGCCGGGCACTTCAGCCGCCTCATCGATCACGCGCTGCGATACGGCGGCAGCTATTTCCTGACCTATCACCGCTTCGCGAGCGCGGCGCAGGTCTTGGCGGCCCATCCGGACATTCGCCGATTTCTCGAGACGAAGCGCAGGCTGGATCCCGCCGGCGTTTTCCAGAGCGACTGGTACCGCCACCTCGAGGGCCTGCTCGCATGAAGCGCTTCACGGCGCGCCGCTGCGGCGCGGCGGTGTTGCTGTGGAGCTGCATCGCACTGTTCGCCGCGCGCGTGATCGGTCAGATCGAAGTGCTGCTGCTCGCGCCGGCATGGCTGCCGGAGATGGACGCGTGGTACTCGGGATTGCTCCCCTATCCAGTGCTGCTGCCGTTGCAGATCCTCATCCTCATGATCATGTCGGTGGTGGCCTGGAACCGGCGCATCCGCACGGGTTGCTTCGCCCGCGCGCATCCGCGCGTCGCGCGGGGACTACGCGCATTCGCACTGGTGTATTTCGCCGCGATGGCCGCGCGGCTTGCGATCCAGGGCATGGAACACGCCATCCCGATCGCATTCCACTGGGTGCTCGCGTTGTTCGTGCTGGTGAGCGCGCGTGCGGCGCCCGCGGTACACGCCGGGTACGAGGAGGCCGACGACGTGCCGTACGGTGACGTACCTCCCCTTCCGCAACCGTTGGTATACCGATAGTTCGGCGAGGCATGTAACATGCCGGCCGGGTGGTTCGCCGCCGGCGAAACAGGTTCATGCGATGGTCGGGCCGCCACGCAGGAGCCATCGCATCCGTGAGTCGAAAAAATCCGCGGCAGGAAATGTCGCAAGCCCAGCGCCTGGCGGAGCGCGCCTTCGCCACCCTCGAACGATTCATCCGCATCGAAGCCTTCAGCGGCATCGTGTTGCTGATCGCCGCCGTGGGTGCGCTGGCCTGGGCCAATTCGCCCTGGGCGCACGGTTACCACGCGCTCTGGCATACGCCGTTCACGATCGGAATCGGCAGCTACCAGTTCACCGAGTCCCTGCATTTCCTGATCAACGACGGACTGATGACGATCTTCTTCCTGGTCGTCGGAATGGAGATCCGCCGCGAGATCCATGAAGGCGCGTTGAGCAACCTGCGCCAGGCGGGATTGCCCGTGCTGGCGGCCGCGGGCGGGGTCGTCGTTCCCGCTCTGATCTATGTGGCCCTGAATCTCGATCCGGTCCGGCTTCACGGCTGGGCCGTTCCGACGGCCACCGACATCGCGTTTGCCGTGGGAGTGCTCGCCCTGCTTGGCAAGGGAATTCCGGGGAACATCCGGGTGCTGCTGCTGGCGCTCGCCATCATCGACGACATCATCGCCGTCCTGATCATCGCGTTCTTCTACTCCGGCGGCCTCGACTACAGCGGCTTCGCGATCATGGCGCTGGGACTCGCGATGGTCCTCGGCCTGCAGAAGATCGGGATCGGCTCAGCGTATGCCTATGTACTGCCCGGCGCGATCGCCTGGATCGGATTGCTGAAGTCCGGCGCACATCCGACGCTTTCCGGCGTCGTCCTTGGTCTGATGACTCCGGTGGTATCGGCGCACATGCGCGAGCGGCCCGTCGAAATCCTGCGCCGCATCGCCAACGAAGTGTTCGGCCGCGAGGAGTTGGTCGACGCGCACCGGCACGAGCATTCCCTGAGAGAACTCAGGCTCGCGCAGCGTGAATTGCTGCCACCCGCCGTGCGCGTGCAGATGGCGCTGCATCCCTGGGTCGCGTTCGGAATCATGCCGATCTTCGCGCTGGCCAATGCCGGCGTGAGCCTGGGCGGCGTCGACCTATCTACCGGCGGGGCGCAGTGGGTACTGCTGGGAGTGGCGGTCGCGCTGGTGGTCGGCAAACCGCTCGGCGTCGTCAGCGTGAGCTGGCTCGCGGTGCGAGCCGGCCTTTGCCGCTTGCCGCCCGGCGTCAACTGGAGCGGGATCTGCCTCATGGGCCTGCTGGCCGGCATCGGATTCACGATGTCCATCTTCATCGCGATGCTCGCGTTCAGCGACGATAACCTGCTCGGCGCGGCGAAACTCGGCGTGCTGCTGGGATCGTTCGTCGCGGCGGTGCTGGGGCTCGGCTGGGGCGTCGTCCTCGCCAGGCGCCTGCGTTCGACGCCCGGCAATACTTCCGAAGGCACTTGACCGCCGGAAGGCGCCCGACCAACTAGTCGAGAACCGGGCAGTGCGCGGCGATCACGCCGTCCTTCACCGCCTGGGTGATCGCCGCGATATCGGGAGCGAGATAACGATCGATGTCGTAGTGCGGCACACGCGCGCGGATTTCGCGCATCACGGCCTGCAATCTCACGGACGTCACCACCGGCGCGCGCAGGTCGACACCCTGCGCGGCGGCCAGCAATTCGATGCCGAGTATCGTCGCCGTATTGTCGACGAGGTCGGAGAGCTTGCGCGCCGCGAACGTGGCCATCGAAACGTGATCCTCCTGGTTCGCGGAAGTCGGCAGCGAGTCCACGCTCGCCGGGTGCGCGAGTAGTTTGTTCTCGGAGGCGAGCGCGGCGGCGGTCACGTGCGCGATCATGAAGCCCGAATTCACGCCGCCATCCTTGACCAGAAATGGCGGCAGGCCCGACAACGTGGCGTCGATGAGCAGCGCGATGCGCCGCTCGGCCAATGCACCGATCTCCGCCACCGCCAGCGCGAGATTGTCCGCCGCGAATGCGACGGGTTCGGCGTGAAAGTTGCCGCCGGACAGGACTTCGCCGGTATCCGCGAATACGAGGGGATTGTCCGAAACGCCATTCGCCTCGCGCAGCAACACGGCGCGCGCGGCCTCGATCTGGTCGAAACACGCGCCCATCACCTGCGGCTGACAGCGCAGTGAATACGGATCCTGCACCTTGCCGCAGTCGCGGTGACTCGAATTGATCGGGCTCTCCTCGAGCAGCTTGCGATACGCGGCCGCGACGGCGATCTGCCCGGGATGGCCGCGCAGCCCGTGGATGCGCGCATCGAAGGGACTCGCCGAGCCTTCCGCCGCGTCGACCGACAGGGCGCCCGCCACGATGCCCGTACGCAGCAGGTTGTCGATCGCGATGAGGTTACACACCGCGAGCGCGGTGGAGGTCTGCGTGCCGTTGAGCAGCGCGAGCCCCTCTTTGGCGGCGAGCGTGAGGCGGCCGAGCCCCGCGCGCTTCAACCCGTCGTCTGCCGACAGGATCTCGCCGCGGCATTCGACTTCGCCCACGCCTAACAATACGGCCGCGAGGTGCGCGAGCGGCGCGAGATCTCCGCTCGCGCCGACCGAGCCTTTCGACGGCACGCGCGGCAGCACGTCGGCGTTGTAAAGCGCGAGCAGCGCGTCGACGAGCTCGCGCCGGACGCCAGAGAAACCCTGGGCGAGCGCGGCGATCTTGAGCGCCAGCATGAGCCGCACCACCGGCGCGGGCAGCGGATCGCCGACTCCGACCGCGTGGGACAACACGAGGTTGCGCTGCAGAAGTTCGAGCTGATCGTTCGGGATGTGGGTTTGCGCCAGACGGCCGAACCCGGTGTTGACGCCGTAGGCCGGCTCGCCGCGCGCCACGATTTGCGCCACGGCGGCAGAACCGCGGCCGATGGCGGCATAGGCGTCGGCCGTGACCGACAGCCGGACACCGCCGCATGACAAATCGCGCAATGTGGCGAAATTCAGGGAATTGCCGATCTCCAACATGCCGGCATGATGCCCCAACCCCGGTCTGAAGTGATCAGCACGAACCCGCTAGAATGCTTTCCTCTCCTCTGCCTGGTCCTCGCCATGAGATTTCCGCGCCTGGTTGCCCCGGCGATTGTCTATGCCTTGATCGTTTCCCTGAGCGCCTGTAGCACACACATGAAACAAACTCCCGCCGCCGCAATTTCGCCGCCCGGTTCGTCGGCCAGCTCCTCGGCAAGGCTGGTCGCCGACAAAACCGTCGCGACCGCCGCGCTGCAACCGCCCGTGGCGTCCAAGAGGCCGCATGCGGTCGAGTCCCCCAACGGCACGCGCACGGACGAGTACTACTGGCTGCGCGACGACTCGCGCGCGAATCCCGAGATGCTCGCGTACGTAAACGCCGAGAACACGTACGCCGACGCGATGCTTGCGCACACGAAGCCTCTGCAGGAAACGATATACAAGGAAATCGTCGGCCGCCTGCGCCAGGACGATGCGACCGTGCCGTACCTGATGAACGGCTACTGGTACTACAAGCGATTCGAAACCGGCGGCGAATACCCTATCTACGCGCGTCGCAAGGGCAGCAAGGATGCACCCGAGGAAATCCTGCTGAACCTCAACGAGCTCGCGAAGGGGCACGACTTCTACGAGGTCGGCGAAATCGCGATCAGCCCCGACAGCAACCTGCTCGCCTACGCGGTCGATACGATCGGCCGCCGCCAGTACGTCGTGCGGGTGCTGGATCTCACTACTCGCGAGGATCTGTCGATCGCGCTGTCGAACGTCGAGAACAACGTCATCTGGGCGGGCGACAACAAGACGTTCTTCTACATCGAGAAGAATCCGGACACCTTGCTCGGCTTCCGGGTGCGCAGCCATCGCATCGACAGCCCCAACCTCAACGACGTCGCGGCGGATCCGGTCGTCTGGACGCAGGACGACGAGAGCTTCTACACGCAGCTCCTGCGCACCAAGGACGAGCAATTCCTGCTGATCCACACGCAGAGCACCGTGTCGACCGAGGTCTGGTACGCGGATGCGAACAGCCCGGACCCCCGGTTCAGGCTGTTCCTGCCGCGCGAGCGCGACCACGAATACCAGGTCGAACACGCGAATGGCCGCTGGATCGTGCGCACCAACTGGCAGGCGAAGAACTTCCGGCTGGTCGAGGTGCCGCGCGGCGCCGAAGGCGATCGCACGAAGTGGCGCGACGTCGTCGCGCATCGCGACGATGCGTTCATCGACGCGTTCGACGTGTCGAAGAAGTTCCTGACCGTGGAGGAACACTCCGGCGGACTGCGCAAGTTGCGCATCCGGCCGTGGGAGCCGGGCAAGGCGGACGTGCTCGTGACGGCCGACGAGCCCAGCTACACGATGATGCTCGACGTGAACCGCGAGTTCGACAACGACACGCTGCGCTACACGTACACCTCGCTCGTGACGCCGCGCACCACGTACGACTATCACTTCAGCACCGGGGAACGCGAGCTGCTCAAGCGCGAGGCCGTGCTCGGCGGGTACGACCCGGCAAACTACTCGACCGAGTTCGCCACGGCGACGGCGCGCGACGGCACGAAGGTGCCGGTGTCCATCGTGTACCGCAAGGGCACGCCGCGCAACGGCACGGCGCCGCTGCTGCAGATCGGCTACGGCTCGTACGGTTCCTCGTACGATCCCGAGTTCAATTACATGCCCGCGTCGCTGCTCGATCGCGGTTTCGTCGTGGCCATCGCGCACATCCGCGGCGGCCAGGAGATGGGCCGCGCGTGGTACGAGAGCGGCAAGCTGCTCAACAAGAAGAACACGTTCACGGACTTCATCGACGTGACGCGCTGGCTGGTGGCCAACAAATACGCGGACCCCAGGCGCACGTTCGCCACCGGACGCTCCGCGGGCGGCCTGCTGATGGGCGCGATCGCGAACATGGCGCCGCGGGACTATCGCGGCATCGTGGCCGGCGTGCCCTTCGTCGACGTGGTCACGACGATGCTCGACGAGAGCATCCCGCTCACCACGAACGAGTTCGACGAGTGGGGCAATCCGAAAGAGAAGAAGTACTACGACTACATGCTTTCGTATTCGCCGTACGATCAGCTCAGTGCGCAGGATTATCCGGCGATGTACGTGCATTCGGGACTGTGGGACAGCCAGGTGCAATACTTCGAGCCGACCAAGTACGTCGCACGCTTGCGCGCGCGGCGCACGGGTGACAGCCTCATCGTGCTGCGCACGAACATGGAGGCCGGCCACGGCGGCAAATCCGGCAGGTTCCAGAAGTACCGCGAGTACGCGGAGCAGTACGCCTTCATCCTCGACCAGGCCGGCATGAAGAAATAGGGACATTCCTCGTTTCCTGGAAAAAGGGGACAGACCTGACCTCCGCACCTCGCGCACTTCACTTCATCGCCTGCCTGGCCCTCGTGGCGCTCGCGGGCTGCGTCACGAAAAAGCCAGCGACGCCGGTCGCGCCCACCGCGCGCTTCGAGGCCATGAAGTGGTCGAAGCTGCCGGGCTGGAAAACCGACGACGCGCTCGCCGCGTGGCCCGCCCTGCTCTCCTCCTGCAGCATCATCGCGAAGCGGCCCGAGTGGGCCTCGTTCTGCGGCGCCGCCGTCGCGACGAGTCCCGCGGACGCGGAATTCGTGCGGTCGTTCATGGAGCAGCACCTGACGCCGTACCGCGTGTTGCGAGTCACGGGACGCAAGAAGGAAACGACCGGGCTCGTGACCGGGTACTACGAGCCGCTGCTGCGCGGTTCGCGAGAGCGCACCGGCCAATACGCGACACCGCTGTACCGCCGCCCGGAAGACCTGCTCATCGTGGATCTGTCCGCGGTGATCCCCGAACTCAAGGGCAAGCGCGTGCGCGGCCGGCTCGACGGCAACAAGGTAGTGCCTTACTACAGCCGAGCCGGCACACGCGAGGCCCCGGGCCTCGCAGGTCACGAAATCGTGTGGATAGACGATCCGCTCGATGCGTTCCTGCTCGAGGTGCAAGGCTCGGGTCGCGTGCAGCTCACGACGGGCGAGACCATCCGCCTGCAGTACGAAGACCAGAACGGCCACCCGTACCGCTCGATCGGCCGCTACCTGGTCGACCAGGGCGCGTTTCCGCTCGAAGAGGCGAACATGCCGGCCATCCGCCGGTGGCTCGTCGCGAATCCGGCGCGATTGAACGAGGTGCTCGACAGCAACCCGAGCGTGGTGTTCTTCAGGGAAGCACCGCTCGACGATCCGTCGATCGGCCCGAAAGGCGCGCAGGCCGTGCCGCTGACCGCGGGCCGCTCCATCGCGGTCGATCCGTCTTTCCTGCCGCTCGGCGCGCCGATGTTCCTGGCGACCACCGATCCGACCACCAAACTACCTCTGCGTCGACTCGTCGTGGCGCAGGACACGGGCGGGGCGATTCGCGGTCCAATCCGCGCGGACCTGTTCTTCGGGTTCGGGTCGTCCGCCGGCGAACAGGCGGGAACGATGAAGTACGACGGCGAGATGTGGGTTCTCTGGCCGAAGGACGCCGCTCCGCCCCGGTGACACGAGAATGCGGCACGGTCCTACCCGTGCCGGGCCGCGACGCTCGACTGAGGTCGGCGCGCGCGGCGAGTACGCTCGTCCGATGCGTTACTCATTTCCCATCGCCTTGCTGCTGCTCGCGGCACTGACCGGCGCGTGCAGCGAACGCAAGTCCGGCTCGAACGTCGCGGCGCCCGGCGCCGAGGAAACCACGAAGACACGGCTGCTCGAGGCCGGCGCGAGCGCGATGCAGGACAAGGCGCCGCTCCAGTCGCTCGATGCGTACATGAACGGCTTTCATTTCTACAGCGGCAACATGGCGGGCCAGATGGAGGCTCACCACTTCTGCGGTCACCTCAACGAAGACGTGATCCAGTGCGTCATCTACGACGGCAACGACAAGAACGCGAAGATCATGGGCGTTGAATACATCGTGTCCGCGAAGCTGTTCGCGGGGTTGCCGGAGTCGGAGAAACGGCTGTGGCACAGCCACGTGCACGAAGTGCGCTCCGGGCAGCTGATCGCGCCTGGAATTCCCGAGATCGCCGAGCGCGAGTTCATGGAGAAGATCGCCGGCACCTATGGGAAGACCTGGCACACCTGGCACACGGACGAGAACCTCGCCCTGCCCCTCGGCACGCCGATGCTCATGATGGGCTTCACGGCGGATGGTCAGGTGAGCGAGGACATGGTCGCGGACCGCGACCGGCGCTTCCACGTGTCGAGCGCGGAGAAGCGCAAGAAGCGCGCCGACATCGCCTATCCACCCGTCGATCCGTCCGCCGATGCCTGGCAGAAAGGCGAAGTCGCGCAACTCGAACTGAAGATCGGGAAAATCGGGGACTGATTTATTTATTGACGATAACCCACCAGTGCCGGGCGCCCCCTGAAGCGGTTATCGTCAATAAATAAATCTGTCCCCGATTTTCCCACTACGCTGCTTCGACGTAGTGCGACTTCTTGTGCAGGAACTCCAGCACCGCCCCGCGGCTCGCGATGTACTCCGCGTCGGCGATCAGCTCCAGGCGATTCCGCGGACGCGGCAGTTCCACGTCGCGGATCTCGCCGATGTGCGCCGCCGGACCGTTCGTCATCATCACGATGCGGTCCGACAGCAGCACCGCCTCGTCGACGTCATGAGTGATCATGAGCACGGTGTTCCCGAGCTCCGCGTGGATCCTCATCACCTCTTCCTGCAGGTGCGCGCGCGTCAGCGCGTCGAGCGCGCCGAAAGGCTCGTCCAGCAGTAGCACCTTCGGGCTCATCGCGAGCGCGCGCGCGATGCCGACGCGCTGCTTCATGCCGCCGGAGATCTCGCCCGGGCGCTTCTTCATCGCGTGCGTCATGTGCACGAGCTCGAGGTTGTGCAGCGTCCAGGCATGCCGCTCCGCCGAGGTTTTCTTGCCGGAGAAGATCTTGTCGACCGCGAGCCGCACGTTGTCGTACACCGTGAGCCACGGCAGCAGCGAGTGGTTCTGGAACACCACGGCGCGATCCGGCCCCGGCTCGTGCACCTCGCGTCCTTCGAGAAACACGTAGCCACTAGTCGCATCGGTCAGGCCCGCCACGATGTTGAGCAGCGTGGACTTGCCGCAACCCGAGTGACCGATGATCGAGATGTACTCGCCCTTCGCGACCTCGAGCGAGATGTCGCGCAGCACTTCGCTGCGCGCATCGCCCTTGCCGAATGTCTTGCAGACGTGCTCTATCTTCAGATACTCCGCCGGCTTGTTCGCATTCATACGTTCACCGTCCCGCGTCCGATCAGTTTTCCGGAGAAGGCCACGAGGCGATCGAGCAGGAACCCGATGATGCCGACGTAGACCAGCGCGAGGATGATGTCGCTGATGAGCGAGCTGTTCCACGCGTCCCAGATGAAGAAGCCGATACCCACGCCGCCGATCAGCATCTCGGCAGCCACGATCGCGAGCCACGAGAGACCGATGCCGATGCGCAGGCCCGTGAAGATGTACGGCGCCGTCGCCGGCAGCATCACTTTCGTGAAGTACTCGAAGCCGTTGAGCCGCAGCACCTTCGACACGTTTCGATAGTCCTGCGGAATGTTCCGCACGCCCACCGCGGTGTTGATGATGATCGGCCAGATCGCCGTGATGAAGATCACGAAGATGGCCGACGGCTGCCCGTCGCGAAATGCTGCGAGCGACAGCGGCAACCACGCGAGTGGCGGGATCGTGCGCAGCACCTGGAACAGCGGATCCAGTGCGCGCATGGCCCACGTGCTGCTGCCGATCAGCACGCCGAACGCGATGCCCAGCGTCGACGCCAGCAGATAGCCCAACCCGACGCGCTTGAGGCTCGCGTAAAGATGGTGGAACAACCCCTTGTCGATGCCGCCGTTGTCGTACAGCGGATTGACGATGAGCTCCCAGGTATCCGCCAGCACCTTGCTCGGCGGCGGAAGCGTGGCCGTCGGAGAGGCGCACAAGAGCTCCCAGACCACGCCGAGCAGCGCCAGCATGAGGATCGGCGGCAGGGTCACCGCCGCGAGGCTGACCGCGCGCGCACGGATCGCGCGCAGCCAGGACGGCATCGGTTTCAGACCCGCTTGATCGCCAGGCTTGCCAGGTACGCGCTGGGATTCGCCGGATCGAACGTTTTGCCATCGAAGAATTTTTCGACGCCACGCGACGTCGTCTTCGGAATCTGGGCGTCCGGCACCTTGAGTTCCTTCGCGGCCGCCCGCCACAGATCCTCGCGATTCACTTTCGCGATCAGCGATTTGAAGTCTTCCTTGCCCGTGAACTTGCCCCATCTGACATTCTCCGTGAGGAACCACAGCTCGTGGCTCTGGTATGGATAAGAAGCGTTGTCGCGCCAGAACTTCATGAAGTGCGGCGAGTTCTCGACGACGCGGCCGGTGCCGTAGTCGAACTTGCCCTTGAGGCGGGCCACGATGTCCGCGTACGGCACGTTGAACCACTGGCGTTTCGAGACGATCTGCGCGAGCTCGTCGCGATTCTTCGGTTCGTCACACCACATGGCCGCTTCCTGCACGGCCATGAGCAGCGCCATCGTCGCCTTGGGATTCTTGTCGACGTACTCGGCGCGCATCGCGAAGGACTTCTCCGGATGCTTGTTCCACAACTCGCCGGTGGTGAGCGCGGTGTAGCCTATCTTCTGGTTCTTGAGCTGCTCGTTCCACGGCTCGCCGACGCAGAAGCAGTCCATCGTTCCGACCTTCATGTTCGCCACCATCTGCGGTGGCGGGACGACGATGGTCTCGATGTCCTTGTCCGGGTCGATGCCGCCGGCGGCGAGCCAGTAGCGGATCCACAGGTCGTGCGTGCCGCCCGGGAACGTCATCGCCGCTTTCACGGCGTTGCCGGTGGCCTTCTTCTTCTCCAGCGCGGCCTTGAAGGGCTTCGCGTCGAGGCCGACTTTCAGACTCGCGTATTCGGCGCCGACCGAGATGCACTGGCTGTCGAGATTGAGGCGCGAAAGGATGTACATCGGCGTGGGCACGTTGTTCTGCGTGACCTTGCCGGTGCTGATGAGGTACGGCATCGGCGTGAGGATGTGCGCGCCGTCGATGCCATTGCCGGCCGAGCCCAGCACGAGGTTGTCGCGCGTCGTGCCCCACGAAGCTTGTTTGACCACCTCGACGTCGGGCATGCCATGTTTGGCGTAGAAGCCCTTTTCCTTCGCAACGATGAGCGGCGCGGCATCGGTCAACGCGATGAAACCGAGAACGGCCCTGGTGGTTTCGGGCGCTCCGGTCGCCGCGTACAACGGTTTCGGCGCCAACGCGCCTAGAGGCGGCGCCGCGGCCGCGGCGCCGGCCGCCTTGATGATCTGCCGTCGCGAAATTTTCTGGTCACGCATCTTCTGGTAGCTCCCCGTGTTCGGTACGAGCTAGCTAAAGCAAGCGCTATGCCAGAGATGGACCTGAGGCGCGTGATTCCCGCGAAGTACGTGCGGGGGCCCGCGATGCGCATTTCGAGCGGAAATGCGCACCAGATTCGAACCGCGAGTCAGGGGGCCTGCAAGAAATGGGGACATTCCCCGTTTTCTGGCAAACGGGGACGCACCTCGATTGGGCGGACCCCCTGCAAGTTTGTAAGCAAATGGGGTCCGGAAATCGGGGACAGATCTTTTTATTGACGATATCGCGCGAGGAGCGGGCAGCGTCCCGCGCACGTCTCGATATCGTCAATAAATAGATCTGTCCCCGATTTCGATTTCAGGCGGCGCCGCGTTCGGCCTTTAGCAGACTGCCGACGTTGCGCTCGATCCAGCGACCGAAGAGTCCCGCGACGCGCGCCAGCGAACGTCCGAGCGGCGTGAGTCGATATTCCACGCGCGGCGGCAGCTCGGGATAACTGCGGCGGCTAACTAGCCCGAACGCCTCGAGCTTGCGCAGCGTCTGGATCAGCATCTTCTCGGAAACGCCGTCGACGCCGCGACGCAGCTCCGCGGTGCGCATCGGACCGTTGGCGAGCTGCGCCACCACGAGCAGTGTCCACTTCTCGGCCAGTACGGCCATGACACGGCGCGAGGGGCACAGCGCATTGAATACGTCCGGAGCGAGGTTCTTTGCCATGGCGAAAAATTAACACAACCGCGCGCGGGCTGGCGCAACGATGCGACAGAACTTCGTACGGGACACTTACCCGGAGGTAAGTACCCTCCTACGGGATACTTACCAGCAGGTAAGTACTTGTGCGCCGGCAGATCGATCTCCAGACTTGCGGCCCCTGGACAGACATCGAAAGCAATGGAGCAAATCATGCAGCTTTATTACGCCCCCGCCGCCTGCTCGCTCGCCTCGCACATCACGCTGCGCGAAGCCGGCCTTCCCTTCGACCTCAAGCGCGCCGACGTGAGGACCAAGAAACTCGAGGACGGCTCTGACTACCTCGCCATCAACCCCAAGGGCGCCGTACCCGCGCTGAAGCTCGACGATGGCAAGGTGCTGACCGAAGGCGTCGCGATCATGCAGTACCTCGCGGACCAGAAGCCCGAAAGCGGTCTCGCGCCGAAGAACGGATCGTTCGAGCGTTACCAGCTACAGGAATGGCTCAACTATCTCACGAGCGAAGTCCACAAGAGCTTTTCGCCGCTGTGGAATCCGGCCAATGACCAGGCGGTGAAGCAGTACGCCCTCGACAATCTCGCGAAGAAATTCGAGTACCTCGACAGGCACCTGGCGGGCAGGAAGTACCTGACCGGCGACACGTTCACGATCGCCGATGCTTACGCGTTCGTGCTGTTGAACTGGGCCACGCCGCTCAACGTCGACCTCTCGAAGTATCCCGCCATCAAGGAATACCAGGCCCGCGTCGCGGCACGGCCGAAGGTGAAGGAAGCGATGGAGGCCGAGGGCCTTCTGAAGAAAGCCGCCTGAAATGGGGACAGACCTCGATGCGGACGCGGACTGCGATCGCATCGAGGTCTTTTCATTTTGGCTTCGCGCGCAGCCGTGACCTCATTTCCATCTCACAGTCGATAGCGTACGCCCACGAAGATTTCGTCCTGCAACGTCCGCTTCCCTGAACCGTCGGTGAGATCGAACTCGAACCACCGCATCCCGGCGAACGCGATGACTCGATCGGAGAGCCGCATTTCCGCGCGCGCGCTCAGGTCCACGAGATTGTCGGCCGAGCCGAACGTCAGGATGTCCGGCGCATAAAACGCCTGTCCCGCGATCGCGAAGCGATGCGACGGATCCATGAACCACCGCAGTTCCGCGCCGATGCTCACCGCCATGACGTCCTGGTTTTCCTCTTCGAGCAGCGCCGCATAAAGCTGCGGGCCCACCGAGATGTCGAAGTACTTGCCGAGTTCGACGGGCCACAACATGCCGGCGCTCAGCACGATGTCGCGCTCCTCGCTCAGGAAGCCGCTGCCCATCAGCCGCCGCTCGGTGCCTTCGATGTCGTCGTAGTAGCGCAGCAGTATCGTGTCGTTGCTGAGCGCCGCTTCGGCCGCGCCCCGGTCCTCCGCCGCGGGCGCCTGCTGCGCCATTACCGGCAGGCTCGCGAAGAAGCCCAGTAGCAGGATCGCTATTGTCGTCAGCCTGGTGGTCGATCGGGACCTGACCATCCGTGATCTGTATGCGCTCATGAGAAACGGGTCCTTGTTGGGCAGCATCGCTGCGGGAGTTCGACCGTTCCGCGAGGTCGAGCCGGAGACTACGCCGGCACGCTTTGGGGGTTGATGCTCGAAGTGCGGCTCTCGACGTAGGACGCGCGCTCTTCCGGGCCGAGAACGGCCGCCACCTAGGCAAGAATCAGCGCGATCCCACCTGCAATCGCCGCCAGTCCGGCGATCCGGGGCACCACGCGCGGATACGGCAGGACTTTCTCGAGCAGCACGTACACCATGAGCCCGGCTATCCACAGCAGGTTCATGACCCCGAACGCGAACAGCAGGACCATGAGCATCCAGCAACAGCCGATGCAGTACAGCCCGTGCAGGAATCCGAGCCGGATCGATCCGCGCGCGCCCGGCTGGAATCCGCCGTGTCGCTGCACGAACGACAGCGGCGCGCGACATTGAGACAGGCAGGCGTCCTTGACCGGCAGGAACTGGTATACGCCCGCGGCGATCAGCAGCGCCGCGCCGATGCCGCGGCTCGTGCCCGCCATCATCGGCGTGACGAGCGCACGCCATTCGAGCAACCACTGCAGCAGCGTGGCCGCGAGCGCGAACCCCGTCCACGCGAGTAGATAGCCCGCCGCGAACCACCATGGCGGCGCGAATTCGTGGCCGCGCGCCGCTCCCTGCCGCGCGACCTGCGCGTAGAGCAGCACCATCGGCGCGACCGAGGGGGTCATCATCCCGACCATCATCACGGCCCACATCGCGAACATGAACGCGAAGTGCCAGGCCGACCACGGGATGAAATCCGGCGACATCATGCCGGACATGTCGAAGCCGGTCGCGAGCCAGTAGATATACGAGAGCGCCAGCGCGGTGATGGCGATCAGCGCGCCGAGGACGAACCCGCGGCTCATCAGTCGATGATGCCGTCCTGGCTCAGGTGCAGCTCCGCGAACTGTCCGTATGAATCCGCGAGCTCGTACGTTACCGGCCCGGTCGCCTTCGTCCAGCCGCGGCCGATTTCGGCCTTCTTGAATTCGAATCCGCCGACGGGTTCGATGCGGATGCGATGCTCTTCTCCGCTGATCGGGTTCACGATGGGCTCGCCGCGCTGCTCGATGTAGCCGGGCACGCGCAGACGCGCGCGGCGCTTGTCGATGTCGACCTCGAAATCGATGTCGGCGAACACCGGGTCGTGCACCTTGCTCAGCATCGAGAAGAACACCTGGAACATCGTGGCCCCCGGGCGCGTGTCCTGGCCGCTCATGATGCGAAGCAACGCGTTGCGCTGCGCCTCGTCGGCACGCTTGTCGACGATGGGCACGGCCTCGCCGTTGCCCATGTGGATGGCGCCCGGATACCGGAAGATGCCGGCGATCTTGAGTCCGCTCAGATCGACGTCGCCATGGCGGCCCCTATCTATCTGTATGCCGACGACCGCGGAGCAGTTGCCGTAGGTAGGTGGCGCGTTGAACTGGCAGGGACAGCCGTACGAGCAGTTGCAGTTCGCGAATTCGCGGCCGTGGAGGTTCCACTTCGTCTCGCTCATGGCGTCACCAACTGGGTGTTCGAAGGGGTGTGGCGGGGCCGATTGAAGCACGAAGAATCGGTCGCGGAAAGCCTTCGTGACTTCCGCGACCGATTGGACCGAGTCCTAGGTGCGATTCAGACCGTTACTTGGCCGGAAATGCGTACAACGTGTAATACGCGTTGAGCTCCGCCGGCGCGTTCGCATCGAACAGCGTCTGCGACGCGAGCTTCGCGTGGTACACGCGCGCGAGCTGGCGCGGATGCACGTTGCCCGGCACGTCGGTCGACGCCAGCGCGATCTCCACGCTCCTTCGATCCGGCGCGATGGCGATCGTGGCGATCGCATCCTTGCGCATGTCGAGCTCGGGCGAACCGTAGTCGGGCGCGTCGCGGTAGGTCCACGACTCGATCGACAACGCGCTCTTGAGTAGTTCGACGCTCACGCCATTGCCGAGCGGCTGCGTGAGCTGCAACTTGAATCCCTTCGGCGTCGCGAGCATCGCGGTCACCGCCGGCGCGACGGTCTTGCCGTCCCAGCGCACGTGCTGGAGGCTCGCGACCTTGCCGCCCTTCGCCTGCCAGCCACGGCCGGTCTGGCCCAGCAACAAACTACCGTCGGGCAGGAACAGCGGACGCATCACGCCCGACTCGAGGCCCTCGAAGAACGGCATGACACTGCCCTGCTCCTGGTTGCCGACCTTCTGCGTCACCACGCGCAGCAGGTTCGACTGCGTCTGGTCGCCGATCAGCATTTGTCCCGCGAACGGGCCGAACTTCTTCGTGGTCACCCAGGCCGGATTGCCCGGCGAATTCGCGACGCGGTTGTGCGGGAACAGCACCACGGCCTTCTCGCGCGTATCCGCCCACTTGTCGTACGCGATCCCGGGCGACGCGGGGGTCATTCCCGGCAGGTCCACGAGGCCGGCCGGGTGGCCATAAAACGCATCCTTCCGCAGCACGAAGAGCTTCGACGTGCCGACGAAGTCGCCCTGGTTGTCCGCGTACCACACGCGGCCGTCCGGGCCCGCACCAACACTCGCGGGGCTGCGCAGACCCTTCGCGAACAGCTCGAACGTGCCGTCGGGCTTCACGCGGATCGTCCAGCCGTTGAAGCCACCCCACGTGCCCATGACGTTGCCGCCAGCCGTGTACGCGGTACCGGTGCCATCGTGCACGAGGTTGAGCGCGAAGTAGTAAGACCCGTCCGGCGCACGCACCGGGCCGTGCATGTAGCTGTGGTAGTTGGCGTGGTACGAGTGCGCGTCGAACAACGTGTCGTATCGGTCCGCGACGCCATCGCCGTTCGTGTCGGAAATGCGCGTGAGCTCGGCCTTCTGCCCGGCTACGACCGTGAGGCCCTTGCCGTCTTCGACCACGACTCCGAGGCTGTCGAACAACCCCTCGGCGAACAGGCGCCACTCACCGTTCACGATGCGCCAGATACCCGCGGTGCGGGAGGCCACGACCACGGTGCCGTCCTTCGCGAGCGAAAGGCCCAGCGCCTCGAAAAGTTGATCGCGACCGTAGTTGTCCTTCGGCGGATAGTAGTTCTCGATGCTGTAGCCCTTCGGCAACGTCGCGGTCGCGGACGTCTTCGACAACGGCGCGCGCTTGTACGAGTAGTTCGACGCGGGAGGCTTCCAGGCATTCGCCGCCAGGGCGATCGAGGCGCGCAGCGTCGCGTCCGTGTTGCCCGCGGGCAGCGTCCATTGTTCGCCAGCCAGGGTACCGCCACTCACGGTCGCGCCCTTCAGCAACAGCGGGTTCAGCGCGAACGATTGCGCCGCCGCGAGTTTCCCGCGGATCCGGATCGCGAGCTCACCCTTGTCGGAGATCGTGGTCGACGATTCGATGACGTTCTTGCCCACGCGATACCGAAATACGGGCGCCGCGAGCTTGTCGCGCGAATCGCGCGAATAGCCCAGGAACTGCGCATCCTGCGCGGCGATCTTCGCGAGCTGATCTTCCTTGCTCTCGAGTTCGGCCTTGAACGTGGCGAAGTCCCCGAACTTGCCTTCCTTGAAGGAGAAGTCGACGGGTTTTCCCGCCGCATTCAGCGGGGCGAGCAGGTATTCGCGTTCGCCGAAGGCGATGTCGCGGCTGTCGTGGCCGAGCGCGAGGCCGCGATTGCCGCGGTTGACGAGCTCACCCGACATGTCGAGGAAGCCGCCCTGCCAGATCTTGACCACCGCGAGCAGGCGCGGATCGAACGAATAATGAACGCCGTTCGGGTTGCCGACGTGGATGCTGCGGCCCGACGTACCCACCAGCGGACCGCGCTGCAGGCGCACCTCGTCGCTCACCAGCCATTGCAGGCTGTCCGCCATCGGGTCGTAAGGAGCCGTCGGCGTCTGGTCGACCAGCCGCACGACCGGGCCGCGGTCCCGGGGCTCGTTGAGCGTGGCCAGGTAGTCGCCCAGCGCGTCGATCTGCTTGTCGGTGAGGATCTCCCTCGCGAACGCGGGCATCACCGGTAGATAGGCCTCGCCGCGCGTCGGACCGTCCTCGGCGACCGCGAGCTGGTCCGCGGGCGCGCGAATCGAGCGGAACAGGTAGTCGCGGTTGGCCTTCACCTGGAAGCGATGGCCCTCGCCTTCGACGACCTCACGCGAGCGCGCCTCGGGCCGCATCAGGCCGAACAGGTTGGGCCCCGAGCTCACGCCCGCGGCGTCTTTCGCGACGAGGTGACAGGCCTCGCAACCCACCGAGTGGAACAATTCCTTGCCCATCGCGACGGAATCGACGAGTTCCTTCTCGTTCGTCTCGCCGCCCGAAACGCTGGGCACCTTGACCGGATCGAAGTCCGCCGGCTCGTACGAAACGTTACGCAGCGACAAAGGTCCCTGCTCGACGTAGAACACGATCGGACCACGGAAGTCCTCGGCGTCCCAGCGGGCACCCTCGCTCGGCTTCTCGAACACGACGTTGCGGCGCACATCGTTGCCAACGCGCACCTCGAGCATCATCGCGTTCGCGACCTTGTTGAATCCGGCGTCCATGCGCGGCGCGCGGAAACGCGCGGCGACGCTCTGCCAGTCGCCCGTGCCCGCGAGCTCGATGGCATATCGGCCCTGGAGGTAGGCTGTCGCGCTCGCGCCTTTCGGCGCGCGGAATTCGAAAGAAGTGACGCTGTCGGCCAGCGCGGCGCGCGTTTGCAGCGGGTTCTCGCGTGACGGCGGCGCTTCGAGCGTGACTACGCCGTCGGCGGCCTTCCAGCCAGGGTTGTCGCGTAATGACAATCCCGCGAATCCGGACCCCGGACTCTGTGAGTGGACGACCGAGAAACTTGCAAGGGCAATGCTGGTCAGAACCGCGGCGGCGCGGCGGGAAAACTTCGACATGGGACCCCCTCCGAGGCGGCTACACTAACCGAAAATTTCCCGTCTGAAACCGGTTTCCTCCGTTACTCAACCCGAGACAATCGATACACAAAATGAGCTTGATCCTTGCCGTTCTTGCCGCTAGTGGCGGCACCGTGACCCCTCCCCCGCAATCCGCTTCGCAGGCCGCCCAGGCTGCCGCCCCGGACGAGACCGTGATCGTGACCGGCTCGCGCGTTGCTACAGACCCCGACGACGTCGGCGCGAACGTCACGGTGCTCAAGCGCGCGGACTTCGACGTCGAGAAGCCGTCCCAGCTTTCGGACATATTGCGCCGCGTGGCCGGCGTGCACGTGGACCAGGTCGGAGGACGCGGCGGCACGGGCTCGCTGTACATGCGCGGCGCCGATCCTAACTACACGCTCGTGCTGGTCGACGGCGTGCGCGTGAACGACCCGACGAACGCGCGCGGCGGCTCGTTCGATTTCTCCACGCTCGACGTCGCCGACATCGACCGCGTGGAGATCGCGCGCGGCCCGTATTCGGCCGTGTACGGCGGCGACGCGCTTGCCGGCGTGATCAACATCGTCACGCGCGAGGCGCCGCGCGAGAAGACCACCGCGACACTCGACGCGACCGCGGGCGCATACGACACGCGTGAACTCGCGCTCTCGGCCGGCGGCCCTGTCGGTAGCGGCAACTGGAATCTCGGCCTCAGCGACACGAACCAGGGCGAAGTCGTGCGCGGCAACGAGTTCGAATCGCAGCGCATCTCCGGAAGTTTCGATACGGAGATCGGCGCGAACACTTCGTTGTTCGTCACGGGTCGCTACTCCGAGTCCGAGCGCGCCGCCTGGCCTGACGACAGCGGCGGCCATGAATTCGCCGACATCCGCGAGACCGAGCATCGCGATTCGGACGAGACATTGTTCGGCGCGGGATTCACCACGCGCGCGGGCAATTCGACTTACGGACTGACGCTGGGCTACTTCAAGCGCGACGACCTCATCGATTCACCGGGCGTCGCGCCCGGCCAGCGCGATCCTTTCGGCGTGCCGCCGAGCGTGGTCGACACGAACCTGTCCCGCTACTCCGCGACGTTCACGGGCACGCAGAAGATTCTCGACGGCGTGACGCTCGCGTATGGCGTCGACTGGCTGCGCGAGGAAGGCACGAGCGACGGCGCGCTCGATTTCGGCGGCGGCTTCATGCTGCCGACCTCTTTCGAGCTCACACGCACCACGTGGGCGCCGTTCGCCGAGATGCGCATCGAATCGAAGATCGGCCTGTCGACCCAGCTCGGCGTGCGCGTCGACGATCCCGATGGCGCGAGCTCGGTCACGAGCCCGCGCGTGCGCGTGGCCTACGAGGCAGGCGATTCCGGCTTCACGATCGCGGGCGCCTGGGGCAAGGCGTTCAAACTACCCAGCTTCTATGCACTGGGTCATCCAATCGTGGGCAATCCGGATCTCGTGCCGGAGCGCGGCGAGTCCTACGAGCTCGAGTTGTCGCAGGAAATCCTCGGCGGCGCGGGGCGCGTCAGCTTCACGTGGTTCGACAGCGAGTTCCGCAACGCGATCGATTTCGACGCGGGTCCGCCGCCGATGCTCGTGAACCGCAACCGCGTGGACACCGAGGGCTTCGAACTCGCGGGCCGCGTCGGCCTCGGCGAGCAGTGGGCGTTCGATGCGAGCGTCACGCAGGCGAAGAGCGAGATTGCCGGCACCGGCGAACAGATGCGCAACCGCCCCGAGTGGCGCGGCGGCGTCGGCGCGCACTGGACGCCGTTCGCGGCGCTCGAGTTGTCGGCCGCGGCGACCTACGTCGGCTCGGCGCGCGACTCGTCGATTCCGACCGGCGATGTCCGGCTGGATTCGTACACCCGCATCGACGTGAGCGCCGCGTGGCAGGTGTCGCCGAAGTTCCAGGCCTACCTGGCCGTCGACAATCTCACGGACGAGCAGTACGAGGAGTTCATCGGCAACGAAGTGCGCGGGATCCTGCCACGCGCGGGCGTGCGGTTCAGCTACTGATGTCCCCTGGCAGGGACAGACTTCAAGTCTGTCCCTGCCTGGATCTGGCGAGGATCGCGCGCAATTCTTTGACGGCGAGCAGATCTTTCTCGCGTCCGAGCGCTTCCTTCGCGCGGATGAGATCTTCGATTCCGATGACGCGAACGCGGTGGCCAAACAACTCCACCGTCTCCGCATTCGCGGCGACTCTGGCGAAATCACCGACTCCGGTTATCGACCCCAGCACGTCGAGCGCGCCGAGATCGGTCTGTAAATAGAGATTCTTGAGATCGACAACCGGTGACGGATTGTCGATGAAGGAGTGTCGTTGAGGATTGTGCCGATGTGTCGGATGGAGATCCTTGAAGGCCTCGCGCAGCTTTTCGACATTCGCGGCGGTGAGAATGGCGCAGATGTCGAGGTCGCGCGTCACCACGGTCGAGCCATGAAGCACCGCGCCGAATCCGCCGACGATGACGAATTCGATGTCAGCCGCGAGCAGGCGCTGGAGGAGTCCGTTCAGTTCTGTCACGCAGTGCCCGGCCAGCTTTCTCGAGTTCCAATGCGAGCGTCAATGCTTGCTGATGCTGCAGAAGTCGCTGTTCGTGTGTGCAGCGCAACGATGCATCCACGAGGCTCATGTCGAACCCAGCAAGCTCTGCTTCTTTGATGTCATCCATTTGCCGACGAGGATACTGCATGTGCGCGCGGCAAAGAAAAGGGGTCGGACTGTTGAGGTCCGACCCCTTTTGCCAGGAAACGAGGAATGTCCCTATTTGATGTCGAGTACCACTGGCTTGTAGCCGCCGCGGCTGCGGAACCAGAGGATCAGTCCGAGATACACGACCAGCATGATCACCGGCAGCCAGGCGATCGTGCGCAGCGCTTCGAGCTTCGACTCGGCGTCGATCTTGGCGACGACCTCCTGGTCTTCCGCCGACAGCGTCGCGCGCTTTTCCGGCACCACCGCGGTGTACGTGCCGAACATGCCGCTGCGCTGCTCGGTGACCGCCGCCGAGAGCTGCGTGTTGTTGCGCGCGTCGTGCTCGGCGATGTGCTGGACCATCGCGCGGTCCTGCACGCCGCCGATTACCGGCGAACCCACGATGCCCGCGGCCAGCATGCCGACGCCGGCCACGACGTTCAGCGTGATGGCGCCGCCGCGCGGCGACTGCTCGGACACCACACCCAGCGACGTGGGCCAGAAGAACGCCTTGCCGACGCCGTACACGGTTGCCGCGACCAGCAACATCACACCCGTCGTCTTGGAGAGCAGCACGAGGCCCACCGCCGCGATGGCCGCGGAAATGGCCAGCAATCCCAGCGGCGAGAACTTGTGCACCAGCGGGCCCGCGAACAGGCGCAGCACGAGCACCAGCGCCATCGCGTAGATCAGCACCCAGCCACCCGAGAGTCCGATCTCCGCCATCGCCGGCGTCATCATCGCCGTGATCCAGCCGTCCGTACCGAGCTCGGTGACGGCCAGCGGAATCATTACGAGAGTCATGATGATGAACAGCGGCTTGCCGGGCGAACGCGCCCAGATGCCGTAGCCGACCGTGATCGCCGCGATCAGCACCCACTCGACGGTGCTCGACCAGCCGAGCACGCGGCCGAGTTCCAGCACCATGAGGATGGCGACGATGAACGCGCTGATGAAGCCGGCTTCGGCCAGCATCTCGCGATACGACACGCCCGCGGCGACGCGCTCGCTCTGCGGGAACACGCGCGGCAACAGCATCACGATGTACGTGACCACCGGGATCAGCATCAGCGCCATCTTGTAGCGCCAGCCCATGTCACCGGGCAGCGCGAGCGCCAGGAGGCCGCCGATGACGAAGCCGGCCGGCCAACCGGCATGGAGGCGGTTGAGCCACGTGGTCTTGTCGTGCCGGAACTCACGCGCGATCAGCGGATTGATGCCGGCTTCGACCGCGCCGTTGCCGAGCGACAGCACGAAGCTGCCCCAGTACAGGCCCCAGTAACCGTCGGCGCGCACCAGCAGGATGAACCCGATGACGTGCGAGGCGGCGGCGAACCACAACGTGGCCTTGAAGCCGATCTTGTCGATGATCAGCGAGAGAAGAATGATGCTGATCGCGAAGGGCCACAGGCCCACGCCGAACAGCTCACCCTTCTGCGTTTCGGAGAGTCCGAACTCCACGCCCCACGCGTCGATCGAAAACGCGCGCAGGATGAAGCAGAAGGACGTCGCGACCAGCGCGGCGAAACACACCGCGAAAGTCTTCTTGGCCTCGGCAGACGCCGGCACCGTGCCGGTCATAGTGGCTTCTGTACTCATTGCCCAACCCCTCGTGAATAGTTAGCTATTTCTCTAGATCTTCGTCCAGGCGCTGTTCGCCTGGCCTGACTTCAACACGGCCTCGATGAACGCCATCACGCGCGTGCCGGTGACGACATCGGGCGCGAACAGCGACGCCGCCTTCGGCGATCGGTTCTCCAGCCGCGCGGTCACACGCTCGGCGAAATCGGTGTAGAGCTGCGAGAACGCTTCGATGAAGCCCTCGGGATGGCCGCCCGGCAAGCCCACGGAGCTCGTCGGCGTGCCCGGATCGCCGCGGCGCACGTAACGCGGCGCCTCGCCCGCCTCGACGAGAGTCAACTCTTCGGGTCGCTCCTGGAACCACAGGATCGAGCCCTTTTCTCCATACACCCGCAACCGGTGCGAGTTGAGATGGCCGATGGCGACCTGGCTCGCCCACAAACTACCGCGCGCGCCGTTGCCGAAGCGCAGCAGCACGTTGACGTTGTCGTCGATCGGCCGGCCCGACACGAGGGTCGACACGTCGGCGGCGACCTCGGAGACCTTCTCGCCCGTGACGAACTCGGCGAGCTGGAAGGAATGCGAACCGATGTCGCCGAGCGCGCCCGCGCCGGCCTGCTTCGGATCCGTGCGCCAGCTCGCCTGCTTCTGACCGGTCTTCTCGAGCGCGGTGGATAGCCAGCCCTGCGGATACTCGGCCTGCACGACGCGCAGCTTGCCGATGAGACCATCGGCGATGAGCTGCTTCGCATGGCGGATCATCGGATAACCGGTGTAGTTGAACGTCACGCCGAGCAACCGTTTCTTCTCGGCCGCGAGCTTCACGAGCTTTTCGGCGTCCGCGAGGTTGGTGGTCAGCGGCTTGTCGCAGATGACGTCGAGCCCGGCGTTGAGGCACGCCGCCGACTGCACGTAGTGCACGTGGTTGGGCGTGACGATGGAAACGACCTCGATGCCGTCGGGACGTTTGGCTTCCTCGGCGACCATGGCCTCGACCGTGGGATAAGCGCGTGCGGGATCGACGCCGAGCGCGACCGCGGAGCGCTTGCCCTTCTCCGCATCCGACGAAAACACGCCCGCGAGCAACTGGTAGCGCCCGTCCACGCGCGCCGCCATGCGGTGCACGTTTCCGATGAACGCACCCTCGCCACCACCGATCATTCCCCAACGCAATGGACGCATTACTTCAGCCCCAAGGTTTCAAAAAAAGATGAAATCAGACCGCGAGCTTCGTGAGGTAGTCGCCGCTGATCTTTACCGACTCCAGGATCGGACGCGTGAACGGCTCTTCCTGCTCATAGAAGAACGCCTTGGTGCCGTTGGCCTTCGCGGTTCCGATGACCGCCTTCCAGTCGATGCTGCCTTCGCCGAGCGCCACGGACGACGGATCCTTGCCGTCGTCCCCCCGCTTCGCCACGTCCTTGACGTGCAATGCGATGACGCGGTCCTTGTACTTGTCGAGCAGCGCGATCGGATCCTGCTGCGCCACGACGACCCAACCCACGTCGAGCTCGATCTTCACGAGATCGGGATCCGTGTTCGCGAATAGATAGTCGAACGCCGTCTGACCGTCGAACTTCTTGAACTCCGCGCTGTGGTTGTGATAGCCGAAGGACATGCCGGCATCGCGAACCTGCTTGCCGAACTTGTTGAACAGATCCGCGTTCCACTTCCAGTCGGTGAGATCGACCGCCTTCATGCGCTCTTCCCACGGAAGCATTTCCTTCTCGGGCGATACGCCCGGCGAAGACGCGACGATGTACTTGAGTCCGAGCGCCTTCGCGTCGGCGATGATCTGGTCGCCGTTCTTCGCGATGTCGCCCGCGCCCGCGTGCGTGCTGACGAGCGAGAAGCCGATGTCGTGCATGAACTTCGCGAGCTCGGCGGGTTTCTTGCCGTAGTAGCCCGCGAATTCGATTTCACGGAATCCGGCGGCGTGCACCTTGCGCAGCGTGCCTTCGAGGTCCTTCGCCGCCTCGTCCTTCACCGTCCAGAGCTGGATGCCGAGGGGAACCTTGCTGCCGCCCGCGAATGCCGCCCGGGACATGATCGCTCCGGCGGCGATACCCATTCCCGCGGACACGAGAAACGAACGACGGCTAAGCATTGAAACACCCCTCGAATGTTCTGGACGGGCGAGTACAAGCCATTGGGCTGCAAGTCGTCAAGCAGCCCGGCGAGTCTCACTTCCGGGCGCTCACGACATGACTTTTTTCGTGGGCTCCACTCGCGTTTTCGACATCATGATCTCCCCGAGACAACGCCGCAGGTCCACCAGACGCGGCGGTTTGCTCAGCACCGCGCGTACGCCGTCGGGCGTATCCCCCTCGGCGACCAGCCGCTGGCCCCAGCCCGTGAGCATGAACACCACCGTTTCGGGCGCCGCCGCCTTGATGGCGGCCGTGACCGCGCGTCCGTCGACGTGCGGCATCCCGAGATCGGTGAACACCACCGGGAACGGATTGCCCTCGGCTTGTGCATCCAGAAAGGCTTCGATGCCGGCCTTGCCGCCGTTGGCCGTGACGATTTCGTGGCCTTCGTTCTCGAGCACTTCGCGCAGCGATGTCAGCAGTACCGGATCGTCGTCGACGATCAGGATGCGCGTGAGGTGCGGAACCGGCGCAATTACGACCGAAGCCGGCTCGACCGCCGGCGTGGTTTCCGGGAACGACACGCGGACCGTGGTCCCCTTCCCCGGCGCGCTCACGATGTCGATCTCGGCGCCGTGACGCTGCGTGATGCCGTACACCATCGCGAGCCCGAGACCCGACCCGCGCTCGCCCTTGGTCGTGAAGAACGGCTCGAAACAGCGGCGGCGAGTCGCGTCGTCCATGCCGACGCCCGAATCCACGACTTCCACGACGACGCGGCGACGCGATCCGTCCGCGTGCGTCGAGCGCAGGATCAATCTACCGCCCGCGGGCATCGCATCGATCGCATTGAAGACGAGATTCACGAGCGCCTCGCGCAGCTCGCCTTCGATGGCCATCACGGTCGGATCGCCGGCGACCGCATCGACGTTCGCGTCGATCACGACGCCTCGCTGCTGCGCGATGTTGCTCCAGCGCGCGCGCGTGAGCTCGAGCACTTCGCGCAGCACCCGATTGATCGCGACGGGTTGCAGTTCGAGCTGCGCCGGGCGCTTGCGATAGAACTCGCCCATGCGCGCGACCGTGTGCGCCACGTCGTCGACCGCGCGCTGGATGATCTTGAGTTGCTCGCGGGCGCGCGGACTGAAGCCGCTTTCGTACGTGAGCAGCGCATCGACGTAGACCGCCACCGGCGAGATCGCGTTGTTGATGTCGTGGGCGATGCCGCTCGCCATCTGGCCGAGCGCGCGCAGCCGTTCGTGTTCGAGCACGGCCTGCTGCGTGCGCCGCAG
The DNA here is from genome assembly GCA_023433705.1 of Pseudomonadota bacterium. Taxonomy (GTDB): domain Bacteria; phylum Pseudomonadota; class Gammaproteobacteria; order Steroidobacterales; family Steroidobacteraceae; genus CADEED01. Next base: position 58,374 of record JAEYUC010000073.1, read on the forward strand.
GTCGTCGTAAGCCTGGCGAAGCGAATCGTGCAGCCTCGCCTGGTTCGCCGCGAGCGAGACGTGATCGCAGAGCTGGCGCAGGAACTCGCGCTCGCCCGCGCTGAATCCATCGAGGACTCGCCGCGCGACGACCAACACGCCGAAGACCGGACCGCGCTGCTCGGTGTGCAGCGGAACGCAAACGATCGAGCGCAGCCCCGCGCGCGCGAGCCGCTGCGGGAACGGGAATTTCACCGCGGCGATGTCCGGCTCGTACACGAGCGAGCCCCCGACGCAGCGGCCGAGACCGTTGCGATCGATCGGAATGCGCGAGTTCGCAGCCATCGCCATCTCGAGCGCGAGCGGTTCGCTGCGCGCGCCGACGCGATTGACCGTGAGGATTCCTTCCTGCGCCTCGTAGCTGCACAACATCGTGAAGTCGACGGGCAGGTGTTCTTCGAGGCTGCGCACCACGACCTGGAAGATGCTGTCGAGGTCCTGGCGTTCGGCGATCGCGCGCGTGATCCGTTGCAGCAGGCTCAGGCGTTCGAGCTGCAGCAACGCGCTGCCTTCCGCCGTCTGGCGCACGCCGATTTCCTGGCGGAGCTCGGCGTTCAACGTCTCGAGCTCCGACGTGCGCGCCGCGACGCGCACCTCGAGCGCCTCGTTGATCGAGAGCAGTTCCTCTTCCGCGCGCATGCGGCGCATCGTGTCAGCGCTGCCCATCTGGATCAGGTGGAACAGCAGCATGATTCCGCCCGCGAAGACACCGAAGTGCGCGGTCATCGCGAACCTGCTGATGGCCATCTCGGAATACAGCATGAGCGAGTGCGCGAGCGCCGTCGCGAGCGCGTAGTAAGCGAGTGCATGCGCGAGCCGATCGCCTTCGCGGCGCCGCCACAGCCAGATGCCGACCGGGATCCACAGCAGCGGGATGGGCAGCAAGCTCGGCCGGATGATGCCGAGGAAGCTGGGCGCGTTGGCGTAACGCGGCAGCCACTGGAACAGCGCGAAGAGGCCCGCCGCCGCCGCGATCGTGGCGCACGCGAACAACAAATTGGAGGTCTTTTCCGAGGGCCGCCACCACATGACGAGCGCGGTGCCAAGCGGCAGTAGATAGGCGGCTGGCGCCCACGTGCCGGAACGCAGACTGGCGATTACTTCATTGAGGTCCTCGAACGGCGACGCGGGCTCGAGGGCGGCCATCACGTGCAACACCTCGAGGAAGCCCGCGACGGCGAAGACGATGGCCAGGAATCGCACGCGCACCTCGCCGGTGCGCCACCCCAGATCCCAGAACAGGAAGGACACCGCAACCGTCGCGAGCGCGATGCCAGTGTTGAGGATGGTGTGAAGGACCGGGAAACCCGGGCTCGGCGAGGTGAATATCGCGGTGCCCGCAATCGCGGTCACCCCCAGCGCGATGAGGAAATCGCGCCCGGGATGAAGCTGCGCTTTGACGTCCAATCGCCCCCTCCCTGCGCGGCGGAAAAATTCTGTGGCGAGGATACTCCCACCCGCAGGCCGCCGCGCCATGCTCCAAAGTATGATGCCCAGCTTATGAACAATCGCCTCGACCGCCCCGTCGACCCCGCCCGCGATCACACCCTTGGCGCCGACGACGCGCCGATCACGCTGGTCGAGTACGGCAGTTACGACTGCCCGCATTGCCGCGCAGCGAACGGCAGGATTTCCGAGGTCCGCAGCCAGCTCGGCGAGCGGGTCCGATACGTGTTCCGACACCGGCCCCTCACTGGAAGCGAGATCGCGCGCCGCGCCGCCGACCTGGTCGAACAGGCCGCGTCGCCTGAAGAATTCTGGAGCGCGCACGTGTCGTTGATGACCCGCTCGCGCACGCTCACCGAGGACGACCTGCAAGCGGTCGCCACCGACCTGCGATTGCCCGAGATCGATCCCGACATCCGCGTCGCCATCGAATCCGACGCGCAGGCGCGCGTCGATGCGGATATCGCGAGCTCGCATGCGAGCGGCGTGCGGTTCACGCCTACCTTCTTCATCAACGGGCAGCGTTATGACGGTCCGTGGGACGAGGCCTCGTTCACCGACGCGATGCTCGGTTCGCTGGGGCATCGCGTGCGCACCGCGGCGCTGGAATTCGCGAGCTGGGCGCCCTCGACCGGCGTGCTGCTGCTGTTCGCGACCGTGCTCGCCATCGTGTTGATGAACTCGCCGCTCGGCGACGACTTCGCCGCGCTGTGGGCGACCGAGCTGGGACTGCGCTTCGGCGGCGCCGAGTTCAGCATGTCGCTGCTGCACTGGGTGAACGACGCGTTGCTCATCGTGTTCTTCCTGGTCGTGGGGCTCGAGATAAAACGCGAGTTCACCGTCGGGCACCTGGCGACCCGGCGCAGCGCGGCGCTGCCGATCGCCGCGGCCATCGGCGGCATGGCGGTGCCTGCTCTTATATATGTGTCCCTGATCTCGTTGACGGAGGCCGGCGCCGCCTGGCATCACGGCTGGGGCGTGCCCATGGCGACCGATACCGCGTTCGCGGTGGCGTTGATCGCCGTGATGGGACCACGCGTGCCGGTCGAGTTGCGCATCTTCCTGACCGCCGCGGCCATCGTCGACGACATCGGAGCGATCATCGTCGTGGCTATCTTCTACTCCGGCGATTTGAACTACCCCGCTCTCGGCGGCGCGCTGCTCTCGGTGGGAGCACTCGCGATGCTCAACAAGTGGGGGGTGTACCGCGTCTCACCGTATGTGCTGGTCGGAATCGCGCTGTGGATCTGCGTGCACGTCGGCGGACTGCACGCAACGCTGGCCGGCGTGTTGCTTGCCGCGTTCATACCCACGCGGCCGCCGCCTGACTACCGCGCACTGCTGGCGCAGGAGGATGCGATCCTCACCGCTGAGGCAAGCCGCGCCGGCGAGCAGTATCGGCATGGCCCCTCGGAGCCCGCATTGCGCGAGCTCGATGCGATCCACGACCGGCTCGAATCGCCGGCGGATCGACTGCTGCGCAACGTCGCTCCGCGATCCAGTTTCTTCGTGTTGCCGATATTCGCGCTCGCGAACGCCGGCGTGGTGATCGGCGCACAGGCGCTCGGCGAGCATGGTGTGCTGATGGCGGCGATCGTCTGTGGATTGACTCTGGGCAAACCAGTCGGGTTCTTCGTCGCGTCGTGGCTCGCGGTGAAATCAGGGGTTGCCGAGAAACCAGAGGCCTATTCGTGGCGGCAGTTACTCGGCGCCGGCGCGCTCGGCGGCATCGGCTTCACGATGTCGTTGTTCATCGCCGGGCAGGCGTTTCCGGTGGAGGGCGATTTCGCGGCGGCGAAGATCGCGGTGTTCGGCGCGTCGGTGCTTTCGGCGATCGCGGGCGTCGTGATTCTGTGGAATGCGCAGAAGGATGACGCGGCGGGGTGAGTTATACGTCCATGTTGCATAACACACTGGCGTCGTTTGACGCTGTCGGCGAGCCTGTGCTGTAGTGAATCAGGAAGTTGCAGAGGGAGCTGGGGTGTTATGCAGCACTTTTACGCAATGTATTCCGTCTTTTGGCCGTATAAATATTAGTTAGGCGACCTATGTTAACGGTTCCTCTCAGATATGCGCTCGGTGCGGCATTCGTTGCGATGATTGCTACAGTGGCGGGGTTTGCACTCTTTGTTTCGCTGGAAAATCTAAAAGCCATACGAGTTGGTGTGGGAATCGGACTGTCGTTTGCGCACTTCGCTGCGCTGCTTGCCTTGCCAGTCGGTTTCCTACTCGGTGTGGTGCGGATGCGTGTACGTCGGCCACAATTCTTGTTGGTGGCTTCGCTGGCCTCAGTATTATCCGGCATCCTGTTTGGAATATGGGTCGCAGATGACGCGCACTTTCTCTCGCTATCGATAATTTCTGTGATGGGTGGCGCGTGGGCAATTTTGGGATCGGGGGCCGCAGTGGTGCTAACCCGGTCGCCTAACACTTCGCTGGAGCGGACGCGTGAAAGATAAAGTGCCAAGCTCAACCGTCGGCGCGCGCGCCGCTCAGCTCAATCGTTAGGCGGCAATGGCTCGGGCAACACCAGTCTTCGCAGCGCTCCTTTTGACGGCAACGGTGCTTGCGACGCCTGCGTTGAGAACGATCCAGGTCTTGCCAAGCAATGAAAGGAACTATCCGTTTAGTGTGGTACTGGATGGACGCGGTAAATCTCGAACGATGGTTGTCATCGCACCGCATCAGATGAATGGCAACTGTTTTCCAGAATTCGCTGGCACGGAGCTAAAGACGAACGATGGAAAGATCGTCTACTCTCAAACCGTCAATCTGGGAACTGCGAAGGCGGACCACGAGATTCGTGGCCAGATCGGAGATCCCACCCACTCTCTTACCGTGTGGCTTAATTACATTTGCCCGGGGCACTGGAGTGACGGCGCGCGCTATGTGTTCTCGTCATCTGAGTGGGAAAAGTCGGGGCGCATGCGATGACTCGCTCAATTCGAAACCGTTTGCGTTGCCGCCTAACACCTCGTTGGAGCGGACGCGTGATGGATAAAGTGCCACTCGCATTTGTCGGCGTGCGCGCCGCTCAACTCAACCGTTAGACGTCAGAGTCACGCATGGCGCAGGCGCCCGTCATCTATTTCGAGGTCGACGACACTTTGGTGCGTTCCGTAGGCACCAAGCGGATTCCAATTCCTGCCGCGATCGCGAGCGTTTGGAGTCTCAAGGAATCTGGTGCTCGCCTTTACCTGTGAAGCACCGGTGGCGCGGAATATGCCCGTACGACGGCGCAAGAACTGAAGATCGAGCACTGCTTTGAAGGTTTCTTGCCAAAGCCAACGGCCATTGTCGATGATCAGCACTACACGGAGTGGCGGGATCTTCGATACTTCTACCCTGGCCAGGACGTCACTCTCGAGTGACAGGCGATACATTGTCTCGGTTCGTGACGTCTAACACCTCGTTGGAGCGGACGCGTGAGGGATAAAGTGCCAAGCTCATACGCCGGCGCGCGCGCCGCTCAACTCAATCGTTAGATGTCACCAATCACTGTCATGCCAACTTCAAGAGACGAAGTCATTGCTGCTGTTCGGCAGCTGGCGGCGCACAGACCGGCGTCCCGGTCCGAAGTGGCTGACCTGGAGCGCCAAAGCGTGGCTTTGGCTGTTCATATCCAGAAGCACACCTCGCTGCATGATGTACCGGAGGCTGTATGGCACTTTCTTTCAGACGCCGACATTCGGTTTAAGGATCCACAGTACGCAACGGTTCAGTTGGGCGAGATCACAGCGGTTCTCGACAGGTGGCAGGCGCAGGTGCCATCTAACACCTCGTTGGAGCGGACGCGTGAGAGATAAAGTGCCAAGCCCATACGTCGGCGCGCGCGCCGCTCAACTCAACCGTTAGCAGTCTGGTTCATTCCGAGAATTGAGCCGAGTGCCAGGGAGAGAAAGATCTCTTCGTTGCCGCGGCCATCACTGTAGCGGCATCTGCATCCAACGAGGTTGCAGTTCGCGAAGGTCAATGTGGGGTCTTGGTCCGGCGCCGTCACCGTCGCAGTGCCGCCCAGTTCCGGCGTCGCAGGTATTGCATGAATAAAGCGGCGAGAGAGGGCAGCCCTCCAGGCGCCGGCCCGGAAAGGTCACCGCCGCCGCGCACTTGAAGCGCTGTCGCAGCCCGAACGGTCCAGTCAGTCGCACAGCTGGCCGCTTGGGGCTCTGGCTCGGCGAAACGCATCGGCTTCGGTTAAGTTGCCCTTTGCTCGAAGGTAGTTCGAGCGCTACGCTTGCCCTCATGTCATCGGCCATCAGACTCGAGTTGCTTGCGCGACGACTGCTAACACCTCGTTGGAGCGGACGCGGGGACGATAAAGTGCCACTCGCAATTGCCGGCGCGCGCGCCGCTCAACTCAATCGTTAGAGGGCACGTGATCTACGTCTTCGCCAACGACGACCACGGGCTAACAGTCTATGCGTCTATGGACGAGGCGATGGCTGCATGCGAGGCGGTCGATGTCGAGGACGGCAACTACCGATTCTTTGGTTCCGCAGGTCAGCCTCTCAGGCCACGAATCGTTCTGCCCGCTAAGCGCGGACCAATAGGCATTGGCTCTGGGCGCTATGTGCTCGAATCAGATTTGGCGCCGTCGTCCACGACCCTTGCGTCATTACTTGGTCAGGTTTCCTATGTTGAGGGCTGTGGGTTCACTGCCGTCGCAGCCGTTACTGCTGAGCTCGAACGTCAAGCCACCGTTCCCGCGCACGTGCCCTCTAACACCTCGTTGGAGCGGACGCGTGAGGGATAAAGTGCCAAGCTCATACATTGGCGCGCGCGCCGCTCAACTCAATCGTTAGGCGACTCGCGTTGCACCCTGAGACCACCATTGCCTGGCTCCGTGACAAGTCCGGACTATTCCCTCACGCCGAGTTTTCAGGAGATACAGACGACGTCACTATGGGTTGGTGCTCCTTTACGTCCAAGATCCGCGCTGAGGTCGTACTGGCCGAGTTGACCGCTTTCGAGTGGAACGGCGGCGAAGCTGGCATTGCAGCGGCGATAGGCCGCTTGAATCGAGAGTTGGACCGGGATGATCTTGTGCACATACACGTTCGGTACGAACAGGTCGGCCCATCTGCAAAGGGATTGTCGTTTCAAGAATTCAAGAAAGTGTATCGCCCAATGCGTACTCACTACAGCTCTCGATCGGGTCTCGAGGAGTCAACTTGGATTCGCGAAGAGTCTCTTGATGAGTTCAGGGCTAGTGGTGGAGTCGTGACAGTGTCGTCGCCTAACAAATCGCTCGAGCGGACGCGTGAGGAATAAAGTGCCAAGCTCAAACGCGGGCGTGCGCGCCGCTCAGCTCAATCGTTAGGCCTGCGCAATGCTCACACTTCGTCGCCTTGCGCTTGTAGTCAGATTTCTCGCTCTATGGGCGGCGATCGCGCTTGGATTCGGCATCCTCGGCGCGCTGTGGCCAATCGTGACGTCACCTAACCCTTCGAAAGACATGGGTGTCGGCATCGGTATATACATTTTTGGTGGAATGGGCTTGCTCATAGGTACGTGTGTCGGATCGGTCATAGCATTTCTATTGGTTGAGCGTCATGCGCTGAAGGCGCAGCAAAGTGCAGATCAACCTTCGGTAGCCGAGGAGAATCTCTAGTGGCAGGCCTAACACCTCGCTGTAGCGGACGCGTGAGGGATAAAGTGCCAAGCGCAGGCGTCGGCGTGCGCGCCGCTCAGCTCAACCGTTAGGTGCCATGAAGACATTCGTCATACTCTGCATCGGCCTCATCAGTTCAGTTGGCGCGACTGCGACACGCCCGCCGTTGAATGAGGCTATCGTCAGCGCTCTGGTCAAGGAGGGCATGTCGGAGCCGCCAGTGCGCGCGAGCTACGACGCCTGCGACAGCGGTGGCCCAATCTCCATGAAGATTTGCTTTCGCTACCGATTGAAGGGTGAGCAGATGCGCATTGAAGACGCACTCCGCGACCTCCAGAGCGCAATGAGCAAGAAGTCCGCTAACGCGAACGCCGAAGCCCTCAAACGAGCCCAAGATGCTTGGGAAAAGTTTCAGCAATTGCACTGCTCACTTCAGGGAGACATGAGCAACTTCGACTATGGAACGGTTGCTCTCGCGTGTGAGTGGGAACTTGCGAGGCAAAGAGCGGACTCGCTTGTAGAAGTGCTAAGTTGGTACTCGCCAACCGAATAGGTCACCGCACATGGCACCTAACAAATCGTTGGAGCGGACGCGTGAGGGATAAAGTGCCAAGCTCATGCAGCAGCGGTCGCGCCGCTCAACTCAACCGTTAGGCGGCGCTCGATGCTGCGATACATCGCTGCCATTTCGATCCTTTCGACATTACTTTCGGCGTGCGCTGGAGATATGTGCGGGAACACCATCGGTCAGACTGTTCTCACTCCCTCCGGGAAAACCAAGGCCGTGGTGTTCAATCGAGACTGCGGTACTACGACAGGGTTCAGTACGCAGGTTTCGGTGCTTTCGTCCGACGACGAATTGCCAAACGACGGCGGCAACGTGCTGGTCCTGGATGGAACGGTTCCTATCGAGCTGCACTGGCTGTCGGAGTCATCACTCACGATCGGTGGAATTGGCAACGCCAAGGTCTTTCGCCAGGAACGCTCAGTCGCGGACACTCAAGTGAGCTACGTCCGATGAGTCGCCCCCAACACTTCGCTCGAGCGGACGCGTGATGGATAAAGTGCCAAGCTCATGCATCGGCGCGCGCGCCGCTCAGCTCAACCGTTAGAGCGCACGCTTCATGGCATTCATCGTGCTCGCTCTCGCAGTCGTCGCACTCTTGGCGGTATATCTCGCCATCTTGGCCACATGGACCATTGCGCATGATCAAACGGTTCCAGTCGTCGGGCGCATCGCACGAATCATTGCTGCTTGGTTGCTCCCCATCGTTGCCGCGATATCCATACTTCGAGCGGCAGCGGAGCTTTCTCCTGAATCTATGCCGCCGAAGCTTCTCCTGCGGCCTGTGCGTTGGCTATTGCATGTCTCGCCGCGTCGTCCGAACACCATGGCTGATGAGGCCGATGTAGGAGCATATGGCAGCCCGGGAAGGCACGAATATGACTAGTCAGTCTTCGTTGTGGGCGTGCGCTCTAACACCTGGTTGGAGCGGACGCGTGCGAGATAAAGTGCCAAGCCCAAACGTCGGCGCGCGCGCCGCTCAGCTCAGCCGTTAGATGGCAGAAGTCCCTCTCAGTGCCATCGTCTCGGGCCTCGTCGGCGGCCTTTTGGCGCCTTTCATCGTGCGTTGGTGGAGTCGAGCGGCGCCGCCAGCGGAAAGTTCTGAGTTCGATTCTCTTGGCTTCGAAGAGCTGCGCGCGCGGAACAATCGGATTGATGTTGCCGGGCAATACCTATCATTCTGCGGCCTACTCACGGCCCTTCCCTTCTACTTTGGACCTTGGGACTCTAATAGCCCGTGGCCGCTAGGCATGGGTTTCGGCATGATGGTTATCTTTCCAGTGACCTATTTTTGGATCGTCACAAGGAGAGGAGGCATTGGCAGATGGCACGAGTTCTGGCGCTACTACGAGCTGAAGTGGGGCGTCGGGCTCCGCGGGCTGCGATGGGTCTACATTCCAATCGCCGCGCTTGGCTTCATATCGCTCATCATGGTCCTGTCTGAACTCGTTCGAGCGGACGCGTGACAGATAAAGTGCCAAACCGTTAGGTGGCTGAAGAACCGTGCTCATAGACGCCGCGATACTTGCGTTCGGCTTCGCATTTACATGGGCAATGTGGAGGTCAACGCAATGGTGCATACCGCGTGAACGATAAGATGCCAAGCTCAAACGCTGGCGCGCGCGCGGCTGAGCTCAACCGTTAGGCGGCATGATGCGTATCCTGATCGTCATCGTACTCGCACTTGCAGCGCGCTCGAGCTTTGCGGAGGCGAATCACCTTATAGGAGTGAAGTGCAACCAGCGCACTGATCGACTGATCGTCTACTACTTTGACACTGAGGATGAGGAGTACGTCTCGTCGAGGAGAAGCCCAAACGAGTGGACAACAAGTGACTTCTTCGGGCCCGCAGTTGAGGGGTCATGGGGCGAATCACGGGAAATGGCGAGAACCTGCACCTTGAGCCACGGCACTTACACGGTCCGCATTTTTCCTGATGTCGACAACCCCAATGCCAATGGCGAGTGCGGAGCATCAATGTCATTCTTCGTCGACATAATTCGCGGAAAGGAATGGATCTTGGTTCGGCATCGCCTGGATTCCGCGCGCTGCAATGACCCTACAGGGTTCATTACGACACGCATAGTGGTTGACGCGAAGTCCAAGGAACCGCGGTTAACTCAGATACCGTCTATGGCGGGCGTGCTGCCGCCTAACAACCGTTAGACGGCGCCATGAGTAGCTGGCAGTTTCAAGCGTATCGGGAATTCTGGGACGTGCCCCGGATGGTCGTCGCTAGAGACGACAGTGGCACTTATTTATTCCACTCTCGCTTCGATGAAATTCTCGATGACTACATCGATCACTACGAAGTTTTTGAGATCCCGGCGCTCACCGACGACGAGTTGCGCGGTTCGTGGGCATCTCTTCCTGGCAAGGCGCTCCGCCGGCTGGCTGACGTGCCACTTCGCCAGTTACCCTTCGAGATAACCCGTCGCGAGTTTCGTGACTTTGACACTGAGTTTCCAACGCGGCGGTAATGCAGAATGAACGCCTCGCAACGCCGTCTAGCACCTAGTTCGTGCGGACGCGCGATAGATAAAGTGCCAAGCTCATACTGCGGCGCGCGCGCCACTCGACTCAAACGTTAGGCGACCATGAAGATCCTGCCAAGCACCTGGGTAATTGGTACGGCCGGCGTACTCATCACGCCAGCTGGGCTTGTGCTATTCATATTCGGAGATCCTAAGAGCGATTTCGACTGGCTTCCTTGGGGTTTCATTTTTGTTATGACAGGCGTAAGCCTCATCGGCGGCGCCATTGTGCGGGAGGCGATCCTCCGTTCTCCTGCCGACAAGTTTCGCCGCGCCATTTCCACAGGTGTCGCCGGTGGACTCGGCCTTGGTGGTAGCGGTGCCGATGGAGGTGGCGACGGCGGGAGTGGCGGTGGAGACTAGGAAGAATGGTCGCCTAACATCTCGTTCGAGCGGTCGCGTGAGGGATTAAGTGCCAAACTCATACATCGGCGTGCGCGCCGCTCAACTCAACCGCTAGCGCGCATGGTCATCCACTGCGCGAGGCTTCTCATCATCCTTGCATTGGCAGCCATCGAGATTGGCTGTGTTTACAGTAGTGAGACCCCGTATCCAGCAAAATGGCCCTCATTGAGTGTGGGTGCCAAAGACTGCTCTGCATTGGCAGGAGTGTTCGACGAAGCGCCGATTGCGCATGCAGATGAGAGAGCTGGCTTGACCGGGCAAATCGGCAATCTCTCTTCGTTGCTAGATCGAAGCACGCTTAAGTTCAATCCTTTTCTCCACGTCCAGCGAGTAGAACTGAGCGTTGAGGGAGAAGCGTTTCAAGCAGTTGCCCATGGGCTTCCTGGTGAAGAGCCACTCGTTCTCCAAGTCACCGACCGGTGGCTTTGCGTAGACGGTAAGCTTCACGCGGAGTTTTCAGATTCCGAAGTTTCTGAACATGACGCGGTACGCAAGAATCGGGAATCAGTTTTGATATTTGCTACGGACAACGGTGAGCTAGTCGTCGAGGTGCGTGGCAATAGCACCGGTTTGTCCATCCTGCCTTACGGCGTTGGGGGGAGTTACTGGAATCGTTACCGTAGAACGAGGAATTAGCGCAAGCGCGCTATCAAATCGCTGGAGCGCACGCGTGGAAAATAGAGCGCCACGTTCATACAGCAGCGCGCGCGGCGCTCGGCTCAGGAGTTAGGCGTCAATGAACTGGCGACGCAAGCAGACCAAGGGATTCCAAATGGCCAATACACTCTCGTTTTGTGGCCTGTTCCTCACTCTAGTCGGTCGGCGTGCGCGCCGCTCAACTCAATCGTTAGGTGGGTGATGTACGCCTTCGACGCTACCTACAACGAAGAGGAAGCAGCGAGATCGGAGCGAGCGTTCCTGCGGCGATCGGCGCGCGAACTGCGCAAGTTCTATTACCTGAGCGACCTCGTCGTCCTGCTTCTCTTCGCAGCTTCACTGATCTTTAGAGGCCCGACCTGGGCTACGTACACGCTTGGCGCATTGTTCCTGGTTTCACTACTTGGCGAAACGTTCTACTACGTTGCGCGTCTCGCAAAGACAAGGCGGTTAGCCCGGCGCTATCCGAATCGGCGCATAGAGATTGGGAACGACGCACTTCGTGTAGGTGCGGGCGGGGAAACCACGCGCGTTCCATGGACGCGCATAAAGTTCATCTGGACAACGGACGAGTCGGTGATACTGGTGCTGAGCCCCTTCCTCTCGGTGTCGATACCGCGCGCCCAATTACCGGCGGAGGCTTACGACCGTCTCGTCATGCTTATCTCGTCGCCAACCAGCACTTCGTTCGAGCAGACGCGAGAGGTATAAGGTGCCAATCTCATACGGCGACGTGCGCGCCGCTCAGCTCAACCGTTTGGCGACGCGATGCACATAGCACGTTGGGCTCTCATCGGCGCAGCACTCCTGGCCTCTTTCCAAGCATGGCTTTGGGCCGGCCAAGACTCACTGCTCGCTCTCGCCGGGGCCATCGCATTGGCGATGGCATTGGTTGCGATAGCTTTGCTTCCTGGCACGCGCTTCGCGCTCATAGTTGGCCGCGCATGGGCACTTCCGCGCGCGCCCGGCGAGTCGGAGCGACACTATCGCTTCAAAATAGCCGCGGCTTGGTGTGTAGTGGTTACTGCTTGCTTCATTGGTTGTATCGCCGTCCGCAACACAACCATATCCCAGTCCGCTGGCATTGGTCTGAGAGTATTCGGCGTAGTCGCTGCAGTAATGGCGCTGCAGTCTGCATTGGTTGGAATGTTCGGGCGAGCCCGTGGCGCGCCACCCAACACCTCGCTCGGACGGACGAGTGAGAGATAAGGTGCCAGGCTCAAACGCCGATGTGCGCGTCGCTCAGCTCAATAGTTAGAGGCACGATGCGCACGACAGAGCCGGCAAGCTTCAGGCGCGTGCTCCAGCACCTGATTCCGCCGCGTGGGTGGATAGTTCCAACCACCGACTCCTTGCGCGTGGCCATATCCAGAGTCCAAGGCGCATTCCAGACGAGCGCGCGCGAAGACGCCTGGACGTTCATCACGATTGTCCTCTTCATGCTGCCCCTGGGCATTTTGGCGGGCAAATCGTGGTCTGACTTTCAACGAACTTCGCTCGACCGCGATCTCTGGCTGGCAATCACTGGCGTCGTATTGATGATGGGAGTTGCCTTGTTGCTCATGCCGCGATTCGGTGTGAGATATGAGTTTCGCGAGGGCCACATCGAGAAGCTCACGGCGAGCGGCAAGGTTGTTTGGCGCGAGTGCCTGACTACCGTACCGCGCATCGTTCTGTGCCGAGACAAGTTGAACACTTTCATCACATTGCGCTGGCCGGAGAGAAGGCGCTCCTTTCTGGTTCCCGACTCCCTTGCCAATGCGATCGACGAAGCGCAGGCAAGCTTGCACGAGACGGAGAGTTGAACTTCCCGATCGGCAGTCAGCGCCCAACCTGTGACCCGCTACTTCGACTCCGCCGGCTCGAACAACTCGACCAGGTTCCCCGACGGATCCTCGATCAGGATCTGCCGCCCGCCGGGTCCTGTCAGGTAGTCGCTGCGAAAGCGCACGCCCGCCTTCCTGAGAATCTCGACGTCGTGCTCGAGGATTCGCGTCCGCACGACGATGCGGTTCCACCCGCCGGGTTCTGGTCTGCGCCCATCGGGAGTCGGTTGCGAGCCGCCGCCGGGTCCCTTCGGCGGGCTCAACACCATTTGCAGGTTGTCCCTTTCGAGCAATGCGAAATACGGCCCGGACTGGGCCTCGACGCGAAAACCGAAGTGCTCGGTGTAGAACGCCACTGCCTCGTCCACGTCGTTGACGATGTAACGAACCATGAGTGAGTTGAGTTCCAACTGACGACTCCTTGTTCCAGGCAGTAGGCCGCAGCATGCGCCCGTTGGGCAAAGTTGTCCGTCGGCAGTTCGCCCGCGAGGGATCGGACGATTTCCACGCAATTGGAACGGGGCGGCGCCGCGGGCATTTGCATGCCCCGTCACGGACTTCGACGATCCCAGATAACATGTGCCTTACGTTGCGAAAAGGATCGTCATGAAGCGTCGCCACGGATTCGAACTCGAGAACCGCCGAAGGGATTGGAACGTGGTGTTGCCTCGATTGGGGATGTCCGTGCTGCTGGCGTTGGCAATTTGCAGTGCCGCCGTCGCGCAGAAGGCATCCGATTCGACACGCCGGGAGATCTCGCAATTTCTCGCGCATCCGCTGTTCCTGGAATCTTACTCGTGCTCGGAACACGCGGCGGGCGAGCTGCCCTACCTGGGAGACGATCTCGGCCAGGACTGCATGATCGAAGCCTTCGTCGAGAAGGATGGCCGCGCCTTCATGCGCGCGTACGCCACCGATGGACTAACTAACGAGGACTGGTACGGCTGGAACAAAGTCGTGCTCTCACCGTGCGACTGCACGGTGACCGCCATCAACATCAATCCGGTGACCAACATTCCGGGACAGACGGGAAAACCGCCTGCCTCGTCCATCGAGCTGCTGACGGCCGACGGAGTTTCGGTGGTGCTCGCGCACATCCAGGCGCCGCTCGTGAAGAAAGGCGAGGAGATCAAGCGCGGTCAGCCGGTGGCGCACGTCGGCAACAATGGATACTCGCGTGTGCCGCACATTCACATCGGCGCCTGGCATGAGCGGGATGGACTCCAGATCCGATGGGATCAGAAAAAGATCCCCGTCCCGTGATGAAGCATCCGACGAACCTGGCGACGAGAGCGTCATCGCGGAGCCGATTCTTCCTCTACATGGCCTTCGTATTCCTGGCCATCGCGCTCATCGGCTTCTCGACTACCTACTTCCTGCCTCTGTCGCGCGGCGCGTTCAGCGCGCCGCCGATCATTCACGTACACGGCGTGTTGTTGTTCGGCTGGTTGCTGCTCTTCATCGCCCAATCGTCCCTGATCCACAACCGCAGCTTCGTCACCCATCGCCAGCTCGGCGTCTTTGGCGCCACGCTGTGCGTTGGCATCGTGATCTCCGGCGTCCTCGTCGGGCTGCACGCCACGCGGCGCGACCTGGCCGCCGGCGGCGGCGATGACTTCGTGCTCGGCCAGTTCGTCAATGTGCTGATCGAGATGCTCCTCTTCGGTGCGCTGGTCACCGCCGCGATCGTCCTGCGCCGCGACGGCGACAGTCACAAACGCCTGCTTCTGCTGGCCACGATTTCGGCGCTGGGGCCGGCGTGGCTGCGATTTCGCCACCTGTTGCCCGCGGTACCGTACCCATTCGTGACGTTTTCCCTGCTGGCGGACTCGCTGTTGCTGATCGCCATCGCGCGCGACCATTTCGCGATCAAGCGTGTTCATCCGGTCTACCTCTGGGGCGGTGCCGCCATGGTGGCGGTTCACACCGTCGAGCTGCTGGCGGCCACCAGCGCGTCCTGGGTTCGATTGTCGCGCTGGCTGCTCGGGATGCCGGCGGCGTAAGGGCGGGCGCCAGCGGAAAGTGCGTTGCGCTCCGGGGCGCGAACGAATGAGAATCGACGCTCGCCGCGGCTACTGAGGGAGGGTCGCTGCCCACGTCACCGATGAGGCCTACCCGATGAGTACCGTCCTGTCTTCCGACGCCGACACCAGCCCGCCATACGTCTCGCGCGAATCGCTCGTGCACCAGCTCTACGAAGCGGCCGAGCTCGAGCACAACCTGATGTGCACCTATCTATATGCGGCGTTCAGTCTCAAGAGCGGCGTCGAGGAGGGCCTCTCTCCCGCGGAGGCCGATGCGACCGCGCGCTGGCGTCGCGCGATCCTGCACGTCGCGATCGAGGAGATGGGGCATCTCGCCGCGGTGTGGAACATCACGGCCGCGCTCGGTGGCAGCCCGCGTTTCGGCCGGTTCAACTTTCCGCTCGACACCGGTGGTTTGCCCGCGAGCGTGATCGTTCGACTCGAGCCGTTCAGCGAGGCGGTGCTGCAACATTTCATCTATCTCGAGCGGCCGCACGGATCCAACGAGCCCGACGGCGCGGGCTTCGTTTCCGAATTCCAGTTCAGGCGCGGCATCTCGGCCCCGCGCGTCACGCCGATGCCGATCGACTACGACACGGTCGGCGTGTTCTACGACACGTTGGCCAGCAATCTGAAGGCGTTCGTCGCGCGCGTCGGCGAAAGCGAAGCGTTCTGCGGAGACCGCAACCTGCAAATCTCGCGAAAGGAGATCGATTTCCAGGGTTGCGAACCGGTGATCTGCCTGAAAACCGCGCTCAAGGCGTTCGACGCCATCGTGAGCCAGGGCGAAGGCGCGGCGCACGAGTGCGCGGACTGTCACTACGCGCGCTTCGTCGCCATTCGCGAGGAGCTCAAGGAACTCAAGGAGGCGAACCCGGCGTTCGAGCCTGCCCACCCGGCGGCGACGAATCCGTTGCTCCGCCGGCCCGTGCGCGCCGGTCATCGCGTATGGATCGAGAACGAGGAAGCCGCCGCCGTCGTCGACGTCGCGAATTCGGCCTACATGCTGATGCTGCGGCTCATCGCGCACTCCTATCTTCTGCCGCGGCCGCATCCCTCGAAGGCGGCCACCATCGATCTCGCACTCGGTCTCATGCGCGCGATGACGCCGCTCGCGGAAGCCGCGGCGCGCCTGCCCGCGGGTCCTTCGAATCCCGGCTGCAACGCGGGCATGTCGTTCACCACGCTGCGCGACTCGGCGCCGCTGCCGCCCGGCCCGAGCGCGGACCGATTCTTCATCGAGCGGCTGCGCGAGTTGTCCTCGGGCGCGGAGACACTCGTGAAGAACTCACGCACGTCCCAGGCCGCGCGGATTTTCGCGGATCTGGCCGCGCGCGCCGAGCGCAACTTTGCTCGAATCGAACGCGACGCGCCGGCGGTGCTGACCGCTGGCGGCGCCACGCCGCAGGCCGCGCCTCCGCTCGCCGCCATCAACACCGCGCCCGGGGCTGGTGCAGTCCCGCCCGCGTCCGGCGCCGGCGTGATCGAGCCCGGCAACGTCGCGCCCACGCCGCGCACCGTCGACGGCGTCGACTACATAGAGGGTCGCGATCTCACGCTGATCTACGAAGGCAAGAAGTGCATCCACTCGCGCTTCTGCGTGACGTGGGGACCGAAAGTGTTCATCGCGAACGTGAAGGGCCCGTGGATCAATCCCGACGCGATGTCGACCGAGGCGCTGACCGAGATCGCGCACGTCTGCGTATCGGGCGCCATCCGTTACAAGCGCAAGGACGGAAAGCCTGACGAACTACCGCCGCCGGTGAACCTGATCTCGATTCGCGAGAACGGACCCTATGCGATCCGCGCGGACATCCGGCTCGACGGCGCTCCGGCCGTCAGTCACCGCCTGACGCTGTGCCGCTGCGGCGCCTCGAAGAACAAGCCGTTCTGCGATGGCTCGCACAACGAGATCAGGTTCGCCGCGAGCGGCGAGCCGGCGACCGGCAAGGCCGACATGCTGGCCGTGCGCGACGGCACGCTCGCGATCGATCCCGAGGTAGATGGTCCACTCAAGGTCCGTGGCAACATGGAGATCATCAGCGGCACGGGCCGCGTGGTCGCGCGGCTCGAGTCGGCCAGGTTGTGCCGGTGCGGCGGCAGCAATACCAAGCCGTTCTGCGACGGCACGCACGCGAAGATCGGGTTCCGTTCGTAGGCACAAGATAGTCTCACCCGGATGGTGGATGGCCAGTCGGCACGCCTGCGCGCAGAATCTTCCCGTGCCGAAATTGCTCGACAACATCATGTGGAATTGCCTCGCCGGCCCGCACGCGAAGTTCGCGACGGGTGCGGGCGGCGTCAGGCGATACGCACCCGGCTTCTCCGGCATCCTCGGCTTCGAGGATCCGCGCGAGCCGGATTTCGGAACGCTCTCCAACTACTGCGAGCCGGGCGAGCATTTCTACTGCGACCAGTGGACCGGCGCGGCGCCACGCGGATGGCAGATCGATCGGGAAGCGCTGATGCTCAAGATGATCTGGGACGCGCCCATTCCGCCCGAGGATCCCGCACCGGACGCCGTCCGATTGCTGCCGGAGCACTATCCGCATGCCATGGCCCTGGCGCTGGAGCTCAATCCCGGCCCCTTCGGGCCGCGCACCCCGGAACTCGGCGAGTACTTCGGCTGCTTCGACGGGCCGCGGCTCGTCGCGATGGCCGGGGAACGCATGGAAGCGGGCTCGTTGCGCGAACTCAGCGCCGTGTGTGTTCGCCCCGATTTCCAGGGTCGGGGACTGGCGCGCGCGCTGTCACTGAAAGTCATCCGGAGGCAGATGCTTCGTGGCCAGACGCCATTCCTGCACGTCCTGAACACGAACACCGCCGCGCGCGCGCTCTACGAGAAGATTGGCTTCCGCAACTACCTCGAAACCGTGGTGCGCGTCGTATCGAGAACTTCATGAGCCATACAGGTTCGAGCCGATGTTGATCATCCCGCTCGGCAAGAAGGGTTCCACCGGAATCCCGATCATCACGATCTTCATCTGCGTCGCCTGCATCCTGGTCTATCTGTTCGCCCACAACGGCCGGGACCAGCTCGCGCTCGCGTTTTATCCGAACACGCTGAACGTGCTGAAGATGTTCACGTCGGTGTTCGCGCACGCGGACCTCATGCACCTCGTGGGCAACCTGTTCTTCTTCTACAGCTTCGCGCGCACGATCGAAACGCAGATGTCCGCGGTGGGCTATCTGCTCGCGTTCGTGCTGTTCGTGTTCGTCACCAACCTGGCCTATGCCTGGTCGGCGCAGGAGCCGATTCCGACGATCGGCCTTTCGGGTGTCGTCTGGGGCTACATGGGCATCTTCCTGTTCCGGTACGCGAAGGAAGATATCTCGTGTTTCGTCTGGTTCATCTGGGTGGCGCGTACGTTCCAGGTGCCCGTGCTCCTCTTCATCCTGGCGTTCTTCGCGTTCGACCTGCTCGCGTACAACAGCGAACAGCGGGGGCCGGTGAACTACATCGCGCACTTCTCGGGCTTCGCCGCGGGCATCGCGTTCCGCATCCTGTTGTGGCGCGTGTTCACGACCGAGAAGCCCGAGCCGAGACGCCGGCCGGCCTCCGTGCGCCGCTAGCCTGACGCGCT
Source organism: Pseudomonadota bacterium (assembly GCA_023433705.1). Taxonomy (GTDB): domain Bacteria; phylum Pseudomonadota; class Gammaproteobacteria; order Steroidobacterales; family Steroidobacteraceae; genus CADEED01. Next base: position 77,065 of record JAEYUC010000073.1, read on the forward strand.
AGATCTGCGGCGGCGCAGCGAGCCCGCCTAACTTGCGGGAAGCGGCACACGGCGCGAAGCTGCCTGCCCCTTCCTAAGAGGACTCGCCATGCGCGACATCAATTACCTGGCCGTCGTCGTAGCGGCCGCATCGTCGTTCCTGGTCGGCGGCCTGTGGTACTCGCCGAAACTCTTCGGCAGCATCTGGCAGCGCGCGACCGGCGATACGCGCCAGCCGGGCGCGGGGCATCCCGCCCGCGTTTTCGGGCTCAGTTTCCTGTTCGCGCTCGTCGCGGCGATTGCCTACGCATCGTCGATGCCCTCCGCCGATAGCGCCGCCACGGCGTTGTGCCAAGGATTGCTGGTCGGCGCGGGCTTCGTCGCGATGAGTTTCGGGATCAACTACCAGTTCGCGAATCGCAACACGACGATGTGGCTGATCGACGGTGGATATCACACCGTCCAGTTCGCGCTGTACGGGCTAATCATAGGTCTCTGGCACTAACCAGCTCACGCGAAAAATGAAAACCGGGCGCGCATCGTTGCTGGCGATTGGCCTGGGTGGCGCATGTGGGCTCGCGCATGCGACGACATTCTCCACCGCGCTCGGTGTTTCGAATCTGACGAAGGAGCAGGAGCGACGGATCGAACAGCGTGCCTGCCTCGTCCATGGCGTCGAGATGGAAGCGGCCCAGGGCTCGGGATTTCGACAGGGCAACGATTTCAAGCTGACGAGGGTCACCGCCCGCTGCAAGCCGCATCGATACGTAGAGCGGCAGCCCGTGGCATACGAGGTGTACTGCCGTCGCGACGAGATCGACAAGTGGGACTGTAGTCACGCCGAGGAAAAACTGTTCGCGCGCATCGACGGCACGACGTTCAGCATCGGTGTGAACCACGAGGCCGTCCCGGTCGACGAGGCGTATCGCGTGTTCCGCTTCCTCGTCGCGAACGGCCAGTTGAAGAACGTCAGGCTCGACAAACCGTTCGATTATCTGGATGACCGCGAAGTCGCCTTCGACGTGTGGAAGGACGAGGGCGACCGGATCTTCGCCCACTGCGACAAGTACCTCGTGCTCACGCGGCTCGCGCCGGGTGAATACCGCCTCGAGCCCTGGGAATCCGCGCCCTAGAACTTGACCATCACGTGCCGCACGGCCGTGTAGTCCTCGAGCGCGTACACCGAAAGATCCTTGCCGTAGCCAGATCGCTTCATGCCACCGTGCGGCATCTCGCTCACCAGCATGAAATGCGTGTTGATCCAGGTGCAGCCGTACTGCAGCCGCGCGGCGACCTTCATCGCTTTCGACACGTCCTTGGTCCACACGGAGGAAGCCAGCCCATACTCGGAGTCGTTGGCCCACTCGATCGCCTGGTCCGCGTCCTTGAAGCGGGTGACGCTGACTACCGGACCGAAGACCTCCTTCCGCACGATCTCGTCACTCTGCTTCGCGCCCGCGATGACGGTCGGCTCGTAGAAGAATCCGCTGCCGGCGCGCGGCTTGCCGCCGGTAGTGATCTCGATGTGCCGCTTCTCCGCCGCGCGCTGCACGAAACCGGACACGCGCGAGCGATGTCTGGCGGTGATCAGCGGGCCCATCTCGACGCCCTCTTCTTCCTGCGCACCGACCTTGATCGAGCTGGCGGCGTCGGAGAGATCCGCGACGAGCTTGTCGTATATCTTCGGACCCGCGTAGACGCGGCACGCCGCCGTGCAGTCCTGGCCCGCGTTGTAGAAGCCGAAAGTGCGCACGCCGCCAACTACCGACTCCAGATCCGCGTCGTCGAACACGATGATCGGCGCCTTGCCACCCAGCTCGAGATGCGTGCGCTTTGTGCCGTTCGCCGCCGCCGCGAGCACTTTCTCGCCACTTGCGATGGAGCCGGTGAGCGAGATCATCGCGACCTCGGGCTGCGCGACCAGCGGCGCACCCACCGTATTGCCACGGCCGAAGATGATGTTCGCGACTCCGGGTGGGAACAGCTCCGCGAGGATCGTCGCAAGCTTGAGCGCGGTGAGTGGCGTCTGCTCCGAGGGCTTCAGCACGACGGTGTTGCCGGCCGCGAGAGCCGGGGCCATCTTCCACGCCGCCATCATGAGTGGATAGTTCCACGGCGCGATCGACGCGACGACGCCGACGGGATCGCGGCGGATCATGCTCGTGAATCCGGGCAGGTATTCGCCCGCCACCGCGCCGTGCAACGTACGCGCGGCGCCGGCGAAAAAGCGGAACACGTCGGCGATCGCTGGAATCTCGTCGTTGAGCGCCGCGGCGTACGGCTTGCCGCAGTTCCGCGATTCGAGTTTCGCGAACTCGGCGCCCTCGGCCTCGATGCGATCTGCGAGCTTGAGCAGCAGCGTCGCGCGATCCTTCGGGACTGTCGCGGCCCAGCCCGGAAATGCTTTCGTCGCGGCCTTCACGGCGGCGGAGATCTGCTCCTCCGATGCTTCGCTGACGCGCGCGATCTCCTTCCCGGTGGCCGGATCGAGCACGCCCAGATCGTCTCCCTTGCCCTTGATGAGTTTTCCGTTAACGAGAAGTTTCGTGTTCATCGCCAGGCCTCGTGAGGTAGTAAGCCAGCAGGATCGGAATCAGCGTCACGACGATCACGATGACCGCGACGACGTTCGTGACGGGCCGCTCGCGCGGCCGGAACAATTCGTTGAAGAACCAGATCGGCAGGGTGCGCTCGCTGCCCGCCGTGAAGATGGTGACGATGATTTCGTCGAACGACAATGCGAACGCGAGCATGCCGCCGGCGAGGAACGCGGTCGCGACCTGCGGCAGCAGAATGTAGCGGAAGGTCTGCGCGCCGTCGGCGCCGAGGTCCATCGACGCCTCGACCCAGTTCGCCGGCAGGCGCCGCAGCCGCGCGACCACGTTGTTGTAGACGATGATCATGCAGAACGTCGCGTGGCCCGCGACGATGGTGAGGAACGAGGGATCGATGCGCCAGCTGCGCATCGCGACGAGCAGCGCCATGCCGGTGATGATGCCGGGCAGCGCGATCGGCAGGACGAAGAGC
>JAEYUC010000077.1 GCA_023433705.1 Pseudomonadota bacterium
CGAGTCCGGCACCACGCCGCTTTGGATGTCGCGCTCGCGCGCCGACATTCCCATCTACGCCTTCACGCGCCACGAAGCCACGCGCCGCCGCGTCACGCTGTACCGCGGCGTGTACCCGGTACCCTTCGACATTCCCGAAGTGCGCACTACCGAGCTGTTCAAGGCGATCCTGACCATGCTGCTGCAGCTCGAGCTGGTGGAAAAGGGCGACCTCGTGATCGTCACCAAGGGAGAGCTCGCGGGCATTACGGGTGGCACCAACGCGATGACCATCCTGCGCGTTCCGCAAGACTGAGCGATGCGCTGGCTGCGATGGGCTTTGATCTCCATCGCCGTCATCGCGGCGCTCGCGTTCGCCACGGGCTGGTGGGCGCTGCGGCTTTCGCTGCCGCAGCTCGAGGGTGACATCACGGCCGCGCCGGATGCCGGCCTCACCGAGGCCGCGACGATCGAGCGCGATGCCGCGGGTCGCCCGACCATCACCGCCACGTCGCGCGCCGATCTCGCCTGGGCGACGGGCTTCGCGCACGCGCAGGACCGCTTCTTCCAGATGGATCTTTCGCGCCGGCTCGCGGCGGGAGAGTTGTCGGAGCTCTTCGGCGAGGTCGCGCTGCCGCAGGACACGCGTGCCCGGCGCTTCGCCTTTCGCGCCGTCGCGCGGCGCGTCATCGAAGCCTCTCCGGAAGCGGAGCGGGAGGTCATCGAGGCTTACGCGCGCGGCGTCAACGCGGGCCTTTCCTCGCTGCGCGCGCGTCCGTGGGAATACCTGCTGCTGCGCGCGCAGCCACGATCCTGGGAGCCCGAAGACTCGGTGCTCGTCGTCCATTCGATGTGGTGGCAGCTGCAATACAACTCGCTGCGCAACGAGATCGAGCGCCGCCGGCTCGAACGCGCCGCGGCGGCCGGCGCGACACCGGAAGCCGCCCACGAGCTGATCGCGTTCGTGCACGCCGGGCACTCGGGCTGGGACACTCCTAACTACACCGCGGACACGCGGTGCGTCGAGGGTGCGTGCGCGCGGCGTGCGCCCGTGCTCACGCAGCCGTTTCCGGGCTTGCTGCGCTTCACCGCGCAACCTCCAGTGGATTCAGGCGAGCCCGAAGTGCGTCCGGCGCCGCTGTCTCCTGAAGACACCGCGGCACATGACGAACCCGCGGCGGCAGGCAGCAACGGCTGGGCGGTGGCTGGCATCCACACGAAGTCCGGCGTGGCGCTCGTCGCCAACGACATGCACCTCGATCTCGGCGTGCCGGCTGTCTGGTATCCGGCACGCCTGCGCGTCACGCGTGCTCCCACGCTCGACATCACCGGCGTGACGCTTCCGGGCACGCCGGCCGTGGCGGCCGGTTCGAACGGCGGCATCGCGTGGGGATTCACGAACAGTTACGGAGACTTCTCCGATGTGCGCTGGGGCCCGTGCTCGTCGCCTGACTACTCCGTACGGCGTGAAATCCTCCGGGTGCGCGGCGCTCCGGACGTGCAGGTCGAATTCCGCGACGTCGGCGCCGGCGTCGTACTGGATGGCGCGGAATATGCCGCGGACGTCGCGAAGGGAGAGTGCCTGCAGGCCGCCTGGCTCGCCACGCGGCCCGAGGCGACGAACTTCGCGCTGCTCCGGCTCGAACATGCGCGCACGGTCGACGAGGCGCTGCGGCTGGCGCCGGCAACAGGCATTCCCGGCCAGAGCGCGGTGATCGGCGACGTCGCCGGGCGCATCGCCTGGACATTGATCGGCCGGGTGCCGCGCGGAACCGGCCCCGACAGGTTGTTCGGACCGCTCGAGTTCCGCGACGTGGTCGACCATCCGCGCATCTCGGATCCGCCGGTGGGGCGACTGTGGGCGGCTAACCACCGCGTGGTCGACGGTGCACTCGAAGTCGTGCTCGGGGACGACGAAGTCGACGTGGGCGCGGGCGGATACGACATCGGCGCTCGCGCGCGGCAGATTCGCGACGGCCTGCTGGCGCTTCCTCATCCGGCAACCGAGGCGGACATGCTTGCCGTGCAGCTCGACTCGCGCGCGCTGTTTCTCGCGCGCTGGGCCGACCTGCTGCTCACGCTGCTCGACGAGCAGGCGCTCGCGGAATCTCCCGCGCGGCGCGAGTTCCGCGCGCTGGTCAGCGACTGGAAGCCCAAGGCGAGCCCCGACGCCGTCGGTTATCGCCTGGTGCGCGAATTCCGCGGAGAGACGCTGGACTCGCTGTGGAATGCGCTGGTCGCGAACTACATGGGCGCCGACGCGCACCTGCGCCGACCGGCGCAGTTCGAGGCCGCGGGCTGGCGTCTCGTGCGGGAAAAACCCGGAGGCATCGCGCCGCCCGATGGCGAGTCCTGGCGCGCGTTCCTGCTCGCGCGCGTGGACGCCGCGATCTCGGCACTCGGGAAGGAGTGTGCCACGCTCGCGACCTGCACCTACGGCAAGCTCAAGCCGGTCTCCGTGCGTCATCCGCTGTCGCGCGCGCTGCCGTTGTTGCCGCGCCTGGTCGACATGCCGACGCTCGAACTGCCTGGCGATCACAACATGCCACGCGTGCAGAGCGGCGCGTTCGGCGCATCGGAGCGTTTCGCGGTCTCGCCGGGGCGAGAATCCGAGGGATATCTGCAACTGCCCGGCGGCCCTTCCGGGCATCCGCTGTCGCCGTTCTACCGCAGCGGATTCGAGGACTGGGCGAACGGCAAACCGACGCCATTCCTACCCGGTCCCGCGGCGCATAAGCTCACGCTGAAGCCAGCCGCGAACTAGCCTCCGCAGGAGCAGCATGAGCGAGACACGATTCACCGGCACCGATCGCTACGTCGCGACGCCGGATCTCATGATGGCCGTCAACGCCGCGGTGACGCTCGGCCGTCCGCTGCTGATCAAGGGCGAGCCCGGCACCGGCAAGACGCAGCTCGCCGAGGAGATCGCGCGTGCGCTCTCGCGGCCGCTGCTCGAGTGGCACATCAAGTCGACCAGCAAGGCGCAGCAGGGGCTCTACGAGTACGACGCGGTCTCGCGCCTGCGCGATTCGCAGCTCGGCGACCCGCGCGTGCACGACATCCGCAACTACATCGTGCGCGGCAAGCTGTGGGAGGCGTTCGACTCCGACGTGCAGCCGGTGCTGCTCATCGACGAGATCGACAAGGCCGACATCGAGTTTCCCAACGACCTGCTGCGCGAGCTCGACCGCATGGAGTTCTACGTGCACGAGACGCGCGAGCTCGTGCGTGCGCGGCATCGCCCGATCATCCTCATCACGAGCAACAACGAGAAGGAGCTGCCCGACGCGTTCCTGCGCCGCTGCTTCTTCCACTACATCCGCTTTCCGGACAAGGAGACGATGGAGAAGATCGTGCGCGTGCACTTCCCGGGCCTGAAGTCCGCCCTGCTGCGCGAGGCGCTCACGGCCTTCTTCGAAGTGCGCGAGACGCCCGGGCTGCGCAAGAAACCGTCGACCTCGGAGCTGCTCGACTGGATCAAACTACTCGTCGCCGAGGACATCCCGCCCGAGGCGCTGCGTTCGGACGACCCGAAAAAGACGATCCCGATCCTGCATGGGGCATTGCTCAAGAACGAGCAGGACGTGCACCTGTTCGAACAGCTCGTGTTCCTCAATCGCAGGACGGGCCGCTGAGCCGGGCGAAAACGCGCCATGCTCGTGCGTTTCTTCACCGATCTGCGCGCCGGCGGCATCCCGGTCACGTTGCCCGAGTTCCTCTCGCTGCTCGAGGCGCTCGAGGCGCGTGTCGCGCGGTATTCACCCGAGGAGTTCTACTACCTCGCGCGCCTGGCGCTCGTGAAGGACGAGCGGCATTTCGACCGCTTCGATCGCGTGTTCGCCGAACACTTCGCGGGCGCGGAGAAACTGTTCGAGAAGATCGTCGCCGAGCTGCCCGCCGAGTGGCTGCGCGCCATCTCCGAGCGGCTGCTCACGGACGATGAGAAAAGGCGGCTCGACGCCGAAGCAAGAGCGCTGGGCGGCTGGGACAAACTGCTGGAGACGCTGCGCCAGCGGCTGGCGGAGCAGCGCGGCCGTCACGAAGGCGGAAACAAGTGGATAGGCACCGGCGGCACCTCGCCGTTCGGCGGTCAGGGATACAACCCGGAAGGCGTGCGCATCGGGCAGGACAAGTCGCGCCATCGGCGCGCCGTGAAGGTCTGGGACGCGCGCGAATACTCGAACTACGACGACGCGCGCGAACTCGACACCCGCAATCTCAAGATGGCGCTGCGCCGCCTGCGGCGATTCGCGCGCGAGGGCGCGGCCGAGGAACTCGATCTCGACGGCACGATCGACGCCACCGCGCGCAACGCCGGCCTGCTCGATCTCAAGCTCGTGCCCGAGCGGCGCAACGCCGTGAAGCTGCTGTTGCTGCTCGACGTCGGCGGCTCGATGGACGATCACGTGCAGATCTGCGAGGAACTGTTCTCGGCGGCGCGGGCCGAATTCAGGCATCTCGAATACTTCTACTTCCACAACTTTCCGTACGAGCGGTTGTGGAAGGACAACCGCCGCCGCTTCAGCGTCTCGACGAGCACCTGGTCGATGTTGCGCACCTTCAACCCTGACTACCGCGTGGTGTTCGTCGGCGACGCGACGATGAGTCCGTACGAAATCGAGCAGCCCGGCGGCAGCGTGGAGCACTGGAACGAGGAATCCGGCCGCACGTGGATGGGCCGCATCGCGGCGCATTTCCCGCGGCTCGTGTGGCTGAATCCCGAACCCGAAGAGCGCTGGGATTGGACTCCGTCTATCCAGTTGACCCGCGAACTCGTCGGTAACCGCATGTTTCCACTGACACTCGCCGGTCTCGACGGCGCGATGCGCGCGTTACGTCACCCCGCCGTACTGGAAACGCCCGGCTGAAGCATATACTGCCGGGTAGTGAGACCCTCGCTCTTACTACCCGCGCTGCTGCTGGCGGCGCTCGAGCCTTGCGCCTCCGTTGCGCAGGACACGCCGTCGATCGAGGCGCCCGCGACTGAATCGCCGGAAACTCCGATGCCGGCATCGCAAGAACCCGCGGTTCAGGAGCCTGCGGCGCAGGAATCGCCACCGCAGGAATCGGCGGCGCCGGCATTGGCCCTCGTGCGTGTCCCCGCGTTGACTCCGGTGTCCATCCTCGTGGACGAGGAAATCGCTTCCAACCGGAATCGAAACGGGGATCGCTTCCGCATCGTGATCGCCGACGACGTGCGTGTCGGTGAAGCCGTCGTGATACCGGCAGGTTCGGTCGGCGAAGGCGAGGTCGTGCACGCCGCGAAGTCCGGCGTCGGCGGCAAGGCGGGAGAGCTGATTCTCGCGGCGCGTTTCGTACGCGTGGGCGATGCCGAAATACGGCTGCGATCCATGGTCATCGGCGGCACGGGTCGCGACAGAACACAGACATCCCTGAACGTCAGCATCGCGGCCGGTGTTTTCGGGATGCTCGTGCGCGGAGGCGCCATGGTCGTTCCGGCCGGAACGCTGGCCATCGCCAGGACCGCGGTCGATGTCGATTTACCCGCGACGGAGCCAACCGCTCCACCGGCGGAAGCGCAAACCGAAGAAGAGAACAACGAGGGAGAAGAAGATGTATCGCAGACAACTTAGAACCGCGTTTATCGCGGCGTTATTCCCACTGGCCACCTTCGCGCAGGACACGGCGGCTCCCGCCGACACTGCCCCGTCGGCGCCCGAGGCGCCGGCCGTGGAGGCCGCCGGCGGCGGCACCGGCACCGTGATCTTCTTCCGCGAGAAGAAATTCGCGGGCTCCGCGATCCGCTACAAGGTGCGCGAGAACGGCGTCGAGCTCTGCAAGCTGCAGAGCGGCACGTATTGCAAGATCGAAGTGCCCGCCGGCAAACACGAGTACGTCGTGCACTCCGAAGCGAAGGACGTGCTGACGCTCGAGGTCGAACCCGGCGAAACCTACTACGTGATCGGCGGCATCACGGTTGGCGTATTCGCGGGTCACCCGAATCTTTCGCCTTCGGACAAGACTACCTACGAGGCGATGCTGCCGAAGCTCAAGGACAACACGGGACAGGATCTCGATCCGCCCGGCAGCGACGTCAAGAAATAGTCGTGCAAAGAAAAACGGCCGGCGGATGCGCTCCGCCGGCCGTCGTCACGTGCGCGAATCAACCGGCCTTGTCGGCCTTCGCGGGCGAATGCGCCTTGATCTCCGCGAGCACCATGTCGGAATGGCCTTTCGGATCTACCTTTGCCCAGTGCTTGACGATCTTTCCGTCCGGTCCGATCAAGAACGTGGTGCGGCTCGCGAGCTCGACGCCCGGCGCCGGGCTCCAGCTCGCGCCATAGGCCTTCGTCACTTCCTTGTTCGGGTCGGCGAGGATGTCGAACGGCAGGCTGTGTTCCTTGGCGAACTTCTCGTGCGAGGCGACGTCATCGACGCTCACGCCGAGGATGACGGCGTCGGCCTTGCGGAACGCGAAGATGTTGTCACGCAGCTCGCAGGCCTGCGTGGTGCAGCCGGGGGTGTTGTCCTTCGGGTAGAAATACAGCACCACCCACTTGCCCTTGTATTGATCGAGCGTGTGCCATTCGCCGGCCTGGTCCTGTAGTTTGAACGCCGGCGCGGGGGAGCCCTCGGCCGGTGCGGCGGCGGGAGATCCGGCGCTTACACTTGCGGCCACTGCGATGAAGGCGGTGACCAAAGTCCTTCGAAGTGCGAGCATGTTGTTCTCCGTGACTTGAATGGATGGATCGTGGGGGAGGGGCATACTACCAGCACCGGCGGCGGGGTTTCTCGCACGGGATTGATCCTGACGGGCGGTGGGGCCCGGGCCGCATACCAGGTGGGCGTCCTGAAAGCGCTGGCGGAGATCCATCCCCGGCCCGAATGGCCGTTTCCGATCATCGTCGGCACCTCCGCGGGCGCCGTCGCCGCCAGCATCCTCGCGAGCAACGTGGTGCGCTGGCATCAGTCGGTGGCCGAGATCGAACATGTCTGGGCGAATTTCCGCGTGCACCAGGTGTTCCGGGCCGACGTCGGCGCGATGCTGCGGGCCGGCGCGCGCTGGCTGGGATCGTTGCTGACCGGCGGCCGGATGGGGCCACCCAAATCGCTGCTGGACAACTCGCCGCTGCGCGAACTGCTGTCCCGGGTCACCGATTTCGACGCGGTGCGCGCGAGCGTCGCGCGCGGCGACCTGCGCGCGGTCGCGCTCAGCGCCACGAGTTACTTCACCGCGCGATCGGTGTCCTTTTTCGAGGCCGATACCAGGATCTCCGAGTGGTCGCGCGCGCAGCGTCACGGCGAACGCGTGCCGCTGTCGCTCGACTATTTAATGGCCAGCCTCGCCATTCCGTTCCTGTTCCCGCCCATCTGCCTGCACGGCGAATACTTCGGCGACGGAGCGATGCGGCAGACGGCGCCGCTGTCGCCCGCGATCCATCTCGGCGCGGACCGGATCCTGGTGGTCGGCGTACGTCCCACGCACCTCGATGCGATTCCGCGGTTCATCGCATCGGATTCGCCGCCCACGCCGGGACAGCTGTTCGGTTACATGCTGGACACCTTGTTCAGCGACCAGATCTCGGCGGATCTCGAACATCTCACGCGCATCAACCGGCTGTCCGCGGCCGCGGGTGGGGAGACGGGTACGCGCCAGATCCGCACGCTCATGATCGCGCCCAGCGTGGATCCTTCCGAGATCGCCGTGAAACATGCGGACGAGCTGCCTTTGAGCCTGCGTGCGCTCATGGGCATCATCGGCGCGCGCGGCGCGAGCGGCAGCCTGCTCGCGAGTTACCTCATGTTCGAGTCCGGATACACGCGCGAGCTCATCGAACTCGGTTATCGCGACGCGCTCGCGCGACGCGACGATCTCGCGGGCTTCCTCGCGCCTTGAAACTCGCACCGCAAGAGATTCACGTGTGGCTCGCGTTCGACCGGGAGCTGGACGATCCGGCATTGAACGTGGCCCATGCCGACCTCCTGTCCGCCGAGGAAAACGAGCGGCGCGGGAAACTCTACAGCGAGGAGCTTCGCCACCAGTTCCTCGTGACCCGCGCGCTGCAGCGCCTGGTGTTGTCGAGGTACGCGCCGGAGGTCGCGCCGCGCGAGTGGTCGTTCGTCACGGGCGAGCGCGGCAAGCCCGCACTCTCGTCCCGGTTCGAGCGGCTCGGATTGCATTTCAATCTCGCGCACACGAAGCGGCTCGTCGCGTGTGCGGTGAGTCGCATGCCGGAAATCGGTATCGACGTCGAGAACGTGCGCACGCGCAAGGCGCCGCTGCACCTCGCGCCCCGTTACTTCACGAGCCGCGAAACGGCCGGGCTCACGGCCTTGCCGGAGCCGGAACGTCCCGCGCGCTTCTACGCGTTGTGGACGCTCAAGGAGGCGTGGCTCAAGGCGACCGGTGAAGGCATCGCCGCGGGACTGGGCAATGCCTCGTTCGATCTCGACGATGCGCACCGGATGCGCGGCGTCGAATTCGCGAAAGACGATCCGTCGCGCTGGCGTTTCTGGCAGTACCGCCCTTCCGACGAGCACGCGCTCACGGTGGCGTTGCGCGCGGAATCCGCTCCCGCGGACTCGGCCGTGACCCTCTACACGTTCGCCCCAGGCGGATTCGATCAGGGCACGTCCATCGAGAAGTAGTGAGCCTCGATACGCATGCCCTTGCGCAGGTAGAAGCGGTGCGCGTCGGTGCGCCGCACGTTCGATACGAGGCGCAACTGCCGGCACCCGCGGCGCGCCGCTTCGGCGAGGAGCCAGTCGAACAGGGCGCCGCCGTGACCTTTCGAACGCGAGCCCTCGGCCGTGACGAGGTCTTCGATTTCGAGGTACCGGCCGCCGGCCAGCCATTCCGCCACGCGGTATCCCGCGACCGCCTTGATGCCGTCGTCGTCGAGACGGGCGAGCTGGAAACCGCACGTCGCGGCGAGGCGTTTCACGAGCGCCACGAATTCGTGTTCCGCGATTTTCGGTCGCAGTTGCGACATGACGGGGAAGCAGGCGGCGATCTCGTTGTCGGTGAGGGCTTCGGCGATTCTGCGCATGGGATGCCTCTTCGAGCGGGCGCGGAATAGACCACGTCCGGAATCGGGTCGTCAATGCGGGGAGCCTTTGACGGGCGCATGTAGACCGCGCGATAGTTTGATGGCGGACACCATCCCTGGGAGGGGCTCGAATGATTCCTCGCTATCTTCTCGCGGCACTCGCGCTCGCGGTTCTCGCGCTCACCGGCTGCGCGATGCCGCAGCTCAACTACGAGGCGAAGGCGCCGACGCCGTCGGCCCTCAAGTACGTCGTGACAGGCACGCCGGCACCGAAGGTCTTCTCGCTCGTCGACGAGCGCCGCGCCGACGGCCGGATCTTCCACAGCGGCATCCTGCCGGGCGAAGTGAAGATCGACGGCGCGCCGATCGATCCCGTGCCCTTCCTCGCGACCCAGCTGCAGGCGGAACTCGATTCGCGCGGCCTGCCCGCGCAGGTTTCCGACAAGTCGACGGAGCCGCCGGCGATCCGGCTGAAGACCTACCGCATGCAGAACATGCGCACCAACGCGTACACGCCGTTCATCACGCTGACGTACATCAGCGCGGACGTCACCACCAGCGATGGCGGCGAGCGTCGCATCGGCACGTTCGTGACTCGCGGCAAGACCCCGATGTGGCGCGTCGACGAGCCCGCCGTGGTGGAGCCCATCTTCACGCAACCGCTGGCGCTCGGCGTCCAGGAATTCGCGAGCAAGATCGCCAACATCACGTATGGCTATCGCGCGAGCGACGAAACCGTGAAGGGGCTGATCGCGAAGATCAACGGCGAGCGCACGCCGAACACGTTCCTCGACGTGTATGCGCTCGGGTTCACGAACAACCCGGCGGCCATCGACACGCTCGTGGCGCTCGCGCGCGATCCGCAGGAATACGTGCGCCAGGCGGCGCTTTCCTCGCTCGGCAACATCGGCGCGACCGGCCATTTCGGGCTGCTCAAGTCCGTTTACCAGGATCCCGCGGTGAGCTGGCAGGACCACAGCGTCGCGCTCAAGGCGATCGCGGACCTCGGCACAGACGAATCGAAGGCCTTCATCGTCGAAGAGGCGAAGCGGCTGGGCAGCAGTTCGGCGAAGGAAGCGCCGGTGCTCGGGCAGATCCTCGCGTTGTACCTGTGATGCGAGGCGTCAGCGCTTCCTGAGCGCCGCGACGAACTCCGGGTCGGCGATGAAAGCGGCGATGAGCCGCTGCACGCCGACCTGGTAGTTCGCGACGGCGCGGGAGGCTGCGACGTGGTAGTTGGCGTGCCAGTCGTATCGCGCCGACTTCGCGCCTCGAAACGCGACCTCCGCGCCACGCCACACGGTCAGCTCCGCTTCGAGCTCGACGAACTCGCGATCCGCCGTCGCGCCGAACCCGTTGCGCAGCAATACGCCGTCGATGCGGATGCTGGAGGCCGGATCGAGCAGGTCCGCGTGGTCGAACTCGGTCTTCAACGCTTCCCGCAGGTACTCGGTGTACGAACCGTACGGCGACTCGATGTTGAGCGCCTGGGAACGAAGTTCGTCGACATCGTGCCGCGCCTCCGGATCCTTCCGGAAATCGCCGATGCCGATCTTGTCGAGACCCGCCGCGCGCAGCTCGAGCGTGTTGCCGACGTGGTGGTTGTAGCGCGGTCCCACGAACGAGGCGCACGAGGTCGCGAGCAGCGCGAAGGCGGCGAGTGCGATGGTTTTATTCACGACTCCCCCGGGGCGGATTCGTCAGGTCAGGAAAAGCGCGCCCAAGCCTAACAAAGTGGCGAACCCGATGCAGTCCGTGAAGGTAGTCAGGATGACGCCCGCGGACAGCGCCGGGTCGATGCGCATGCGCTTGAGCGCCATCGGCACGACCACGCCGACCGCGGCCGCGCACAGCAGGTTGATCAGCGTGGCGGCGGCGATGATGGCGGCGATTTCCCACCTGCCGTACCAGGCGATGGTGACCGAGCCGACGATCACGGCCCAGATCAGGCCGTTGAGTCCGCCGACGGCCACTTCCTTCCATAACAGCCAGCGCGCGTTGACCCATTCGACCTGGCCGAGCGCGATGCCGCGGATGATCAGCGTGACGGTCTGCGTGCCCGCGATGCCGCCCATGCTCGCCACGATCGGCATGAGCGCCGCGAGCGCCGCGACCTTCTCGATGGTGCCCTCGAAACGGCTGACGACGGCCGCCGCGAGAAACGCCGTGACGAGATTGATGCCCAGCCACAGCAGGCGGCGGCGCGTCGACGGGAACACGCCCGCGAACACGTCTTCCTCGTCGCGCAGGCCGGCGGCGGACATGACTTCGTGCGCGGCCTCTTCGCTGATGACGTCGACGACGTCGTCGACCGTGATGCGTCCGAGCAGCTTTCCGGAATGGTCGACCACGGCCGCCGACACGAGGTCGCGGTCCTGGAACAGGCGCGTGACCTCGCTCGCGTTCGTTTCGGGCGCGATGCGCGGCGCCTCGGGATCGATGATGTCGCCGATCGCCTTTTCCGGGTCCTCGGTGAGGAGGCGGGTCAGCGCGATGGTGCCGAGGTAGCGGTCGTTGCGGTCGACCACGAACAGGCGGTCGGTCTTGTCGGGAAGCTCGCCGCGCATGCGCAGGTAGCGCAGCACGACTTCCACGGTGACGTCCGCGCGGACGCTCACCGTGTCGGTATTCATGAGGCCGCCGGCGGTGTCCGGTTCGTACGAGAGGACGGTATTCAGCCGCTCGCGGTCCTGGGCGTCCATGGACTTCACGAGCTGCTGCATGACGGTTTCCGGCAGGTCGCCCACCAGGTCCGCGAGATCGTCGACTTCCATGCCCTCGGCCGCCGCGAGCAGGTCCTCCTCGTTCATGCCTTCGATGAACGACTGGCGCACCTCGTCGCTGAGCTCGACCAGCACGTCGCCTTCGATTTCCGGCTCGACGAAATTCCAGACGACCTCGCGCTGCGCCGGCGGCAGCGACTCGATCAGCAGCGCGATCTCCGCCGGGTGCATCGCGCCGATCATGCGAGCGGCGCCGCGCCACGAACCCTCGCGCAGCGCGCCGCGCAAGGCGGCGAGCCGTCGTTCCTTCATGTTCGTGCGCGCAGTCTCTGCCATGACGGGCGCGAGTGTATTGGGGTCCTCGGGATGGGGACAGATTTATTTATTGACGATGAGACGGAGACGGACTCGTCGAGTCCTCGTCATCGTCAATAAATAAATCTGTCCCCGATTCAGGCCGATTCAGGCGACGGAGGTGGTCTGCGTGCCGGCGAGGGTGGGAGTGCGCGTGATGGAACGCTGCTCGCCGAGAGAATTGTGGCGGATGGAGACGACTGGATAGTTCTGCGAAAGCCGCTCGGCGATGCGTTCGGCGAGATACACCGAACGATGACGGCCGCCGGTGCAACCGATGGCGATGGTGAGATAGCGGCGATTTGCCGCCTGGTGCTCGGGAATACGGGCCGCGACGAACTGCAGGATGTCCTCGGTGAGCCGGTGCACGCCGCGCTGCGCTTCGAGGAAGCGGATCACGTCGCCATCGCGGCCGGTGAGCGCGCGCAGCGACGGATCCCAGTACGGATTCGGCAGCGAGCGGGCGTCGAACACGAAGTCCGCGTCGCCCGGGATTCCGTTCTTGAACCCGAAGGACTCCACCAGCAGCGACAGCCGCCCGGCGCTGCGTTTCTCGACCCGCTGGCTGATGAGCTCGCGCAGGTCGTGCACCCCCATGCGAGAGGTGTCGACGACCAGGTCGGCCGCGTTGAGGATCGGCTCGAGCAGCCGCCGCTCGATCGCGATGGCTTCCTTGAGCGACACGTGGTCGGTGGTGATCGGGTGTTTGCGCCGGGTTTCGGCGAACCGGCGCAGCAGCTCGTCGTCGTTGGCGAGCAGGAACACGATTTCGCAGTGGATCCCGCTTTTCTTGAGCTCTTCGATGAGCGGCGGGACGGTTTCGATTTCCGCCGCGGCGTTGCGGGCGTCGACTCCCACCGCGGCGCGGCTGTACTGCGCATCGTTGTTGCGCAGCGTGTGCGAAATGAAAGGCTTCAGCAGGGCCGCCGGGATGTTGTCGACGCAATAAAAGCCGGCGTCCTCGAGCATGTGCAAAGCCACGCTCTTGCCGGATCCCGACAGCCCGCTGACGAGGATTAGCCTCATGTGCCTATTGTGGCCCTATTGCGATTGCCTTACCGCTTTCCGTGCGGCGGCCGCGTGGTGGTCGGATTTCCGTTCCTTATGTTTGATCACGCTGCGGTCCAGCTTGTCGGCCAGCAGGTCGATGGCGGCGTACATGTCTTCCTCGGTGGCGTCGGCGTGGATGGAATTGCCGCGAACATGCAGGGTGGCTTCGGCCTTCTGTCGAAGTTTCTCAACGGTCAGCACGCAGTGCACGTCGATCACGTGGTCGAAGTGACGCGAGATGCGTTCGAGCTTCTTTTCCACGTAAGAGCGCATGGAGGGAGTGACTTCAACATGATGACCGGCTAGCGACAATTGCATGATCCGTCTCCTTGTTTGCCTGACTCTGTCTATCTACCGAATTCTCTACCTGGTTGCTGCCTTTGCCTTGCGTTCGTTGGAGGGTGCGAGCCCGAGGGCCTCGCGGTACTTGGCCACCGTGCGGCGCGCGACGGCGATGCCTTCGCCCGAAAGAAGCTCGGCGATCCGGCTGTCGGACAGCGGATTGCCCGGGTCTTCTTCCTTGATGAGCTTGCGGATCTTGGCGCGCACGGCCGTGGAGGAGGCGCCGCCGCCGTCGGCGGCCTCGACCTGGCTCGAGAAGAAGTACTTGAGCTCGAATACGCCGCGCGGCGTGTGCATGTACTTGCTCGAGGTGACGCGCGAGATGGTCGATTCGTGCATGTCGATGGCCTGGGCGATGTCCTTGAGGATCATCGGCCGCATGCGCTCCTCGCCATGTTCGAGGAAGGCGGTCTGCCGCTCGACGATGCTCCTCGCGACTTTCATGAGGGTCTCGTTGCGGATCTCCAGGCTCTTGAGCAGCCAGCGCGCCTCCTGCAACTGGGCGCGCATCGAGGAATGTCCGGCGCCGCGGCCGAGCATGTCGGCGTAACTCTGGTTGAGGCGCACGCGCGGCAGGGTCGAGCTGTTGACCTCGACGGTCCAGCCACGGTCCGTGCGGCGCACGAAGACGTCCGGCACCACGTATTCCGCCTTGGCGGCCGACACGGTCGCGCCCGGGCGAGGGTGCAGCCCGCGCACCAGCGCGACGGCCTGCGCCAGTTCGTCGTCCGATGCGGACAACTCGCGACGGAGCAGCGTGAGCTCGCGGTCCGCGAGCAGGTCGAGATGTTTGTCGGCGATGGCGAGCGCGAGCTTGAGGCCAGGCGTGTCGGGATGCAGCATCCGCAGCTGCAGCGAGAGGCACTCGCTCAGGTTGCGAGCGGCGACGCCCGGCGGATCCAGTGTCTGCACGAGCTTGAGCACGCGCTCGACCTCGGCCGGCTCGGCGATGACTTCCGGTCGCAGCGTGGCGGCGATGTCGTCGAACGAGTCGGTGACGTACCCGTCGTCGTTGATCGCATCGACGATGGCGCGAGCGATCGCGAGATCCCTCGGCGGCAGATTCGCGTATTCGAGCTGGCCGAGCAGATGGTCCTGCAGCGTGAGCTGCGATTCGTCGGCGACTTCCGCGGCGCGCTCGTCGTCGTCGCGCCAGGAATCGGAACCCGGGCTGCGTTCGCTCCAGGCGTCTTCGATGACTTCCGCCTCGACCGTGACTTCCGGCGCCGGCTGCGCGTCGACGCGCTGCTCGTCCGGCATGGGATGCGGCTCGAGAGCTTCGAACGTTCCAGTGCCCTCGTACTCGTCCACGGGCTCGAGCATCACGTTCGTTTCGAGCTGTTCGCGGATGTGTGCCTGCAACTCCAGTGCCGGCATTTGCAGGAGGCGGATAGCCTGCTGCAGCTGCGGGGTCATCGTGAGCTGTTGACCCAGCTTCAGCTGCAATGAGGGCTTCATCATCGACACTGGTTCGCGTGTCCCAACACTATGAAAGTAGAAGGTTTTTTCCGCCGGCTTCGGATTGCTACAAGCGGAAGGACTGACCCAAGTACACCTCACGGACTTGGGGGTTGGCAAGGATTTCTTCGGAGGATCCGGAGGCGATCACGGTACCCCCCGAGACTATGTACGCCCGCCCACAGACGCCTAGGGTTTCTCTGACGTTATGGTCGGTAATCAGGACGCCGATGCCCTTGGCGGACAGCTCGTTCATGATCCGCTGGATGTCGATGACCGAAAGTGGGTCGACGCCCGCAAATGGTTCATCGAGCAGCACGAAACGGGGCTCGGCGGCCAGGGCGCGCGCGATTTCGACGCGGCGGCGTTCGCCGCCGGACAGGGCCATGCCGGGGCTCTTGCGGACGTGCGCGATGCGCAGTTCGCCCAGGATCTGCTCGAGCCGTTCGAGCCGCGCCTGTTCGTCGAGACTTTCGCGGGTCTCGAGGATCGCCATCACGTTGTCCTCGACGCTCATCTTGCGGAACACCGAGGCTTCCTGCGGCAGGTAGCCGATGCCCGCCTGCGCGCGCTGGTGCATCGCGAGCGTGGTGATGTCGCGCTCGTCGATGGTCACGGTGCCGGCATCGGCCGGCACGAGTCCGACGATCATGTAGAAGGCCGTCGTCTTGCCGGCGCCGTTGGGGCCTAACAAGCCGACGATCTCTCCGCTCTCCACCTCGAGGGAGAGGTCGGTGATCACTTGGCGGCGTTTGTAACTCTTGGCGAGGTGGGAGGCACGCAACACGCTCATGGTTGCTGTTCTTCTTTGGGCGGCGCCTTCTCGCCCGGTTCGCGCGGCTGGATCACGATGCGGACGCGTTCGGGATCCTTGCCGTCCGCATTGGGTCGCGCCTGGCCCTGCACGCTCTGCGTGCGGATGTTGTAAACCAGCTTCTGGCCGCTGATTTCGTTGCGTCCGTCGGAGAGCCATGCATCCGTGATGAGGCTCACCGTGCCCTTGCCGGTTTCGTAATCGATGGTGTTGGCGCGGCCGCGCGACGTGCTGCCGTCGTCACGCTGCTGCTCGAACTGCGCGGGGGCGCCCGTGATCGTCGCCTGCGAGATCAGGTTGTCCCGAAACGAAACGACGGCCTTGTCGGAGTTGAGCTTGCCGCCCTCCGCGGTGATGCGCACGTCGCCCGAAATCGTCCACTTGCTGTTCTCGAAATCGAGTCCGCCCGTGACGCGCGCCTCGGCCGCCTGGATGCGCATGTCGCACTGGGTGATGACGACGTCGCGCAGTATCGCGTTGTTGTTCCGGTAGTCGACTTCCATCGGCTTGGCTTCGACCACGATCTCCTGGTTGGCGCACGGCAGGGCCGCGCCCCACGCGTGCGCGCCGCCTAACAACATCGCGAACGCGATGCAGGCGCGGGAGAACGGGTTATTGCTGTGTAAATCGGCCATGGACGTCGGATTCTAGACGCAGGGTACCCGCCTTCAAGTCGGCCTGCATGCCGCGTGCGTTCAGCTCATGTCCCGACCAGCGCATCGTGACGGGCGCGTCCGTCTCGATGAATTCGGTCGGCGTGTTGATCCGCATGATTTCGGTGTGCAGCGTCAGCGGTTCGCCACTTCCCGGTGCGCGGCCGGTGACCTGGACGTTGCCGGTGAGCTCCACGTCGTCGCCGTTCGCACGAACCTCTCCGCGGTCCGACTTCAGGTGCCAGATCTCGGCCGGCGCGGCATCGGACTTCGACTCGCCCGGGATGCCCGGCTGGGCGGCGGGGTGGTAGTCCATTTCGAGCTTTTCGAGCTCGATGACGCCGGCCTCGGCCTGCTGGCGGATGGTCTGGGCCCGGAGCCGGTAACGTTCGCGGCCGTCGTATCCGGTTTCGATGACTTCGGCGTCGCGCGCCGCATAGCCGGGGTCGGGCGGCAGCGTGACGCCCGAGTCGACGTCGTTCGGGCCGCGGGCGACGCGGCCCAGGAAATACACGCCTCCCACCAGCGCGACGAGTGCGAAGGCGCCGAGGGGACGGGACCACCTTCGGGTTTTCATGCGCGGGCTTTCATGCGACTGCCGCGCGCGCCGCGATGAGCCAGTCGCAGACTTCGCGCACGGCACCCTGACCGCCCGGCAAGGCGGTGGTCAGTTGCGCCGCCGCGCGCGCGTCCGGGTGGGCGTCAGCCACCGCGATGCCGAGGCCCGCGGCCGCGAGGATGGGCGCATCCGGCGTGTCGTCGCCGACGCAGGCGCATTCGGCGAGGGTCAGCTGGCGCGACTTCGCGAGTTTCTCGAGCGCGGCGAGTTTGTCGCTGACGCCCTGGAAGACGTGCTTGATGCCGAGATCGCGCGCGCGCCTGGCGACCATCTGCGACTTGCGGCCGGAGATGATGGCGACGCCGATCCCGGCCTTGGCCACCGCCTTGATGCCGTGGCCGTCGCGCACGTGGAAAGCTTTCAGTGTTTCGCCGCGCGGGCCGTAGAACAGTCGTCCGTCGGTGAGCACACCGTCGACGTCGAGCACGAGCAGCTTCACGCGCCGCAGCTGGCGGTGGAATTGTTCGACCGCGGGGGCGACGTCGCTCACAACACCCCGGCGCGCAGCAGGTCGTGAACGTTGAACGCGCCGACCAGCGCGCCTTTTTCGTCGAGCACCGGCAGCGCGGTGATGCGGTGCTGCTCCATGAGGTGCGCGGCTTCCGCCGCGAGTTCGCCCGGGCGGATCGATTTGAACGGCGAGGTCATGACCTCGCGCATCTTCGTCACGTGCACGTCGGCCCTGCGGTCCAGCGCGCGGCGCAGGTCGCCGTCCGTGAACACGCCGAGCGCGCGCCCGTCCTCGACGACGACGCACATGCCGAGTCCCTTCTTCGACATGACCACCAGGCCCTCGGCCAGCAGCGCGCCGGGACTAACTATCGGCAGCGCCTCGCCGGTGCGCATGAGGTCCGCGACGTGCAGCAGGAGCTTGCGGCCGAGCGCGCCGCCCGGGTGCGAGCGCGCGAAATCCTGCGACGTGAAGCCGCGCGCCTCGAGCAGCGCGACCGCGAGCGCGTCGCCGAGCGCGAGCGTCGCCGTGGTGCTCGCGGTGGGCGCGAGGTTGAGCGGGCAGGCCTCCTCGTCGACGCTCACGTCCAGATGCACGGTGGCCGTGCGCGCGAGGTTGGACTTCGCGTTGCCGGTCATCACGATGATCGGCACGCCGAGCCGCGAGAGGTGCGGGATGAGCAGCAGCACCTCGGCGGTCTCGCCGGAATTGGAGATGGCGAGCAACACGTCGTCGCGCGTGATCATGCCGATGTCGCCGTGGCTGGCCTCCGCGGCATGCACGAAGAACGAGGGGGTGCCGGTGGACGCGAGGGTCGCCGCAATCTTGCCGGCGACGTGCCCGGATTTGCCGAGCCCGGTGACGATGACCCGGCCGCGGCAGTCGAGGCAGATGCGGCAGGCGCGCGCGAAGGATTCGTCGAGCCGAGGAGCGAGCGCCGAAATGGCCCGCTGCTCGATGCCGAGCGCCCGCCGGCCTGCCGCGATCAGCGAGTCCGCATCGGTCTTGACCTCGGCATTCATGCGGGAATCATACCCTTTCGCGAATTAAACTCGCCCCATGAACATCACCCCTGAACACATCGCCGAACTGATCCGGGCGGGACTGCCCGGCGCGAATGTCGTCGTCGAGTCCGACGACAATACCCACTTCGCCTCGCGCATCGTCGCGCCGCAATTCGCGGGACTGCGGCCGATCGCGCGCCATCAGCTCGTCTACAAGACGCTGGGCGAACTGGTTGGGCGCGAGATCCACGCGCTGTCGATCGAGGCGCTGACCCCCGAGGAGTGGAAGGGGTAGAGGCTCCATTTCCTGAAAACGGCGCCGGACCTCCGCTGGTCGGGGTTAGTCGGGCGAGGTCTGGCGCCGTTTTCTCAAAAATGGGGCCTGACCCCATTAAACTAGCGGCCCTTTTCCGGCGCCTGGCGAGATTCCCGTGGACAAGCTGCAGATCAACGGTGGCATTCCTCTCGAAGGGGAGGTGCGCATCTCCGGCGCGAAGAACGCCGCGCTGCCCATCATTGCCGGAGCGCTGCTCGCCGACGGTCCGGTGACCATCCGCAACGTCCCGCACCTGCAGGACGTCACGACCATGATCGAGTTGTTAGGTCGCATGGGCGTGTCGGTGACCATCGACGAGAAGATGCGCGTCGAGATCGACGGCTCCACCACGCGCGAGTGTTTCGCGCCGTACGAGCTGGTCAAGACCATGCGCGCGTCGATCCTCGTGCTGGGGCCGCTGCTCGCGCGCTTCGGCAAAGCCGACGTCTCGCTGCCGGGCGGTTGCGCGATCGGCGCGCGGCCCGTGAACATCCACGTCGCCGGATTGCGGCAGATGGGCGCGGAGATCCAGATCGAGGGCGGCTACATCCGCGCACGCGCGGGACGCCTCAAGGGCGCGCGGCTCAATCTCGAGACCGTGACGGTGACCGGCACCGAAAACCTCATGATGGCCGCGACGCTCGCCGACGGCGAGACGATCATCGAGAACGCGGCGCGCGAACCCGAGGTCGTCGACCTCGCGAATTTTCTCATCGCGATGGGCGCGAAGATCCAGGGCGCCGGCACCGACAAGATGGTGATCCAGGGCGTCGAAAAGCTGCGCGCGACCAGCTACGAAGTTCAGCCCGATCGCATCGAGGGCGGCACGTACCTGGTCGCGGGCGCGATCACCAGCGGCAACGTGCGCATCAAGAACACGAACCCGGAACATCTCGACGCGGTGACCGCGAAACTGATCGAGGCGGGCGCGAAGGTCGGCATCGGTCCGAACTGGATCGAAGTGGACATGAAGGGCAAGCGCCCGAAGTCGGTCGACATCCGCACCGCCCCGTATCCGGCGTTCCCGACCGACATGCAGGCGCAGTTCGCCGCGCTCAACACGATCGCGGATGGCGTCGGCACGATCGTCGAGACGATCTTCGAAAACCGGTTCATGCACATGCTCGAGATGCGCCGGCTCGGCGCCGAGATCCGGCTCGAGGGCAACACGGCCATCATCAAGGGCGTGCCCAAGCTCACCGCCGCGCCGGTCATGGCCACCGACCTGCGCGCCTCGGCCAGTCTGGTCCTGGCCGGCCTCGTGGCCGAGGGCCGGACGGAAATCGAGCGCATCTATCACATCGATCGCGGCTACGAAGCGCTCGAGGAGAAGCTGGCGCAGATCGGCGCCCAGATCCGCCGGGTCCCCAATTAGAAGTACGGGGGCTGCCCCCGTTTCTCCTATGTGATCCAGGTCGCGATCCGGGCTTCCCTGAGCAATTCCAGTGCGCGCGATGTGACTCAGTGCCGCTCAGCGGCAAAACACTAACTTAATACTGCCCCCCACTGTCGTTCCGCACGTGTGGGGTCATGGACGAGACAGCCCTCACGGCGTGAACACGCCACCGCAATTCGACGAGGTCGAGGGTCCATGCAAGCACGTGAATTTGGCGCCGCTGCGCAAGGTGACACCGGGCTCCGGAGCAACTCCGGCGCCGGCTCCTTCAAGTCCAAGAAGCCGCTCGCGGTCATCGCGACGCCCGATCTCGACTTGTGGGCCCAGCTCGGGCCCATGCTCGAATCCACCTGCATGCTCAAGCATGCCGACAGCCTCGGTTCCGCGGCTGCGATGCTCAAGCCCGGCACGCGCACGATCCTCGTCGCCGACCTGCGTGGCCTGAATCCCGAGGACTTCGCGCCGATCTCCGGCAGCACTCACAACCCGGTCGTCATCGCGATCCGTGACTCGGCGTCCGCCGGCATGGTCGACTCGCTGATGCTCGAAGGCGCGATCCACGCGCTGGTGGACACGCCGATCGAATCCGCTCCGATGCTGCGCGCCGTCAACGACGCGGCTCGCATCTCCTCGACGGCCGAAGCCCTGAGCGCAGTCACCGCGCCGAGCTCGAGCTCGGGTGGCGAAGAAGAGAAATCCGGCAAGTCGCCGGTCATGATGATCGGCATCGTCGTCGCGGTGCTCGCCGCCGCCGGCGCCGGCTGGTATTTCATGAAGGGCGACTCGACCACCCAGGCTCCGGTCGCGGACGCCGCGCCGGTCGCTGGTGCTCCCGCGGCGCCCGCCGCCGCTTCGTCCGACGCCGCCGCTCCGGTCGCGTCGCTCGACGAAGTGCTCGAGAAGGCGCGTCTCGCGATGGACGAGCGCCGCTACATCGAGCCCACCAAGAACAACGCTCTCGAACACTTCCGCCAGGTCCTGGTCCTCGATCCGGGCAACGCGGAAGCCACCGAAGGTCTCAAGCGCCTCGGCGGCCTGCTGATCGCGCGCGCGCGTACCGCGCTCGACGAGCGCCGTTTCGACAACGCGCTCTCCGAGCTGGAGGCGGCTCGCAGCATCGATCCGAACGATTCCCGACTGGCCGAAGTCGACGCGCGCCTCGACTCGATGCGCGCGCAGACCGCGCTCGCGCAGATCCAGGCGACCCTTGCCGCGCAAAACTTCGATCGCGCCCAGGCGTTGCTCGACGCCGCGCAGAAGGATGCCCTCCTGCCGCCGGCGCAGATCACGCAACTGAATCGCGAACTCGACAGCAAGCGCCGCCAGGTGACGGTCTCGCGCCTGGTTGCGAGCGCCGAGTCGCGCATGGCGAACGGTCGCCTCGTGACGCCGAACAACGAGTCCGCGCTCGATGCGATCCAGGCCCTGCGTGGCGCGGGCGCTTCGAACGAACTGGTCTCGCGCCTGAACAACGAGCTGAACCAGCGCCTGCTGGCCGCCGCGCGTGACGCCGCCGCCAAGGGCGACCAGTCGCAGGTCACCGCGATGCTGGCCGCCGCGCGCGAGAACGGCGTGTCCGCCGCGGCCCTCAACGCCGCGCAGCGCGACATCACCGCCGCCGCCCAGAAGCAGCAGCGCACGAACGACGACATCGCCCGTTATGCGAAGTCCGCGCAGGAACGTCTCGCCAGCGGCAACCTGCTGGCGCCGGCCAACGATTCGGCCGTGTCGAATGCGGAGCGCCTGCGCCTGCTCGACGTGCGCCATCCGACCACGGTGCAGGTGGTGCGCGAAGTGCGCACGCGCCTGATCGCCGAAGCGCGTGCGCGCGTCGCGTCGAAGCAGGTCACCGAAGCCGCCGCGTTCCTCGATGCGGCCGAGAGCCTCGGTGGCGATGCCGATCTCGCCGATCTGCGCGCCGCTATCTCGACCGCCCAGCAGGCGGCCTTGACCGCCGCCGCCGCGCCGAAGCTGCCCCCTCTCAAGATGACGCGTCCGCCGCGTCCGAAGTACCCGGCTTCCGCGAAGGGCGTCGAAGGCTGGGTGCGGGTCGAGTTCTACGTGACGCCCCAGGGGCGCACCGAGCGCGTGCGCGTGGTCTCGAGCGAGCCCGCGGGCCTGTTCGATGCCGCCGCCATCGACGCAATGGAATCCGCCCGGTTCGAAGAATTCGAGTCGTCCGAATCGCGCCTCGCGGTTCAGCGCATCGTCTTCAAGCCGGAATGATGGAGGGAGTAATCCGTGAGCAAGACCGGTAACAAAACGAAAACGATTTCATCGCGCATGCAGGGAGCCCGCGCCGTGTGGGTGGCGGTGGGTATCCTGGCGCTGGCGTTCCTCGTCGGCGTTCTCGCGCCCGCCTGGTATTTCGCCGGCCGCCTCGTGGAAAACAACACCGCGGTTCGCGCCATCGGCGAACTGCAGCAGCAGCCCTCGCGAATGCAGACGGCGCTGAACTCCATCCAGGACCGACTGCGCGCGCGCGGTTTCGTGCGCGACTCGATCGAGCAGTTGAAACGCGCCACGGCGCAGTTCGAAGCCTCGACCAGCGGTCTCAGCACCGGCAGCGGTGTGCGCATCGGCGGCATCGGTGGCGACGACGACGTGCGCAAGACCATCGAGGAAATGAACGCGGCCTGGAAGAAGTACAAGCCCGCGCTCGACCCGGTGGCCAACTTCACCGCGATTCCGTATTCGGACAGCGAGCGTGAAGGCACGCAGCTCAACATGGACGGCCGCGAACTGCAGCGCGCGGTCACCGCCGCCGTTTCGCAGGCGCGCGTCTACACGCCGCAGCTCGAAAAGAATCTCGCGCAAATCATTGCTGGACTGCAAAGCTCCTCCGACGCATTGGCGACGGCCCTGCGTTCGGTCGTGCTCATCGGCGTGGGTCTCGCGGGCGCTCTCGCGGCGCTCGTCGGATATCTTTCGCTCGCTCGCGGCAAGCAGGCCGCCGCGGCCGCCGCCGCGCGTCAGCAGACGGAAGACATCCTCTCGACCGTGCGCGAAGGTCTCTTCCTGCTCGACGCGGACCTGAAGATCGGTTCCATTCACTCGCAGGCGACGGCGCAGCTGTTCCAGCGCGACTCGGTTGCCGGCATCACCTTCGAGGACCTGCTGCGCGATCTCGTGACGCCGAAGACGCTCGCGATCGCCACCAAGTTCGTCAAGGTGCTGTGGAGCGAGCGCACGAAGGAAAACCTGATTCGCTCGATCAATCCGCTCAACGAAGTCGAACTGCACGTCGGCGAAAAGGGCAGCAAGGACAGCGAGACCCGTTACCTCGAGTTCAATTTCCACCGCGTGCGTCGCGATGGCGAGATCACCCACGTGCTGGTGTCGGTCGCCGACGTGACCGCTCGCGTCGCCCTGGCCGCGCAGCTCAAGGGCGCGCAGGACTCGGCGCAGACCCAGATGGACGCGTTCCTCTCGATCCTGCACGTCGATCCGAACCAGCTGTCGTCGTTCCTCGACGATTCGGACGTGGCGTTCAAGATGATCAACGCGACGCTGCGCGACCCGGCGCGCGACAGTGCGACGTTCCGCCGCAAGATCGACGGACTGTTCCGCCAGATCCACAGCATCAAGGGCGAAGCCGCGGCCATCGGCCTCGGCAGCATGGAAGCCCGCGCGCATGCGCTCGAGAACGATCTCGCCGCGCTGCGCGAGCGCACCGATCTCACCGGCGACGACTTCCTGCCGCTGCTCACGAAGTTCGACGACCTCGTCTCGCACTCGCAGTCTGTGCGCGACATGGTCACGAAGCTCGCGAGCTTCCGCGAGAGCTTCGGCAAACATTCGCAGGCCGGCCAGGCCGCTCACACGGGCGACAGCACGACTCGCACCCCGAAGCTCAGCGAGGATGCCGTCGCGGCGGAAGCCACGCTGCAGCGTTCGGCGCGCGAAGGCTTCGTCGCCTCTGCGCAGCAGCTCGCCGATCGCATCGCCAACGACCACGGCAAGAAGGTCATCGTGACCTGCCGCGGCCATGACCAGGTGCCCGAGACGTATCGTCGACCGGTCAAAGACGTGCTGATCCAGCTGATCCGCAACGCGGTCGTGCACGGTATCGAGTCGCCGGCCGAGCGCCAGGCCGCGGGCAAATCGCCCGAGGGCCACATCCGCATCAATTTCGAGATGACCGAGGGCGGTCGCGCGTTCCGCATGCAGTGCGAGGACGACGGTCGTGGCCTCACGCCCGACAAGCTGCGCAAGACGGCGGTCACGAAGGGCATCATTTCCCAGACCGATGCCACGGCGCTGTCCGATCAGGAAGCGATGATGCTGGTGTTCCGTTCTGGCTTCTCCACGGCCAAGGACGTCACGCGTGACGCGGGCCGCGGGGTGGGTATGGACGTCATCGCGGAGATTGCCGCGCGACTCGGTGGCCGCATCTCGCTGAACTCCGAAATCGGCAAGAACATGAAACTGTCGCTGTCGTTCCCGGCCCAGCAGAATTCGGCCGGCGCCGCGGCCGTCGCTTAAGGAGATCCTGAGACCATGAGTGCTGTGCCAAAGCCGCTCCAGACCCTGCGCATGATGATCGTCGACGACTCGAACGTGATGCGCCGTCGCATCGAGCGTTCGCAGCAGAACGACCGCCTCGAGGTGGTCGGCACCGCCGTGAACGGCCTCGACGCGGTCACCAAGTTCAAGCAGCTCATGCCGGACGTGATGACGCTCGACCTGACGATGCCGGAAATGGACGGCATCGAATGCGTCGAACACGTTCTCAAAATCAAATCCGATGTGCTTATACTCGTGGTGTCGGCGCTCGCCGATAAGGCCACCGCGGTGGAAGCCATCGAGAAGGGCGCAAACGGATTTCTGTGCAAGCCTTTTACGGACGAGCAGCTCAATGAAGCGCTCGCCGAGTTGATTGGGGAGTAAGAGACATGCTGGACGCTGAAGAAGTCAGAACCTTCGTGAATGGTACGGTCCACTTCTTCGAGACCGCGACGGGTCATCCCGCGACGGTCGGTTCGCCCTATCTTTGCATCGACAAGTCGGCCGTCGTCCAGGACTACGCGGGTGTCATCGGAATTTCCGGCAACCGCGAAGGCAAGGTCTATTTCACCGCGCCCCGCGGAATGTTGTCGGTGATGCTGATGTGCATGAACGAAACCGACACGGGCGAGCAGAACGTGCGCGATCTCGTGGGTGAAGTGGCGAACACCATTTCCGGCAACGCGCGCCGCGACTTCGGCCGCAACTTCGTGATCAGCACGCCGACGATCTGCGATCGCACCAACGCATCCCAGGCCGCCGCGACCACGGGCCGCTCGTTCGTGATCCCGATCAACTGGCGCAGCTACGCCGCGAACGTGGTGGTTTGCCTGCAGTAGTCAGTCGAAGCGACTCTTGACCACTTTACGGACGCCGGCCTTTGGCCGGCGTTTTCCTTTGTCGCGCTTGCGCGTGAAAATAGGCGCTTGCGCGTGAAAACCTGCGCGCCTGGAAGTGCCCCGAACCTAGCTAGAACCGACTCGCGCATACGGTCGTTCCCTGACCTCGACCTCGCTCGCAAACTTCTCCCCGGACCCACGCAGTCCAGTGATCTTGATCTTGTCCCCGGGCTTCGCGTTCGCGATGCGTGTGAGCGCGTCCTGCGCGCTCTGCACCTTCGCGCCGTTTACCGTGAGGATGATGTCGCGCGGTTCCATGCCGACTTCGGCCGCGGGGCTGCCGATGACGAGCTTCGCGACTACCACGCCGGCCTGGGGCAGGTTGAAGCGCCGCGCTTCGATGTCGTCGATGTCGGTGGGCAGGATTCCGATCCAGCCACGCACCACGCGGCCCTTGGTGAGGATCTCGTTCATGACGCCGCGAACCAGGTTCACCGGGATCGCGAAACCGATGCCTTCCACGCCGAGATTCTTCGCGAGCACGGCGGTGTTGATGCCCACGAGCTCCCCGTTCGTATTTATCAATGCGCCGCCGGAATTGCCGACGTTGATGGGTGCGTCGGTCTGGATGAAGTTCTCGAAGGTCGCGACGCCGAGTTGTCCGCGGCCCGTCGCGCTCACGATTCCCTGCGTGACGGTTTGCGAGAGCCCGACGGGATTGCCGATGGCGAGCACGATGTCGCCGGGCCGCAGACGGTCGGAGTGGCCCAAGGGCATGACCGGAATGTTGTCCTTCAGATCGAGCTTGAGCACGGCGAGGTCGGTGTCCGGATCGCGACCGACGATCTTCGCGTCGGCGACGCGTCCGTCCGCGAGCTGCGCGCGGATCAGGTCCGCGGTCGCGATCACGTGATGGTTCGTGACGACGTGCGCCGCGTTGTCGACGATCACGCCCGAACCCAGGCTGCGCTCGACGCGCTGGCGATACCGCGGGCGCGCGTCGCCAAACAACTCCTCGATGGCATTGGGCGGGATGCGCTCGGTGACCAGGCGCGCTGTATAAATGTTGACCACCGCCGGCGCCGCGCGCTGGACGGCGTCGGCGAATGAATTCACGCGGGCTGGCAGGTTGTCCGGGACCGAGGGAATCGTGTTCGCGGTGGGCAGGGCCGACGTTTCGACGTCGGGCGCCGTCTGCGCGGGCGGCTGCGCGGCGGGCGCACGACGCGCGATCAGTTCCGGCCGCACTACCACGGCGACGAATGCCGCGGCCAGTCCCACGATCGCGGACAGCCCGATGAAAGTCAGGATTCGCAGCAGGGGTCGAGTTCCCATGAGTCAGCCTTAAGCCATGATCCGCATGTGTATAATGCGCCGCCTCCCGGGTTGGACGCAGCGGTGCATTTTGCGCCCTCGAGCGCCTGGGTGAGATTCGGATTTGAGGTCAAGAATGAGCGATCACGTGGCCGGCGATGCCGTGCCTGAAGTAGACGAGAGTCGGCGCAAGTTTCTGATAGCCGCCACTGTGGGTACTGGCGCAGTGGGAGCGATCCTGACCGCAGTGCCCTTCGTGGCATCGTGGAAACCGTCGGAGAGCGCCCGCGCCGCGGGTCTTCCGACCGAAGTCGACCTGACCAAGATCGAGCCCGGCCAGATGGCGGTGTTCGTGTGGCGCAAGCAGCAGATTTATGTCGTGCGCCGCACGCCCGAGATGCTGGCTTCGCTCAAGAGCCACGATGGCGAGCTCAAGGACCCGACGTCGGAGAGCTCCGAGCAGCCCGATTACGCGCGCAACGATTCGCGGGCGCTCAAGCCGGAAGTATTCGTGGCGGTCGGAACGTGCACCCACCTCGGCTGCCTGCCGAAGGCGCGTTTCACGCCCGGTGATGCCACGCTGGCCACGAACTGGCCCGGTGGCTTCTTCTGCCCCTGCCACGGTTCCAAGTTCGACCTGGCGGGTCGCGTGTTCGAAGGCTCGCCGGCATCGGTCAACCTCCGGATTCCGCCGTACACCTTCAAGGGTGATACGCAGCTCGTCATCGGCGAGGATGCCGGAGCCGAACAAGGAGTCGCGTGATGTCCGCCGTCGTCGAAAACAAGGGCGGTTTCCGCGCCTGGCTCAACAAGCGTCTGCCGGTCGACCAGTTCGTGGCCGACCAGCTCACGGGCTACTACGCGCCGAAGAACTTCAACATCTGGTACTTCTTCGGATCGCTGGCGTTGCTGGTGTTCGTCATGCAGATCGTGACGGGCATCTTCATCACCATGCATTACAAGCCGGGTGAGCTCACCGCGTTCAACTCGGTCGAGTACCTGCGCCGCGAAGTGCCGTACGGCTGGCTGCTGCAGTACATGCACGCGGTCGGCGCGTCGTTCTTCTTCGTCGTCGTGTACCTGCACATGGCCCGCGCGCTGCTCTACGGAAGCTACAAGGCGCCGCGCGAGCTGCTGTGGGT
>JAEYUC010000095.1 GCA_023433705.1 Pseudomonadota bacterium
CGATCATCTCCGCGAACTGCGGGTCGCGCTTGCTGCCGCGACCCACGTTGCCCGGGTTGATGCGGTACTTGGCGAGCCCCTCGGCGCATTCGGGATGCTCGCGCAGTAGTTTGTGCCCGTTGAAATGGAAGTCGCCGATGATCGGCACGCCGACGCCGAGCTGCGCGAGCCGATCGCGGATCCGCGCGACGGCGGCGGCCGCCGCGGCCTCGTTCACGGTGATGCGCACGAGCTCCGAGCCGGCGCGCGCCAGCGCCTTGATCTGCTGCGCGGTGCCTTCGATGTCGGCGGTATCGGTATTCGTCATCGACTGCACGACGATCGGCGCGGAGCTGCCGACCGTCACGCGCCCCACGCGCACTGAAAGGGTCTGCCGGCGCGGATGACTCATGGCGCGGCCGGACCCGGCAGACGCGCCGACTGCCACGCGGTCAGCTGCCAGCGCCCGTCCTTCCACACCCAGACGTCCAGGTAAGCCAGCTCGAGATCGAGCGGCTGGCCCTTGTCCGAAACGGTTACCTTCGCGCGGCCGCGGATGATGCCGACGTCGCCCTTGATGCGGAGGCTCTGGATGTCGGCCTTCATCGCGAGGTAATCGAGCTTGCCGCTCGTAAGTGACTCGATGAACGATTTCTTGGTGTCGAACACACCGTTCGAATGCGTGTACTCGAGCGCGTCGTCGAGGAGCCGGTCGAGCGTCTTCGGATCCGCGTTCACGTTCGCTTCGAATCGTTCTAGTTCGGCCGCACGCAAGGCCGCCGCACGCGCGTCGTCGGTGGATGCGTCGTTCGCGAACAAAGGTGCGGACGCCATTGAGGCGGCTGCAAAAAGGATCGTCGCTAACGTGTTGCGGCGCGTGGACATCTGAATTCTCGCTGGGCCGGC
Organism: Pseudomonadota bacterium; assembly: GCA_023433705.1. GTDB lineage: Bacteria > Pseudomonadota > Gammaproteobacteria > Steroidobacterales > Steroidobacteraceae > CADEED01. The sequence continues at coordinate 886 of JAEYUC010000095.1, forward strand.
CCGGAAGGGGCTGCTATGATGCCACCCGTTCGCCAATTGACCAGACTCTGTCCGAGAGACCCCTCACGGGGCGCCGAAGGCGCAAGTTTCCGCCCGGAAACGCTCAGGCAAAAGAACGGCAGGGTTTGACGGCGAGCTCTGGAGAGCGATGGCGGGTCTGACCCGAGCCATCCACCGAAGGGGTGCGGTTCGCGACTGACGCAGGCGCGGGCCCGATCTCTCAGGTCCAAGGACAGAGGGGCGGCAGAGGGAGGCGACTCTCTCTGCCGCCTTTTCATTTCTGGACGCCAGGTGGTGCGTCCGAGGAGAGATTCTTGGGCAGACGCACACCTTTATATGACCTGCACGTCGCGCTCGGCGCCCGCATGGTCGACTTCGGCGGCTGGGACATGCCGGTCAACTACGGTTCGCAGATCGAGGAGCACCATGCGGTGCGGCGCGACGCGGGCGTGTTCGACGTCTCGCACATGTGCGTCATCGACGCACGCGGTGCGCGGGTCCGCGAGTTCCTCTCGCGCCTGCTGGCGAACGACGTCGCCAAGCTCACCACCCCCGGCAAGGCGCTCTACAGCTGCATGCTCAACGAGGCCGGTGGCGTCATCGACGATCTCATCGTGTACTTCAACGACGAGTCATGGTTCCGCATCGTCGTGAACGCCGGCACGCGCGACAAGGATCTCGAGTGGATGCGCAAGGTCGCCGCGCCCTACGGCGTCGAGCTCACCGAGCGCACCGATCTTGCGATGGTAGCGGTGCAGGGCCCGAACGCCCGCGCGAAGGCCGCCGAACTACTCCCGCCCGAACACCGCGCCGCCGCGCTCGCGCTCGAAGTGTTCTCCGGCAAGCAGTTCGACGACTGGTTCGTCGCGCGTACCGGATACACGGGCGAGGACGGCTTCGAGATCATGCTGCCCGCCGGCGAGGCGCGCGACGTGTGGACAGAGCTCAACCGCCTGGGCGTGAAATCCGCCGGCCTCGGCGCCCGCGACACGCTGCGGCTCGAGGCAGCGATGAATCTCTACGGCAACGACATGGACGAGAGCCAGAACCCGCTCGAGTCCGGGCTTTCATGGACCGTGTCCTTCGACAACCCCGCGCGCGACTTCATCGGTCGCAAGGCGCTCGAAGAGCTCAAGGCGAAGGGACTCGGACGCAAGCTCGTCGCGCTGGTGCTCGACGATCGCGGCGTGTTGCGCGGTCACCAGAAAGTCTTCATCGACGGTGCGGCCGATTCCGGCGCGAACGTCGGTGAAATCACCAGCGGCACCTTCTCGCCGACGATGGAGAAGTCGATCGCGCTGGCGCGCGTGCCGCGCGAGGCCGGCGCCACGGTGCAGGTCGACGTGCGCGGCAAACTACTCAAGGCCCGTGTCGTGAAGGCGCCGTTCGTGCGCCACGGCAAGGTATTGGTCAGCTAAACAGAATTTCAGCGGAGAACAACGATGAGCAGCAACATCCCGGCCGATCTCAAGTACACGAAGTCGCACGAGTGGGTGCGCACGCTCGCGGACGGCAACATCGAGGTCGGCATCACCGATCACGCGCAGGGCGCCCTCGGCGACCTCGTGTTCGTCGACGTGCCCGAGGCGGGCAAGCAGGTCGGGGCCGGCGACAGCTTCGCGGTGGTCGAGTCGGTGAAGGCCGCCTCCGACGTGTACTCGCCGGTGGCGGGCTCGGTGGTCGAAGGCAACGCCGCGCTGGGCAGCCAGCCCGAGCTCATCAACTCCGAGCCGTACGGCGCGGGCTGGATCATGCGCCTCAAGCCGGCCGGCGCGCCGAACGGCCTGCTGTCCGCCGAGGAATACGCGGCGCATCTCGCCGCGGAGGGTTGAGACATGCCATTCATTCCGCACACGCCCGGTGAAATTGAGCAGATGCTCGATGAGATCGGTGCGAAGTCGATAGACGAGCTCTTCGATGAAATCCCGAAAGACCTGCGCATCAAGGAGCTCGCCGGCATTCCGGAAGCGCTCAACGAGATGCGGATCGGCCGGCTGATGTCGGAGCGCGCGGCCCAGGACGGCACGCCGCTCAACTTCATCGGCGCGGGCGCCTACGAGCACCACATTCCTTCCGCGGTGTGGGCGATCACGACGCGCGGCGAGTTCTACAGCGCTTACACGCCGTACCAGGCGGAAGCCTCGCAGGGCACGCTGCAGCTCATCTACGAATACCAGACGATGATTTCCTCGCTGACCGGCATGGAAGTCTCGAATGCATCGCTGTACGACGGCGGCTCGGCCGTGGCCGAAGCCTCGCTGATGAGCGTGCGCGCGCACCGCAAGTCCAGGTCGCAGCGCGTGCTCGTGCCCACCACCGTCAACCCCAGCTACCGCAAGGTCGCGGTGTCGACCGCGAGCGGGCAGGGCGTGAAGTTCGAAGAAATCCCGTGCCCGCGCGGTACGTTGTCGGTCGCCGACCTCGCGAAGTACGACGGTGAAGACATCACCGCCATCGTCGTCCAGCAGCCCAACTTCTTCGGTCAGCTCGAGGACGTCGACGCGATCACCGACTGGGCGCACGCGCACAACATCATGGTCATCGCGTCGGTGAACCCGACGTCGCTCGGCATCCTCAAGCCGCCGGGCGAGTGGGGCGCGAAGGGCGCGGACATCGCCTGCGGCGACTGCCAGCCGCTCGGCGTGCCGCTGTCGTCGGGCGGTCCGTACGCGGGCTTCCTGACCACCCGCATGGAATACGTGCGCCAGATGCCGGGCCGCATCGTCGGCCGCACGGTCGACCTCAACGGCAAGCAGGGCTTCGCGCTCACGCTGCAGGCCCGCGAGCAGCACATCCGCCGCGGCAAGGCGACCTCGAACATCTGCACGAACCAGGGTCTCCTGGTTACCGCGGCGACTATCTACCTCAGCCTGCTGGGTCCGCAAGGACTGGCGCGCGTCGCGCATGAATCGCACCAGCGCAGCAACGAGCTCGTGGCCGCGCTCACCCGCGTGAAGGGCGTGAAGCTCGCCTTCGAGGGTCCGCGCTTCCACGAGGCCGTGCTGCAGCTCGACCGGCCGGTCGCGCCGGTCGTCGTCGAGCTTGCCCGCCGCGGCATCGTCGCGGGTTTCGATCTCTCGAACGACTATCCGGAGCTCGGCAACGCGCTGCTCGTATGCGCGACCGAGACGCGCACGCCGGCCGACATCAAGACCTACGCCGACGCACTGGCCGAAACGCTGAAAGCCGCCGTGCGCGCCGCCTGACGGGGACACACAACCATGGCAATGCTCAAGCAACCCGAGAAGATCATCTTCGAGTACTCGCGTCCCGGCCGCGGCTCGTATGCGCAGTGGCCGACTGAACGGAGCGAGCGCAATGCGCCGGCCTCCGACATTCCCGCGAATCTGCGTCGCGAGAATGCCCCGATGCTGCCGGAAGTCAGCGAGCTCGAAGTGGTGCGCCACTTCACGCGTCTCTCGCAGCTCAACTTCTCCATCGACACGCACTTCTATCCACTCGGTTCGTGCACGATGAAATACAACCCCAAGGCATGTAACCAGTACGCGATGCTGCCGGGGTTCCTGAATCGTCACCCGCTCGCGCCGGAAAGCACCGGACAGGGCTTCCTCGCCTGCATGTACGAGCTGCAGGAGATGCTGAAGGAAGTCACCGGCATGCAGGGCGTCGCGCTCTCGCCGATGGCCGGCGCGCACGGCGAATTCGCCGGTGTCGCGATGATCCGCGCGTATCACCGCGCGCGCGGCGACCTCAAGCGCAACGAGATCATCGTGCCCGACGCGGCGCACGGCACGAACCCCGCGACCGCCACGATGTGCGGCTGCGTGGTGCGCGAGATCCCGACCAAGGACGACGGCGACATCGACGTCGAAGCGCTCAAGCTCGTCGTCGGTCCCAACACCGCCGGCATCATGCTCACGAATCCTTCGACCTGCGGCGTGTTCGAGCGCCGCATCAAGGAAGTCGCGAAGATCGTCCACGACGCGGGCGGACTGCTCTACTACGACGGCGCGAACCTCAACGCCATCCTCGGCAAGGTGCGCCCCGGCGACATGGGCTTCGACGTCATCCACATGAACCTGCACAAGACCTTCTCGACGCCGCACGGCGGCGGTGGTCCCGGCGCGGGCGCCGTGGGCGTGAGCGCGCGTCTGCTGCCGTTCATGCCGATTCCCGTGGTTGGCAAGGACGGCGACAAATATCGCTGGCTCACGGAGAAGGATCTGCCGCAGTCCATCGGCCGGCTCTCCGCGTTCATGGGCAACGCGGGCGTGCTGCTGCGCGCATACATATATATGCGAATGCTCGGCCGCGACGGCATGCATCGCGTGGGCGAGTTCGCGACCCTCAACGCGAACTACCTCATGGCGCGCCTGGCGAAGTCGGGCTTCGATCCGGCCTATCCCGGCCGGCGCGCGAGCCACGAGTTCATCATCACCGCGAAGAAGGAAGCGCGCGATCTCGGCATCACCGCGATGGACATCGCCAAGCGGCTGCTCGACTACGGCTTCCACGCGCCGACGACCTACTTCCCGCTGCTCGTGCCCGAGTGCCTGCTCATCGAGCCCACGGAGACCGAGAGCAAGGAAGCGCTCGACGGCTTCGTCGACGCGATGGTGGCCATCCGCAAGGAAGGCGAGTCGCAACCCGACATGGTGAAGGCCGCCCCGCACAACATGACCGTCCGCCGTCTCGATGACGTGCGCGCCGCGCGCCAGCTCGACCTCACCTGGAAACCCGCGGCCGCGTAAAGGGTCCTTGTAGGGGCACTACTCTTCCATCTGACGGACGCCGTCCCCTGGACGCGTCCTCGGATGTGGGGCGCAGGCGCCTGATAATATCGGCCGATGAACGACGTCGGCAGTCGTCCCAAACCCGCCGGGGTTACCCGGATTTTTCGCGCCTTCGGCACCAGCCTGAGAGGGCTTTCGGGCGCGATCCGCGAAGAGGCTGCATTCCGGCAGGAACTCGCCCTGGCGGTCGTGGTCATTCCACTGGGCTTGTGGTTAGGCCGTAACGGCCTCGAACGAGCCATGCTGATCGCGCCGATGTTTCTCGTGTTGATCGTCGAGCTCATCAACAGCGCGATCGAAACCACGGTCGATCGAATCGGCCTCGAGCGCCACCCGCTCTCGGGCCTTGCGAAAGACATTGGTTCCGCCGCCGTGCTCATCTCCCTGCTGCTGCTCGCAGTGGTTTGGCTCCTGGTTTTGTGGCGTTGAGCACATCGCACCCCTCGTCGAAAGGACATCACCGCATGCACGTACGCCGATTTGTCGGACTCTCCTCCGTTCTCACGATGCTGGTGGCGGTCTCCGCCCTCGCGCAGAACGGGCCTCCGCAAGTCATGCCTCCCCAGGCCGAGGTGCCGGTACAGCAGGCGGTCCCGCAGTACGAGGGTGAAAGCTCCGCCTGGCGCGGCACGCTCGAGCGCGTCGCGCAGAGCGTGGTCGCCATCGAGATCGACCAGACGCGCGCGTTCGACACCGAGTGGAACTCCTCCTCGCAGGCGACGGGTTTCGTCGTCGACGCCGAACGCGGATTGATCCTCACGAATCGCCACGTCGTCACGCCCGGCCCGGTGACCTCCGAGGCGACGTTCCTCAATCGCGAAGAGGTGCAGCTCTATCCCGTGTATCGCGATCCGATCCACGACTTCGGCATCTATCGCTACGACCCGAAGAAGCTGCGCTTCATCAAGCCGCGCTCGCTGCAGCTCTATCCCGATGGCGCGCAGATCGGCCGCGAGATCCGCGTGATCGGCAACAACGCGGGCGAGCAGCTCTCGATCCTCGCGGGCACCATCGCCAAGCTCGACCGCGATGCGCCCAACTACGGCATCGGCAAGTACAACGACTTCAACACGTTCTACCTGCAGGCGGCCTCGGGCACCTCGGGAGGCTCGTCCGGCTCGCCCGTCATCGACATCCAGGGCCGCGTGGTCGCGCTCAACGCGGGCGGCGCCACCGGCGCGGCCTCGAGCTTCTATCTACCGCTCGGACGCGTGAAACGCGCGCTCGAGCTGATCCAGTCCGGCAGACCCGTCACGCGCGGCACGATCCAGGTGCTGTTCCAGTACACGCCGTACGACGAGCTGCGCCGCCTCGGCCTCAACGAGAAGACCGAGGAAGCGGCGCGCAAGGCGTTCCCGGAGCTCACCGGCATGCTCGTGGTCGACGAAGTGCTGCCCGGCGGTCCCGCGGACGGTACGCTGCAGCCCGGCGACATCCTCACCCACATCAACGGAAAGCTCGTCTCCGAGTTCGAGCCGCTCGAGAAGGTGCTCGATGACGCGGTCGGCCAGAACGTCGAGCTGCAGGTCGAACGTGGCGGCAAGCCCATAACGGCTTCGCTGCAGATCGGCGACCTGCACGCCATCACGCCGAATGCCTACCTCGAGTTCGGCGATGCCGTCGTGCACACGGTCTCGTACCAGCAGGCGCGGCATTTCAACGTCGCGGTGAATGGCGTCTACGTCGCCAACCCCGGCTACATCTTCGGCGCGGCCGGCGTGCCGCGCGGCGCGGTCATCGCGAGCGCGAACGGCAAACCCACTCCCGACCTCGCGGCATTCGAGGCCGTCGTGACGGGACTCGCCGACGGCGAACGTTTCACCGTGCGGTACTCGACCGTCGACGATCCCAACGGCTCGAGCGTGCGCAGCGCGCGCATGGACCGGCGCTGGTTCCCGGCGCGGCATTGCCTGCGCGACGACGCGGCGGGTGTGTGGCAGTGCGTGCCGCTGCCCGCGCTGGGCTCGGCGAAGCCCGAGGTCGGAGGTTCGACCCGCTTCGCCACCCCCGAGGATCCGCGTGCCGTGGAGCTCGTGTCGTCGCTCGTCGGCGTGGGCTTCGACATGCCTTACTCGATCTCGGGCATCACCGAGCGAAACTACCGCGGCACGGGCCTCGTGGTCGATGCGAAGCGCGGACTCGTCGTGGTCGACCGGAACACCGTGCCCGTGTCGATGGGCGACGTGCGCGTGGTCTTCGCGGGCACGCTAGAAATTCCCGGCAAGGTGGAGTTTGTGCACCCGCTGCACAACCTGGCCCTGGTGAGTTACGACCCGAAGCTCATCGGCTCGACGCCGGTGCGCAGCGCGAAGCTGACCGATCGGCGCATCGCGCCCGGTGAAAACGTCTGGGTCGTCGGGCTCGACGCCGAAGGCGAGGTCAATGTGCGCCAGACGCAAGTCGCGACGCTGTCGCCGATCCAGCTACCGTTGTCGCGCACGATGCAGTTCCGCGAGAGCAATCTCGAGACGGTCCAGCTCGTGAATCCGCCCTCGGACTTCGATGGCGTGCTCACCGATTCCGCCGGCGCCGTCATCGGCCTGTGGTCGAGCTTCGCCTGGGAGCAGGGCCGCGAGCTGCAGCAGGAAAACCGCGGCGTGCCGATCGGCATCGTGCAGGACATGCTCCGCCGCGCGCAGGGCACCAAGCCCATCTACTCGCTCGAGGCCGAGCTCGTGCCGCAGCCGCTGTCGGTCGCGCGCCGTCTCGGGCTCACCGACGCTTGGGTCCGCAAGCTCGAGCAATCGAATCCGAACCAGCGCCAGGTGCTTTCGGTGCAGCGCATCGTCGGTGGCTCGCCGGCCGTGGGACGTCTGAAGCAGGGCGACCTCGTGCTCGCGATCGACGAGAAGCTGGTCACTCGTTTCCGCGATGTGGAACTCGCGGTCGCCGACAAGCCCGAGGTGAGCGTCACGGTGTGGCGCGACGGCGCCGAAGCGATCGTGCCGCTGCCGACCGCGGCGCTCGACGGGAACGACATCGACCGCGTCGTGATGTGGGCCGGTGCGACGCTGCAGGCGCCGCATCGCGCCATGCTCGCCCAGCGCGGCATACCGCCGCAGGGCGTGTACGTGGGTTATTTCGCCTATGGCTCGCCCGCCACCCGGTATGGATTGTTCCCCGGCCGCCGCATCGTGGAGGTGGACGGCGAACCCACGCCGGACCTCGATTCCTTCCTGAAGGTGGTCTCCGGCCGGCCGGACCGCTCGGCGATCCGGCTGCGCACCATCACGTGGAACAACGCGCCGGAAGTGATCACCCTGAAGCTCGACAAGCATTATTGGCCGACTTATGAGCTGCGTCGCACGGCCGAGGGCTGGGAAAGGACCGATCTTGAGTAGACTAGCGGCCAACTTATGGTCCGCGTCGTCCGTGCAACCCTCGTAGAACTAGAAGCCGCCGTCACGGCCCTCCGTGACGGCGAGCTCGTCGTGTTTCCGACCGAAACGGTTTATGGCCTGGGTGCCAACGCCCAGAATCCGGCGGCGGTGCGTCGCATCTTCGAGCTCAAGCAGCGGCCGGCGGACCATCCCGTCATCGTCCACCTCGACAACCCGAAGTACCTGCATCGCTGGGCGCGGGAAGTGCCCGAGAACGCGCGCAAGCTTGCGTCGCGGTTCTGGCCGGGTCCGCTGACCATGGTCCTGGCGCGCGCCGAGGGTGTGCACGACGTCGTGACCGGCGGCCAGGACACCGTGGCGATCCGCGTGCCCTCGCATCCGATGGCGCAACAGCTCCTGACGGCGTTCGGCGGCGGCATCGCGGCACCCTCCGCGAACCGCTTCGGGCGCGTGAGTCCGACGCGTGCCGAGCACGTGCGCGAGGAGTTCGGGGATGCAGTGCGCGTGGTGCTCGACGGCGGCGAGAGCCAGATCGGGCTCGAATCGACCATCGTCAGTTTCGACGGCGAGCAGGTGCGCCTCCTGCGACCGGGATTCGTGACTTACTCGCAGCTCAAGGAAGTCGTCGGCGACGTGATCGTCGGCGCGGGTGCGACCGCGCCGCGCGTGCCGGGCGCGAAGACCTCGCATTACGCGCCACTCACGCCGATGACCATCGTGCCGGTCGACGAGATCGACAAGCGCGCGGAGGAGCTCTCCGGAGGTGGGCGTCGCGTCGCCGTGCTCGCCATGCGCCTGCCGCTCAAGACCTATCCATCGGTGACCTGGATCAACGCCGGGCGGCGGCCGGATTCCTACGCTCACGACCTCTATTCGAACCTGCGCGCGCTCGACAAGGCGGGCTGCGAGCAGATCCTCGTGCAGGATGTGCCGAGCGAGGAGAAATGGACCGCGATCCGCGACCGCCTGAGCCGCGGCGCCGCGGTGAGCGCCGCGACCGACGGCGACGATTTCGCGGAGACGGGCGGGTTCAGCGTCCTGCCCTGATCCTGCGCCGGTCGGCCGACTACCCAGGAGCAAGCCCTTGAAGATTCCCGGAATCCCCGCGGCACCGATGCCGCGTTTCCTCGGTTCAGTGATGTTCGGTTGTGTTTTCGCCAGCTCGATGGTCAACGCGGAAATCACGCGCCACTCGGGCAGCAACGAAGCGGTGCCCCACGAGAAGTACATCCACGTCGTGAGCGAGTCCGATTCGCCCGTGCAGAAGACTTGGATCAAGGCGAAGGACGGCCTGTACATTGCGGCGGCCGTGCGCAAGCCGAAGGGCGAGGGGCCATTTCCCGCGATCGTCATGTTTCACGGAGCGCCGGGCGGACGCGGCATGGACCAGCTCGTCGGCTGGTCGCGCGGCGATCATGGAGGGCCTGTCTGGGAGCGTTTCCTGCAGGAAGGGTACGTCGTGGTGGTGGCCGACTACCGCGGCGGCGACTGGAACCTGATGAACAAGCCCTCGTCGACGGGCCTCGTGACCGCGATCGACGACGGCATCTCGGTGATCGAACACGTCCAGAGCCTGCCGTACGTGAAGCGCGACGAAGTCAGCGTGTACGGCGTGAGTCTCGGCGGCAATCTCGTCATGTACCTGGCCGCGCGCGTGCCGACACTGCACGCGGTGGTGGCCGGCGCGCCGGCGCCGATCTGGTTCCTGGGCTACGAGATAGGCGCGAACGGATCGCGTCCGGATTTCGCGGCGACCCCGCCGGATCCCGTGATCTCGAAAGAGAACATCGCGCCGATCAAGGCGCCGGTCCTGATCATCGTCGGGACCGAGGATCGCCTGCTGCCGCTCGACACGCGGCTGCACGACGAGCTCGCGAAACACGGCAAACGCGTACGCATGGAAGTCTACGAGCACGGCTACCACGACTTCGTCCTGGGCAACCAGGGTCAGAAGCGCGGCGACCTGCCGCGCGGCGAGTTCCTGCTGCAGGGTGCGCTCGATGCGCTCGATCTGACCGTGGGCTTCGTCAGGAACCCGCGGTAGTTCGATGCGCCGGCGCGTCGTGGTCGGGAAGGGCTCGGCGCTGCCGGGCAGCCCTTTCCTTACTCACGTGGGCCTCAAGCCGGACAAGGTCCAGCCCGACGTCTATCCATTCACGCTGCCGATCATCGGCGACCGCTTCGATCTGAAGCTCACGACGCCCGTGACCTACCTCGTGGGCGAAAACGGCGCCGGGAAATCGACGCTGCTCGAAGCGCTCGCGTGGGCCGCGGGGTTCGGCCAGCGCGGCGGGCATCGCGACCAGAGTTTCGCGGAGGGCGCGGACGGGCACACGCTGGGCCGGGCCTTTCGCATGGGCTGGCGGCAACGGGTCACCGGCGGATTCTTCCTGCGCGCCGAAACGTTCTTCGACTTCGCGACGTATCTCGAGGAAGTCGGCAGCACCTTCGAGGCCTACGGCGGAAAGTCGTTGCACGATCAGTCGCACGGCGAGGCCTTTCTCGCGCTCTTCAGTCACAACTTCGAAGACGGCCTGTTCATCCTGGATGAACCCGAGGCGGCGCTGTCTCCGCAACGCCAGCTCGCGTTCCTGCGGATACTCCATGAACTTTCGGCGAAGCGAATCGCGCAGTTCATCATCGCAACTCATTCCCCGATCCTGTTGACGCTGCCGGGCTCGCGCGTCCTCAGCCTGGATGGCGGTGCGCTGACCGAGATCGACTATCGCGAGTCCGAGCATTTCCGGCTCACGCGCGATTTCCTCAACGCGCCCGAGCGGTTCTACCGTCACCTGCTCGAAGAGGAACCCGAAGCGGATCAGTAGTGAGGTGGTTTCTCGTACGCGGTCGCGCTGGGTCCGAAGTCGGACTCGAGCGCCGCGATCTTGTCCCCGAGTCGTTGATTGCGTTCCAGCGCCTGGTCGAGTTCCTTCTGCTGGCGCACGACCACGTCGCTGATCTCAGCGAGGGCGCGCTCGAGATGAGCGAGTTTTTCTTCGATGGCGTCCAGGCGGTCGGGCATATGTGTCGGGCCCCATTGTCCAGCAAACGGCACCAGACCTGAAGGTCCGACACCAAAAATGAACGGCGCCCCGGAATCCATTCCGGGGCGCCGATGACTACCTCAGCGAATGCTTCGTGCGAGGAGTCGGTCAGTACCAGATGTCGTAGAGCACATCGAGGACCAGGCCGGTGGCGATCGCGGTCAGCATCACGTCGTTGCCGACGCGGACCCAGTGATAGCCATAGGGCGGGGCGTAGAGCCGATACGGGCGCCAGTCGTAGATGATGTACGAGTGGCCGTACCAGGCACGCGGCAGGTAATCGCCGCGGTGCCAGACGCGGTAGTAGTACCCCGCCGGCGCATGGTAGTGGCCGAAGTGATACCGATAGCGTGCGTAGTCGCGGCGGTCGTGGCGGCGGTTGTCCCAGTAGTTGGGATGGTTGTGCCAGTCGTTGCGGTGACGATCCCAGCCGCGTGGGTAGTTGTCGTGGCGGTTGCCGCGATTCCCGTTCCAGCTGTGCCGGTTGTCGTTCCGATGATTGTCGTTGCGATGGTTGTTGTCGTGACGGCGGTCGTCACGGCGGTCGTTGCCACGATCGTGGCCGCGATCGTTCCCGCGGTTGTTGCCATGGTCGTTGCCGCGATGATCGTTGCGATGATCGTTACCGCGATGGTTGTTGCCGCGATCGTTACCGCGATTGCCATGGTTTTCGCGCACGATCTCGCGCTTGATCGCCTTGCCCACCGAATCTTCCTTCTTGGCGGCGAAAGCGGAGGTGCTCGCGAGCAGCGTGGCGACGAGAAGCAAGGTCACGGGGCGTTTCATCGATCTCTCCTTAGCGGATCGCCTTCGATCCGTTGCGGGGCCAGTATCCGATCCGCGACCTGAGCGGAGCCTGAACCGGCCGTTCAGGTTCGTTCAGGTTCGGGCTGGCGGATTCGGCGCTCCCATCATCCAGTTACATCAACGAATTACGGCGCCCGAGCGATTTCGATATCGGCCCGCACGACGCGGTTCGTCCACACCGGTACCGGCGGCGGCGGGCCGTGTAATCGTGCCAGAAGCCGCTGGCGGCCGTGAGATGGTCGATGGCCGCCTGCCGATGCGGCGCGACTTTCGTGGCGCGAAACATCGCGAGCTCGGTCGCGCCGCGGATCCGGGCCCGTGCCAGAGGTGCGGTCGACGACCCGCCCGGACTGGGCTACTCACGCGAATTCGACGCCGCCGGCACGGCGTTCGGCCCGAGGGGAAGGGGCCGGTCCGCATCAAACTACTGGCCGCCAGCAGGCCGCTCCTGCAGCCGCGCCAAGTCTCGCGGGAAGGCGCCGCGAACTATCCGGCCGGGCTGTCATATCCCGCGAAAATTGATTCGAAAATTTCGTTGAATTCCTCGCTATAGTCTCCACAGCCGGGACAACACAAAACACCGGCGGGGGAAACGACCATGATGGAATGGTTTGCTTCACACAACGGTCTGGAGCAGTTGTTCCTGCTCAGCGGCTTCGTCGGTGGACTCATTCTGCTCTTCAGAATGATCCTCATGATCGCCGGTCTCGATCACAGCCACGAAATCCACCTCGACAGCGACGTCGGGTTCCAGGCGCTCACCATCCAGGGTATCTCGGCCTTCCTCGCGATGTTCGGCGTGGCCGGATACGTGCTGTTCCACGGGGGAGTCCTGGGCGCGACGCTCGCCGTGCTTTCCGCGGTCGGCGCCGGTGTCGTTTCGATGTGGATCATCCACAAGATCTTCCGCGGCATGCTGCGGTTGCAGTCGAGCGGCACGGTCAGCCTGTTCGCGGCGGTCGGCAGCGAAGGGTCGGTCTACCTCACCGTGTCGAAGGACGGCGGTCGGGTGCAGATCAACTTCGCCAACCGGCTGCGCGAATTCGAGGCTGTATCCGCCGATGGATCGACGATTCCGACGGGCACGCCGATCCGCGTGCAGAGCGTGACCGCGAATACGCTGGTCGTCGCGCCGGTCGAGCGGGCTCTAATCAGTAGTTAGTGCGCGCAGTCGCGCGCGGAGGGCGTCTCATGGATCTCACGATGGCATTGTTGCCGATGCTGGTTCTGGTCGTGCTGGTGATGTTCACCATCATCTTCCTGGCGTCCCGCTACAAGCGGTGCCCCTCCGACAAGATCCTCGTGAAGTACGGCAAGGTGGGCAAGGGCCAATCGGCTCAGTGTATCCACGGCGGCGGCTCGTTCATCTGGCCGCTGTTCCAGGACTACACGTACATGAGCCTCACGCCGCTCACGATCAGCATTCCGCTGACCAAGGCGTTGTCGCTGCAGAACATCCGCGTCAACGTGCCGAGCACGTTCACGGTGGGTATCAGCACCGAAGAAGTGATCATGAACAACGCGGCCGAGCGCCTGCTGAACCTGGCGCAGGACGATGTCGAGAGCATGGCGCGCGAGATCATTTTTGGCCAACTGCGACTCACGGTCGCTTCGCTGACCATCGAGCAGATCAACCAGGACCGCGAGAAATTCCTGGACGCGATCCGCAAGAACGTCGCGCCCGAGCTCAACAAGATCGGCCTCTATCTGATCAACGTGAACATCACCGACATCACGGACGAGTCGGGATACATCGAGAGCATCGGCAAGAAGGCGGCGTCGGAAGCGATCAACCAGGCCAAGATCGACGTCTCCGACCAGGATCGCAAGGGTTCGGTGGGTGAGGCCGAGCAGGTGCGCGAGCGCACCATCAAGGTGGCGCAGCACCTCGCGGAATCCGAGAAAGGCAAGAAGCAGGCCGAGGCCGACAAGCGCGTCTACGTGCAGCAGCAGGAAACGCTGGCGACGATCGGCGAAGCCGAGGCGAGCCGCGACTTGCAGATCAAGGTCGCCGAGAACGAGGCGGAATCCGCCAAGGGTCAGAAGAAGGCCGAGGCCGAGAAACGCGTCTTCGTGCAGAGCCAGGAAGCCGAGGCCATCGCGGGCGAAAACCGCGCGCGTGCGCTGATCGCCGCGTCCAACGCTGAGTTGACCGTGCAGGCGGCGCAGGCGTCGCAGCGCGGACAGGTCGCGCAGTTCGATGCGCAGGCCGAGATCCAGAAGGCGCAGGCGAAGGCCGAGCTGCAGCGCCTCACGGCCGCCGAGGTCGTGAAGCAGCAGATCGAGAAGCAGAAGATCACGATCGCGGCGGAAGCCGAAGCTGAGAAGACCCGGCGAGAGGCGCAGGGTGTGGCGGATGCCACGCTGCTCAAGTACGAAGCCGAGGCGAAAGGCATCAAGCAGGTGCTCGAGGCCAAGGCGCAGGGTTACCAGGCGCTGGTCCAGAGCGCAGGCAACGATGCGCGCGCCGCGGCGACGCTGCTGCTCACCGAGAAGCTCGAGCAGATCGTCACGCTGCAGGTCGAGGCCATCAAGGCGATCAAGATCGACAAGGTCACCGTATGGGACGCCGGCGCCGGCGCGAACGGCGGCGGCTCGACCACCGCGAACTTCCTCGCGGGCATGGTGAAGAGCCTGCCGCCGCTGCACGACGTCGCCGCGATGGCGGGGCTGGAACTGCCGAAGTATCTCGGCGACGCCAAGACCACCGAGGTCGCCGTCGCCGCGAACGGCGCCGAGAAGTAGTGGGTTAATGGGGACATTCCTCGTTTCCTAGCAAAAGGGGACGGACCTGACGGGTGCGTCCCCTTTTTTCCACCTGCCGCGAACCTTTTTCCGGGCCGCACGACTCCCTCGATGTGAATACCGGAACCGTAATCTCCGATCCCAGGGCCGACGAGCTGCTGGCCATCCGCTGCCAGCTCGGCGAGCGCGCCGGGTTTGATGCGCTCGTTGCCCGCTGGCACGAGCCCATGTGGCGCTATCTGCGACGGCTGGCCGGACAGGACGACGCAGCGCGCGATCTCATGCAGGACACGTGGTTGCGCGTGTTGCGAGGAATCGCCTCACTACGTGAGCCCGCGAAACTGCGACCCTGGCTGTTCGGGATCGCGCGGCGCGTCGCCATGGACAAGTTGCGATACGAATACGCGCGGCCTGCCGCCTGGGACGTCGAGCTTGATGCGCTCGCGGCGCCCGAGCCGGACCTCGTGATCGAGGCCGAGGTCGTCGCGCTCGACGCCGGCATGGCAAGACTACCGGCCTTCGAGCGAGAGGCCCTGACTCTCTTCTACTTGCGCGAGCTCTCGATCGACGAGATCGCGGAGTTGCTCGGCTGTCCGGTCGGCACGATCAAGTCGCGTCTCTTCCGCGCACGCCAGTCGTTGCGTCGCGAACTATCCGTCGAAGGAGAAAGATCATGACCCCACAGAACGAATCGCTGATTGACGTCCATGAGCTCGTGAAGAGTGAAACGTCGCTGAAGCGACGTGTCGGCTACGTCGCGCTGCTGCTTGCCGCGGCCGCGATGACCACCGTCGTCGTCGCTTTGTGGTTGACCGAGCCGTCGCTGCCGCCGCGCACGCACGCCGCGTTCGGAGCCATGAGCGCGATCGGCGTTGCGTGGATCGCGCTCGCGGCCTGGGCGCTCACGACGCGCCGCGTGTTGTTCGCGCGCGATCGGGTGATCGCGGGCAGGATGGCGGTCACGTTCACCTCGGTGTTCGCGCTGGGCGCACTCGTGATATTGATCGCGTCGGGCAGCGCGGCGGCGGCCGGCGCGTTCGGAACTGGCGTCGTGATGGTGGCAGCAGCGGTGGTGGTGTTGCGTCAGGCCCGCCGCCGATTCGCGGCACTCGATGCGCGACGTGTGGAGCTCGAGCGTGAGCTCGGAGCGACATCCATTTGAGGTCTGTCCCCGTTTGCTAGGAAACGAGGAATGTCCCCATTAATCCGCAGGTACCGTACGCTCGGCGGCCCAGGCGCGCAGCTCGGAGATCTTCTCTCCGAGCACCACGGACAACGGTCGTGTCGCCTCCAGCTCCGCGGCGATCAAACGCGCGTTGGCGTTCTGCTGCTGTGCATGCGCCGTGTACAGCGCGGACACCACGGCCTGCTCGAGCTCGGCGCCGGAGAACCCATCGCTGCGGGCGGCGAGCACCTTGATGTCGTTGTCGGACACGACGACGCCGCGCTTCTTGCAGTGAATGGCCAGGATCTCCGCGCGTGCGGCGGGCGAGGGCAGATCGACGAAGAAGATCTCGTCGAACCGTCCCTTGCGAACCAGTTCGGGCGGCAGCGCCGTGATGTCGTTCGCCGTCGCGACGATGAACACGCGCGAGCGCTGCTCCGCGAGCCAGGTCAGGAACGCGCCGAGCACGCGGCGCGACGTACCGCTGTCGCTTTCGCTGGTCGACAGCGCCTTCTCGATCTCGTCCAGCCACAACACGCAGGGCGCGAGCGCCTCGGCCGAGGTGAGCGATTCGCGCAGGTTCTTCTCCGATTCGCCGTGCCACTTCGAATACAGCGCGCCGAAATCCAGGCGCACCAGCGGCACGCCGAGCACGCCCGCGGCCGCGCGCGCCGCGAGGCTCTTGCCGCAGCCCTGCACGCCTAACAACAACACGCCCTTCGGCGCATCGAGCCCCGGTGCGCTGCCGTCGAACGCGGCCTTGCGCTGCGTGATCCAGCGGCGCAGGTTCTTCATGCCGCCGACTTCCGCGAAACGCGCCGTGTCCGCCTCGAACGACAACGTGCCGCCGCGGTTCAGAAGCTGGTACTTCGCCGCGAGCAGCGGTTTGATGTCTTCCTCGGTGAGCGCGCCATCGTTGTAGATGGCCTGGCGCGTCAGACGCTCGACGTCGTGTTGCGGCAGGCCGGCGAGATTGTCGACCAGCTTCTCCACCGACTTCACGTCGATGCGCGGCATGCCGCCCTTCGTCTGCGCCCATTCGCGCGCGATGCGCATGACGGTGGCGCGACGATCCTTCTTGTCGGGCATGCGTAGTTTGAAGTGCGCCGCCAGGTGATCCAGCTCCTGCGGGAGCTTCATCTCGTGGCTGATGAGCACGATCGTGCGGGCGACCTTTGGATATTCCTGCGCGATGTCCTTGAGCGTGCGCACGTACAACGGATTCTCGAGGTACGGGTGAAAATCCAGCAGCACGTAGATCCCCGCCATCGGGGTCGACTTGATGTGCCGCAGCAGCTGTTCCGGCTGGGCGAACGCCTTCTGCGCGCCGCCGAGGTCGGCGTCCAGGCGCAGCAGGCCCTCGGTCACGGTCCACTGGAACACGCCCCAGTTCTTGCCGCGCTGCGCCTTGATGGCCGCCTCGCGCACGATTTCGAGGACGCGCGCCTCTTCCCGGCTCTCGATGATCACGAGCGGGACACGCGAGGCGAGCATGGTCTGGAGTTCCGCGGCGGGGGAATCGTCGAAGCCGCTGTCGATCGCCGGGGAATTCATGTGCGATGCACTTTAACAAAATGGCTGCAAAACAAGGACATGCCCGGCCGTGACGCAGGCCGCGAAATCCATGACACTGAGGGCGGCCTTGCCTACAATTCGCCCCTTTTCCGCGGGGATCCAAGCCTTGTTGATGCGCAGCCGAAAGGCGAAGACCAGCCGGTCGTACATCGATCCGTTCACCCACGAGCACATCAAGCGGCTCGTGGCCGAGTTCGGCTCACCGTTGCTGATCATCGATTGCCAGCGCGTGCGCGAGCAGTACCGCAAGCTGCAGAAGGCGCTGCCCGGCGTCGACCTGCATTACGCGCTCAAACCACTGCCGCATCCGGCCGTGGTCGAGACCATCGTCGAGCTGGGCGGGTGGTTGGACCTCGCCACCACGGGCGAGACGCAGCTCATCACGCGTCTCGGCGTCGATCCGGCGCGCTGCATCCACACGCACCCGATCAAGCGCGACATCGACATCCGCAACGCGCTGCACATGGGCGTGAAGATCTTCGTCGCGGACAACCCCGACGAAGTGCGCAAATTCGAGGCTTACCGGGACAAGTGCGAGCTGCTGCTGCGCGTCTCGTTCCGTTCGCCGGGCGCGGTGTGCGACCTGTCCAGAAAGTTCGGCTGCGATCCCGAAGACCTGATCGAACTCGCGCGACTCGCGCGCAAGCTCGGCATCCCGGTGCGCGGCCTGTCGTTCCACGTCGGCTCCCAGGCGGCGACGCCCAGCAAACACGTCGAGGCGATCGAGGTCTGCACGCGCCTCATGGCGCAAGCGCGGCGCGAGAAGTTAGGTCTGTTCGACACGCTCGACATCGGCGGCGGATACCCGATCGAATACGGCCAGAAGGTGGTCGAGATCGGACGCTTCTGCGCGCCGATCCGCGCGGCGCTGGCGAAGCTGCCCGCGCGCGTGCGCGTGATCGCCGAGCCGGGGCGCTACATCTCCGGTCCCGCCGCCATCGGCGTGGCATCGGTCATGGGTCGCGCGAAGCGCGAGGGCCACTGGTGGTACTACCTCGACGACGGCGTGTATGGCTCCTACAGTGGCCAGATGTTCGACCATGCGAAGTACCCAGTGGAGTCGCTCAAGGAAGGCGACGAGAAGTTCCCATCGGTGCTCGCCGGACCGACCTGCGACAGCATCGACGTCATCGCGGAAAACCTCATGCTGCCCGCGCTCAAGGCCGGCGACCTGATCGTGGGCCGCGCGATGGGCGCGTACACCTGGGCCAGCGCCTCGGAGTTCAATTTCTTCCCGAAGGCGACCGTGGTGTCCGTGAACCGCCGTCCTGGCGACACCGGCTCGGTGATCCCGCTCGCGTTCTGAACCGTGCCCGGTGCAAGATCGCGGGCATGTGCACGGGTTGTGGTAGCTGGACGAGAAGGGACTGGCTGAGGGCGACGCTCGCCGGCGCGGCCAGTCTCTCGATCACGCGCCTCGCGGTGGCCGACGACCTGGCGCCGGACGCGGAGCGCACGCTCGAGCTCTACAACACCCATACGCGCGAGACCGCCACGGTCGTGTACCGGCGCGGTCCCGACTACGATGAAGCCGCGCTCGCGACCCTGCGCAATCTGCTGCGCGATCATCGCAATGGCCAGGCGCACGACATCGATCCCGGCGTCTACGACCAGTTGCACGATCTAGCGCGGGAGGCGGGCCGCGATGCGCGCTACGAGATCATCTCCGGATATCGCTCGCCCGAGTCCAACGCGAAGCTCGCCTCGGCCAGCGACGGTGTCTCGAAGAAATCCCTGCACATGGAAGGCCGCGCGATCGACGTGCGCCTGAAGAACTACTCGACCGCGGCGCTGCGCGATCTCGCGCTCGCCGCGAAGAAGGGCGGTGTGGGTTATTACCAGCGTTCCGATTTCGTGCACGTCGACACTGGCCGCTTCCGAACCTGGGTGGGCTGATGACCAGTGAAACGGCAATTCATCGACGCGTGGCCGAAGCACGGGCTGGCCGGGATGACAGCGTGTTGTGCCGATGCGCGTCCGGCTGGGCGGTGTTCGGCCGCCAGCAGATAGTCCCCGGCTATCTGATGCTGCTGCCCGATCCGGTCGTGCCCGACCTCAACGCCCTCACGGGCGAGCGCCGCACGCAGTTCCTGGCCGACATGTCGCATTTGGGCGATGCGCTGATGCGCACCACCACGCCGGTGCGCATCAACTACGCGATCTTCGGCAACGTCGAGCCCGCGCTGCACGCGCACGTGATCCCGCGCTATCGCAGCGAGCCCGAACACATGCACGCGCAACATCCGTGGATGTACGACTGGAACGCGGCGCCCGCTTTCGATGCGGTGGCGGTTCAGCCGCTCGCGACCGCGCTGCGCGCCGAGCTTGCGAGAATCGGCGCAATGATTCCGCCCTGACATG
The DNA here is from genome assembly GCA_023433705.1 of Pseudomonadota bacterium. Lineage (GTDB taxonomy): Bacteria > Pseudomonadota > Gammaproteobacteria > Steroidobacterales > Steroidobacteraceae > CADEED01. The sequence goes on from JAEYUC010000095.1 coordinate 20,678, forward strand.
GCGGTGCAGGCGCAGTTCCTCGCGTTCGTTCTCGAGCAACTCGCCGGGCTGGGTTCATTGCGTTCCAACCGCATGTTCGGCGGCGTCGGGCTCTACAGCGACGGATTGTTCTTCGGTCTCATCGACGACGACACGCTGTACTTCAAGACCGACGACAGCAACATCGGGCCGTACCGCGAGCGGCGCATGCCGAAATTCATGCCGTTTCCCGATCGCCCGGAGGCCGTGCTCGGGTATCACCAGGTGCCGGCGGATGTGATCGAGGATGCGGAAACGCTGGTTGAATGGGCCCGCAAGTCCGTCGCTGTCTCATTGGCGTCGCAGGCCAGGAAATCCGCGCCGAAAAAGCAGAAGGCCAAGGCCAAGCGCGGGCTCGCGACGAAAGCGTCAAAACGTCGCAATTGATGCGTTAGAAAGAAGGTTCGCGAAAACTCATGTATCCAAGTCTTTGGATACATGCTCTATCAATCCTTCGATGTTCCTGGAGTACTCCTTCTCCAGATCGATTCCGCACTTGTTTGCAAGGACGATTATCGACCAAAGGCAGTCCGACAACTCATGCGCCAGTTTGGCCTTGCAGTCGTCTATCTTCCTGATGCCTGCATTCGCCTGAATCAGTTTTGCCAGATCGCCGACGTCGCCTACGAATCCGAGCGCCAGTTCTTCCGTGGTCCAGGCACGTCCGTACGTCTTGATTTCCAGCTTTTCGTAAAGCTCGTTGAGCCTGAGAGCTGACTTTTCCAGATCGGCGAAGTTCATGGTTTGCACATCACGACTGAAAAATTTCCACAAACCTCGGCACCCGGGAAGCAGCGCACCAGCTAGCCCCGCTAGCTGGCCTTGAGTTCTTCTCGAATAACGCGTCGCAGCGTCGCTTCATCGACTGGCGATGAGCCAGCCGCTTGCCGCAACGCTTGATTGATCAGTGTCTGATACCCCGTGCCCTCCGCGTCGGCTTTGGCACGGAATGCCATCAGCACATCATTGTCGAGCATGATCGTGATTCGAGTCTTGCCCTTTGCCTCTGCCTGTAAACGCGCAAGATGCGGAACGGTCTTGGCGCGTTTTGCCTTTGAAAAGTCGTATTGCTTACGCATAGAAGGCGGCCTCCTTACGGGTGGCCTTACGTGCGGAAATGAGCCGAATCCGATTTTCATCCCGCAGTGTGTAAACCACTGTCAGCAGGCGTGCATTCGCACTCATGCCGATCAGTACCCAGCGCGCCTCGCTCTCGGAATCTTTGTCTTCCTGCGCAAGCGCGTTTGGATCGAGGAGTGAGGTAGCGGCTTCTTCGAAGCGGACCCCATGTTTCTTGAGGTTTTCGGCAGCCTTGCCTGGATCCCACTCCACATCCATATGCATTTAGTATGCATAAAGCGGTAGGGATGGCAAGTGCCGAGATTCTGGGTGTGATTCCCTGCGCCGGTGAGGGCGCGGCGTCAGCGCGCGCGCTGATAGTGCAGGGCGACCGCGCCGTTGCCGAGCGGCTTCGCCGAGATCAACTCGAGCCGTCGCGTACTGGGCAGCCCACTCTCGTAAAGTGTTGGGCCGTGGCCGACGATCCTGGGGTGGACGAGTAGTTTGTACTCGTCGATCAGATCCAGCCGATCCAGCTCGGTCGCGAGCTTGCCGCTGCCGAGAAGCACGCCGTTCGGAGTCGAGTCCTTGAGCTTTTGTACGCCGGCGCGCAGGTCACCGGCGATGTGGTGGCTGTTCGTCCACGGGAAATCGCTTCGCGTCGACGACACCACGTACTTCGGCTTGGCCTCCAGCTTGACCGCCCATTCGCGTACCGCCGGTGGCGCCTCCATGTCGCCGCGGGCGATCGCTGGCCAGAAGCTCTCCATCATCTCGTAGGTGACGCGGCCCCAGAGCATCGCTCCGCCTTCGTCCATGAGGCGTGTGAAGAAGGCGTGGGTCTCTTCGTCCGCAATTCCTTCGCGGTGGTCGACGCAGCCATCGAGGGTGACGTTGATGCTGAATGTAAGGATTCCCATGGTGTCCTACCTACTCATACAAGAATCGTTCGCTCAGCCCTGGTGTTGGCACCATGCACGATTCCGCCTTCCCGAACCAGGAGTATCTGTTTCTCGCAACGAAGTCGTACAGAAGATCACGCAGCGGGCGTGGCACTAACCAAAGCACGCGGAGAAGTCGCCACGCGCCCTTGAAGTGGCGCGCGATGCGAAGCGCGGCACCAGACCGTGTGTACACTTTGCCGTCACTCAGCAACACGAAGCTTCCAACATCGGCGGTCGAAAAGCCGTGCTCACCGAGAAGACGAGCGCCTGCGGCCGACTGCAGCGGCGAGAACAGGAATCTCGGCCCCGACTCGTGCCGCAGGATGAATTGGACGGATCGAGCACACAGGTTGCAGAGGCCGTCGAAGATCACGATGTCGGTCACCTGCATCCCTTACATGCCCGGCCAAAGCTACGGCGGGCTGACAGGACGGGCATAACTTTCGACGAGCAGTTCCCACACGTGACCGTCGGGCTCTCCCCAGTAGACGATCGGGCTACCGAGGGATGTGTTGACCTTATAGTCCTCTGGGCCGTGCGGCAGGCTTCTGTAAGGAACCTTCAGCGATACGAGGCGGCCGAGCACTTGTTGAAACTCCGGGTCGGAAACCCGAAAGCAGTAGTGGCCCTTGGGAATGTCTCCAGTCCATTCATCAAAGTCGATCGTCAGCGTGTCGCTCACGTACACCGCCGTGAAAGGACCAATGTTGGCCGGGCCGTAAGTGACGCCCAGGACCTCCGCGAGTCGCCTGGCTGCAGCGTCGCGATTTCTTGATGGAACCAGCAGGTGGTCGAGGTGAATTGGCATGGCTGTGAAACTGGCGATGAGCGAGATTCGTACCGGCTAACAATTGAACTGAGCGGCATACACGCCCAGGTTCGAGCTTGGGACTTCATCTTTCACGCGTCCGCTCCAGCAAGCTGTTATGCGGCAACATTCAACTGCCATGACACGCCGAATCGGTCATTCAGCCAGGCAAAGCGCCGGCTGAAACCATAGTTGCCTGGAGGCATCAGAATGCCGCCGCCCTCGGATAGGGAAGCGAATGCGCGCTCCAGCATTGCCTCGTCGTCGAAGTCGACAAATATCGAACTTGATGGAGTGAAGGTGAACGCGTGCTTCACGAAGCTGTCGGAGCACATGAATTCCCGACCGCAGATTGTGAACACCGCTACCTGTATGGTGCCCGCCGGCCCTGGTCCGCTCTCGCCGTAGTGGGTCGCGGTCACCACACGTGAATCCGGGAAAATGCTCACGTACAGGTCCATTGCGGCCTGCGCCTTTCCTTCGAACATGAGAAACGGTCGACTTGTCGCCATGGTGTACCTGCATTTTCGTTGATCCTAACTATTTCGCCGAGCGCACATTCAACTGCCCGCGAGCCGCGCTCGTGTCATACGTACCAGATCCGGCAGCGACTCGATCGGCGCAGAGCAGGTCGAGCCGCGGCACACATAGGCGCGCGTGCCTGCGCCCGCATGTTTGTCCGCGACCGCGGTGTCGAGTCCGCCGAGCTCCGCCGGGATGGCAAACACCAGCCGATGCGGCGCATACAACTTCCCGATCTCGCGCTGCCATTCGGCAGCTTCGTCGCCCGAACCACGGATGATCACGATCTCCGGCGCATCCAGATACTCCGCCAGCGCCTCCAGCATGCTCACATGCCCATGCGGATAGCGATTGAGCGCCAACCACCCGGCGCGCAGCGTGCGCTCGGCCGCCTCTAACCATTGCGGTTCGCCGAGCAGATAGCCCGCCCGCAGCAGTACCCGCGCGGCGATTCCATTCCCTGCCGGAATCGCGTCGTCGCTGAAACTCTTGCTGCGATGGATCAACGTCTCGTGATCGTCAGACGTGAAGAAGAACGCGCCATCCTTGCGATCCTGGAAGTGTTCGAGCATCGCGCGGATGATCTCGCGCAGCCAGACGACATCCTCGTTGCGCCACCGCAATTGCAGCATCTCCAGCAACGCATTCGCCAGATAGGCGTAATCGTCGAGATACGCATTGAGATGCGAGACGCCACCCTTGCTGGTCGCGAGCAATCGTCCGCCGCCGGGGCGCGACTGCCAGGCATTCGCGCGCAGGAAGGCGAGGGCGGGTTCCGCCGCGGCCGCGAAGTCGGGCCGATCGACGCAGCGCGCGGCGATCGCTAGACCGCGGATCGCGAGCGCGTTCCAGCTCGTCAAAACCTTGTCATCGAGCCCCGGCCACACGCGCTTGCTGCGCACCGCGAGCAGCTTGGCGCGGGCGGAATTCAGCTCGCGTTCTACCACGTCAGGTTCGAGCTGCTGTTCCCTGGCTATCTGCTCGACCGAAACGAATACGTGCGGATTCCACGCGCCTTCGAAGTTCGGCTCCTGGTCGAAGCCGAATCGCCGAGAGAGCACGCTCCACTCCAGCGGCGTCAGTGCGGCCTGTGCTTGCTCACGCGACCACACGTAGAACTTGCCTTCGTGCCCCTCGGAGTCGGCGTCATAGGCGCTGTAAAACCCGCCGCTATCGTCCTGCATCTCGCGCATCATCCACTCGCCGGTCTCGATCGCGATGCGCTTGAACAGCGGATCGCCCGTGGCCAGCGCGGCTTCCGAGTACGACGCCAGCAACGCGCCGTTGTCGTACAGCATCTTCTCGAAGTGCGGAATCATCCAGAACTGGTCGACCGAGTAGCGCGCGAAGCCCCCGCCGAGCTGGTCGTACATGCCGCCCTCGGCCATGCGCGTCAGTGTCAGCGTCGCCATGTACAGCGCATGCAGATCGGGAGCGGTGCTCGCAGCAGTGCGATACCAATGCCGCATGAGCCGGTCGATCGAGCCGGGATGCGGAAACTTCGGCGCATTGCCGAACCCGCCATAACGCTTGTCGAACGTCGCCGCGAATTGCTCGCGCGCGCCGTCGAGCGGCGCGGCCGTGAGCGGTGTGCCGGCATCGGCAGGCGGCGGCACGAGCTCGCTGTACACGTTCATGAGCGAATCGTTCTGCGCGCGCAACTCCTCGCGCTGGTCGCGGTAGAACCCGGCCACACGCTGCAGCAGCGTCGTGAACGCGGGCATGCCATACCGCGCGGTATTGGGGAAATACGTTCCACCGAAGAACGGCTTCTGATCGTCGTGCGTGAGGAACATCGTGAGCGGCCACCCGCCGCCGCGCTGCGTGAGCACCTGGTGCGCGAGCTGGTAGATCTTGTCGAGGTCGGGCCGCTCCTCGCGATCCACCTTGATGTTCACGAACAGCTCGTTCATGACCTCGGCGGTCGCGGGGTCCTCGAACGATTCGTGCGCCATCACGTGGCACCAGTGGCAGGCGGAATAGCCGATCGACAGCAGGATCGGCTTGCCGCTCTCGCGCGCGAGCTCCAGCGCCTCGCGGCCCCAGGGATGCCAGTCCACGGGATTGGTGGCATGTTGGAGCAGGTAAGGACTGGTTTCATGGGCCAGCCGGTTCTTCACGGCGTTCTTCTCGAGGTTCTGGGGCACATCCATAGACAGCTAGAATACGCCCATGTCCGTCCCCGTCCTGAAACTCAAGCGCGGCGAAGACCGCCGACTGCGCTCCGGCCACCTGTGGATCTTCAGCAACGAGGTCGACACGGCGGCCACGCCGTTGACGCAGTTCGAACCCGGTACCGTGGTCGATGTGCGATCCGACCGCGACCAGTTCCTGGGATTCGCCTACGTCAATCCGCGCACGCTGATCGCCGCGCGCATCGTCGGCCGCGATCCCGCCTATCCACTCGACGGCTCGCTCATCGTGCACCGCCTGCGCGTGGCGCTGGCGCTGCGCGAACGGCTGTACCGTGAGCCTTATTACCGCCTCGCGTTCGGGGAGTCCGACGGATTGCCGGGACTCGTGCTCGACCGCTACGGCGACGTGATCGTGGCGCAAAGCGGCACGGCCGGCATCGACCGCCTGCGCGCCGAGGTCGAGGCTGCCGTGCGCAAGGTCACCATCGCCCGCGAGATCGTCTGGAAAAACGACTCGGGCGCGCGCGAGCTCGAAGGCCTCGAGCAGTCGGTGAGCCTCGCCGGTGGGCAGGGCGGAGAGGTCCCGAAGGAGATCTCGGTCCGCGAACAGGGCATCGACTTCGTCGCGCCGCTGGCCGAGGGCCAGAAAACCGGCTGGTTCTACGACCAGGCCGCGAACCGCGAGCGCCTGCGGCGATATCTGCCTGCCGGCGCACGCGTGCTCGACGTGTGCAGCTACGTTGGTGGTTGGGCGGTGAGTGCGCTCAAGGGCGGAGCGGACAGCGCGGCCTGCGTGGATTCGTCGGCGACCGCGCTCGATTACGTCACCCGCAATGCGCGCGCCAATGGCGTCGAGGTCGAAACCATCCGCGACGATGCGTTCGATGCGCTGCAGGCGCTCAACGCGAGCGGCGCGCGCTTCGACGTCGTGATCCTCGATCCGCCGGCATTCGCGAAGCGCAAGAAGGATGCGCCGCAAGCGTTCGCGGCCTATCGCAAATTGAATCAGCTCGCGATGCCGCTCATCGAGCGCGATGGCCTGCTCGTGTCGTGTTCGTGCTCCTATCACATGCCGGCCGACGATCTGCAGTCGGCGATCCAGGCCGCGGCGCGGCATTCGAGCCGCTTCGTCCAGGTGCTCGAGCTGGGCGGACAATCGCCCGACCATCCCGTGCATCCGGCGATCCCCGAGACTCGCTACCTCAAGGCCTTTTTCTGCCGCGTTACGCGTGAATAGAACGTAGAATCGCGCCCGATGCTCCAGTACCCCGGCTTCAACAAGATCGCGTTCGAGATCCCGCTGTTCGGGGACAACGCGCTGAAGATCCATTGGTACGGAATCATGTACCTGGTCGCGTTCGCGGCGGCCTGGTGGCTGGGCCGCGTGCGGGCGCGAAAGCCGGGATCGACCTGGAAGCCCATCGACGTCGACGACTTCATCTTCTTCGGCATGCTCGGCACGCTGCTCGGCGGACGTCTCGGCTACGTTTTTTTCTACGGCCTCGAGTACTGGACCGCCGAGGAATGGTGGTACCCGATCAAGGTCTGGGACGGCGGCATGTCGTTCCACGGCGGGTTGTTAGGCGTGCTCATCGCGTTCGCGATCTTCGCGGTCCGCCGCAAGCGCCGCATCGCAGACGTGTTCGATTTCGCGGCGCCGCTGCCCGGCATCGGCATCCTGGCCGTGCGCATCGGCAACTTCATCAATGCCGAGTTGTGGGGCAAGCCCACCGATGTGCCGTGGGGATTCGTCTACAACGGCGTCGGGCGGCACGCGACGCAGCTCTACGAAGCGGCGCTCGAAGGCGCGCTGCTGTTCGCCGTCCTCTGGTGGTACACGTCGAAGCCGCGGCCGCGCCTCGCGCCGTCGGGCCTGTTCCTGGTCATCTATTCGGCGAGCCGGATCTTCGTGGAATTCTGGCGCCTGCCGGACGAGCACCTGGGCTATCTCGCGGGCGGCTGGCTCACCATGGGCATGTTGCTCAGCCTGCCGATGCTGCTGGTGGGTCTCACGCTGCTCTTCCTGGCGTATCGTCGGCGCCAGCCCTCGGGTAACTTCGTGTTGCAGTCATGAAGCAGTACCTCGATTTCATGCGCCACGTGCGCCGCAACGGCGCGAGCAAGTCGGACCGCACTGGCACGGGCACGCTGTCGGTGTTCGGTTATCAGATGCGCTTCGATCTCGCCGCGGGTTTCCCGCTGGTCACGACGAAGCGCGTGCACTTCAAGTCCATCGCGTACGAGCTGCTGTGGTTTCTGCGCGGCGACACGAACACGAAATTCCTGCGCGATCACGGCGTGACCATCTGGGACGAGTGGGCCGACGAGAACGGCGAGCTCGGTCCCGTGTACGGCAAGCAGTGGCGCTCGTGGCCGGCGGCCGACGGTCGCGAGATCGACCAGATCTCGAATGTCGTGCAGCAGTTGCGCACGAAACCCGACTCGCGCCGCATCATCGTCAGCGCGTGGAACGTCGGCGAGCTCGACGCGATGAAACTGCAGCCCTGCCACGCGTTCTTCCAGTTCTACGTGTCGGACCGCAAGTTGTCCTGCCAGCTCTACCAGCGCAGCGCCGACATCTTCCTCGGTGTGCCATTCAACATCGCGTCCTACGCGCTGCTGACCCACATGCTCGCGCAGCAATGCGACCTCGAAGTGGGAGAGTTCGTGTGGACCGGCGGCGACTGCCACCTCTACGCGAACCACCTCACGCAGGTCGACGAGCAGCTGGCGCGCGTGCCGCTCGCGCTGCCGAAGCTGCAGATCGCGCGCCGCCCGCCGACCATTTTCGATTACACGTTCGAAGACTTTCAGCTCGTGAATTACCAGCATCATCCGGCCATCAAGGCACCCGTAGCAGTATGAAAAAGAAGATAGACATGTCGAGCCAGCCGCAACCCACCCGTGGCGGCCCGCCGATCGCCAGCTCGCCGCTGATCGAAGTCCGCAATTCGCCCGTGCACGGGCGCGGCGTGTTCGCGGTGGCGCACATTCCGAAGGGCACCCGTATCCTCGAATATCTCGGCGATCGCATCTCGCACGCCGCGGCCGACGCGCGCTACGAGGATCACGACGAGAACGACAACCACACGTTCCTGTTCATCGTCGACAAGAAGACGGTGATCGACGCCGGCGTCGGCGGCAACGACGCGCGCTTCATCAATCACCAGTGCTCGGGCAACTGCGAATCGGTGATCGAGAACCGCCGCGTGTTCATCGATGCGACGCGCGACATCGAGCCGGGCGAGGAGCTCGGTTACGACTACGAGATCGGACGCGAGAAAGACGACCCACCCAACGTCGACGAGATCTACGCCTGCCGCTGCGGCTCGCCGCAGTGCCGTGGAACCATGTTATGGCCGCCCAAGAAACCCGTACTGAAGGCCAAGGCGAAGCGACGACCGAAGGCCGCTCCGAAAACAGCCAGGAAGGCGGACCCTCGCAAGGATCGGCGTCCTCGAGCGGACCGCAGACAGCGGACGCGCCGCCGGGCCTGATCGAACAGCTCGCGCAGCGCGGGTTCGCCGTGGTCGACGATTTCGCCGACCCGGAGTTGCTCGGCGCGCTCCACGATCGCTGCATCGAGCTGCATGCGGCGGGCGCGTTGCGTGCGGCGCGCGTCGGCCGTGGGCCGAACGAGCGATTCGATCCGGAAGTGCGCGGCGACTTCATCTCGTGGCTCACCCATCCCGAGCGCGATGCCGAACAACGTCTGCTGGCGCGCCTCGATGAATTGCGCATGAAACTCAACCGCGAGCTCATGGCCGGCCTCGAGGATTTCCAGGGACACTTCGCGCTGTACCCGGCGGGCGCCGCGTACGCGCGGCATTTCGATCGGCTGGTCGGCTCCGACACGCGCGTGATCTCCGCCGTCGTGTATCTCAATTCCGGCTGGACCGCGGAGGATGGAGGCCAGCTTCACCTGTTCCTGGCGGGCGGCGAGATCTTCGAGATCCTGCCCGTCGGCGGGCGGCTCGTCGCATTCCAGTCGGACCGGTTCGAGCACGAGGTCCTGCCGGCGCGGCGCGAGCGCATGAGTTTCACGGGCTGGTTCCGCCGCCGGCCGATCGAAGGATTCCTGTGAGCACACCGCTCGTGACGCTGATCGTCGCGGTCGCCGACACCGGCGTGATCGGGCGCGACAACACGCTGCCCTGGCACCTGCCGGACGATCTCAAACGTTTCAAGCGTCTCACGATGGGAAAACCCATCGTGATGGGACGAAAGACTTACGAGTCCATCGGCAAGCCACTGCCCGGACGGCAGAACATCGTGCTGACGCGTGACGCTAACTACCGACGGGACGGCGTCACCGTGGTGCACGACGTCGATGCTGCGATGCGCGCGGCCGGCGAGGCGCCCGAGATCATGATCATCGGCGGCGCGGACCTGTTCAGGCTGTTCCGGCCCAGGGCCGGGCGCCTTCATCTCACCCGCGTTCACGGCGACATTTCGGGCGACGTCTTATGGTCGGAGCTCGACAGGAGCGAATGGAGCCTCGTGGAGCGCGAGCCACATGCCGCAGATGAGCGACATGCGTGGCCGATGACATTCGAGCTGTGGGAAAAACGGTAGGTATCAGCCGAAAAACGTGCCAATACCCCCCACGTCAGGATAAGCTCGCGCACCTATGAAAAAACTCACCGCCATTGCGGCATTGATCTGCACCGTAACCCTCACATCCTGCTCGGCCAAGGAAAAAGAGGTCAAAGTCGAAACCGACGAGCAGAAGACGGCCTATGCGATCGGCCAGCTCATGAGCCAGCAGCTCGTGACGTTCGATCTCACACCGGAAGAACTCGCGCTCGTGCAGAAAGGCCTGGCGGATGGCGTCAAGGGCACGAAGACCGACGTCGTCGCCGAGGAATTCATCCCCAAAGTGCAGGCGATGCAGCAGGCGCGCATGATCGCGTTCACCGAGAAGAACGCGAAGGCCGGCACGGACTACCTCGCGAAGACCGAAAAGGAAGTGAACGTCTCCAAGCTGCCGAGCGGCGTGCTCGTCAAGCACACGAAGGAAGGCACGGGCGCCACACCGGTCGCGACCGATGAGGTGAAGGTGCACTACGAAGGCCGCCTCATCGACGGCAAGGTGTTCGACAGCTCCAAGCAGCGCGGCGAACCCGCGGTGTTCCCGCTGAACCAGGTGATCCCGTGCTGGACTGAAGCCGTCCAGACCATGAAGGTCGGCGGCACCGCCACCGTGATCTGCCCGCAGGAGACCGCCTATGGCGAGCGCGGCTCACCGCCGAAGATCATGCCGAAGTCGACGCTGGTGTTCGATGTCGAACTACTGGACATCGTGAAGGCACCCGCCGAGGCGCCGGCTCCCTGATCGACTGACTTTTCATTCGCCGAGAGGGCGCGGAGGCCACGGCTTCCGCGCCCTTTTTCATTCCGGCGGCAGCAACCATCACGGCGATACCTAACTACATAAGCTTCTTTCCGATAGCGTCGATTTGTCGGGAAAAGTCGTGATTTCGTCGCGCACCCATTTCGGGTGGGGCGTATACTGTACGCATACACAGCCTGACGAATTCATTCGGTACATGGAGTTGCCAATGCGTTCAATCGACGAGCTCGCCGCGGAGATCTGCACCCTCACTGGCCACATCAACGCCGCGAATCATCGCTGGCTGATGCTGATCGCGGAGTTCGATCGGCGCACGGGCTGGTCGGACGGCGCCACGCAGTCCTGCGCGCATTGGCTCAACTGGAAGTGCGGCATCGCGATGGGCGCGGCACGCGAGAAGGTGCGCGTGGCCCGCGCGCTCGAGAACCTGCCGAAAGTCTCCGCGGCAATGGCGAGCGGTAAGCTGAGTTACTCCAAGGTCCGCGAGATCACGCGGGTCGCGAGCGCCGCGACCGAAGACACGCTGCTGATGATTGCCGAGCACGGCACGGCCGCGCACGTGGAGAAGCTCGTACGCGCATTTCGGCGCTGCCAGGATGCTGAGGAGTTATCACGCGAGGCGTGCCAGCAGCGCAATCGCGCCGTGACTTACCGGTACGACGACGACGGCTCGATCATCATCACCGCGCGCCTGCCGGCGGAGGCCGGCGCGCTCGTGATGAAGGCGCTCGATCTTGTCGTGCAGGAACTGCCGTTCCTCGCCGAAGACGTTCACGCCGGAATGCCCCGCCAGGTGATCCCGATCAGGGAGCGTCGGGCAGACGCTCTCGCCAGGGTTGCCGAGAGTTTCCTGGCGCACGAGGTCATGGAAGCCAAGGGCACCGACCGTCATCAGATCGTCGTCCACGTGGCGGCCGAAACCCTGCGCGACCGCACGGCTGGCTGTTGTGAGCTCGAGCACGGACCTTCCATGGCAGCGGAAACCGCGCGCCGCCTGGCCTGCGACGCGAGCGTGATGGCGCTGATCGAGAACGATGACGGAGAGCCGCTCAACGTCGGGCGCAAGACTCGCACCATTTCGGCTCCGCTCCGTCGTGTGCTCAACGCGCGCGACAAGGGGTGCCGATTTCCGGGTTGCTGCAACTCGCGTTATATCGATGCGCACCACGTCGTGCATTGGGCCAACGGCGGGGAGACGAAGCCTTCCAACCTGATTTCGCTATGTCGATTCCATCATCACGCCGTGCACGAGGGCGGCATCCGCATCGAGATCCTCGACGATGGCGCGTTCCGGTTCGTGAAGCCGGATGGCGCGACGATAGATAGCGTTCTGCCGGGTGGCACCCAGCCGGCAGGCGACTGGCATGTGCTAACGGCCGAGCCGCGTGCCGGGTTGGCGAAGTGGACTGGCGAGAGAATGGATCTGGGACTTGCGGTCGAGGTCCTTATGCAGCAGGCGATGCGCGATCGACGTTCCAGCGGGAACGTCGGGGGAGAGCTTCGTGACTGACAAATCGATTGTGCGTGCTTCAACGAAGAAGTTGCTGTGCGGCAACGCGCCCGCAGTGGTGACGTTCGCGATGTTCTCTGTTCTGCTGGGGTGCGGGCCATTGAGCGCACGCGGAGAAGTTTGTCGCGCAATCACGGCCATCGCGAGTGACGCGAAAAAAATGCAGTACGTGAAAGCGTGGGCCGCTTCTCGACTGAGTGAGAAAGATTTCGTGGAGCAACTTCGGACGCGCAACACCTTCGAATCCAATGATGAAAGAAGCTATGGCGGCCTGGATTGGCAGCGGATTGGCATAGAGGAAGGTCTCGCTTCGGTGGAATTCAATCTGGGTCTTAGTGACGCAGGTGGTTGGGATATCAACCAGATTCACTCTGTCTCAATCCGGCGAGGCAGAAGTATGATCGTTATCAGATTGAGTTCCGCGAATGATCTTGGGCTCTATTGGACGCCAGAGCGTTTGGCAGAGTTGAAGCCTGTTGTCGAAGATGTATTTGTCTATTGTGACGGGAGCTGAGTGTGGATCTATTGTCCTTGAGTTCGTTCAGGAACTTGCGCGTATGGAATTTCAGGATGAAACATCACCTGCGAATACCGCGGAATAAAGTCCGGATCCTTCCTCTCCAACTCCTCCGCTTCTTTCTTCTTCCTGCGATACTCCGGATCCAGCACCGTCTCGCGCATCTCCTGGTAGTTCTCCAGCGCCATCCGCGCGATCGCATCGGTGTTCGGCCGGCGCTCGCGCTCGAAAGCTTCGAACAATCCCGCCCAATGATGATGCTCATCCATGAGCCGCATCAGATCCGAGCAATCCTCGAATGCGCAGTTCATGCCCTGCCCATGAAACGGCACGATCGCGTGCGCGGCGTCGCCTAACAACAGCACATCCCCGTCGAGGTGCCAGCCGCGCGTGTACACGGTGCCGAGCGAGCCCTGCGGATGCTCGTTGAACTCGCGCGGCAGGTCCGGCATCAGCGCCCGCGCGCTCGGGAACTCGCGTTCGAAGAACTCCTCGACCGCAGTCAGCGACGTGAGCTGTGCGAAGCTGTTCGCGCCCGAGCGCGCCAGGAACAGTGTCGCGGTGAAGCTGCCATCGAGATTCGGCAACGCGATCAGCATGAACCCGCCGCGCGGCCAGATGTGCAGCGCATTCGGCTCCATCACGTGTTTCCCGTCGCGCGCGGGGATCGTGAGTTCCTTGTAATCGTGATCGAGCGGCTCTTCGCGAACGGTGCTCACCTGGCGCGCGAGCAGCGCATCGCGCACCGCGGAGCCGGCACCGTCGGTGGCGATCGTGGGCTGATGCGCGGTCTCGTAGATCCGGCCAGTGGCTTCGTCGCGCATCTCGACGCTGTTCTTCCCGCGCGTCAGCCCCAGGCAGACCTGCCCGAAATGCAGCTCGACATTCCTGAACGACGCGGCTGCCTCGATCAGTTCCCGATTCAGTTCCGAGCGCGACACGGAGTAGATGACTTCCTCCGGCCGCACGCCGTACATCTGCAGCTCGGCCTTGCCGTCGTGCTCGTGCACCATGCGGCCGCGCATCGGGATCGCGAGTGGCATCACGCGCTCGAGCACGCCGGCCAGCTTCAACCCGCGGATGCCGCGGGAGGCAAGGGCGAGATTGATGGAGCGACCGCCATCCACGACGACGCGGCGTGGATCGGCCCGGCGTTCGTATACGGTGACGCGGTAACCGCGGCGCGCGAGCAGGATCGCGAGCAAACTACCCGCGAGCCCGGCGCCGATGATGTTGATTCCCGGCGATGCCGGTCCGCTCATGCGTTCGACTCCCGCGTGACCGTGTGTCGGCTCAGCCGATCTCCTTGAGCGCCAGCCCGAGCTGCTCGACGAGCTCGAACACGTCAACGAAGCGGTTGTACAGCGGTGCGGGCGCGATGCGAATGATGTCCGGCTCGCGCCAGTCGCACATGATCCCGCGCGCCGACAACGCATCGAACACGCGTCGCCCACGTCGCGAACCGCCGGCCACCCGGAACGAAAGCTGACACCCGCGCTCGGCCGGGGCCGAGGGCGTGATGATTTGCACGTCATCGCGGCAGCGCTCGAGCAGGAGCCGTTCCGCGTACGCCGTGAGCCGCATCGACTTCGCACGCAGGTCCTCGATGCCGGCCTGGCGGAACATCTCGAGCGACGCGATCAGCGGCGCCGCGGAGAAGATGGGCGGATTGCTCACGGCCCAGCCGGCCGCGCCGGCCGCGGGCCGAAACTCCGGCATCATCTGGAAACGCGTCTGCGGCTCGTGACCCCACCAGCCGGACAACCTCGAAGGCGCGCTCGCGAAGTGTTTTTCGTGCACGAAGCAGCCGCCGATCGCGCCCGGGCCCGCGTTCAGATACTTGTACGAACACCACACCGCGAAATCGACGTCCCACTCGTGCAGGGAGAGCGGCAGGTTGCCGATCGCATGCGCCAGATCGAACCCGGCCAGCGCGCCGACGTCGTGCGCCGCGCGCGCGATTGCCGCACAATCGAACGCCTGCCCGGTGCGGTACTGCACGCCCGGCCACAGCACCAGCGCGAGTTCGCTGTCGAGCTCGGCGATCTTCGCCTCGATGTCCTCGAGTCGCAGCGTCTCCTCACCACGGCGCGGTGCAAGTTCCACCAGCGCGTCCTCGGCCTCGAGCTTGTGCCAGCCGATCTGCCCGAGGATCGCGTGCCGGTCCGACGAAAACGCGCCGGCCTCGATCAGGATCTTGTCGCGCAGTCCCACGGGCCGGTAGAACGAGGCCATCATGAGATGCAGGTTGATCGTGAGCGAGTTCATCGCCACGACTTCGCTGGGCAGGGCGCCCGTCACGTGCACGAGCCCCTTCGTGAAATTCTGCGCGTAGTCGATCCACGGCCGCGTCGCGGCGTGATGCCCGGCGACGCCCATCTCGGCCCACTCGGCCAGCTCCTCGCTCACGTAGTCGAGCGCCGCACGCGGCGCGAGACCCAGCGAATGCCCGCACAGGTAGATCAGCGCCTCGCCGTTCTTGCCGCGCGGCAGCTCGAATTGCCTGCGATACGGCGCGAGGATATCGGCCGCGTCGCAGTCGAGCGCGTAGTCGAGCGACACGGAGAATTCCGGCAGCAGCGCGGCTTCAGCGGAGAGTGCGGAGGCCGAGGCGTTCATGGCGCCAGAGGATACACAATCGGCTGGCTGGGAACGGCATCCCCGCCGATCGCCGGCACGGCCAGCGACAGCACGCAGGGCCCGTCGCGGACCTCGTCCGGGATGAAGGCCAGTTCCGTGATGGTGGCGCGCGACCTTGCCGCATCGCCGCGAGCGGTGCTGCCGGGGGGCAGGCCGAAGAAAATGCGGTGCCCGACCAGGCGCCCCTGGTCGTGCGTGCGGTCGAGCGAGGGCACGTCGAGCACCAGGTGCTCGATGCGTTTCTCGACCAGCCATTCGACCGCTTCCCGCGTGAGATACGGCGGCGTCAGCGCGCTGTAGTCGCGCGTGCGTTTCGTGGCGTCGTTCGGCAGGGTCCGGATGATGGCGGCGACCGGGTCGACCATCTTTCCCATCGGCCAGGCGGCGCGCAGCCGGCGCTTCGAGATCAGCGTGTCGGTGCCGTAGGGCTGGGGGTCGGTGCTCTCGTTCGATTCGCGCGCGGGCTCGGGCAGCACACTAACTACCACCGCGGGCAGCAGTCCGCGCGGCACGACGCGCCACGTATCGCCGGACTCGCGCGTCAGGTGCGCGACGCTCTCGGTGTGCGTCATCTGGCAGTGCGGCGTCAGCGTCATCGTCGAGCAATTGGCCGACGCGCCGTGCGCGACGCTGCCGTTGAAACCGTCGACGACGAACGGCGCCGACGCCGGCGGCGGCGCGCCGAAGTGCCGCGGCCCCGGCGATCCGAACTCCACCGCGATGGCGAGACTCACGCCGCGATCGAGCGCGGCACGGATCTCGTGTCCACCGAAGCTGAGTTTCGCGATCACTTTCTGACTTTGGGTGCTTCCATCACCGTGCCGCACTTGCGGCAGGTGAGGTTCGAAGGGTTGCCGAAGAACCGGTCGAAGATGGGCGGTAGTTGGGTCTCGATGTTCGTGATCTCGACGAACTCCTCGTAGAGCTTCTCGTGACAGTTCTCGCAGTACCACTGGAAGCCGTCGCGCTCGCCCGCGCGGCGCACGCGCTCGATGACGAGTCCGACCGTGTTCGCCGGCCGCCGCGGCGAATGCGGCATGTTGGGCGGCAGCAGGAAGATGTCGCCTTCGCCGATCGTCAGGTCGACGCGTTTGCCGTCCTGGATCGTCGCGAGCGTGATCGACCCTTCGAGCTGGTAGAAAAATTCCTCGCCCGGATCGACGTGAAAATCCTTCCGGCTGTTCGGACCGCCCACGACCATGATGATGAACTCGCTGTCCGTGAACACCTGCTTGTTGCCCACGGGCGGCTTGAGCAGGTGCCGGTGCTCGTCGATCCAGCGCTTGAAGTTGAAGGGTCGCAGTGTGGGGGCGGGTTGGCTCATCGGGTTCTCCAGCCCGTCTATGGTAGTCGCTGGCGCGCGCGCCATGTGATGCCTTCCACAGTTGCCCCATTGTCGCCACGCGGCGTCAGGCCCCTGCACGGCTCCCGCCAGGCTTGCGTGATATCGTGGCGCCCGGCTAACAGTGTTGCCATAAGTCCGGAGTGGTCCGAAGTGAAATTTCGTCTTCCGCTTGTCGTTGCCCTGACCCTCGCGCTCAGCGCCTGCGGCACGATGTCGAAAATGTGGCCGTTCGGAAAGAAGCCGAAGCCGGGCCCGGAAGTCGTCAGCGAGGTCGAGCTCGTCAATGCCGACGGCACGCCGGCGAGCTACCCGCAGTACTGGAAGCGCAACACGCTGGTCATCGACCTGTCGGGAGTCAGCGGCACGGGCACGGTCGCGGCGCGCCTGCGCGAACAGGCCACCTGGCCGGTTCGTGTCGCGGTGCGCGTACGTCCCGGCAGCGTGCAGCAGATCGAAGTGCGCGGCGAGGAACGCAACGTCCTGCCGGTCACGACGGAAGGGGTGAAACCGATCGACCTCGAATTCGTGCCGAGCCTGTTCAGGCCGAATACCGCCGCCATCTACATCTCGTGGGGGCCGATGCCGGTCTTCGCCGAGGCCTCCGCGCCCACGGCCGATCCGGGTTTCGTCTCTCCCACGCAGCTTCCGCCGGGAGTTGCTCCGGCGTCCGAACCGGCGACAGAAGAACAAGCTCCGGCCGCGCAGGACATCATCCCGCCCGCCGAAGTCGCGCCGGGTCAGCCTTCGCCCGGCTCCTGATGCCCTTTGCAGGCGAGCTGCACCGGCTCGTCTTCCGTATCGAGATTCACCGCGGTCAGTGAGCCGCCCCAGATGCAGCCCGTGTCGAGCGCCAGCAGGTCCTTGCGCCGCTTGAGCCCCAGCGTCGACCAGTGCCCGCAGACCACGCGCACGTCGCGGCTCGCGCGCTCCGGCAGGTCGAACCACGGATAGAGGTGCTCGGGCTGCTCGCCCGGCGCGCACTTCATCGCAAGATCGATCTTGCCTTCGCGCTCGCAGAAGCGCAGGCGCGTGAAAGCATTGATCACGATGCGCAGGCGGTCCATGCCGCGCAGGTTGTCGTTCCACTTGTCGGGCTTGTTGCCGTACATCGCGTCGAACAACGTGCGCGCGTCTTCGCGCAGCACGGCTTCCACCTCGCGCGCGAGTTTGGCCGCGAAGCGCGGCGTCCATTCGGGCAACAGTCCCGCGTGCACGAGGAAGTCGCCGCGCGGTTCGTCGAACACCGCGAGGGGACGGGTCAGCAGCCATTCGAGTAGTTGGTCCCGGTCGGGCGCGTCGAGCACCTGGTCGAGCGTGTCGCCTTCCTTGTGCTTGCGCTTGCTGCCGAACGCGAGCGCCAGCAGGTGCAGATCGTGATTGCCGAGCACGACGGTCGCGCCGGCGCCCATCGAGCGCACGAGGCGCAATGTCTCGAGCGACTGCGGGCCGCGATTCACGAGATCGCCGACGAACCACAACTCGTCGCGGTCGGGGGTGTAGTCGATGCGCTGAAGCAGCGCTTTCAATTCATCGCAGCAGCCCTGGACATCGCCGATCGCATGACGGGCCATGCGTCGCCGCTCAGTGCAGGAGGCCCGGCATCGCGAGCCGGAACGCCGCGACCGGCGCGTCGAACTCCTCGCCGTCGTCGGTGACCATCTTGTATTCGCCCTGCATGACGCCCACGGGCGTTTCGAGCACCGCGCCGCTCGAATATCGAAAACCCTGTCCCGGCTTCAGGTGCGGTTTTTCGCCGACCACGCCTTCGCCGCGCACTTCCTGCACCTTGCCGTTCGAGTCGGTGATGATCCAGTGACGCGCCATCAGGCGCGCCGGCACGGTGCCTTCGTTGCGGATCGTGATCGTGTACGAGAACACGTAACGATGATCCTTGGGATTCGACTGGTCTTCGAGGTAGCTCGTGTCGACGCTGACGCGGATCTTGTGATTGGCGGATTCCATGCAGGATCGAGTTTATGGGCTTTCTACGGGTTTGGGGGTACCTGCGCGGCGATGCGCGCGAACTCGGCGGGCGCCAGTGTCTCGGGGCGCACGGAAGGATCCACTCCCGCGGCGACGATGCCCTCGATGTCGATCACGCTGCGCAGCGCATTGCGCAGCGTCTTGCGCCGTTGCGAGAACGCGGCCGAAACGGTGCGCGCGAAGGCCGCGGGCAGTTCGAACGCCGGTTCGCGCCGTACCTTGAGCCGCGCCACCGCCGACCAGACGCGCGGCGCGGGTGTGAACGCACCCGGCCCGACGTCGAACAACGGCGTCGCCTCGAACCACGGCGCGAGCATGACGGTGAGTCGCCCGTAATCCCGGCTGCCGGGCGCGGCCACGATCCGGTCGATGACTTCCTTCTGGAGCATCACGTGCAGGTCGTCGATGTGCGCATGGGCGGCCGCGACGTGGAACAGCAGCGGCGTCGAAATGTTGTAAGGCAGGTTGCCGATGACGCGCAGGCGGGAGGCGCGCCGCGCGGCGAGCTGCGCGAAGTCGAATTCGAGCGCGTCGGTCTCGTGCAGCGCGAAGTCGGGCCGCGTGTTCCAGCGCTCGCGTAGTTGGGACGCAAGGTCGCGGTCGATCTCGATCGCGTCGAGCGTCTGTCCGCGGCCGATCAGCCGCTCGGTCAGCGCGCCGCGGCCGGGGCCGATCTCGACGAGTGCGTCGCCGGGCTGCGGTGCGATCTCCTGCACGATGCGATCGAGCACACCGCGGTCGTGGAGGAAGTGCTGGCCGAATCGCTTGCGCGCGAACACCAAGGGCGGCTAACCCCCGCGCCGTTGCGCGAATTCGATCGCGAGCCGCGTCGCGGCCACGAGACTGCCGGCATCGGCGCGGCCCGTGGCGGCGAGATCCAGCGCCGTGCCGTGATCGACCGAGGTGCGCACGATGGGCAACCCCAGCGTCACGTTCACGGCATGACCGAAACCCGCGTGTTTGAGCACGGGCAGGCCCTGGTCGTGGTACATCGCGAGCACGACGTCGTAGTTGGACAGATGGCGCGGCACGAACACCGTGTCCGCGGGCAGGGGGCCGTCGACCAGCATGCCCCGGGCGCGCGCGCGTTCGATGGCCGGCTGGATCACGTCGCGGTCTTCCGTGCCGAGGTGCCCGCTCTCGCCGGCATGCGGATTGAGCCCGCACACCGCGATGCGCGGCCGTTCGAGACCCCACAACGCGCGCACGTCCTCGTCGAGGATGCGCAGCGTGGTGTCGAGCAGCTCCGGAGTGATCGCGTCGCCGACCGCGCGCAGCGGCAGGTGCGTCGTCGCGAGCGCGACGCGCAGCGAATCCGCGGCCAGCAGCATCACGGGGTGATCCGCGTTGGTGCGCGCGGCGAGGTACTCGGTGTGGCCGGTGAAGGGGACACCGGCGTCGTTGATCACGCTTTTCTGCACCGGCGCCGTGACCATCGCCGCGAACTCGCCCCGCGCGGCGCCCGCGATCGCGCGATCGAGCATCGCGAGTACGTGCGGCGCGTTCGCCGGGTCGAGCTTACCCGCGACGCAGGGCGCGGCCAGCGGCACGTCGAGCACCAGCAGGTGGCCGGGCACGTGCGCGGACGGCGCGGCCTCCGGTAGATAGGCTTCGAGATGCAGGGTGAGGCCGAGCTGGCGCGCGCGTTCGGCGAGCAGCGCGCGGCTGCCGATCACGACCAGCGAGCAGGGCAGCGAGAGGCCGGCGAGCGCGAGACAGAGATCCGGGCCGATGCCCGCGGGTTCACCCGCGGTGACGGCGACGCGCTTCAGGCCCGGTTTCAGAGCTTGTACTCGACGTAGGCCTCGTCGCGCAGGCGACGCAGCCATAGTTCGGTTTCCTCGTCCGCCTTCGATTCACGCAGCGCGATGAAGGCTCTCTGGCGGCGCTGGTCTTCGGTGCTGTCGTACTGGCGGCGACCGAGCAACTGGATGATGTGCCAGCCGAACTGTGTGCGGAACGGCTCGCTGATCTCGTCCGGCTGCAGCTGCGCGAGCTGTCGCTCGAACTCGGGTACGAAGGTGCCGGGATTCGCCCAGCCGAGATCGCCGCCCTCGGCGGCCGAGCCCGGATCCTCGGATACGACCGAAGCCACCGCGGAGAAATTCTCGCCCTTGTTCACGATGCGATCGCGGATGTTCTCGAGCTTCTGCCGGACGGTCGCGTCATCCTGCAACTCGTTCGTCTTGATCAGGATGTGTCGTGCGTGGGTCTGGTTCACGAGGACCTGCTGACCGCCCTTCACCGCGTTGAGCTTCACGAGGTGGAATCCCGACGGGGTGCGGATGGGCTTCGTGACGTCGCCTGCCTTCATCGTGGCGATTGGCTCGGCCAGGAACGTCGGCAGCTCCGAGCCCTTGCGCACGCCCAGGGACCCGCCCTCGAGCGCGGTCTGCGAATTCGAATAAGCGACCGCGAGCCGCCCGAAGTCTTCGCCGGCGATGGCCTTCTGGTAGACCTCTTCGGCCTTGCGCGCCGCTTCGTCGAGCTCATCCGGCGTCGCGGCCTGCGGCACGGCGATCAGGATGTGCGAAACGTCGTATTCGTTCTGCTCGTCCGGACGCTTCTTCTGCCGCTCGAGGAACTGGTCGATCTCTCGCGGGCTCACGTTGATGCGCTGGATGACGTCGCGCTGGCGCAGGATCTGCATCGCGAGCTCCTTGCGGACGGACTCGCGATAACCGGCGTAGTCGATGCCCTGCGCGGCGAGCGCCTCGGGCAGGTCGGCCAGGCGGATGTCGTTGCTCTTCGCGACGTCGGTGAGCGCGTTGTTCAGCGTCTCGTCGGAGACCTTGATGCCGGCGCGATCGGCGCGCTGCATCTGCAGTTCCTGCAGGATGAGCCGGTCGAGCACCTGCCGCCGCAGCACGTTCGTCGGCGGCAGCTCGAGGTTCTGGCCGCGCAGCCGCTCGGTGATGAGGATCATCTGTTCGTCGAGCTCGCTGGTGAGCACCACGCCTTCATTGACGGTTGCCGCCACGCGGTCGAGCAACACGCCGGAGGAGCTCGCCTCGCGGGTCTGCGCGTGGGCGGTGGAGAAGGCCAGGGAAACGAGCGCGAGCATGAAGCCGCGCGAAAAAGCCTTTCGAATCATGGAGTTGTTTTTCACCGGGCGGAAGTTTCCGGCGAGTATCCTCGAATTGCACGTTCCAGGAAAGCGTCGGCTGGGGTTCCGACACTGGCCAATCCCTTCAGTTCCAGCTGGATGAAGAAGGCGGTCTCGCGCTCGCCATCGCGGTTCGAGATGAACCGCCGCGCCACGGCGCGCAGGGCGTAGCAGCAGGCCTTGTACTCGAAGCCCGCGAACTGATCGAGTGTGTCCCGATCCCGCAGGCTGTACACCCAGCGTCCGTAGGCATTCCAGCGGTCGCCGATGGGCCACGCCGTGGACACATCGACCTGTTCGATGCGGTCGCGCTGCGCGCGATAGCCGAGGTTCACCACGCGGTCGTCGCCCGGGCGGTACTGCAGGCGGAATTGCGAGCGTTCGCTGCGATCCTCTTCGGGATTCCACTGGATGCCCGCTTCGAGGTTCCAGTTCTTGTAGGCGGTCAGCGAGAGCTGCGCGATGAAGTCGGAGGTGTCGCGCGCGCTCGGCGTCTCGGTGGGCAGCACGACGCGCGGGCGGTCGAAGTAGTAGACCTGACCGATGCTGGCCGCGACGTACTGCGCGCCGGACTCCGCATCGAACAGGCGGCTCGTGAGGCCGAACGCGATCTGGTTCGCGTCGTTGACCCGATCCGCGCCGACGTAGCGGTTGTTGCGGTAGAGCTGCACGAGATTGAGATCCGGAAGTCCGGTGTCGAACAGCGGCAGTTCGGACTGGTCGCGGTACGGGGTGTACAGGTACAGCGCGCGCGGCTCGAGAGTCATGCGCCGCTGGCCGTGCGAGCCGGAGGCGCGCTCGAATACGAGGCCGGCGTCGAGGGAAGCGAACGGCAGCGAGCGTGTGGGTGCGTCGTCGGTACCGGGTTCCTGGTCCTTCAGGTCGTACTGCGTGTAGCGGTAGCCGGCCGAAGGCCGCACGAAGAATCCCGCGCCCGACCAGTCGAATCCCGCACGCGGCGCCACGTCGAGACGCCAACCGGTGACGCCGACGTTGCGCTCGAAATTGACGAGCTCCGCGTCGAAGCCGTAGTCGATGGCGCCCAGACCCAGGTTCCAGTCGCCCGAGGCGAGAACGCGCGGAGCCCGCGTGTACGGCCGGTCGAGCGGATCCAGGTCGTCGTCGATGGTCTGGAAATCCTGGATCTGACCGCGCACGTTCAGGTGCTCGTCGCGATAGATGAACTCCGCGAGCCGCTCGGCGAACGGAATGCTGGTGCCGTCGGGGCCGCGCGCGAAGTCCTCGAAATACTGGGTGTCGCTAACGTCGGTCGCGTCGACGCGGAAGCGCCAGTCGCCCGGCAGCTCGGCGACGTGTTCGAGGTAGAGGCGCGAGCGGTCCTCGTCGGCGAACTCGTCGTCGCCGGGTAGATAGTTGAACTCGAACCGGCCGCGCTGACGGTCCGTCAGGTAACGCAGCTCGCCGGCGAAATCCACGCCGCGCTTGGAGTAGTAGATGGGCTGCGCGGTGAAATCGACGTTCGGCCGGATGTTCCAGTAGTAAGGCACCTCGAGCATCGCGCCGTTGCGCGAGGAGCCGCCGATGTTCGGGAACAGGAAGCCGCTCTTGCGCTGCGAGCCGATCGGGAACGTCATCCAGGGCAGGTAGACGATCGGCACGTTCTTGAACCGCACGCTGGTCCCGCGGCCTACACCATTACGCGAACGGGTATCGAGCTCGATGCTGCGCGCGCGCATCTGCCAGGACATGTCGTCCATCGGGCAGGTCGTGAACGACACCTCGTCGAGCGTCACCTTGCCGGTCGCGTCCATCTGCAGCGAGCGCGCCGCGCCGCGCGCGTTGCGTTCCGGCAGTTCGAACTCGGCGCCTTCGAACTGCGCGCCGAGCACCGCGGAGTAGCTGCCGCTGTTGCCGCGCACCCTGAACATCGGATCGATGAACTCGACGCCGCCCTCGAGCTTCGCGCGCTGGTTCTCGGTGTCGTATTCGAGATGATCGGCGCGGATGACACGGTTGCCCTGGCGCATTTCGACGTTGCCGGACAACACCGCGTTACCGTTGAGGTTGTACTCGACCCGGTCGCCGTCGATCGTGGCCTTCGAATCCCGGGGATCCGGTTCGGTCTCGGGTTCCTCGGTCCCGGATGGGACCGTCGCGACGGCGGGTTGCGGACAGGTGGATTCGTCGGCGAGCGCGCGGGGCATCGCCACGAGCAATGTCAGTCCGAGGCCGATGCATCCGGCCATTGTCGAGGTCACCCGCGCCATGTGCCCGCACTATACTTATATCGAATGCCCAATAACGACCTGCCCAACAACGACGCACGGCTTGCACTGATCGGCTCCTGGTTGACCCGCGACCTCGGGTGGCGCATTGGGCGGATAACCGTCGCATCCGCCGACGCCAGTTTCAGACGTTACTTCCGGGTCTCGCGCGGCGATGTCGACCCGGCTGCGTGGGCGCCGCAGGCCGACACGCTGATCGTCATGGACGCGCCTCCCGGCAAGGAGGACGTCGCGCCCTATCTGAAGGTGACCGGGCTGCTCGAACAGGCCGGCGCGCACGTGCCGCACGTACACGCCGCCGACGTGAAACGCGGACTGGTCGTCATGGAGGACCTCGGCTCGACCCAGTACCTGTCGCTGCTCAAGACCGGCCGCGGCGTCGACAAACTGTACGGCGACGCACTGACCACCCTGGCTAACATCCAGGTGCGCGGACTGCGCGCGGCGCAGGCGCTCGATCCCTACGACCGCGCGCCGCTCGAGCGCGAGCTCAACCTGTTTCCGGAATGGTTCCTCGGCAAACATCTCGGGCTCGATCTCACACCCGAGGAGCGCGCGCTCATCACGGTCACGTTCGAATTCCTGATCAACGAGGCGTTGCTGCAGCCGCAGGTGTTCGTCCATCGCGATTACCACTCGCGCAACCTCATGGTCCTGCCGAACGAGAACCAGGGGGGGCCGGGTGTCATCGATTTCCAGGACGCGCTGCGCGGACCGATCGGCTACGACCTCGTCTCGCTGCTCAAGGATTGCTACATCAGCTGGTCGCGCGAGCGCGTGGAACGCTGGGTGCGTGGTTACCGGCGCGTACTCGGCAATCTCGGCGCGAACGTCGGCGACAGCGAATACCAGTTCATGCGCTGGTTCGATGCCATCGGCGTGCAGCGGCACATCAAGGTGCTCGGCATCTTCTGCAGGCTCTGGTACCGCGACGGCAAGGCGGGTTATCTCGCCGATCTGCCGCTGACTTTCGAATACGTGCGCGACGCGTGCCGCCGGTATCCCGAGCTCGTCGAGTTCGGCCGCTGGCTCGACTGGCGCATCGCGCCGCTGCTCGAGCCCGCGAACCTGCGCGAACAGGCGCGCGCGATCAGGCTGGCCGCGGAGGCGGCGTCGCGGCCGAAGCGCAAGAAGGCGAAGAAGGCGAAGAAGGCCGGGAAGACTGCGCGACGCGCGAAGACCCCGCGTAGTGTGAAGGTCGCGCGGCGTTCGAAAGTCACGCGTCGCTCCAGTGCCGCGCAGCGCTCGAAGGCCGTGCGCCGGGCAAAGGTTTCGCGAAGGACGAAGGTAGTTCGACGCGCCAAGGTCGCCGGTCGGGCTACGGTCGCGCGGCGCGCGAAGAGCGTGTCCTCGCGCAAGCGCGTGGTCGTGAAAAAGAAAGCCGCGCGGCGCCTCACGAAGTCGCGCGCGAAATCGCGCCGGCCGTCGCCGCGCAAACCGAAGTGAAGGTCTCCAAGTGAAGGCGATGGTCCTCGCCGCGGGACGCGGCGAGCGCATGCGTCCGCTGACGGACAAGGAACCGAAGCCGCTGCTGCGCGTCGGCGGCAAACGCCTGATCGAATATCACCTCGAACGCCTCGTGGCGGGCGGATTCCGGCAGGTCGTGATCAACACCGGCTGGCTCGGCGACATGCTCGAACCGGTGCTCGGCGACGGCTCGCGACTGGGTCTTTCCATAACCTACAGTCACGAACGGCCGGAGCCGCTCGAGACGGGCGGCGGCATTTTTCATGCGTTGCCGCTGCTCGGAAACGCGCCGTTCCTGCTCGTGAACGGCGATGTCTGGTCGGACATCGATTTCGGCGCGTTGCGCCGGGATCCGCCGGAAGGCTCGTTCGCGCACCTGGTGTTCGTGCCGAATCCGCCGCAGCACGCGCGTGGGGATTTCGTGCTGGAAAATGGACGTGTGTCCGACCGTGACGGCATCCGCTACACGTATGCTGGCGTCGGCATCTATCGACCCGAGTTCTTCGCAGGCTGCCAGCCGGGCAAGTTTCCGCTGCTGCCGCTGCTGCGCTCCGCCATCGCGCGCGGCGCGCTCACCGGCGAACTGCACACGGGTCGCTGGTACGACATCGGTACACCGGAGCGTCTCGCGGCGCTCGATGCGCAATTGTCGTAAACGACATTTACAGGGAGAAAAACCGAATGAAGAAGTTGGTCGCCGCGGCCGCGGTGCTCGTGGCCTTGCTCGTCTTCGCGCCGTGGGGCTTCGGCAAGCTTGCCGAACGGCACATCAACGGCGGACTCGACCGCGCGCTCGACCAGGTGCCGTACTTCACGGTCGTCGACCGCAGGTACACGCCGGGCTGGTTCAGCTCGGAGCAGGTCCTGACGTTCGAGCTGAGCAACCCGTGGAAGAAGTTGATGCAGGAAGCGATGGCCGATTCGGGGGATTCGGGGACAGATTTATTTGATGACGATAACGGCGAGTCATCGGCGGAAAATAAATCTGTCCCCGATTCGCGTGTCACGGTGCGCAACACGATCCAGCACGGCCCCGTCCTGTGGCCGTTCGGCTTCGGCGCGGCGCGCGTGAAGACCGAGATCGTGTGGAGCGACGAGGCGCGGGAGAGCCTGGTGCGCCTCTTCGGAGACGACGAGCCTTTCCGCGTCGTGAGCCGTGTCGGATTCCTGGGCGGCGGCTCGACGACGTTCTCGAGCGCGAAGCGCACGATCAAGCCCGAGAAGGGCGACGAGATCTCCTGGGACGACCTGGAGTTCACCGTCCACTACTCGCGCGACGCATCGAAGTTGTCCTTCGATGGCCAGTGGCCGCGCTTCGAGGTCCGTTCGAAGGACGGCGGCCATTTACTGATGCGCGACCTCGAAGCCGAAGGTTCCGGCGATCGGATCCTCGGCGATCTCTACGACAGCAAAGCCGAAATCGAGATCGATTCGATCCGCGTGGTCGACACGCAAGGCGAGACCTTCGAGGCGAAAAACATCGAGTACCTGGTCGACTCCAGTCACAAGGGGGACTTCGTTGACGTTTCCGCCAAGTTCGGCGCGGGCCCGGTGACGGCGAAGCAGCTGACGATGACCGAGCTGCACTACGACGTCTCGTTGCGACACCTGCACGCGGCAAGCTTCGACGCGCTGATGAAGGCGGTCAAACAGTCCTATGCGAGAGCGTCCGACGAGACCACCGAGACCTCGCTCGGAATGACCGATGAGGAAAAGCAGACCTTCTTCGCCTTGTTGAATCACGACCCCGAATTCGCGATCGATCGCATAGGCTTCGCCACCAAGGCCGGCGACGGTGTCATCAAGGGCGTGCTGCGATTGAACGGTGCGACCGAGGCCGACTTCGCGATGGGCGCGCTGAGCCTGATCGGCAAGTTGGAAGCCGAGTTCGACATCGACTTTTCGGAGGCGCTGATCAAGGAGCTCGGTGGCGGCGAGACGGGGCCGGTGGACATGGTCGTGAGCGAGGGCTACGCGGTGCGCAAGGAAGGCCGGATCACGAGCCGTATCGAATTCAAGGCGGGCGAACTCAAGATCAACGGGAAAGTTCAGGAAATTCCGGGATTTGGGCCGCCTCCGGCCCACGAGGTGGGCGCGGGGGTAGAATAACGGCCTACCCATGGCATCCCTCAAAGACATCGCGGTCGTGACGGAAAACACGGCCCCGGCCCGCGGCGCGCGCAGCGGCGAGAAGTACGTGACGCCGCAGGGCTTCACCGCCATCAAGGACGGGCAGAAGACCCGCGGCGCCGTCGCGCCGCCGACCCTACGCAAGCCGTCGTGGATCCGCGCGCCGTTGCCGGTCGGCAAGGGCTTCGGCGCGGTGAAGGGCATCGTGCACGAGCACCGGCTCGCGACGGTGTGCGAGGAAGCCAAGTGCCCGAACATCGGCGAGTGCTGGAACGCCGGCACCGCGACGATCATGTTGATGGGCGCGGTGTGCACGCGCGCCTGTCGGTTCTGCTCGGTGGACACCGGCAATCCGCGCGGCTGGCTCGATGCCGAGGAGCCCGAGAACACCGCGCGCAGCGTCGAGCTCATGAAGCTCAAGTACATCGTGCTGACGTCGGTGAATCGCGATGATCTGCCCGACGGTGGCGCCGCGCATTACGCGGCCGCGATCCGCGCGATCAAGCGCCGCACGCCGCACGTCGCGGTCGAGGCGCTGACTCCGGATTTCCAGGGCGTGATGCGCGACGTCGAGACCGTGGTCGATTCGGGTCTCGAGGTATTCGCGCAGAACGTCGAGACGGTGAAGCGGCTGACTCACCCCGTGCGCGATCCGCGCGCGAGTTACGAGCAGACCATCGCCGTGCTCGCGCACGCGAAGCGCTACAAGCCCTCCGTGCTCACCAAGACCAGCCTCATGCTGGGACTCGGCGAGACCGACGAGGAGATCGCGCAGACGATGGACGATCTGCGCGCCGCGAACGTCGACCTGCTCACGCTCGGCCAATACCTGCGCCCGACCGTGAATCACCTGCCGGTGGATAGATTCGTGACCCCCGCGCAGTTCGACCAGTACCGCGAGTGGGCGCTCGCGAAAGGCTTCCGCGAATGCGTCGCCGGCCCGCTGGTGCGCTCCAGCTACCGCGCCGAGCAGGCTGTATCAGGGCTGACGCCCACGAAGGAAAACGTCGCCGAAGCGGCGCCGTCCGTGAAATGGTTGGGAAGAGTTGAGTACGAGCCGACCTGGCGGGAGATGCAGCGCATCACCGACACGCGCGATGAGAACACGCCGGACGAGATCTGGCTGCTCGAGCACCCGCCGGTGTTCACACTCGGGCTCAATGCCGACGCGGGCCACGTGCTCGCGGCGGGTGACATCCCGGTGATCAAGATCGACCGGGGCGGGCAGGTCACGTATCACGGGCCCGGCCAGCTCGTGGTCTATCCACTCATCGACATCCGCCGCGCGAAACTCGGCGTGCGCGATCTCGTCACCGCGATGGAACGCGCGGTCATCGACTATTGCGCGAGCCTCGGCATCACGGCGAATTGCAAGCAGGGCGCGCCCGGCGTCTACGTCGAGGGCCGCAAGATCGCGAGCGTCGGCATCCGCATTCGCCGCGGGGCGAGCTATCACGGCCTCGCGTTCAACGTGAACATGGATCTCGAGCCGTTCCAGCGCATCAATCCGTGCGGTTACGCGGGATTGCAGATGACGCAGCTCGCCTCGCTGGGGCAACCGGCCGCGTCGGTCGAGGAGACCGGCCGCGCGTTCGCGCCGTTCCTGCAGCGCGCGCTCGACAATCTCCGTACGAACAAAGACGGCGCGGACTGCGCGATCGCGTGATGCGTTACCTCGCCGCCGCGCTGCTGCTTGCGACGCCGTTCTCCGGCGCGCATGCGCAGGACGAGCCGGCGGCGCAGGAGCTGGTGGTCATCGACCTGCGGCCCAAAGAAGAAAAGGACGGTTCCGCGCTCACCGGCCTCAAGGGCAAATGCAACAAGGACGTGTATCGCATCCCCGACGTCGCCTCGGATCCGCTCAAGGTCGATGTATTCAAATCTGATCTCGTGCGGATGCTGATCGACGAGGGCGCCGGCAAGACGCTCACCGTCCTCAACTGGTCCATCTACTACAACAAGCAAGTGCAGGGCGGCTCGGCGCTGCGCGGTGTCGGCATCGGCGGCTACAACTTCCCGACCGGCAAGGACGAGCGCAAACCCGGCAGCGACTGCACGCGCGAGGAGTCGGCCGGCGGCTGGTACGAGGCCGGCGAGCTGCAATCCAACTACTTTCCGCTCGTCTCCGAATTCGAGGGCACGTTCGCCGGCAAGCCGGTGAGCGTGCGCGTGGTCCATTCTCCGCGCCGGAAGATTCCGGGCAAATTCGTGGGCGATGAAGCGGACACGGCCACCTTGCTCGAGGCCATCCACGCGACCGCGGAAGCGGTCGCCACCGAAGTCGCGCGCTGACTGCGCCATGGGCCGCGCCGCGCGCCGCTGGCTGCTCTGGATTTCGTCGACGATCGCCTCGGGGTTCATCGTGCTGGGCATCGTCTCCTGGCGACTCGGTTCCTCGCTCATCGCGCCGGCCAACCACCCCGTGTCTCTGCCCACGGGCCTGGACCTCACGAACGTCTCGATACCCGGACCCGGTCACGCCATCGCTGGATCGTGGCGCGATCTCGGCCCGGACCGGCCCGCCGTCCTGCTGCTGCACGGAGTGCGCGGCGATCGCGCGTCCATGGTCCCGCGCGCGAGTGTGCTGATCGACGCCGGGTTTTCCGTATTGCTCATCGATCAGCAGGCGCACGGCGAAACGCCGGGAGACATGATCACGATGGGCTGGCGCGAGTCCGCCGACGTGCGCGCCGCGCGCGACTGGCTGCGTGCGCAGGTTCCGGATCGGAGGCTCGCCGTGATTGGCGTTTCACTCGGCGGCGCGGCGGTGTTGCTGGGCGACCAGCCGGTCGGCTTCGATGCGGTGGTCCTCGAGGCTACCTACCCGCGCATCGGCCGCGCGGTCGAGAACCGCATCGGTATGCGCGCCGGCGCGCTCAAGTACGCGCTCGCGCCCCTGCTGGAGCTGCAGATCGCGCCGCGCATGCACATCGCCGTGCACGAGCTCGAACCGATCCGGCACATCGCGATGCTCGGCGCGCCGGTGCTGGTCGTCGGCGGCTCGCGCGACGAACACACGACGGCGGATGAAACCCGCGCGCTCTATCTTGCCGCGTCCGAGCCAAAGAGCCTGTGGATTGTCGACGGCGCGGCGCACCAGGATTTTTCGCGATTCGACGCCGCAGGTTATCGCGCCAACGTCGTCCGGTTCCTCGAGCGGAACCTGCTGCGCTGATCAGATCAGCATGATCACGTCCTTGCTCGCCGACAGGGCCTTGGCGAGCTCGACGACCTGCTCGCGGCTGCGAGCGGTGATCGTGTACGTGATCGAAATGAAGTGTTGCTGGTTGCTCTCGCGTTCCGTGATCTGCGAGTCCTCGAGATCCGGAACATGCTCCCGCACGATCGCGTCGATGTTCGCGCGCAGGAATTCGCTGCGGCGGCCGACGACCTTGATGGGATATTCGACGGGAAACTTCAGCAGCTCCTCGCCATCGCCTGATATGTCCTTCACCATGGCCTCCCGGCGAGCTCGCGCTTGAATTGCTGGTAGGCATCGTACAGCTTGCGCCATACGGGCCCGGGTCTGCCGTCGCCTATCTGTTTGCCATCGAGCGAGGTGACGGGCTGTACCTCGCGCGTGGCGGCGCCGAGCATGATCTCCTGCGCGCCGCGCAGCTCCGCCTCGGAAACGTCGGTCGCGCGCCACTTCACGCCGCAGCGGTCCGCCAGTTCCTCGAGCACGCTGCGCGTCGTGCCCGGCAGCAGCTTCCACGAATTCGGCGGCGTGCGCAGCTCGCCGTCGATGACGACGTGCACGCTCGAGGCGCTCGAATCGGTCAGGTATCCCTCGCGCAGCAGGATGCACTCGGACGCATCCGCGTCGACCGCGAGCTGGCGCAACAACACGTTAGCGAGCAGCGACACCGACTTGATGTCGCAGCGCGCCCAGCGCGTGTCCTGCGCGGTCACGGCGGGCAGGCCGTTCTCGCGCCAGCCCGCGCGCCCGGTGGGCCAGGGCGCGGCGAACGCGAACACGGTGCGCGGCACGTCGGGCAGCGGCGCGTGATTGCGCCCGTATTCGGCGCCGCGCGTGACCTGCACGTAGATGTACGCATCGGACGAACCCGCATCATTGCGCGCGATGAGCTCGCGATACAGGTCGCGCCACTGGTCCCGCGTCAGAGGATCCGCCATGCGGATCTCGTCGAGGCTGCGCGTGAGACGTGCGTGATGTTCGTCGAAGCGGAACGGCCGGCCGCCGTACACCGGCGTCACTTCGTAAGCGCCGTCGGAATACAGGAAGCCACGATCGAGCGGCGAGATGCGCGCCTCGCGCAACGGCAGGAATTCGCCGTTCAAGTGACAGATCGGCAGTGGCTCGGCCATCCAGCTACCTGGCCCAGAGCGCGATGCCGTCGACCATGCGCGTCCACCAGCCGCCCTCGGGCACGTCCGCCTGCGCGACCAGCGGCACGCGCGCGACCACGTCCTTGCCGTCGCTCACGGTGAGCTCGCCGAGCGTGGCGCCTTTCTTGATCGGCGCGATCAGCGGCTCTTTGACGGTGGCGTTGGTGGCGAGCTGCTTGCCCGCGCCGCGGCCGACCGTCACCCAGACGTCGCGCGCCGGCACGAGCGTCACGCGATCCGTTTCGCCCTTGTACACCTCGGGCTTGAGCACGACGTCGCCGGCGCCCTTGGCCTTCACGGTCTCGAAGAACGTGTAGCCGTAGTTGAGCAGCGAAGCGGACGCGTCTTCGCGTTGCTTGAAGCCGCCGGTGCCGAGCACCACGGCGATCAGCCGCATGCCGTTGCGGTGCGCCGAGCTCGCGAGACCGTAGCCGGCGCTCTTGGTGTGGCCGGTCTTGATTCCGTCCACCGACGAATCGCGCGCGAGCAGGCCGTTGCGGTTCGGCTGCCGGTGCTTGTTCCAGGTGAACTCGCGCTCGGAGTACCAGCGGTAGTACTCGGGATAGTCGCGGATGATCGCGCGCGAAATGATGGCGAGGTCGGTGGCCGACGAGTAGTGGCGCGGAGCGGGCGCGCCCCAGCTGTTCTCCCAGTTCGTGTTCTTCAGGCCCATCCGCCGCGAGTATTCGTTCATGATCTGCACGAAGCCTTCCTCGGTGCCGCCTAACTTCTCGGCGAGCGCGA
The DNA here is from genome assembly GCA_023433705.1 of Pseudomonadota bacterium. Lineage (GTDB taxonomy): Bacteria > Pseudomonadota > Gammaproteobacteria > Steroidobacterales > Steroidobacteraceae > CADEED01. Next base: position 53,555 of record JAEYUC010000095.1, read on the forward strand.
TGGTGGCGTCGTTGCCCGACTGGATGATCATGCCCTTGATCAGCACCTCGACCGGCACGCGCGAGTTCACTTCGAGGAAGGTCGTCGAACCGCCGGACGCGGAGCCGCCCGTGCGCCACGCGTTCTCGCTGACGAGCACTTCTTCGTCGAGCGCCAGGCGCTTCTCGCGCAGCGCGTCGAACACGATGTACGCCGTCATGAGCTTGGTGATGCTGGCCGGCTCCATCTGCACGTCTGCGTTGTGAGCCGCGAGGATCCGTCCGCTCTGGTGATCCATCAGCACGTAGGCTTTCGCGTCGTTCGCGGGAGGTTTCGGGATCGGGACGGCCGCCTGCGCAAGGCCCAGGAATGAACACAGTGAAACGCAAATGAAAGCCAGGGCAGGCCGGGAAATCGGCATTGCGGGTTGTCTCCGGGAAGTGGGGCGAAGGAAACGCAGGGCGTGATTGTACGCCCTGGAATCAGTCCGTCAGCAGCCTTGCGTCGGTGATTCCGAGCGCGCGCACCTGCGAGAGGTTCAGGTCGAACTCCTCGACGCTCGCGAACGGGCCGATGCGCACGCGATGCAGCGCGCGATCCGAACGCATGATCTCGTCGAGGCTCGCGAGCTCGATGCCGGCCGCGAGCAGCGATTCGACCCGACGCCGCGCGTTTTCATGATCCGCGAACACGCCCGCCTGGATGAACATGGCGGAAGCGGTGGAAACGGACGTTGCCGGAGCGTTCACCACCCTGACGGGCGGTGGTGGAGCGGGCGCGGCGGCGGGCAGCACGGGCGGCTCCGCGGTGCCCGGCGCATCGCGGCCCGGCGTGATGACGCGGACTTCGACGGGCGCGGTGCCTTCGCGCAGGAAATCGAGCTTGGCCGCGGCGGTATAGGAGAGGTCGATGATGCGGTTCCCGATGAATGGCCCGCGATCGTTGATGCGCACCACTACCTTGCGCCCGTTTCGCAGGTTCGTGACCTCCGCGTAGGCCGGGATCGGCAGAGTCTTGTGCGCGGCGGTCATCGCGTACATGTCGTACGGCTCGCCGAGCGAGGTCGTGGCGGCGTGAAAGCCGGGGCCGTACCACGACGCTGTGCCGCGCTCGACCCAGCCCTCGCTCTTCGCCATGACGTGGTAACGCTTGCCCATCACTTCATAGAACGGCGGATTGCCGCGCGTGCCGCGCGGTTCGACGCGCGGCACGGCGTCGGGTATCGCGAGCACGTCGGGCGGCACCGCGGGCACGGCCGAGCCGGACGGAATCTCGGTCGCGGTACGCGAGCGTGCGTTGTCGTGCTTGCGGCGCGCGAGGCTGCAGCCGGAAAACGCGAAAGCCGACAGAGTGAGGACGAGGATCGTGCGTGCGAGTCGTGGCGAGACCAGCCCGGAACTCATCATCAGAGCGGTTTGCCTTCGGTGGTCTGCGCGGCGAGCTGCTTCGCTGCGTCATCCGTCGAAAGCGCCGCGGGCTCGTTCGCCGCGGACACGCGCATGACGATGTTCTGCGCCAGGTCGTGCACCGCCATCGCGTAGCGCACGCTGCGGTTGTAACGGGTGATCACTTCGAAATTCTTGAAGCCCACGCGATACGCCGGACCCTCCGCGGTCTCGGCCGGCACGAGCAGCGCAGGTGCGCTGGCGGGCAATTTCTTGGGATCGAATTCCACGCCCTTTGCCCTCAGGCCTTCGATGGTCTGGTTGAGCGCGAGGCCGCCGGCCTCCGCGGTCACGGGCGCCGCCGGATCGAGCACGGCATCGGCCAGCACCGGGCCGTTGGCCACCCAGCCGTGCACCTTGAAGTAGTTTGCGACGCTCGCGATCACGTCGTCCCAATCGGCGAACAGGTTCCGCTTCGAATCGTTGCCGCCGTCGACCGCGTACTGGCGGTAGCTGGACGGCATGAACTGCGGCGCGCCCATGGCGCCCGCGTAGGAACCGAGCGCGGTCAGCGGATCGACTTCTTCCTCGCGCGCGAGCTGGATGAACTGCGCGAGCTCGCGGCCGAAGAATTCGCCGCGCGGTGGATAGTCGAAGGCGAGCGTCGCGAGCGCGTCGAGCACTCGCCACTTGCCGGTGAGGCGGCCGTAGTAGGTCTCCACGCCGATGATCGCGACGATGTATTCGGGCGCGACGCCGGTCTCCTTGCGCACGCGCTCGAGCCGGTCGCGGTGTTCGATCATGAACTGCGCGCCCTCGGCGATGCGCTGCTCGTTGACGAAACGCTCGCGGTATTCGAACCACGGGGAGACTTTTTCGGCGGGCTTGCTGATCGCCTCGATGATCTTGGGCTGTGGCTCCGCCTTGGCGAGCAGGCGGTAGATTTCGAGCGGCTGCACCTTCTGCGCGGCGGCGGTGGCCTCGACGAACGAGCGGATTTCCGGGCGATCGAGATCGAATCGCGTGCGCCCGGCGAACGAGCCCTCGGCGTGAGCGTTGCCCGCGAGAAGTAGGACGATCGGTGTGAGGACGAGGGCGAAAAGCCGCGTCACGATGCTACGAGTTTCCGATGCGAGTACAGGGACATCAGGATACCGAAGCCCGCCAGGAGGGTCACCATCGAAGTACCGCCGTAACTGACCAGCGGCAGCGGCACGCCGACGACCGGCAACAGACCGCTGACCATGCCCGCATTGATGAATACGTAAACAAAAAACGTCAGCGCGATCGATCCCGCGAGCAGGCGCGCGAACGTGTCCTGCATTTCCACGGCGAGATATAGGGCTCGTCCTACAACGAAGAGGTAAAGGAGCAGGAGGATGGTGGCCCCGAGCAGGCCGAGCTCCTCGCCGACCATCGCGTAGATGAAGTCCGTGGTGCGTTCCGGCAGGAATTCGAGCTGGCCCTGGGAGCCGTTGAGCAGTCCCTTGCCGAATACGCCGCCGGAGCCGATCGCGATCTGCGACTGGATGATGTGGTATCCCGCGCCGAGCTTGTCGGATTCGGGATCGAGCAGCGTGAAGACGCGTTGCTTCTGGTAATCGTAGAGCACGTACTGCCACGCGAACCACGCGGCCGCGACGCCGGCGGCCGCGAGTCCGAACATCACGCGGAACTGCAGGCCCGCCATGATCACGACCATCATGCCGCCGATCAGGATCAGGCCACCCGTGCCGAGGTCCGGCTGGATGATCGTGAGTCCGGACGGGATCATGATGATGACGAACAGCGCGGTCAGTGATTTCCAGTCGGGCGGCAGCGGCCGGTCGTGCAGCCACCACGCGCAGGTCATCGGCACCGCGATCTTCATGAGCTCGGAAGGCTGGAAGCGGATGAACCCGAGGTCGAGCCAGCGCTGAGCGCCCTTGCCGATGTGGCCGGTGATATCGACCACGACGAGCAGGATCACGCCAAGGCACCACATCGGCGCGGCCAGGCGGCGCAGGAACGCGGGCTTCACCTGCGCGAGCATGCACATCGCGACGCCGCCGAGCGCGACGCGGATGGCGCCGTCGATGACGCGGCTCCAGTTCTGGCCCGAAGCGCTGTAGAGCACGACGAGACCGTAGAGCGCGATGAGGCTGATGCCCACGAGCAGCGGACCGTCGAGCTTCAGCGCGCCGAGCAGGCGCGCCGCGAACGTGAACGTGCGCTGGCTGCGCGAACCGGTTTCGATGGGTTCGTACATCGGCATTATTCGTCTCCCGCCTCGGCCACCACGTCGTCCTCTTTCGGACGGGCCGCGGGGGCCGGGGCTGCGCCCTTGCCAGCAATGATGGGTCCGTAGCCCGGGCCTGGCGTCAGCGGCGTTGTGCCCGGCGGTAACGGCTCCTTGAGCTGGCCGTTGGCATCGAGCAGATACGTGTCCATCATCTTGCGCGCGATCGGCGAGGCGATCGACGCACCGAAGCCGCCGTTTTCCACGATCACCGCCACGGCGATGCGCGGATGCTCGGCCGGCGCGAACGCGATGAACCAGGAGTGGTCGCGCAAGCGATCGGACACGGTCTTCTGATTGTCGAGGCTCTGGTTGCGCGCGACCGTGAACACCTGCGCGGTGCCGGTCTTGCCGGCAATCGTGTAGGTCATGTTCTTGCCGGCGAACGCCGCGGCCGTGCCGTAGCGCAGAGTGCCGGCCATGCCTTCGGTGACGACCTGCCACTGCTCGGCGCTGACGTTCTTGATCTCCTCGTTCTTCACGGGCGGGAGGCGCTTCACTTGACCCGTGACCGGATCGCGTACGCCCGTTACGAGGCGCGGCTTATACGACGTGCCGCGATTCGCCATGATGGACGTGTAGTGCGCAAGCTGCAGCGGCGTGACGAGGAAGTAGCCCTGGCCGATGCCGAAGTTCACCGTTTCGCCGGGGAACCAGACCTGGTCCGCGGGGCGCTTGAATGCCTTGCGCTTCCATTCCCGCGACGGCAGCAGGCCCGGTTTCTCGCCGCCGATGTCGATGCCGGTGAGGCTGCCGAAGCCGAACTGTCCGAGGAATTCGGAGATGTGATCCACGCCGAGATCGCTGGAGAGCGCGTAAAAGTACACGTCGCAGGACCTGGCGATGGCGCGGCGCAAGTCCGTCGCGCCATGACGGCCGCCTCGCCCTTCGCGAAAGGCGAGGCTGCTGCCGGGCAGGCGCCACGCGCCGGCGCAGAACTTCGTCCCGTGTGGCTCGACCTCGTGGTACACCAGCCCTGCGAGCGCAAGCCCCGGCTTGATGGTGGAGCCCGACGGATACTGGCCGCGCAACGCGCGATTGAGCAGCGGCACGTCGATGTTGTCGCGCAGCGCGGCGTACTCCGCGCGCGTGAGGCCGCGAGTGAATGGATTGGGATCGAAACCGGGCGTCGACGCGAGCGCGATTACGTCCCCGTTGCTGGGGTCGATCGCGACGACGGCGCCGCGCTTACCCGTGAGCCCCTCTTCCGCGACCAGCTGCGTGGGCAGGTCGATTGCGGTGATCACGTCGCTGCCGGCAGTCGGCTTGATGACCGACAGGTCCGCCTTGAGTGTGCCCTGTCGATCGACCGAGCGACCCGCGGCATTCACGAGGATCTGGCGCGAGCCGTCGCTGCCGTGCAACTCCTCTTCATATGAGGCTTCGATGCCGAGCTTGCCGATGAGCGACGTGCCGGCGTACTTCGCCAGCAGGTCTTGCTTCTCGAGCTTCTTGACGTCGTCTTCGCTGATGGCCGCGACGTAACCGAGTGCGTGCACGGCATTCTCGCCGTGCGGGTAGAACCGCGTCAGGCGCGTCGCGATGTCGACGCCCGGGAACTCGAAGCGGTGCACTGCGAAGCGCGCGATTTCCTCCTCGGTGAGACGCAGCCGGATCGGCACGGCCTCGAAGCTGCGGCGCGAGCGTACGAGCTTGCGCGTGTCGTCGAGGTCGTCGGCGGGCAGCACACCGATGTCGACGAGGCCCTGCAACGTGGTGTCGACGTCGGGCACCTGTTCGCGCACCAGTTCGAGCTGAAACGCCGGACGATTTTCCGCCAGCACCTGCAGGTTGCGGTCGAGGATCAGTCCGCGCTGTGCCGGCAGCGGCTCGACACGCACGCGGTTGCCCTGCGAGAGATCGGCGTAATACTCGTAGCGGGACACCTGCAGGACGACCAGGCGCCCGACCAGCACCAGCGTCATCGCGACGATGATGAAGGCAGCCGCGAGCGCGCGGCGCTCGAACAGCCGCTGCTCGGCCCAGTGATCCTTGATGCGGACGGTTCCCATGTCCTTCCTGGCGTTACCGTATTCGCGCGGCTACGCGCGTGTGTGGGTGCGGCTGAGCAGCATCGAGATGAACCACCACGACGCGGCGCCGATCATGGGTTGAATCCAGCGCCAGAAGGTGGCGGCCGTGTGTCCGGTCCAACCTTCGATACTCCACACGATGAATTCGTTCGCGGTCAGCACGGCGAACACGAACAACGATTGCTGGACCAGCGTCTGGTTGCGCAGCCGCTGGTGCAGCGTCATCGCGACATACGCCACGAACGCAAGCGCCAGCGCGTGTTGTCCGAGTACCTCGCCGTTGAATACGTCGAGCGCGAGGCCCGCGAGCCAGGCCGCGAACATGCCACCCGCGTGCGGCGCGAAGATGCTCCAGTAGACCACGACGATCGCGAGGAACGAGGGCCGCACATTTTCCAGCCATTCCGGCAGCGGCACCACCGTCGCGATGAGCGCGAGCAGCAGCGTGAAGGTGACGGCCCAGCGGGGTTCGCGACGCGTCATCACGGCTTCTTCTCCTGTTCCACCGCAAGCGCTTCGGACGAGGCGGTGGAGGCCGGATGGTCGCTGCGGGCCCACACGAACAGGACCTCGCGATCGCCCTCGATGTCGGCGAGGGGCGCCGCGAAGATCCTGGCCAGTGGTTCGGCCGGGTCGCGCTCCACGCGCGTGACGCGTGCGACCGGCAGGCCGTACGGGAAAATCTGACCGAGGCCCGACGTGATCAGCAGGTCGCCTTCCTTCACGTCGTAGTTCTGCGGAACGTACGGCAACTCGAGCGCCGTCGCGCGCCCGGTGCCGACCGCGATCGTGCGCACGCCCGAGCGCAGCACCTGCACGGGCAGGCCATGTTCGGCGTCGGTGATGAGGATGATCTCGGAGCTGAAGGGCCCGAGTCGATAGACCTGTCCGAGGACGCCCGCGCCGGTGACGACGGGCTGCGCCTTGAACACGCCGTGGTTCTTGCCGCGGTTGACGAGCAGGCGCTGGCGCAGGGTCGAGGTCTCGACGCTGACCACCTCGCCGACGAGACGTTTCTCGATGACGTCCGGCATGGCCTGGTTGAGGCCGCGCAGCGCGGCGTTTTCCTGCGAGAGCGCCGCCTGGCGCAGCGTGATCAGCTGCTGTTCGCGCAGCTGGCCGCGGACTTCGTCCAGTTCCTTGCGCAGGGTTTCGCGGGTCGTGAAGCTCTCTTCGAGCCAGTTCCACGCCGCCGAAGGGGAGTTGACCGCGAGCTGCAGCGGGTAGATAGCCGCCTGCAGGCCGTAGCGCGCGGTGTCGAGCCAGCCGCCTTTCTGGTCGTAGAACATGAGCACGACCGAGAGCACGGCGTAACAGAAAAACCGGAACCCGAAGGACGGTCCTCGTCCACCGAGTGAGCGGCTGCCGCCGCTACCGAAGACGGCCACGCCTTATTCGAGGCCGAAGCTTCCGGGCCCGACTTCGTCCTGCAACTCGAGGATGCGCCCGCCGCCACGGGCCACGCAGGTGAGCGGGTCCTCGGCGATGACGACCGGCAGGCCGGTCTCTTCCATGAGTAGTTTGTCGATGTCGCGCAGCAGCGCGCCGCCGCCCGTGAGCACGATGCCGCGCTCCGCGACGTCCGCGCCCAGCTCGGGAGGAGTCTGTTCGAGCGCCTGCTTCACGGCGCCGACGATGCCCTGCAGCGGTTCCTGCAGCGCTTCGAGGATTTCGTTGGAGTTCAGCGTGAAGCTGCGCGGGACGCCCTCGGAGAGGTTGCGGCCCTTGACCGACAGTTCGCGAACCTGCTGGCCCGGGTAGGCCGCGCCGATCTCGATCTTGATGCGCTCCGCGGTGGCTTCACCGATCAGGATGCCGTAGTTGCGGCGCACGTAGTTCATGATGGCTTCGTCGAAGCGGTCGCCGCCGATGCGCGCGCTGGCCGCGTACACGATGCCGTTCAGCGAGAGCACCGCGACTTCCGAGGTGCCGCCGCCGATGTCGAGCACCATCGAGCCGCGCGCTTCGTTCACGGGCAGTCCCGCGCCGACCGCCGCGGCCATGGGCTCACTAACTATCGACACGCTGCGCGCGCCGGCGCCTTCGGCCGATTCCTTGATGGCGCGGCGTTCGACCTGGGTCGAACCGATGGGCACGCACACGAGGACGCGGGGCGAGGGTTTGAGCACGCGGTTGCCGTGCACCTTGCCGATGAAGTACTGCAGCATCTTCTCGGTGTACGTGAAGTCGGCGATCACGCCGTCCTTCATCGGTCTCACCGCGTTGATGTGTCCAGGAGTACGGCCGAGCATGTTCTTGGCCTCGGCGCCTACGGCGACGATGACCTTGCCACCACGGCTGTGTTCGTCCTGCACCGCGACAACGGACGGCTCATTGAGCACGATGCCCTTGTCACGGACATAAATGAGGGTATTGGCCGTTCCCAAGTCGATCGAAAGATCACTCGAGAAGTAGCCGCGCAAGCGTTTAAACATGTGGAACCAAGCGAAGCGCGAAAAAGTGGCGGCAATTTAACAATCTGCAGCACGCCCCACAAGGCAACGGGTATGATTCCGCGCACACTTTTCACACCTTTTGCTTGAGTTTCCGATGAGTCTCAATCGCGATCAGATCAACTCCATCGCGCATCTCGCGCGCCTCTCGCTGACCGATGCCGAGGTGCCCGTCTACCAGGACAGCCTTTCGAAGATCGTCGATCTCGTCGGGCAGCTCGACGCCGCTCCCACCAGTGGCGTGGAGCCCATGGCTCATCCCCTTCCGGGCCTGGCGCAACGCCTGCGGCCCGATGTCGTGACCGAAAAGGACCAACACGAGCTGTACCAACGCAACGCTCCCCAAGTGGAAGCCGCGCTGTACCTCGTCCCCAAGGTCATCGAGTAAGAAAATGCATAAGTTGACGCTGGCGGAGCTTGCGAAAAAGCTCCGCGCCAAAGAGTTTTCCGTGACGGAGCTCACGAAAGGCCTGCTCGCCCGCATCGAGGCGTCGCAGCCGAAGTTGAACGCCTTCATCACGGTCACCCCCGAAGCCGCCCTCGAACAGGCCAAGGCGGCCGACGCGCTGCTGGCGTCGGGGCAGGCCGGACCTCTTGCCGGTCTCCCGCTCGCCCACAAGGACATCTTCTGCACGCGCGGGGTCCGCACGAGCTGCGGCTCCCGGATGCTCGACAATTTCGTCTCGCCGTACGACGCCACGATCGTCGAGAAGCTCAATGCCGCGGGCATGGTTACCCTGGGCAAGACGAACATGGACGAGTTCGCCATGGGTTCGTCGAACGAGACGAGCTGGTACGGGCCGGTGAAGAATCCCTGGGACGTGAAACTCGTGCCGGGCGGTTCCTCGGGTGGTTCGGCCGCGGCGGTCGCAGCGCGTGTGGCGCCCATCGCCACCGCGACGGATACGGGTGGTTCGATCCGCCAGCCGGCGTCGCTGTGCGGCGTGACCGGCATCAAGCCCACCTACGGCCGGGTTTCGCGCTACGGCATGATCGCGTTCGCGTCGAGCCTCGACCAGGGCGGGCTCATCTCGGTCTCCGCCGAGGATGCCGCCATGGTGCTCGGCGCGATGTCGGGCTTCGACCCGCGGGACTCCACCAGCGTCGACACGCCGGTTCCCGACTATCTCGCCGATCTCGACAAGCCGCTCGCGGGCCTCAAGATCGGGCTCATCAAGGAGTTCTTCGAGAAGGGCCTGGACGCCTCGGTCGAGAAGTGCATCCGCGAGGCGCTCGCGGTCTACGAGAAGCTCGGCGCGAAGCTGGTCGAGGTCAAACTACCGGCGCTGCCGCTGTCCGTGCCGACGTATTACGTGGTCGCCCCGGCCGAGTGTTCGTCGAACCTCGCGCGCTTCGACGGTGTGCGCTACGGACATCGCTGCCAGGATCCGAAGGACCTGATGGATCTCTACAAGCGCTCGCGCGGCGAGGGCTTCGGGGCCGAGGTCAAGCGGCGCATCATGACCGGCACGTACGTGTTGTCGGCCGGTTATTACGATGCGTACTACCTCAAGGCGCAGCGCGTGCGCCAGCTCATCAACCAGGACTTCAAGCGCGCGTTCGGTGAAGTCGACGTGCTGATGGGGCCCACCGCGCCCGACGTCGCGTTCGAGATCGGCGCGAAGGCGTCGGATCCGATCCAGATGTATCTCAACGACATCTACACTATCGGTGCGAATCTCGCGGGCGTGCCCGCGATGTCGATTCCCTGCGGCTTCGTGCGCGACCTGCCCGTCGGCCTGCAGATCTGTGGACCGCATTTCGCAGAAGCGCGGCTGCTCAACGTCGCGCATGCGTACCAGAAGGAAACGGACTGGCATCGCCGGATTCCGGCCGCGTTCGAAAAGGAGGTGCTGTGATGAACGCCTCCGGTTGGGAAACCGTCATCGGGCTCGAAATCCACGCGCAGCTCTCGACGAAGTCGAAGATCTTCTCGGGGTCGCCCACCGCGTACGGCGCGGCGCCGAATTCGCAGGCGAACCTCGTCGATCTCGCGTACCCCGGCGTGTTGCCCGTGCTGAACGCCGAGGCCGTGCGCATGGCGGTGAAGTTCGGTCTCGCGATCGGCGCCCACGTCGCGCCGCGATCGGTGTTTGCGCGCAAGAACTACTTCTACCCGGACCTTCCGAAGGGCTACCAGATCAGCCAGTACGAGCTGCCCATCGTCGCGAAGGGTCATCTCGACATCGTGCTCGATGACGGCACGAAGAAGCGCGTCGGGATCACGCGAGCGCACCTCGAGGAAGACGCCGGCAAGTCGTTGCACGAAGGATTGCCGAAGCAGTCCGGCATCGACCTCAACCGCGCGGGCACGCCGCTCATCGAGATCGTCTCCGAGCCGGACATGCGCTCGGCGAAGGAGGCCGTGGCCTATCTCAAGAAGGTGCACACGCTGGTGCGTTACCTCGAGATCTGCGACGGCAACATGCAGGAAGGTTCGTTCCGCTGCGATGCGAACGTGTCCGTGCGCCGTGTGGGTGAGCAGAAGTTCGGCACGCGCGCCGAGATCAAGAACATCAACTCGTTCCGCTTCGTCGAGAAGGCGATCAACTACGAAGTCGCGCGCCAGATCGACGTGATCGAAGGCGGCGGCAAAGTGGTGCAGGAGACGCGCCTCTACGACCCGGACAAGGGCGAGACGCGGTCGATGCGCTCGAAGGAAGAGGCGAACGACTACCGCTACTTCCCGGATCCGGATCTTCTGCCCGTCGAGCTCGACGCGGCGTTCATCGACGGCGTGCGTGCGACGCTGCCCGAGTTGCCGGACCAGAAGGCCGCGCGTTTCGTCTCGACGCTGGGCCTGTCCGAGTACGACGCGGGTGTGCTGACCTCGTCGAAGGAGCTGGCGGCCTATTACGAGCAGGCCGCCAAACTACTGGCGGGCGGAAAGGAACCCTCGAAGGAGCAGGCGAAACTCGCCGCCAACTGGGTGGCCGGCTCGCTCGCCGCGGCGCTCAACGAGCACAACCTCGAGATCACCGAAAGCCGCATCGACGCGGCGCGGCTCGCGGGACTGCTCGCGCGCATCACCGACAACACGATCTCCGGCAAGATCGCCAAGGACGTGTTCGAGGCGATGTGGGCGGAGGGCAAGGACGCGGACTCGATCATCGAGTCGAAGGGCCTCAAGCAGATCACCGACACCGGCGCGATCGAAAAGGCCATCGACGAGGTCATGGCGAAGAACCCCGGCCAGCTCGCCGACTACCGCTCGGGCAAGGACAAGCTGTTCGGCTTCTTCGTCGGCCAGGTGATGAAAGCCACCGGCGGCAAGGCGAACCCCGCGCAACTCAACGAGCTGCTCAAGAAGAAGCTCGCCGGCTGAGGCTGCGATGACCAGCGGTTCCGACAAGGTCAGGCGCTTCGTCCTGGAACGGCATCCCATTCGCGGGCACACGGTGCGGCTCGCCCGCTCGTGGCTCGAGCTGCGCGAGCACCAGGACTATCCACCCGCGGTGCAGCAGTTGCTGGGCGAGGCCGTGGGCGCCGTCGTGCTGCTCGCGGCCACGCTCAAGTTCAACGGCACGCTCACGTTGCAGATGCAGGGCAAGGGGCTGGTGAACCTGCTGGTCGCGCAGTGCACGCACGATTTCAAGGTGCGCGGCATGGCGCGGCACGATCCGCTGCAATCGGTGGAAGGCGAAGGTGAGCCCGGCTTCCGCTCGCTCGCCGGCGACGGCCAGATCGTCGTCACCGTCGAGGCCACCGATCGCGCGTCCAGCTACCAGGGCATCGTGCCGATCACCGGCGATTCACTCGCCGAATCGCTCGAGGCCTACTTCGTCCAATCCGAGCAGCTGCCCACGCGAGTCATGATCGCGGCGACACCGGGCGTCGTGTCCGGCATGCTCGTGCAGCGTATGCCGGGCGAAGGCGGCAAACAGGGAGTCGATCCCGCGGCGCTCGAAGCCGCGTGGATGAAGGCGGACCTCGCGATGGCTGCGCTGACGCGCGACGCGCTGCTCGAGGACAACGTCGAGCAACGCCTCGTGAACATGTTTGGCGCCGACGAGGTGCGGGTCTTCGGTGGGCATGACGTCGTCCACGAATGCCGCTGCTCGCGCGAGCGCGTCGCGAACGTGCTGCGATCTCTCGGCGCCGAGGAAGTGCGCTCGGTCATCGCGGAGCAGGGCGCCTGCACCGTGACGTGCGAGTTCTGCCAGAGGCCTTACAAGTTCGATGCGATCGACGTCGAGCAGTTGTTTGACGACACCGCTCCGCGGGGCAGCGACCGGATCAATTGAGGCAACGGCGGCAATGACGGCCGGCGGACTTGCCTCACAGAATTGCGGGTGCGGCCCAGATCGCCGATTCGGGGCGCGCAAACTACCCAGCAACGGAAGGCAGACTGGATAGGTCCGATGAGCCCAGGCTTGGCGAGTTTCCGCAAACGTTACATCGCATTTCTCAACGAGCTGTCAAAGCTCGCCAGAAAACACGACGAACTCACCGACACCGAAGTTCGCGAGCGCCTCCACGAAGTCATCAACTATCACTTCGTCTGGAGCAAGCCGATGACCGGATTTGCGGAACGCTACTCGATGATGTCCGCCGCCGGAGATCGCGCGCTGGCGCCGATCGTGAAGAAGTTCGTTACGGACGCCCGGCGCATCGCCGACGCCGCGAGAATCGGTCGCGGCGCGGCGCGCCACGAGTTGCTTCAGGATCCCGCCGCGAAGTCGCGGCGCGGAGAGCTGTTCGACGAATTCCTCGGTTCGTCGGATCCAGTGCTGCCAGCGCGAAAGCCGACTCCAGATTCGACATACGAATACGTCGAATCGAAAAAGAAAACTTCGCGGTCGCCGCCACATGATCCGAAGGTCTTGAAGATCAAATTCAAGGGCAAGGTCATCGTGCCGACCTTCGATGGCGATTACTATTGGTTCAATGTGCCGGGATCGATTTCCGTTGCGAGCCCGCTCAAAGAGGGTGAGTCGGCGATGAAGATTCGCCGGGGCGTGCTGGCGGGTCTGCTCGAATACGATCTGGACGAGACGACGCGGGCACGCTTCCGCAAGCGTTACGTTGCATACCTCGAGAGATTGCGCGCGTTATCACGCGATTACGGCGAGCTCCTGAGTCCTGACGTGCGCGTGCGCCTGCGGGGATTCATCGACTACTTCTTCATCTGGGGAAAACCCCTGAAGGCCGTTCCGAAGCGATTCTCGATGAGCTCGGCGCGCGCCGATCGCGCCGTCGCGACTGCCACGTATGCCTTCGTACGCGACGGGCGCAGGATCGCCGAGCGTGGCGCGTTTCCCCCCGGTATCAAGCGCTACTCGCTGATCCAGGACTGGGATGCGAAGACGCGGCGCGGAAACCGGTACGTCGAGTTCCTGGGACAGGCAAAAACGCTCGAACCGGCGCGCAAACCGGCGAGCGACTAGCCGATACGGAACGCGCGTTTGGCGGTCTACTTTCTTTTCACGGAACGCGCCTTCGGCGGTTCCGTCGGATTCTCCAGCTCATCGAGATACCGCGCGCCGCCGAGGCCGCGCATCTGCGCCATGATCTGATCGCGGCGCGTCGCGACGTAGTTGGACGGATTGTTGGCCTTCAGCCGGATGGGATTGGGCAGCACGGCCGCCAACGTGGCGGCCTCGTAGCGATTCAACCGCGCCGCAGGCTTCTTCCAGTAACGCTGCGCCGCGGCTTCCACGCCGTAGATGCCATCGCCGAACTGCGCGATGTTGAGATACACCTCGAGGATGCGCTCCTTCGGCCACGCGAGCTCGATCAGCAGCGTGAGATAGGCCTCGAGTCCCTTGCGGAAGTAACCCTTGCCCGGCCACAGGAACAGGTTCTTCGCGACCTGCTGGCTGATGGTGCTCGCGCCGCGGATGCGCGGCTTGCGCTTGTTCGCCTGCTTTTCGTTGTGGCGCACCGCCTCGCGGATCGACTTGAAGTCGAAGCCGGTGTGGAACGGGAAGAGCTGATCCTCGGACGCGATCACCGCGACGGCCGCGTGGGGCGAAATCTGCTCGAGGTCCGCCCAGCGGTAGTCGGTCCGGTAGTTGGACTTGCCCGCGCGCGACGCATCGAGCGCCGCGTCGAGCATGAACGCGCTGTACCACGGATCCACCCAGCGCATCGCGATGACGGGCAGGGCGGTGGCGAGGAAAACGGCGACGACCGCGGTGAGCGACCACCGCACCAGCCGCCGCCGCCAGGTTTTCTTCACGTTACTTGCGTGAGGCCTTGGTGATCGTCACGTCCTGCGCGGGCACGTTCTGGTGGCCGGCGCGGTTGGTGGTGCTCACCTTCGCGATCTTGTCGATGACGTCCATGCCGGAGGTGACCTTGCCGAAGACCGCGTAGCCGTAGTTCGACGGCCCGGCGTGATCGAGAAAGTCGTTGTCGACCAGGTTGACGAAGAACTGCGCCGTGGCGCTGTTGATGTCGTTGGTGCGCGCCATCGAAAGCGTGCCGCGCTCGTTCTTGAGACCGTTGGTCGCCTCGTTCTTGATGGGCGCCTTGGTCTTCTTCTGCTTCATGCCGGGCTCGAAGCCGCCGCCCTGGATCATGAATCCGGGGATGACGCGGTGGAAGATCACGCCGTCGAAGAATCCATCGTCGACGTAACTCAGGAAATTAGCGCTCGAGATCGGCGCTTCCTTCTCGAACAGTTCTACCTCGAACGTGCCGAGATTCGTCTCAAAAACCAGCATGGGGGAAAGCCTCATGGCCATTTGCCTTCAGTGACGCGCTCGTGGCCGGCGAGATCGCGGTGCGAGGTTACGTGAGTGAAGCCGCGCGCCACAAGCCGTTCGCGCAAGGCGACGCCCTGCGTCGCGCCGTGTTCGAGCATCAGCCACCCGCCGGCTGCGAGATGCACGGGCGCGCCGTCGATCAGCGTCGCGAGCGCCTCGAGGCCGTCGCCGCCCGGCGTGAGCGCCGCGCGCGGCTCGAATCGCACGCCGTCGCTGGCGAGCGCCGGATCGTCGCCGGAGATGTAGGGCGGATTGCTCGCGATGGCGTCGAAGCGCCGGCCGGCCAGCGGCTCGAACCAGTCGCCCGTCAGCCACTCGACGCGTCCCGGGACCAGGCGCTCGCCGTTTCCGCGCGCGACCGCCAGTGCGGCCTGCGAGGCGTCGGTCGCGACGACGCGCCAGCCGGGTCGCTCGTGCGCGATCGCGATCGCGATCGCGCCCGATCCGGTGCCGAGGTCCGCGACGAAGGCGGCGGGCGCCGCGACGTTGTCCAGTACGCGCTGCACTAACAGCTCGGTCTCGGGCCGCGGGACCAGGACCGCGGGGTCGACGTCGAAGTCCAGCGACCAGAACTCCCGCCTCCCCAGAAGATAGGCGACCGGCTCGCCGCGCGCGCGGCGCCGGCACAGCTCGGCGAAACGCTCGGCGACCGGCGCGGCCAAGGGTTCCTCGGCGCGCGCGAGCAGCCGGCCGCGGGTGAGGCCGGCCGCCGCCGCGAGCAGCAGTTCGGCGTCGCGGCGGTCGATTTCGCGCGCGGCCTGCGTCAGCAGGCTGTCGGAGGAGGGATTCATCGCGAGGCGATGATGCCCGAGTTCATCCTCTCATCGGTATCATGGCCCGCATGACCGAGATCCTGGCGACCCCGGGCCTGGTGCCGCTCTCGCGCCCGCTCATGACGGGCGAGGTGCTGGACGCGGCTTTCCGGCTGTTCCGCGCGGGACTGGTGCGCACGCTCCCGTACTCGGGTCTCGCCGTGCTGCTGCTCGAGCTGCCGACGCTGTACGCGACGTTTCTCCGGACGCGCGCGAGCGGATCGTCGGGTTGGGACCGCGGCGCGGTTCTCGCGATCGCGTTGTTGCTCGGTGTCGCGCTGCTCGGCGTGATTACGCTGCGACTGCAGGCGATCTCGCGCGGATTGCGTCCGCGCTTCCGCACCGAGATCGTCACCGTCTTGAGCCGCTGGGCGCCGGCGGTCATCGCGACGCTCGTCGCCTTCGGATTCCCGCTGCTGCTCGGCGCGTTCGTGTCGTTCCTCAACCCGATGTACGGCACCGTCGTCATGATCGTGCTCATGGTGCCGATCCTCTGGCCCTCGGCGTTGTTCGCCGCGACGCTGCCGGCTTTCTGGTGCGACAAACTCGGGCCGTTCGCGGCCATCGCGAAATGCGTGCGCGTATCGCGACGTCGCACCTGGCGCATCGTCGGCGCATTGCTCGCGACCGCGTGCATTGTCGCCGTGTTCTACGTGCTCGCGACGATCCTCGTCGGCATGATGGCGCCCATGCTCGGGCGCGCGGATTTGTTCCTGCTCTCGGCGGTGTCGTCGATGATGTGGCTCGTGGTCGGCGCGCTCGGCGTGCCCTTCGTGATCGCGGTGCTCATCGTCGCCTACGAAGACCTCAAGTTGCGCGAGCAATTGCGCGGAGAGAGGGCATGAGGCGGGCGGCATGGCTCTCACTACTGATCGCGGGTGGCGCATACGCGGCCGACGACGCGGCATTACGCGTCGTCGAGGCCTGCGCGGCCCGGCTCGATCCGCGCGTCGACATCGGCTACGAACGCATCCAGAGGCGCTGCCCCGAGTTGTCGCGCGCGCTCGCCAACGCGCCGTGGCGCGAGCTGCTGCCGCGCGATCTTCCGGAGCGTCGCGACGAAGTGTCCGCCGCGAGCCTGCGCGCGCTCGTGGTGCTGGTGCGCGAAGCGGGCGAGGACGGGGAGTCGCGTCCGCCGCCGGAGCCGGAGACGCTGGCGCCGGTGCTCGCGGCACTGGGTGAGCAGGGACAACAGGGCGCGACGCGCTGGGAAAGACTGAAGCGCTGGTTCAAGCAGAAACTCGAGAGCCGCGAAGACGACGAACAGGGTTGGCTCGACGAATGGCGACGCGAGTTGCAGACGAGCGAGGGCATCGCGCGCGCGCTGACTTACGTCGGTTACGCGCTGGTGGCGACGCTCGTGTTGTTCGTGATCGCCGCGGAGCTGCGCGCGGCGGGACTGCTCTCGGCGCGGCGGCGCGCGGCCGAGCGCGCGGCGCCGGAATCGCCGTGGCGCCGCCGGCTCGCGCTCGCGGACGTCGCGGCCGCGCCGCTCGCCGACCGACCCGGCATGTTGCTGAGGCTGCTGGGCGAATCGTTGACACGCGCGCACCGGTTGCCGGCGTCCGAAGGTCTCACCGCGACCGCGATCGCGCGGCGCGCCGAGCTCGAAGAGACCGCCGACCGCGCCGGTCTCGAACGCGTCGCATCGGTCGCCGAGCAGGTGCGGTACGCGCCGCAGGCTCCGGGTAGTTCGGCGCTCGAGGACGCGGTGAAACTCGCGCGGGAACTGCTCGCGAAGTTCGCACGCCTGCCGGTGAAACGCTGATGCGCGAACGCGGCATCACGTTGCTGCTCGCGCTCGCGGCGCTCGCCGCGTTCTATGGAATGTGGCTGCGTCCGACGCCGTCGCTCGATCCGGACGCCGACACCGCGCGCCCCACCACGTCCGAGCGCCGCGGCAACGGCTACGCGGCGTTGTTCGAGTGGCTGTCGCGATCCGGCATCGCGGCCCGCTCGTATCGCGATCGTTACACCGGGCTTGCCGATCTTTCGATCGCGCCACGCGGCAACCTGCTCATCCTTTCGTTGCCGGGGCTCGAGGTGTTCCGCAACGACGAGTTCGGCGCGCTCGACACCTGGGTTCGCCAAGGCAACACCTTGCTGATCTGCGCGGCGCTCATCGACCAGCCGGGCTGGGGCGCTGGGCGCACGTCGAGCACGGTGGTCGAGATCGAGTCGCTCACCGGCGTCGAATTCGAAACGCTCGCCGCGCGCGCCCAGCGGCTCGACCGCACGCCGCTCTCGCAGCGCGTCGCCGAGCAGGATGCCCGCGACGCCAGTGGCGAGGGCGAGGACGACGACGATGAACCGGATCGCATCGAATCGCTGCTCGGCGGCGACCGTCGGATCCTCGACGAGCCCGAGAAGATCGAACTACTGCCCACCGGTCCGCATTCGCTGCTGCGCGGTGTGCGCCGGCTCGCTCTCGAAACCGACTACCCGGCGGAGGAGTGGTCGCTGCGCATGCCTTACGACAGTTTCCTGATCACGCTGGCGCGCGCGCCCAACGGCGAAGGCGCGATCTTCGAACAGCGTCTGGGCGCGGGACGCATCCTGCTGTCCGCCGGCGGATCGCTGTTCACGAACCGCGCGCTCGGCAGCGACGACAATGCGCGGCTGTTGGGCAACATCGTGGCAGCCGCGGTGGCGCCGGGCGGCACGGTGCTGTTCGACGACCTGCGCCAGGGACTTTCGGCAAACTACGACCCGGCCCGGTTCTTCAGCGACCCGCGCCTGCTGCGCACGGTCTTCATCGTGCTGGCCTTGTGGCTGGTGTGGGTGCTCGGCTCGACGCGGCTGCGCGCGCCCGCGGAGGCGGCGAACGATCCTTCCGAAGCGACGCTGGTCCGCCATGCCGGCAACTTCATCGCGCGCACGGTGGCGCCTCACCATACCGCGCGCAGCCTGTTCGACGATTTCTTCGGACAGGTCGCACGCGTCGCGCGCGGCTCCGGGCTGCGCGCGAACGCCGAACGCGGCGAGCTGTGGCGCTGGCTCGAGCGACACGCGGCAATCCTTCCGCAGGAGATGGATCAGCTCAAGGCCTGGTACGCGGACGCCTACGCGGAGCGCAAGCCTCCGCTCACTTCCTTGCAGAACCTGCTCGACAAACTCGCGAGAAAAATCAAGACATGAACTCAATAGTCGCCACTTTCGAACAATCCGTGCAGCGCGAGCTCGCGCGCGTCATCGTCGGGGCCGAAGACATCGTCCGTGCGCTGTCGATCGCGCTGATCGCGCGCGGCCACGTGCTCGTGCAGGGACCGCCGGGACTCGGCAAGACCCTGCTCGCGAAAACGCTCGCGCGCGTGCTGGGCGGGGAATTCCGCCGCGTGCAGGGCACCGCGGACCTGATGCCGAGCGACATCGTCGGCACGCACGTATTCGACTCGGCGAAGAACGAGTTCGTGTTCCGGCGCGGGCCACTGTTCGCGGACGTGCTGCTGGTCGACGAGATCAACCGCACCGGGCCCAAGACGCAGTCGGCGCTGCTCGAGGCGATGGAAGAGCGGCACGTATCGTCGGAGCGGGACACGTTCGCGCTCCCCGAGGACTTCCTCGTGCTCGCGACGCAGAACCCGCGCGAGTTCGAAGGCACCTATCCACTGCCCGAATCGCAGCTCGACCGCTTCATGCTGCGCGTCGACATGACCTACCCGGAGCGCGCCGCGGAAGCCGAGATCCTGCGCCGCTACGGCACCGAGCTCGAAGCGCGCGAGGCAATTCCCGCCGATCTCGGCACGCTCGACACCAACCTGCTGCACCAGGCGCGCGCCGCCGCGAGTGCGCTGCACGTGTCCGAGGCGCTGTCCAACTACGTGCTCGATCTCGCGCAGGCGACACGCACGCATCCGCGCGTGGCGCTCGGATTGTCGACGCGCGGCGCGCTCGCGCTGATTCGCGCGGCGCGTGTGCACGCGGGGCTTCGCAACGGCGATTTCGTCGCGCCCGACGATGTGCAGTCCGTCGCGCGCTGGGTGCTGGCGCATCGCCTGGTCCTCAAGCCCGAGGCCGCTCTCGAAGGCGAGACCGATCTCGGCATCGTCGGCGCCATTCTCGACGCCACACCCGTTCCGAGGTAGCCAGGTGCACTTCGCGCTGCGCGGATACCTGTTCATCGCGCTGATCGCGCTGCTCGCGATCGCGGGCACGTGGTCGGATGAACCGGCATTCGAGGGCGCCTGGCTGTTGCCCGCGTTCCTGCTGCTCGCGGGTCTCGCGATCGAGGCCTGGTATGCCCGCGGCACGCGCGTCGATCTGCGCATCCGGTACGACTCCAGCCTGCGGCTCGGTCGCCGCGCGCAGGGCGCATTCGCGTTTCATCACAACCGCGGACGCGAGTTGGAAGTGCAGTACGCCCGCGTGCTTCCGCCGGCGCTCGCGCAGTCCGTCGACGTGCGGCAGGTGAAGGTGCCGCCGGCCGGGGAGTTGCGCGATCCCTGCGAGCTGCTGCCGACGCGGCTCGGCGCCGGCCGGTTCACGACCGTGCCGGCAAGATTGTTAGGCCGGTTCTCGCTCGCGTGGTGGACCCGACCCCTCGGCCTCGATGCGCCGTTCACGGTCGGACCCGATAGCCTGTCGCGCGGCGCGCGCGCGGTGCCGGGCGAGTCGGCCGGAGAAACGCCGCGGCGCCTGCCGGGCGTGGGAGTCGAGCTGCTGCAATTGCGCGACTACGTTTCCGGCGACGCGTTGTCGCGCATCGACTGGAAAGCGACGGCCCGCCGCGGCACGTTGATCTCGCGCGAATACAGCGAGGCGCAGCACCTCGAGATCCTGATCGTCATCGACGCGGGCCGTGCGAGCCGCGTACGCGCCGGCGCGCTCGATCGACTGGGGCTGTACGCGAACGTCGCCGCTCGTCTCGCGCAGCACGCGGTTTCGGCCGAGGACCGGGTCGGTGTGATCGTATACGCCGACCGGATCATGGGCGCCTGCCTGCCGGACCGCGGCGTGCGCGCGGCGACGCGCCTGCATCGCACGCTCGAAACCCTCGTGACCGATCGCGGCGAATCGGATCCGTTGATCGCGGCAATGCACGTGCGGCGCATGATGCGGCATCGTGGGCTCGTCGTCTGGCTCACGGATCTCGCGGAGCCGGATCGCAACGACCGGTTGATGCACGCGATGAAGGCGCTCGTGCCGCGCCATCAGCCCATAGTGGCCGCGCCGCACGCCGCGGAGATTTCCGAGCTCGCGCAAGCCGAGGCGCGCGACTGGCGCGATCCGGCCATCGCGCTCGCGGCGCGCGAGCACCGCGATCGTGCGCAATTGCAGGTCGCGACGTTGCGGCGGCAGGGAGTGGTCGTGCTCGACGAGCCGGACGACAAGCTCGACACGGCGGTCATCGACGCCTATCTACAGCTGCGCCGCCGGAAGAAGGTCTAGCTCACGAGCGCTAGATCGGGACGGGCGGCCCGCCGCGACTGCGTCCGAACACGTACCCGCGCAGCAGCGACACCATGAAGAGCCAGTAGCCCACGCCGATCGTGACGCGCGCCCAGCGCGGGATCTCCGGGTCCGGCGAGATGTATCCCTCGATGAATCCGCAGATGAACAGCAGCAGGGTCACCACGACGAGCACACGCAGGCCGGCCGCGGCGGCCACGCGGAACGCTTCGCCGCGCGTGAGCTTGCCGGGACGGATCAGCGCTTCGCCCAGGTACGCCCCCGCGGCGCCGGCGATGCAGATGCAGGACAACTCGACGCAGCCGTGCGCGACGACGAAGTCGAACAGGCGGCCGGCGAGTCCGTGTTGTCCCGTGAACGCGAAGATGGCGCCGAGGGAAATGCCGTTGAGACCGATTAGGTAGAAAGTCCCGAGTCCGAACACCACGCCCGAACAGAACGCGAAGAACGACACGATGACGTTGTTGGTCAGGATGGAGACCGACAGGACGGCCGAGGGCGTCACGTTGAGGAGGCCGTCGGTCCACAACTCGCCGCGTTCCACCGTGGCGATGAGTTTCGGATCCGCGAACATTTCGATCAGGTCGGGATACGTGTACACCAGCCAGAATCCCGTGACGATGGCGACGATGAACAGCAGCGTTACCGCGAGCAGGTGGATGCGCATGGCGCCGATCGCGTCGGGCACCTGGTCGCGCATGAGCGAAAGCAGCACGTCCGGCAGGCGGCGCGCGGGACGGTGGATCGCGTCATGCAGGTCGCCGTACACCGCTTCGAGGTATTCGGTCCGCGTCGCGGCGGGCGCGGTCGCGGGCGCCGCGAGGCGCGCATTGCCGAGTTCGTGCGCGGCGCGCCGGTAGTCGTCCACTACTTCGAGCGCATCGGACACGGACGCGTCGTCCTTGCGCAGGTGCGCGGCGCGTATCCGCGCGTCCGTCCAGGCTTTCATGTCGGCGCCGCCGAGGCCGAGTTTTTCCAGGAAGGGCGCGCGCTCGACGGTGAGCACGGTGCCGGCCGCCAGGTCACCGAGCCGTTGGTGACGTTTGCCGAAGATCACGAACAGCAGTCCGACGACGTAGAACACCGGCATCGAGTCGACGATGCGGAACACGTTGCGCGTCATGAGCGCGCCCACGGTCGGCACCACTCCCTCGGGCGTGAGCACGCGCAGCCCGGTCATGCGTTTGCCCGGCGTGCGGCCCGCGAGGAGCGGCTCGAGCACCAGGTGGTACAGAAAGTAGATAGCCGTCGCCGGCGTGGCGGCCAGCAGGTACCACAACGTCTGGTCGTCCGGCCGGACGTCCATGTCGATGTCGCCCGTGATGAGCCACGACGCGAGCAGCAGGTATACCAGCGCGACGCCCGCGCGGATGAGCCAGTCGAGGACGAACGCGATGGAGCGCGCGCCCGGTCCGGCGATCACGATGCGCGCATCGACGCCGGTGGCGCTCGGCACCGCGAGTGCCGGAGGGGCGGCCAGCCCCTGGTCGGCAAGACCTGGGTCCGCGAGCGTAGGGCCCGCGGCCGGCGCGCTCACGCGGCGCCTCGCTGCTCTTCCTCGGCGAGCTGTTCGGCCTGGTGCTCGTGCTGCAGGGCGTCGAGCAGTTCGTCTATCTTGCCTTGCATGATGTCGCCGAGCTTGTAGAGCGTGAGGTTGATGCGGTGATCCGTCACGCGACCCTGCGGAAAGTTGTACGTGCGGATGCGTTCCGAGCGATCGCCCGTGCCCACCTGCAACTTGCGGTTCTGCGCGATTTCGCTGGCCTGCTTTTCCTGCTCGGCGGCGAGTAGTTTGGCCTTCATCAAGGCCATCGCGCGCGAGCGGTTCTTGTGCTGCGAACGCTCGTCCTGGCACTCCACGACTATGCCCGTGGGCAGGTGAGTGATGCGGATCGCCGATTCGGTCTTGTTGACGTGCTGGCCGCCCGCGCCGGACGCACGATAGGTATCGATGCGCAGCTCCGCCGGGTTGAGATCGGACGCTTCCACTTCATCGGCCTCGGGCAGGATCGCCACCGTCACGGCGGAGGTATGGATGCGGCCCTGGGCTTCCGTCGCCGGCACGCGCTGCACGCGGTGCACGCCGGACTCGAACTTGAAGCGTGCGAAGGCGCCGTTGCCCGCGATCCGGCTGATCACCTCGCGGTAGCCGCCATGTTCTCCCGGGTTTTCGGAGAGGATCTCGACCGAGAACCCGTTGTTCTCGGCATACCGCGCGTACATGCGGAACAGGTCGCCCGCGAAGATCGCGGCCTCGTCGCCGCCGGTGCCCGCACGGACTTCGAGGTAGATGTTCTTGTCGTCGCGTGGGTCGCGCGGGATCAGCAGCAGCTTCAGGGCTTCGTCCGCGGCCGCGATCTCGGGGGCCAGCCGCGCGACTTCCTCGGCGCCCATGGCGCGCATTTCGGGGTCGCGATCCTCCTGCATGTCCTTCGCCGCGTTCAATTCGCGTTCGAGCGACAGGAACGCGCCGAACTTCTGCGCGACGGGAGTAAGGCGGGCGTATTCCACCGAGAGATCGCGGAATTCCCGTTGTCGGCCAATGACGGCAGGGTCGGCGAGCGATCGGCCGACTTCTTCATAGCGGTCGACCATCTTCTCGAGCCGCGTGCGGATGCTGTCTTTCACAGAACCATTGTAAGGGGCCGGGGTCCAGTTATAGTGCCCTCCATGCCACGAAAATCCTTGCTCGTAGCCATTTTTTCCCTGGCCATCGCCGCATGGCTGCCGGGTTCCGCCGGCGCGCTGTCCACCACCAAGACCGACGACGCCGCGCTGATGCTTGCCGACATGGCGTTGTCGCGCGGCGACTGTCGCGGCGGCACGGACCGTTACCTCAAGGCGGCGATGGGCACGAGCGATGCGACCATCGCCGAACGCGCCACGAAGGTCGCGGCGGATTGCCAGCAGGTCGAAGCGACGCTGCGCGCGGCGAAGCGCTGGCAGAAGCTCGAGCCGCAAAGCGTGGACGCGGTCGCGGCGCTGGCCGTCGCGTCCGCGCGGTTGTACCAGGAGGAAGACACGGGCGCTGCGATCCTGCGCACGCACGAGCTCGGCGGCGAACAGGCCCTGATCAAGCTCATCCCCGAGGTGAGCGACGCGGGCGGCCACGCGATCGCGCTGGAAACCCTGCGCCCGATCTTCGACGCGCCGGATGCATCGAACGACCTGCTTTCGGCCGCGGTCGACCTCTCCCTGGAATCCTTCGACTTCGCGACCGCGCGCAAGTACGCGGACCGCATGCTCGCGGCCGAACCCGCCTCGGGTTACGCGCGCGCCCAGCTCGCGCGCGTGCTCACGGCCGAAGGCGATGCCATCTCCGCGATTGCCTATGCGAAAGAGGCCGCCGCGCTCGAACCGGATACGCAGCGCTTCGCCTATCCCGACACATTGCTGCGGCTCGATCGTCTCGAGGACGCGCGCCAGGAGCTCGAGAGCATGCGCGTCGACGAGGCGGTGCGTGACGAAGCGGATCTGCGTCTCGGCAAGGTCGCGTATCAGCTCGGCGACATGGCCGAGGCCGGTCGGCGTTTCGGTAGTTTACTGTCGTCGCAGACGGCCGCGCCCGAGGCTTTCTTCTATCTTTCGTCGATCGCCGAACGCGAAGGCCGCACGGATCTCGCGCTCGAGGGATATTCGCGGCTGGCGGAGGCCGGCGCGGGGCTCATCGTGCGCGGCCGCGCCGCGCGCCTGCTGATGAAGGAGAACAAGCGCGACGAGGCATTCCGGATGCTCGACGAACACGCGGTGAAGGAACGCGCGGATTCGCTCGACGTAGAGTTCGCCAAGGCTTCGATTCTCGAGGACGCCGGCAAGCCTTCCGAGGCCGTCGCGCTGCTGCAGCTCGCACTCGAACGCTTCCCGCATCATCCTGGGCTGCGCTACCAGATCGCGCTCGTGCAGGAAAAGGCGGGCATGAACAAGGAATCCGTGCGCGGCCTCGAATCGCTGCTTAAGGAGCGTCCCGAGGATTCGAACCTGCTCAACGCGCTCGGTTATTCGCTGGCCGATCGCAACGAGAAGCTGCCGCGTGCCGAGACGCTCATCCGCAAGGCGCTCGAGATCTCGCCCGACAATCCGGCCTATCTCGACAGCATGGGCTGGGTGCGATTCCGCCGCGGCGACATTCCGGGCGCGCTGCCTTATCTCGAGCGCGCGCACCGCATTTTTCCGGATCCGGAGATCGCCTCGCACTGGGGCGAGGCGCTGTGGGTGAGCGGCAAGCAGGCCGAGGCCCGCGCCCTGTGGGCGCGCTCGCTCGCGCGGTCGCCGGATTCGAAGCCGCTGCGTTCGACGATCGAGCGGCTGACCGGCACGAAGCTCGACGAGCCGCCGGAATCCGCAGCCCCGGACGCGCTGCCGCCGGCGGATGCGCCGACGCCGGAAGGCGTGGAAAAGACCTCGGTCACGACGGCGTCCGCCGGTAGCTAGAGGCGATGCCCGTGTCCCGCACGGGTCGGCGTGCCGCAAGCGCTCCAGTGACCGAAGTGGCGATCGGTAGTGCGACCCGGATCGCGGCGTCGTTCGCGGTCGCGGCGGTGATGCTGCTCGCCGGCTGTCGCACGCTTCCCCCGCAGCCCGTGCTCGGGCCCGGCGCCGACGCGCCCTGGGCGGCGCAGCGCGCGGGGCTCGAGAAACTCGATCGCTTCGGACTCACGGGCCGTGTGGCGGTCGCGGCGAACGGAGAGGGATTCTCCGCGAATCTCCGTTACGAACGACAACCGGAACGCACGGATCTCGCGCTCGACGGCCCGATGGGCATCGGCGGTGTGCGCGTGGCGATCGCGGGCGATGACCTGCGCATCGAAACCAGTTCGGGCAAACAGCTCGATGGCGCGGCCGCGCGCGAGGAACTCGAGCAGCGCCTCGGATTCGCGTTGCCCTTGGCGGAATTGCGGTGGTGGGTGCTGGGCATCCCGGCGCCGGGTGATGCCCAGCTCGATGAAGACTCGGGCAGTGGCGAGATCCGCGGCTTCACGCAAAACGGCTGGCGCGTGAGCATCGATTCGCGCGCGCCCGGACTCGGATTCGCGTTGCCCCGCAGGCTGACGGCCGAACGCGCTACGGCGGAAATCCCGGCCCGCATGAAGTTGCTGGTGGAGCAATGGCGGCCCTGAACGTCGGACGCTGGAGCGCGCCCGCCAAGCTCAACCTGATGTTGCACGTCGTGGGCCGTCGGCCCGACGGTTACCACGAGCTGCAGACCGTGTTTCAGCTGGTCGACTTGCGCGATTCCATCGACATCGCCGCACGCGAGGATGGGGTGATCTCCCGGCCCAATGGCCCGCTCGGAGTGCCGGAAAGCGAGGATCTGGTCGTGCGTGCGGCCCGGGCGCTGAAAGAGGCGAGCGGCACCCCGCTGGGTGCCGATATCTCGGTGCTCAAGCGGATTCCGATGGGTGGGGGGCTCGGCGGCGGGAGCTCCGATGCCGCCACCACCCTGGTGGCACTGAATGAAATGTGGCGCACAGGGCTCAGTTCGGCGGAGTTGGCTGCAATTGGCGGCAAGCTGGGCGCTGATGTGCCGGTTTTCGTTCATGGGCACTCCGCCTGGGCCGAGGGCGTGGGCGAAAAGCTCACGCCGGTCTCCCTGGGGGGCGATTCCTGGTACGTGATCGTCAATCCAGGCGTCTCCGTGCCGACCGCCGCGGTATTCCAGGCTGCTGAATTGACACGGAATTCCGCCCCCACCACAATGCGCGGCTTTTTGGAAACGGGCGGGCGGAACGATTGCGAAGCGGTCGTGCGCGCGCGGTTTCCCGCGGTGGGTGAGGCACTAGACTGGCTTGCGCGGCATGCGCCGTCGCGGCTGACGGGCACCGGAGCGTGCGTGTTCGCGAAGTTCGCGCGTCCCGAGGACGCGGAGCGAATCGCGGCGCGGGTACCGGACAGCTGGCGCGCGTACGTCGCGCGCGGACTCGACGAGTCCCCGTTGCTGGCAGAGCTCGCACGTCGCGCGAAGAGTTAGGCCGTTGGGGTGTCGCCAAGTGGTAAGGCAGCGGGTTTTGATCCCGCCATTCGGAGGTTCGAATCCTTCCACCCCAGCCATGTCAGTCGCAGTCGGGAGGCGGAGTGGTCGATTCGGAAACGCTGACGCTGTTCGCGGGTAACGCCAATCCGGCGCTGGCCCACGACATTGCGCGCCATCTGATGACACCTCTGGGCCGGGCGTACGTCGGGAGATTTTCCGACGGCGAAGTGAACATCGAGTTGATGGAAAACGTGCGCGGGCGCGATGTATTCATCGTGCAGCCCACGTGCCCGCCGACGAACGATCACCTCATCGAACTACTGGTGATGGTGGACGCCTGCCGGCGCGCCTCCGCGGCGAGGATCACCGCGGTGGTGCCGTACTTCGGCTACTCGCGCCAGGATCGCCGGCCGCGCGCCACGCGCAGCGCGATCACGGCGAAGCTGATCGCGAACATGATCCAGAGCGCGGGTGTGGATCGTCTGCTGACGATCGACCTGCACTCGGACCAGATACAGGGATTCTTCGACATCCCGGTGGACAACGTGTACGCGTCGCCGGTGTTGCTGGGCGATGCGTACCGGCAGCGCTACGAGAACCTGATCGTGGTGTCGCCGGACGTCGGTGGTGTGGTTCGCGCGCGCGCGCTGGCCAAGCGCCTCGATGACGCCGACCTGGCGATCATCGACAAGCGCCGTCCGCGGCCGAACGAGTCGAAGGTGATGAACATCATCGGTGAGGTGAAGGGCAAGACCTGCGTCCTCATCGACGACATGGTGGATACCGCGGGCACGCTGTGTGCGGGCGCGCAGGCGTTGAAGGACGAGGGCGCGAAGAAGGTGGTGGCGTACATCACCCACGCGATCCTCTCCGGCAACGCGATCGAGAAGATCACGCAGTCGGCGCTCGACGAGCTGGTGGTGACCGACACCATCCCGCTGTCGCCGGCGGCAAAACAATGTGGCCGCATCCGGCAGTTGTCGGTTGCGGGGCTGCTGGCCGAGACGATTCGTCGCATCCGCGACGAGGATTCCGTCAGCAGCTTGTATCTGGATTAGTGGTTAATGGGGACATTCCTCGTTTCCTAGCAAACGGGGACAGTCCTCAAAGCAGGACCGTCCCCGTTTGGCCGCTTCGCGGCGAAACGAGGAATGTCCCCAAGGTGGCGGCACTGGTCGCGGTGTCCGCTGTAGTTAGATGTAAATTGGAGTAAACAACATGCGTATTTCGTTCGAACTCGCCGCCGAGTTCCGCGATGGGCAGGGCAAGGGTGCGAGCCGCCGCCTGCGTCACGCGGGCCTCGTGCCGGCAATCCTGTACGGGGGTCACGCCGAACCCCGTGCGATCTCCCTCAATCATCAGAAGCTGATGACGCTGGTCGACAACGAGAAGTTCTACTCGTCGATCATCAACCTCGTCGTCGGCGACAAGAAGCAGGCCGCGATCGTGAAGGACCTGCAGATGCACCCGGCGCGCAACGCCATCGTGCACCTCGACCTGCAGCGCGTGGTCGAGACCGAGAAGATCCGCATCCACATCCCGATTCACTTCAAGGGCGAGGCTGCCTCGCCGGGCGTGAAGACGCAGGGTGGCGTGGTTTCGCACCGCATCGCCGACGTCGAAATTTCGTGCCTGCCGAAGGACCTGCCCGAGTTCATCGAGCTCGACCTGTCGGAGATGAATCTGAACGAGTCGAAGCACCTGTCCGATCTGCCGCTGCCGGAAGGCGTGTCGATCCCGGCGATCGCCAAGGGCGATGCCGTGGTCGTCTCGATCCACTCGCCGCGTGCCGAGGAGCCGGAACCGGTTGCCGAAGCCGCTGCCGCCGCGCCTGCCGAGGGTGCTACCGCTCCGGCCGCTGGCGATGCCGCGAAGGCCGCCGCGCCGGCTGCCGACGCCAAGAAGGAAGGCGGCAAGAAGTAAGTTGTGCGGGGCGGGGCGGGCTTTGGCCCGCCGCGCCTTCACTAACTACTCGCCTGGACAGGATGGGATGGTGCATGCCCCATTTCGTCTTGAAACTAAATGGACGCCGCCCCTTTTTCATGGAAAAAGGGGCGGCGTTTCCTACGTGGCCGTAAGGCCTGGGAAGACCCCATTTCTGGCACGGCCTTGAAGCTGATCGTCGGGCTCGGCAATCCGGGATCCGAATACGCGCGCACGCGTCACAACGCGGGCTTCTGGCTCGTGGACGAGCTCGCGCGCCGCCATGGCGGAACGTTCCGGCACGAAGGCAAGCACCAGGCGGATCTCGCGCGCGTGCGCATCGGCGGTGAGGAGGTCTGGCTCGTGAAGCCGATGACCTTCATGAACCGCAGCGGTGGGCCGGTGTCGAGCGTGCTGAATTTCTACAAGATCCCGCCGGCGCAGATGCTGGTCGCGCACGACGAGATCGATCTGCCCAGCGGCACGATCCGTCTCAAGGACGGCGGCGGCGCGGGCGGACACAATGGCCTGCGCGACCTCATCGCCGCGCAGGGCGAAGGATTCTGGCGACTGCGCATCGGTGTCGGACATCCCGGCACCAGGCACCAGGTCGTCGACTTCGTGCTGACGCGCGCAGGCGCGGACGAGCAGAAGCAGATCGACGAGACGATCCAGGCGGGCGCCGACGCCATCGAAGAGATGATGCGTTCGGGTGCGCAAATCGCGATGAACAAATTGCACACGCGCGGCAAACCGGCCGCGGCCGGTGGAAAAGAGAAGGTATAGATAGATGGGTATCAAGTGCGGGATCGTGGGTCTGCCTAACGTCGGCAAGTCGACGTTGTTCAATGCGCTGACGCGCGCGCAGATCGCGGCGGAGAACTACCCGTTCTGCACGATCGATCCGAACGTCGGCATCGTGCCGGTACCGGATCCGCGGCTCGACGAGCTCGCGAAGATCGTGCATCCCGAGAGGACCGTGCCCACGACGGTGGAATTCGTCGACATCGCGGGCCTCGTCGCCGGCGCCTCGCAGGGCGAAGGACTCGGCAACAAGTTCCTCTCGCACATCCGCGAGACCGATGCGATCGCGCACGTCGTGCGCTGCTTCGAGGACACCGACGTCATCCACGTGTCGGGCAAGATCAATCCGATCTCTGACATCGAGGTCATCGACACCGAACTCGCGCTCGCGGATCTGCAGACGGTCGAGAAGGCTGTCGACCGGTACGCGAAAGCCGCGAAGGGCGGCGACAAGGACGCACTGCGCAAGAAGGAATTGTTCGAGCGCATGCGCAAGCACCTCGACGAGGGCAAGCCCGTGCGGTCGATGGGCCTCACGAAGGAAGAGAAGGCGGACGGCCACGAGCTGCAGCTGCTCACCGCCAAGCCCGTGATGTACGTCGCCAACGTCAAGGAAGACGGCTTCACGAACAACCCGCATCTCGACGCCGTGCTGGCGCGCGCGAAGGTCGAGGAAGCCGTGGTCGTTGCCGTGTGCGCGGCGATCGAAGCCGAGATCTCGCAGCTCGAAGAGCAGGATCGCGCGGAGTTCCTCAAGGACCTTGGTCTCGACGAGCCGGGCCTCAACCGCGTGATCCGCGCCGGCTACGAACTACTCGGCCTGCAGACCTATTTCACGGCGGGCGTGAAGGAAGTGCGCGCCTGGACCGTGCGCACCGGCGCGACCGCGCCGCAGGCCGCGGGCGTGATCCACACCGATTTCGAACGCGGCTTCATCCGCGCCGAAGTGATCGGTTACGATGACTTCATCAGGTTCAAGGGCGAGGCCGGCGCGCGCGATGCGGGCAAATTGCGTCTCGAGGGCAAGGAATACATCGTCAAGGAAGGCGATGTCATGCACTTCCGTTTCAACGTCTGAAGTCCCGCCTGGGGACAGACTCAAGTCTGTCCCCACACTGTGGAGGCCAGCCTGATCCCGATCGTCCGGGTGTGGTTCAAGCGCCTCGCGATCGGCCTCGGCCTGATCCTCGCGACGATCTTCGCCGTGCGCGCCTGGGATGCGTGGCGCGCGCCTCCGCTCAAGCTCTGGCATACCGAGGTTCCGACCGAGCTCAGTCCTCGCGAAATCGACGAAGCGAACTGGGAACGGTGGTTGACCGCCGAAGACGCGGTATTCGCCCAGGTCAAGGCGGAAGTCACCGACAAACTACCTGCCGAGGACCGCGTCACGGCGAACCGCTATTTCGCGGGTAGCCCGATGTACGAGCGCAATTCCACCCGGAACTGGAATCGCTCGTTCGTGCTGACGCCGGAAGGTCCGCCGCGCGGCGCGGTGGTGCTCCTGCACGGTCTCACTGACGCCCCCTACAGTCTGCGGCACGTGGCGAATCGATATCGCGAATCCGGTTTCGTCGCGGTCGGCATCCGGCTGCCCGGTCACGGCACCGTGCCGGCGGCGCTGACCACCGTGCGCGAGCAGGACTGGTTCGCGGCCACGCGACTCGCGGTGCGCACGGCGCGCGGCCTCACGAAGGACGGGCCGCTGCACATCGTGGGCTACTCGAACGGCGGCGCGCTCGCGCTGCAGTACGCGATCGAGGCGCTCGGCGATCCCGAACTCGTCGCGCCCGATCAACTCGTGCTGATCTCGCCGATGATCGGCATCACGAGCATGGCGCGCTTCGCCGGAGTACTCGGCTGGCCCGCGGTGTTCCCGTCTTTCGCGAAAGCGGCGTGGCTCGACGTGCTGCCCGAGTACAACCCGTACAAGTACAACTCGTTTCCCGTGAATGCGGCGCGGCAGTCCTCGCAGGTCGCGAACGGGATCCGGGACCGGCTCGACGGACTTGCGAAGCAGGGGCGGCTCGACAAACTACCGCCCATCCTGACTTTCCAGTCCGTCCTCGATACGACGGTCCATACCCGCGCCGTCATCGACACTCTGTATGTGCGCCTGCCGGGGAACGGCAGCGAGCTCGTGCTGTTCGACCGCAACCACTCCGCCCGCGTCGACCGGATGATCCGGCCGCAGAACGCCGATTTGCCCGCGACGTTGTTACCGCCGGCTCCGCGCAACTACGCGGTGACGCTGGTGACGAACGCCGGCGTCGAAGCAGGGCAGGTGCAGACCCAGACCACCGCGGCCGGCTCGACGTCGCCGGTCGTGCGGCCGCTCGACGCTTCCTATCCACCCGACTTCATATCCCTGTCGCATGTGGCGTTGCCGTTCCCGCTCGACGACGGCCTGTACGGCACACATCCCGATCCATCGGACGATTCAGGTGTGCAGCTCGGCAATCTCGCGGTGCGCGGCGAGCGCAATGCGCTCGTGATCAACGCCGACGGACTGATGCGCGCGAGTTCGAATCCATTCTTCGACTATCTTCTCGCACGCATCGACGCGACGCTGCCGAGCTCAGACGAGCGCGGTATCGAGGAACATCATCAGGACGAAGCCGCCGATCAGTGAGAACGTCGCGACGTTCTCGTAACCGCGCCGGTGTGTTTCAGGGATGATCTCGTCGCTGATGACGAACAACATCGCGCCCGCGGCGAGACCGAGGATCGCGGGCAAAAGCGGTTCCGCGATCCACACGGCGGCGGCGCCGACCGCGCCGCCGATCGGTTCGACCAGCCCCGTGAACAGCGCGACCGCGAACGCGCGGCTGCGCGTATAACCGATTCCGACCAGCGAGACCGCGACCGCGAAACCTTCGGGAATGTTCTGCAGGCCGATGCCGATCGCGAGGGCCGTGCCGTTCTCCTTGTCGCCGCCCGCGAAACCCACGCCCACCGCCATGCCCTCGGGAAAGTTGTGCAGTGTGATCGCGATGACGAACAGCCAGATGCGCGTGAACCGCTGGGTGTCCGGTCCCTCGCGGCCGAGCACGAAGTGTTCGTGCGGAACGTAGCGGTGTATCGCGAACAGGCCAACCGCGCCGGCGAGCACGCCCCCTCCGACGATGGCCACTCCGAGGAACTGGTTGGTCGTCGCGTGGTCGGCGTGATCGAGCGCGGGCATCAGTAGTGAGAAGAAGGTCGCGGCGAGCATCACACCCGCCGCCGCGCTCAGCATTCCGTCCTGTGATCGCTCGCTGGGCGATCTCAGGAAAAATACGCCGAGCCCGCCCAATCCCGTGCCGAGCGCCGCCAGCACGCTGCCGAAGAAGCCGAGCAGGAAAACATTCGCGGGATCGTCCATGCCCGGCAAATGCTACATGAAAGGGGACATTCCCATTTCAGCGGGCTTTCAGGAGCAGTTCGGCTTCGTAGTCGGCCAGCGGAACGTCCGTGCGGCCCTTGCCGGTCACCGAGAGGTCGACCATCGGCGTCTCATGAGTGCCGATCCGCAGTAGTTGGGCCATCTCAGCCGCCTCGACGGGCTTGGCGATGTAGAAGCCCTGCGCGAGCGTGCAGCCGTGAGTCGCCAGGAACTGCAGCTGCTCCTTCGTCTCCACACCTTCGGCGACGATCTTGAGGCCAAGCTGGCGACCCATTGCGATGATGGCCGCGCAGATTGCGGCGTCGTTCGAGTCGCGCCCGAGGTCGGCAACGAACGAGCGGTCGATCTTGAGCGCCTCGATCGGGAAGTGCTTCAGATAGGCGAGCGAGGAGTATCCCGTGCCGAAGTCGTCGATCGCGACGTGCACGCCGAGCTCGCGCACGGCCCGCACCGCGAGCGCGGCCGCGGCTTCATCCACCATCAACAGGCTTTCGGTGATCTCGAGTTCCAGGCACGCGCCGGGCAGTCCGGCCTCGTCGAGATGCGCGAACACCCAGTCCGGGAATCCGGGCGCCTCGAACTGCGCGCCCGACACGTTCACCGCGACACGCAGATCGCGGCAGCCCGCATGCCACCATTCGGCGATCTGCTTGAGCGCCTTGCGCATGACGAGGTCGGACAACGAGACGATGAGGCCTGATTCCTCGGCCACCGGGATGAAATCGTCCGGCGGCACGATGCCGCGTGTCGGATGGCGCCAGCGCACCAGCGCTTCGACCGACGCGATGCGGCCGGAGGCGACTTCGATCTGCGGTTGATAGACGAGGAACAGTTCGTCGGTATCGAGCGCACGGCGCAATTCGGTCTCGAGCTCGAGCCGGGCGACCGAGCGCGCGCGCATGTGCTCGCTGTAGATGACGCCCTTGTTGCCGCCCGCGGTCTTTGCCTCGTGCAGCGCCAGGCCCGCCGTGCGCAGTAGTTCGTCCGCGAAGCTGCCGTGATCCGGATACACCGCGATGCCGATCGTGCACGTCACGAAGAAGTCGCGGTGCCGAATCATGTACGGCGACGCGAACGCGGCCGTGATGTTCGTGATCACGTTCTGCACGTCGGCATCCGACTGCAGGTGCCGGATCGCGACCGCGAATTCGTCGCCCGCGAGCCGCGCGAGCGGCATCGTCACCGCGCCGTCGGATTCCAGCTTGAGGAACGTGCCGAGCCGCGACGCCACGGCCTGCAACAACGCGTCGCCGGCGCCGTGGCCGATGCTGTCGTTGATGCGCTTGAAGTTGTCGATGTTGATACGCACGACCGCGAAGCGTTCGCCCGTGGTGGACGCCTCGCGACGCGCCTCCTCGAGCAGCTGCAGCAGGTACTGGCGGTTCGGTAGTTGGGTCAGCGGATCGAAGAACGCGAGCTCGCGGATGCGGTTCGCGGCGCGGTGCCGCTCCGTCACGTCGCGCAACACGAGCAGCAGGCGGCCCTTGTCGTAAGGCACGATGCGCGTTTCGAACCGGCGCTCGACACCCTCGCGCATGCATTCGAATTCGACCTCGGTGCGGTCGTTGCGCACGCGGCAGTCGTCGAGCGCGTGCGTGATCGCGCGCGCCGCGTCGCCGGAAACGAGTTCGGTGATCTTCTGCTCGAGCTTCACGGCGCCGTTGAGGAACGGGTGGTTTTCCGTCGCTCCGAGCCGATCGACGATGCGGTCGTACATGTCGACGATGAGCAGCAGGTCGGGCAGGGCGTCGAGCATTGCACGCTGGCGGCTCTCGCTTTCCTCGAGCTCCTGCACGAGCCGGCCGCCGCGCACCAGGTACTGCACGCGATGTCCCAGCAGGTTCCAGTTGATCGGCTTCGCGAGGAAGTCCGTCGCGCCGGCCTTGTAGGACTGGTTGATCGATGCGACGTCATCGCGGCCGGTGACCATCATGATCGGCAGATGCGTGCCGCCCGGTCGCGAACGGATTTCGCGGCAGGCCTCGTAGCCGTTCATCTGCGGCATCTCGACGTCCATGAGCACCGCGTTGCATTCGCCGGCCTCGACGGCCGCGACCGCGGAGGCGCCGTCGGCCGCCTCGGAGATCAGGAATCCGCTGCGCTCGAGCGCGCGCCGCATGAGCAGGCGCGAGCCGGCGTCGTCGTCGACGATCAGGACGTGGATGGGCGCTGGAGGCGTCCCGCTCACTTCACGCGACCTTTGCCGATGAGTCGAGCGCCTCGAGCTCGGAGAGTGCGACGGTGCGCTGCGCGCGCAGCTTGGTCACCGAGGCGGCGAGGTCCGTGAGGTCGCCGTTGCGCGCGGAGTGCTCGATCTGCCGCGCGATCGCCGCGACGTTCGTCGCGCCGAGATTGGCGCTCGAGCTCTTCAACGTGTGCGCGGCGCGCGCGACGCCCTCGGCGTCGCCGACCTTCATCGCATTGTCGATGTCGGCGAGCAGCTGCGAGGAGTCGTCCCGATAGAGCGCGATCAACCGCGCCAGCAGGCGGTCGTTGCCGTCCGGATCGAGCTGGCGCACCGCGTCGATCGCCGAATGATCGAGCGTCACCTTGTTGGCCGCCGAGCGCGACACCTTCGACGGCAGCAGGATGTTGCGCAGCTGCGCGAGCGTGAAGGGTTTGGCCAGGTAATCGTTCATGCCGGCCGCGAGACAGGCCTCGCGGTCGCCGGCGAGCGCGTTGGCGGTGAGCGCGACCACGCGCGTCGGATCCTTCTTTTTCGCGGCCTCGCGCTCACGCAGCTTGCGCGTCGCGATGAAGCCGTCCATGACCGGCATCTGGCAGTCCATGAGCACGACGTCGAAGTCCTGCTTCTCGAGTGCGTCCAGCGCCTCGACGCCGTTGCCGGCGTGCATCGCGTCGCATCCCAGGCGCTGCAGCATCTCGAGCGCGAGCGTGCGGTTGACCATGTTGTCTTCGACGAGCAGGACGGACAGGTGATCGAGCACGGGTTCGTTCTCCGGTGCGAGCATGGCGGGAGCGGAGCTGACTTCCTGGAAGGGCACGGCCTGCAACGCTTCGTGCAGGGCGCGGCGCAGCATGCTCTGACGCACGGGCTTGGCGAGACGGCGCAGCGGGGCGAGCTGCGAGGCGAGACCCGTTTCCAGGTCGTCCGCGACCGAGCTCACCATGATCGCCGGGATCGACTTGTAGCGCGCGTCGCCGCGCACCGCCAACAACCAGTCGACGCCGTTCTGCTCGGGCATGTGCCAGTCGAGCACGATGATCTTCGGCGGCGTGTTGGCGGCCTGCATCGCGTCGAGGTGTTTCTGCGCTTCCATCGCGCTCGCGGCGGTCGCGACGACGAAGCCCCAGGCCTCGAGCTGCGACGCGAGGATCTCCACGTTGATCGCGCTGTCGTCGACCACGAGCACGCGCGTGCCCGGCGCGAGCATGAGGCCTTGCGAAGAGTCGGAGGTAATCGCCGGCGTGGCCGGCAGCGTGATCGCGAGCGAGAATGTCGAGCCGACGCCCGGCTGGCTGACCACGGTGATGTCGCCGCCCATGAGCGTCGCGAGCTGACGGCTGATCGCGAGGCCCAGGCCGGTACCACCGAAGCGGCGAGTGGTCGAGCCGTCTTCCTGCACGAACGCGTCGAAAATGGCGGCTTGATTCTCGGGCAGGATGCCGGTGCCGGTGTCCACCACGTCGATGACCAGCGACACATGCGTCTCGGAGGGATTCACGCCGCGGGCGCGGACCAGCACGTGGCCGCTGGCCGTGAACTTGAGCGCGTTCGACACCAGGTTCATGAGGATCTGGCGGATGCGCAGCTCGTCTCCCTTCGCCCAGCGATGCAGGTACGGGTCGATGTCGAGCAGTAGTTCGATGCCCTTCTGGTGCGCGCGCTGCGCGAAGAGGTCGATGACTTCTTCCACCACCTGGCGGATGTCGAGGTCCTGCGCCTCGAGGCGCAGCTTGCCGGCCTCGATCTTCGAGAAGTCGAGGATGTCGTTGATGATCGCGAGCAACGCGTCGGCCGAGCTCTGGATCGTCGCGGCGAAGCGGCGCTGGCGCGGATCGAGCTTCGAATCCAGCAGAAGTTCGGTCATGCCCAGCACGCCGTTCATCGGCGTGCGGATCTCGTGCGACATGCGCGCGAGGAATTCCGACTTGGCGCGTGAAGCCGCCTCGGCGACGCGGCAGGCCTCGACGCTGTCGTTCATCGCCTGGCGCAGCGTCGCGTTCGCGTCGAAGAGGCTCTTGGTGCGCTCGACGACCTGCTGTTCGAGGTATTCGTGCTGCTTCGCGAGCTCCTGCTCGCGGTTCTCGATCTGGTCGAGCATGCCGTTGAAGCCGCGCAGCAGGTGACCGATCTCGTCGTCGCTCGTGACCGCGGCGCGCCTGGAGTAATCGCCGTGCTCGGCGCGCTGCATGACCTCGACGAGATGCATGAGCGGCGTCGCGATCTGCCGCTGCACCCTGCGCGCGAGTAGCCAGGCGATGGCGAACGCGACCACCGAACCACCGAGCAGCATCGCGAGCTGCGCGAGCATGGCTTCCTGCATCTCGGAGAGATTCGAACGCACGTAGAGATGACCGATGATCTTGCCGTCGTCGGCGATCGGGTAGACGAGGTGCAGCGCGGAGAGCCCGTCGAAGCGATGCAGGTGCTCGTTGCTTGCGATGGCGGCCTGCTGCCATTTTTCGATCTCGGTCGGCTCGCCGGTCGGGTTGCGTGTGAGCATCGCGCGGTTGCCCGCGTAGTGCATGAGCACGTGTTTCTGGTCGTCGATCAGCAGCGCTTCTTCGACGTTCGGTTCTATGCGCAGTGCGCTGACCAGCGCTTCAGACTGGCGGAAGTCCTTGCTGATGAGCGTGCCCGTGCTGCGCGCGGCGACGACACGCGCGACCGCATTGAGGTGCTCGTACGCCTCATTGTGCGTGTAGAAGTAGGAAAAGGTGGCCTGCGTGAGCGCCGCGATCAGCAACGCCATCGAAGCCGACAGCGCACTGGCGGCGATCAGCTTCGTTCTCAACGGCAAATGTGCGAGTTGCAGCCACTTCATGTGTCGATTCGTCGTCCTGGCGCTGTCCGGCATGGCGCCCCGTTGATGCGTATCGGCTTGATTCCGTTCACACTTGATCGCGGGGGCGCGAATTGAGAGCCGTATCCCACCCCTGAAGATTCGACTTGATAAGGAACGGCCTCACACCCCGGTGGCAGGGGATTGCCGCAGCGCTAAGCTGTTGTTTTTGCGGGGATTGCCTTGACAGGCGAGGGCGAGGCCTAGAGAATCGCGGCCCCTTCGCACTGGCCTCAGCCCGGTGCGGGATTCCCCGTCGGATGGGACGTGGAAAGGTAGCTCAGCTGGTTAGAGCACGGCACTCATAATGCCGGGGTCGAGGGTTCGATTCCCTCCCTTTCCACCACTTCTTTCAAAACACCGTGCCATGCCCTAACAAGCCTAATGGGCGGCACAACGCTGGTCAGTATCGCCCCGCCAGAATCCATTCCAGCGCTGCATCTTTGCCCGCACTGAATAGTCGCCAATCGGGGTCGATTCTCTGGTCAGGGAACACCGCGTCCGTTTCAGATTCCGGCTGAAATCTGTACCTGAGCTTCGAGCAGGAGACACGCAGCTTCGAGGACGGCAGCGTGAACAAGTGATTCTCCTGGTATCCGTTGGGGCGCGCTCCCGTGGGTTCACCGACCAGCGTTGCTTCCGTCTCCCTGCGAAGATCGGTGACGTTCGTCATGCCGGCTGAAAATGTACCGCGGCCGGTAATGACAAAGAGGCGTCCTGCCCGGTTCAACGCGGGCATGAATATGAGCTTGTAGATGAGATATTCGCGTCCATGGGAGTAGTTTCCCCCTTCATTCCAGCGCATATCGATGATCAGACGATCTGCCGGAAACTTTCCGACGTAGTCCCAAAGCTTTGCGGACTGCGCCTGCAGGTCGCGGAAGGAGCGGAAATTGACGTACACCGTTCTCGAGTCGGAAAGGTACGTAAACCAGAGTGCATCCTCAGGGTGCTGAAAGGGCAACGGCACCGGTTCGGTAGCAATCTGCTCCGAAGCGCTGGCGCCTGCCGGGACTGGCCGAATCCGCAGCTTGAAGCGTCGGCCGGAATCGTCCTCGAAAGTGAAATCCGCGGGACCCAATCGCGGAAGCACACCGAGGGCAGCCAGCGGTTCGACGCTCATCAGTAGCTTTGCGCTGCTGTTCAGCACATACCATCGATTCTCGGCTTGCGGAATCAACTGTTCTATCTTCTCGTGGGCTTCCTCAATGGAGTGAGATCCGATCGAGATGATCCTGGCTCCGAGTGCCTCGCGGTATTCAGGAGCCGCACGGACAACCCTCAAATCGTTGCCAAACCAGAAAACCTGCAGCGGAAATCTCTCATACAAACCCGACGTGTCCAGAAATGTGTGCCCGTCGCCGATGAGCGCCGCGAGGCGCTGCAACCCTACAACTACTTCGTAATCCTTCATCGACGGGATGCGCTGGCGCAGGTTGGATACTTCCCGGTCGAAATCCGCCTTGCTGATGAAATGATGGGGATCCCGGTGTTTCGTCGTGATTTCTCGAGCGAAATACTCGAGATCCTGTCGCCACTGTTCAGACTTCAAAGCTGGAAGCGAAGCTTCAGCGCAAGCAAAGCTCGAGGCGAGGAGAAAGACGCAGAGCAGGTATTTCACAAGTCAGACCAACCTTTCATTCGAGAGACGTGAAATTTCTGAGACAGCATCGTAGACGGCAACTCCCAGGTCACCAAATGCCGCAAAGTGTTACCTATGTGTCCGAAATGCCGCGACCCATCAGCCCGAAACATCATTCACATGGGTATCGCCTTGGCGGCGAACAGGGCCAACCGCAGCGCCGGTTCGGCTATGGCATCCTGCATCGATGGTCATTCTTGGAACCCGCGGACGCAGGTGGCTCGGAGTAGCGATCGCCGCGGCGCTGGTCGCAATCCTGGCCGCGATGCTGCTGAAACCCACGCTCGAACGCGCCGTCCGCGAGCGGATCGAATCTTCAGCTCGGCGCCATGGCATGGTTGCCCGAATCAGTTCGGTCCGCGTCGGCGTCTGGCCCTTCTTGCGACTGGAGGGTTTCGATCTCGATCTTGGCCATGGCGCGCGACTGCATGCCGACACGATCGTCGCTACCTATCCAGGCGGAC
The DNA here is from genome assembly GCA_023433705.1 of Pseudomonadota bacterium. GTDB lineage: Bacteria > Pseudomonadota > Gammaproteobacteria > Steroidobacterales > Steroidobacteraceae > CADEED01. The sequence goes on from JAEYUC010000095.1 coordinate 93,827, forward strand.
TGCGACTCGCGGTTCGGTCTGCCAATCTTGTCGGCCCAGCAGGTTTAAGGGTCAGCTCCCCAGCTACTGCCTGGCACGTGGCGGGATTTCCCGACGAGGGCCTCCGACTCACACTGGTCGAACCGCAGGCCGGCCTGTCGATTCGCCAGCAGGCGGACTCGGCGGGCAGGGAGTGGATAGTCGAAGCACGTGGGCTCGATATCGGTCGTCTGATGGACGTGCGGCGCGAAGGTAACCCGCTGCTCGTGGGTGGGATCGCGGACGGCCGCGTGAATTTTCGAACGAGCGGGGATGCGCTCCGTTTCCACGTCGACATCGGCGCGCGCGGTGCGCGCTTCGGGGCGCTGGCGAACAGCACCGGTGACAAACCACATCTCGGCGATGCGACGGACGTGACGCTGCGATTCGATGGCACCGTGCAGCGTGCCGAGGGCACGACCGAAATCCCCGAGTTCCAGGGAACGTTGGCGGGTGCGGATCTGTGGGGCTCGATAAAACTGCGCGACATGGACGCTGATCCGAATGTCGACCTTGCACTCGGCGTGCAACGACTGGAGTTCGGGCGCCTGCTGGGCGCAGCCGGGCTCGCGGTGCCCGAAAGTCTCGGACTGGCGCCCGGTGACGGTGACCTTGGATCGGCCACGATAGATGTGCGTGTTAGCGGAAATCTCGCGGACCCTGCCGCTCTCGCGGTGAGTCAGAAGCTTGACTTCACTCCGCCAAACCAGATGCCGCGGGCGATCTCGCGCCTGCGCGGGGACTTCGTCTTCCGCCCCGAAGATGGAGTCGGCCCGCAGCACCCCGTCGCCGTCTCGCCCGCATCCCCCGACTTCATCGCGTTGCACGATATTCCGCCGCTGTTCGTGCGCACACTGCTCCTTGCCGAAGACGCGGGCTTCTACGGGCATGGTGGTATCGACCTGCGCGAACTACCTTCCGCGCTGTTGACCAACTTGTCGCGCGGGGGAGCGGCGCGCGGCGCGTCGACAATCACCCAGCAGCTGGCCAAGAACCTGTTCCTGTCGCGCGAAAAAGAGGTCGGTCGCAAGCTGCAGGAACTGGCGATCACGTTCCTGCTCGAGTCGGCGCTCGGCAAGGATCGTATCCTGGAGATCTACGTGAACATCATCGAATGGGGGCCGGAACTGCGTGGCCTTCGGCCCGCGGCCCGCCACTATTTCGATTGCGAACCCCAGGCGTTGACGCCCGCGCAGATGGCCTTTTTGGTCGCGATCATTCCGGGGCCGATCAAGTACCAGCGTTCATTTGCGCGGGGCACGCCGGGGCCTGGCCTGCGTTTGTTGATCGACAACCTGCTGGCGAAGCTGCGGTCAGTGGATGCAATTGGCGAGGAGGAATATCAGCAAGCGCTCAGCGAGTCCATCTTCGTCAGCGGCGTTTCCTGAACTAACTACCGCAAGCATTCGCCCGGTGCTGTGTGGCGTACCTCGTATGCCAATAACATGCATTGATCATCCTGTCCAAACTAGAGGTTAGCGAGCGGACAACTGCTGGCTATTTGCGGATTTCTCGCATCGCGACTAGATTGTTTCGCGGCACAGGGAAGGGGAGTCAAGGAATGATGCGATCGTTGATTTTCGTCTTCGGCATCGCCGCGAGTCTCCCGGCGCACGCGCAGCTGACGGCGCCGGTGAAGAATGGCGACACGACCATCACGGTCACGGGCACTCGCGATTCGAAAGTAGAGATGAGCGACTGGCGCATGGCGGAGACGCCGCACGTCGTCGTGTTCAGTCAGAAGGACGACGAGGACTTGCGTGCCACCGCGCACAACCTCGAGAAGCTCCACTTCCTGCTCTCGGCCTTGTTCGGCCGGGTGGATGCGCCGGACGAGACGATCAAGATCGCCGTGACGATGATCGGGAATGCCGGGCAGTTCGAGCAGCTGCGACTGACGGACTTGCGCTGGCAATACGGCCCGTTTCCGCAGAAATTCTCGAAGACCATCTACTACGATCCGCGCGAAGAAGGATCGGTGCTCGCATCGACCAGGGAGGGCGTAAACCTGGTTCTGAGCGCGTCGGCTGGCCGTGCGACGAACCGCAATTGCACGTGGGGAGAAGGTGATCCTCCCCTGGTCAGCTTTTCCGGAGCAAAACCACATCCCGACGCAGGGCTGGCCGAGGTTGTCAAACTACTTCCCGCGAACGAGCTGCTTTTCTGCCAGTCGGCCGAATCCAGACTCTACGCCGGCTTCGCCCAGAACTACCTGATGACCTATTTCCCGGCCGCATACCCGCGCTGGTTCCTGCAGGGTTTCGGCGAGTTGTTTGCGACGATGGAAACGGGCGATGACTACGTCCAGTACGGGCAACTTCCGAATGGCTTCTTCGAAGTCATGGAGCATTTCGGTAATTATCCGGTGACGGACATCCTCGACGGCCGCTATCTATTCGGGAAGAAGCGGGCGTGGACACCGTTTCACGCGTGGCGGCTGGTGCACTTTCTGTATTTCTCCGACGAGTGGAAGCCACGGTTGCAGGATTACCTGGGCGCCATGGCGCGAGGTGCCGACACGAAGAGCGCCGCGAGCGCCTTCGGCGATCCGGCCGGGCTTCAGAGCGCCCTGACCGCTTACCGGGGACGCAAGCTGGAGTTCGAGCGGATGGACTTTCCGCCCGAGCGCGCGCCGGAACCGACCATTCGTCAGATGACCCGGGCCGAGGCCGGGCTGATCCAGGGCCGGCTCGAGCTGGGCGCGCGAATCGAGGTCCCCGCGGAAGAGAGTCCCGACCGCGCGGCGGCAATCGAGCGACGCGCGGCGTGGCTCGATCGACTTCGCGAGAATGCGCGGCAATTCCCCAACCTGATCGAACACCACCTGCTGTTGGCCGAAGCCGAGTGCCGGTCCGGCAATCCACAAGAGTGTCTCGAGGCCGCCGATCGCGCGATTGCACTGTCGCCCAAGGACGCAACAGCCCCGGTATGGAAAGGCACGGCGCTTGCGCAGCTCGCCGCGCGCGCGCCAACCGCCGAGCGGCAGCGCCGGCTCAAGGAAGCGCGACGTTTCATCGCGCAGGCCAATCGCCTGGACCCGGAAGGCATCCTTCCGCTCATCGCTTACTACAACAGTTTCGCCGTTGCCGGCGAGCATGCGCCGGACATGGCCGTCGAGGGGCTGGCCAAGATCGTTGCTTCTTCACCCGCCGCGCCCAGTCCGCGGCTGAAGCTCGGGGAGGAATTCATCAAGCGCGATCTGAAGGACGCAGCGCGCGACACGCTGCTGCCTGTCGCCAACGGGCCGTTCGAAACGCCTGAAAAGCCGGCCGCCGCGGCTTTGCTTCCCAAGTCGAAGGCCGAGGGCCAGGTGGTCGGCGAAGTCGAGTAATCAGCTCTCCGAGATTTTCACGAAACCCTGCTGGACCAGCTCGGTGTTGCGCGCCAGCACATCCTCCTTGATCCACCCATGGGCTTGGGCGGTCGCGCCGCAGAGCTCGAATTCCGCCGGCAACCTATTTCCCTGGATGCGCGTCGGCGGCGACGACATACACGGTATCCGTCGGGCCCTGACCCGTGATGTAGACAACCGCCGGCGTGTCGCGCGTGAACGCGAAGTGCGGCTCGCCCGCGGGTTCGGTATAGAAACCGCCGGGTCCAAGCGTCCGGGTGGCGGACTCGGTCGCCCGATCGCCATACCCGAAGTGCCATTCGCCGGAGACGACGAGTGCCGTGCGATTGTCGCCGTGCGTGTGCGCGGCGATATGCGTATTGGGCGGAACGCGTATTTCGAATGTGTAAGGCCCGGGCAGGTTCGGATTCCCCGATAGCACTGTCGTCTGGACGCCGCTCAGCCCGGACGTGCCCGCGCCGGCGCCATCACGCGCCAGCGCATCCACTTCCGCCGATGTGAGGCGCACCGGTGCCAGCGCGGCGTCACGGTCCAGGAAGGAACGAATGGCCGCGACGGTCGCCCGCGGTTGTTCCTCCATCAGCCAGTGACCGGAATCGGGGATGACGACCTCGTGCACGTCATCTGCGGCAAATCGCATCACGAATGCCATCGTGGAGCCGAACGAATGATCGCCGCCGATCGCGAGTACTGGCATCTTCAAACGTCCGAGTGCCGCTGAAGCGCGGTTGTCGATCGCGTCCTGGTCGAATGCCGCGAATTGCAGGAACCCCGCACGCATGCGTCCGGGTTGCGAATAGAGTTCCGCGTAATGACGGCGCGCCGCTTCGGAAAAATGCGCCGGATCCGCGGAGAATTCATTCCAGAAGCGATCGAGATAAATGCGCTCCCGTCCCGCGACCAGTCGCTCCATGTCGGGTCCACCGAAGCGGAAGTGCCACAGCAATGGATTCTTGAGGAACTCTTCCCACGGACCGACTCCGGGCACCGGCGCATCCATGATCACGAGGCGTGTAGTTCGATCCTGATGAGCCTGGGCGAACGCGTACGCAACCATGTTGCCGATGTCATGGCCGACTACGTCGGCGCGCCTGACGTTGAGCGCATCGAGCACACCGGCGATGTCTTCCGCCTGGTTCTTCTTCGTGTATCCGCTGGTGGAATTCTCCGAGAGCCCCATCCCGCGCAGGTCAGGGACGATCACGGTGTGATTGCGCGCAAGCGAAGTCGCCAGCGGCACCCACATGTCGCCCGTGTCGCCGTAGCCGTGGATGAGCACCACGGCAGGGCCGGCGCCACCGACGCGAACGTGCAGCGTGGTTCCGTTGGTCTGGATCTTCTGCGCGCGAAAGCCGGTGGGAAAGTCGAAGCTCTGTGCGTGCGCCGACGAGAGGAACGGCAACGAAGCTGCGCATACCCAGGCAAGGGCGCGGACCGCGATTCTCGTTTTCACGGGTTGCTCCTGGAGATTGAAATGCCGCCGGATTCTGGCCGCTCGAGTCCAGGAGTTATTGAAGATTACCGGCCGCTTTTCGCGAAAACCGCCACCTCGTTCACTGGACCTGCTTTCGCCAGGTGCCAGGAGTTGCCCCGACAATAGATGTGAACACGCGCGTGAAGTGACTCTGATCCGCGAAGCCACAGGCGAGGGCGATGTCGGACAGCGACAGTTTCGCGTCCCGCAGCAGCAGTTTCGCGCGCAAGACTCGCTGCAGCAGCAGCCAACGATGCGGTGGTGTGCCGACACTTCGTTTGAAAGCGCGGCCAAAGTAGTTTGGCGACAGCCCACAGGCTCCCGCGACCTCGTGCAGCGATATGTCGACCCCGAGGCGTGCGATCATGAACTCCGTGGCGCGGCGCACTTGCCAGGGCGCCAGCCCGCCGCGCCGGCTGTATGACGGCAGGCGCATTCCGCCGAAGGCGACCGCGAAATACTTATGAGTCGCCATCAACAGGTGATCCGCATACATTGCGCCGATTTCGTGAGGGCGCTCGAGCGCGGGCAAGAGTGCCTGGCCCAGATGCCAGACAGTCGGATCGAAAATGCCGCGGTTGCACGTGAGCGTGGCAATTCTCGGCGCGCCTTGCTCGTCGGCGATTTCATCGAGCGCGGATCGAGACACGTAGAAGTGCAGGACGTCGAAGGGGCTTACCAGATTGGCGGTGGGTTCCTCTTCGAGATCGACGATGCTGGTCGATCTCGCGCCATAACCGCCGCGAAAGACGGAGCGCCCTGCGATGAACAACTCGCGTTTGGGACAATCCCTCAATTGCAGCAGGACCGAAAACGCGCGTTCCGCCGGTAGTGGGGTAGTCAGTCCGTGGCCGGGCGTGTCTCGTCGGATGCGTGTGACCGCGAGCTTGGACTTCTGCACCGCGGTGGTGACGAGATGCGAGTTGGCGTCGGCTCGGAAGTACTTCGCGAGGCCGTCGCCGTAGGCACCTGGTACCAGTCGCATGTGAACTCGATGTGGCCGCGGGCCACGGTTCGCGAGTCGAGCGGATTCGACCTGCTCCGGAGACTACCTGACTAGTGGCAATCTAACCACCCGGTGGATTGCGGGGCGGACGCCCGAAAACGGTGCCCGCACGGACTTGGTGCAGGCGCGCTTCAGCGCGCGTGGTCGCGCAAGTAGATCGTTCGAAGGGATCACTCGAGTCTGCTCCCCGCTAGGTGCGCAAGCTGTCGGATTGAATGACCGCTCAGTCCAGGCGAAGCGGGATGCGCTCGGCGTCGTGCGGGCACCGGTCCGAGTCGAGCAAGCACGCCCGAAAGGGGCGTTCATCCAGATCCATGCAATCGACCGTGTCCACCCGGCAACTCCTGAACGAGGGCCGGGGATTGTCGGCAAACCACTCTGGTGAGCTATTCCCATCCGGGAGATGCAGATAGTTAGCCGCCATCCTCGGCGGGTCCGCCTGCGATCGGCCATTGGTGTCGGCGCAACCCGCGGCCAGCACACAAAGGCCGAGTCCGAAGGCAAACGCAGTGGTTTTCACGGGATAAGTCCTGCGTCGAGTTGATCGGAAGGTGACGAACGATTAACGCGCGAAGGAAGGAAAAGGGTCAAGCGACATACGATGCTGCGCCGCAACGGCGTCGGGATGGCGCCGGACCGATGCCGCGCCCGTCGGGCTGCCCGCCCGGTCGAATCGCAATCTCCTTCAAGTCCCCGCCTGTTCCGTCAAGAAAACCCGCCCGGTCGTCGGTCACGATCCCACCACCGCAGGCGTTTCAAGAAACCACAGGAGACACGCACATGAGCACGATCACGACCAAAGACGGCACGACTATCTACTACAAGGACTGGGGCAGCGGCCCGGTCATCACCTTCTCGCACGGATGGCCCTTGAACTCCGACATGTGGGACGCGCAGATGCTGTTCCTCGCGGGCCAGGGCTTCCGCGTCGTCGCGCATGACCGCCGCGGTCACGGACGATCCAGCCAGGCGTCCTCCGGCAACGACATGAACGGTTACGCCGACGATCTCGCCGACCTGATCGAGGCCCTGGATCTCGAGGACATCACCATGGTGGGCCACTCCACCGGCGGTGGCGAAGTCGCGCGCTACATCGGGCGCCATGGCACGAAGCGTGTGGCCAGGGCGGTGCTCATCGCCGCCGTGCCGCCGATCATGTTGAAGTCGCCGGCGAATCCGGAAGGTCTCCCGATCGAATTGTTCGACGGATTGCGCGCAGCGTTGCTGAAGGACCGCTCGCAAACCTACCGGGATTTCGCGCCGCAGTTCTTTGGCGCCAATCGCCCGGGCGCGCAGGTGTCGCAGGGCACGCTGGACCAGTTCTGGCTCTGGAGCATGCAGGCTGGACTGAAGAACTCGTACGAAAGCATCAAGGCGTTTTCGGAAACCGATTTCACGGAGGACCTGAAGAAGTTCGACGTCCCGACGCTCGTCATGCACGGGGAAGACGACCAGATCGTGCCGGTCAAGAACTCGGCGCGGAAGTCGGCGCAGCTCATCAAAGGAGCGGTGGAGATCTACTACCCCGGCCTGTCGCATGGTCTCACCGCCACGCACCCCGAGATCGTCAATCGCGACCTGCTGGCGTTCTGCAAGCAAGCCCAGCAGAAGGCCGCCTGAGGAGGCGAGGAGCGAACTTGAACATCGTCACCCTCGCTGGGCGGCGATGTTCGAGCGGGCCCGCCCACTTGTCGCGGGTGAAAATGGAACGTCGAACGGAGCCGCAACCATGAACCAGGTTCAACACATCATCGAAGACGCGCATCGGCGGCTGGCGGTGCTTGGAACGGACGCATCGATCCGCGATATCGCGGTCATGCTGTCGAATCCGGTCACGCCGCTCGTCGTCGTCTGCGACGCCGAGGGCGTGGCGTTGGGCGTCGTATCCAGCACCGACATCGTCAACGCGTTGAGCCGCGACAGTAGTGAGGCGGTCAAGGCGACCGCCGCGGCGCTGATGACGCGGTCGATCCGCTCGTGTGCTCCGAACGAGTCCCTGCAGTCCATCTGGGAAGCCATGGGCGCGGGATGCGCGCGATGCATTCCGGTGCTCGACGAGCGGGGCAGGCCGCTGGGCGTCGTCCACGCGCGCGACGTCGCTCGAGCGCTCCTCGATGAAATCACCTACGAAGAGATCCTACTGCGCGACTACGTCCTGGGGATCGGCTATCAATGACCGTTCAGCGCACGACCTCGACATTCACGGTCAGCACATAGCCTGCTCCGCGTTCGGTACGAATCAACTCCCGTTCAACGCCGGGCTCCTCGAGTTTTTTCCGCAGGCGGCCCACCTGGGTATCGATCGCGCGGTCGTAGACCTCGTCATCGTGCAGGTGCGACATGCTGAGCAACTGCTCGCGTGTGAGCACCCGCTGAGGCGAGGCGAGAAATGCCGCGAGCAGGTTGAACTCGGCATTCCTCAAGGTCGTGACTTCACCGAGCGGCGATTTGAGGCGCCGCAGCCGGACGTTGAGCTCCCAGCCCGCAAAACGATACGCGCGTAGTTTCGCCAGTCCATCCGCCACGGTTTCGTTGGCGCGCGAGCGGCGCAGCAACGCACGAATGCGCGCCAGCAGCTCGCGCGGCGAGAATGGCTTCGTCAGGTAATCGTCCGCGCCGAGCTCCAGCGCCATCACGCGGTCGGCTTCTTCCTTGCACCCGGTAAGCATGATGATCGGCATGTTCGAGTCGGCGCGGATCCTGCGCGCGATGTCCATGCCGTTCTCGCCGGGCAGCTTCAAATCGAGGATCAACAGATCGATCGTCTCCTGCGCGGTCACGCGTGCGATCTCGCCGCCGCTCGTCAGCGCGGTGACCTGCATTTCGTTGTCGCCCAGGTAATCGACGACCATCTGCCGAATCGAAGGATCGTCATCGACGATCAGGACGTGTGTCGCGGCTGAGGCCGTCTTCTCGGTCGAACTCGCGGTCATTGTCGTCGGCGTTCCATCGGCCATGTAGTAAGAGATGCGCTCGAAGTATCGCACCGGGATGTCGTCGCGCATGACAAATGTGCCAGATGACACAAATGCCCCTGGAAGTTACACATTCGTGACTGATGGGGGGCCTCAAATACCATCGTGCAGCAGCAGCGCATAGTTGTGGTGGAACCGGACGATCAGATCCTTGGCTTGCTGGAACGCTGGTTGGGTGAAGCTGGCTACGCGGTTATCGTGGAAACTTCGCCCAGGACGCTTCGGCCCGCCGGTGACGGCGGCGTTCCGCACCTCGTCATCATCGATGTACCGGAGCCGCTCGGAGCGAATGGGATCATCGAGTCCGTCCGGCAGGTGCACGCCAGCCCGATACTGTTGCTGTCGGCGAGATTCCGTCGGGGCATGGTTTCCTCCAGCTCCGTGGCGCAACAGCTCGGCGTGCGCAACGTGTTGCCGAAACCGTTCACGCGCGACGAGTTGTTGTCGGCGGTCGGCGAGTCGCTCGCCGCGCCTGGCGCGGTCCTCTAACTATTCGTCAGCTTCATCCGCAACAGGCCGGCCTGCCATTCCGGTCCGAACCCCTGGTCGTCGAAACGGAGGAGGGCCGAGGTGGCGACCTCGAGCCGCTTCAACAGGAGCCGGAGCAGGAACGACGCGACGCTGATCCTCGCGACTCCGAGCCCGGCGAGCTGGCGCAGCGTGAGGGTTCCAGGACCATACAGGACATTCGTCGGCCCGAGCGCGACGTAGTCCCGGATCGCGGAGGCGTCCGACAGGAAGATGGGGTAGACGCAGTCGGCGCCGGCATCGAAGTACTTCCGGGCGCGCTTCAGACCTTCTTCCACCGGACCCTTGTGGAAGTGAACGTCGACCCGCGCGTTGATGACGACTTCGAATCCGCGGGCGCGCGCGGCCGCCTTGATGGCAGCGATGCGCGTCGCGTGCCGGTCGGCGTCGACCAGGACGCCGGCCCGATGGTCGGTGTCTTCGATGTTCGCCGCGCACGCGCCGGCATCCTTGAGCCGATCGACGAATTCTTCCGGTGAGAGTCCGTAACCATCTTCCAGATCCGCGGTGACCGGCAGCTTAACGGCATCCGCGATGCGTCGCAGCGCGCCAAACGCAACGTCCGCCGGAATGTGGCAGTGATCCTCGTAACCATTCACGGGCGCCAGCGCATTGCTGGCCGTCGCGATCGCGCGCACGCCGGCCGCTTCGACGACCAGGGCGCTGGTTGGATCCCAGACGTTGGCCAGGATCAGTGGATCGCCCGGAACATGCAGCTTGCGCAGCACGTCGGCATCCGCCGCAACGTCATGTCCACTGGTTTGGGTTTGCATCGTCATGACGCGACGTCGTCCTCTGTGATGTTGAATATCCCGTTTCGCCCGGCGAGGAACGGAATCGTGCGCCGCGCGGCTTCGTCGACGTGGATGCGGGGATGCGGCGGCGGGCCGCTTTCGTAAAACGTGCCGGGTCCGTAGAACATCCCGTAACGCAATGCCGCTCCGCCCGCGTCGACTACCGCATTCTCATGTTCATCGACCACGGCGCCGGAGCCTGGCCCGCTGCGCCACGCGATGCTCTGGGCCACGAAACCCGACGCGTTCGACGCACGTGCGGCGGCCAGCAGATTGCGCGTGCCTTCGCTTCTCACGCGGTTGTTCCGCGGCAGGAATTCGGCGAGGTGTTCGAGTCGATCGGGTAGATCGGTCACCTGGTGCATGACCACATCGGGTTTGAACTCCGTGACCGCAGCGACGAGCGCGTCCGGGTCGAAGAGGTCGCACAACACCGGCCTCACTCCCGCGGCGCGCAGTTCGTCCGTCTTCGATGGCGTGCGGGTCATCGCGGCGACGACATGTCCTTCGGCCAGCATGAGCGGAATCAACCGCACGCCGATGACGCCAGTAGCGCCCGCCAGAAAAATCTTCATCGCAAATTTCCTCTCAGGAAGACCGGCGCTTGGCCCGGCGCGCGGGGACGCGGCGGCTGATCGGAGCGGCCTTCAACACCCGGGCCAGACTGGTCGCGAAGTCGCGCGTGGAAAGTGGCTTTTGCAGGACCTCGTCGGCATCGATTTCCGTCGTGCCCAGGTAGCCGCTCATCAGCACGACGGGTAGTGAGCCGCGCAGCCCGCGCATCTCGCGAATCAGCGCCGCCCCCGGCATTTCGGGCATGCGTTCGTCGGTGATCAGCGCGGCGAAGCGCTGCGGATCGGCGCGAAATGCCGCGAGCGCGGCCTTGCTCGAGGTGAATCCCACCGGCGCATAACCGAGCTCCCCGAGAATCCGCGTGGCGAGTTGCACGAGCGGCTCCTCGTCGTCGACGACCAGTACGGGCTGTCCCGCGCCGCGCGGCAGCGCCGATTCCTTTTCCTCCACGGACCCGGCGGCGCTGCCGTGACGCGGTAGGTAGACCGTGAACGTGCTGCCGTTGCCCGGGACGCTGGTCACGTCAATGGCGCCGCCGAGATGGGTGACGATGCCGTGTACCAGGGAGAGACCCAGGCCGGTTCCGGTTCCCACTTCCTTGGTGGTGAAGAAGGGATCGAAGATGTGATCGACGATCCCCGGAGCGATCCCGGCGCCGGTATCCGCGACCGTCAGCACGATGTGTTCTCCAATACCGACGCCGCCGATCGTCGCAACGCGCGGCGACTCGACGCGTTCGGTGAGTAGTTCGATGCGCAGCGTTCCCCCGCCCGGCATCGCCTGGATGGCGTTGGTCGCGAGATTGGCGACCACCTGGTGCACCTGCGTCGCATCGCCCAGCACGGCGGCATGTCCGGCGCGCAGATTCGCGTGGGCCTTCACGCCCGTGGGCAACTTCCCCGAGACCAGGTCGAGCACTTCGCGGACCACGCCTTCGACGTGCACCGGCACGCGTTCGCCGACCGCGCTGCGACTGAAGGCCAGCACGCGATCGACGAGTGCGCGGCCGCGCTCGCCGGCGATGATGATGCTGTCGAGATCGCGCGCGAGGCGGCTGCCCGCGGGAGCATCACGCTGCGCCATCTCGCCATAACCCAGGATGGCGCCGAGGATGTTGTTGAAGTCGTGTGCGATGCCGCCCGCCAGCGTGCCCATCGCCTCGAGGCGTTGCGCCTGGCGCAGCTTGCGCTCCATCGTTCCGAGCTCTTCTTCGGCCCGCTTGCGCTCGGTGATGTCTGTCGTCGAGCCGGCCCAACGGATCACCTTGCCGGTGCTGTCGCGCCGGCAGATGCCCTGGAGACTGTGCCAGCGGATTTCGCCGCGAACGACATAGCGCACTTCCATCGAGAGCCGTTCACCCGTCCCCGCGAACAACTCGTTCCGCGCGGCCTCCCACCTGGCAAAGTCCTCCGGGTGCATCTTGATCTGTGCGCGGAAGTCGTCCCAGTTGGTCCAGGTATCCGGATCGTATCCGCCCATCTCGTACGCTCTCGGTGAGAGGAAGTATTCGTTGGTGGGAATGCGCCAGTCCCAGTACCCCGATTCGCTCGCGGCCATGGTGAGTTCGTAGCGCTCCTGGGATTCGCGCAAGGCCTCTTCGGCTCGCCTGCGTTCCGTCACATCCCGCACCGCGCCGGTCCAATGCGTGACCGCGCCGCCGGCATCGCGCGCTGTCTTTCCGGCGAGTTGCACCCAACGCGTCTCACCGTCGGGGCGGATGAAGCGGACCTCGAGGGTGCAGCGCTCCGACTTGCCGCCAAGGTGCTCGGCAAACGTCCGCACCACGAGCGGACGGTCCTCGGGATGGAACGGCAATCGCGCGAGAAGATCGTCGCGGCCCGCGAACGTCACACCTGGGGGGAGTCCGTAGATCTCCAGCAATCGTGGCGAGGTGTAGATCGTGTCCTCTGCGGCGATCCAGTCCCAGAAACCGTCGTCGCTCGCGTCCACGGCGCGCGCATATCGGGCAAGCACTTTGGAAGGCACCTGGTGACTACTCCGAGCCCGCTCACTGGCACGACGAGCGCAAAAGCATACGCCGTCCGCTGCAGGGTCTGCAGCAAGATTGCATGTGACACAAAGGCGTCGCGCGCTGACGCAAGGGTTTCCTCGATGTCGCAAGCGGCATCCCGGAGCGCCGCTTCGCAATCAACCTGTGACATGGCGGGCGCTCAATGCATCGCCATGAGGAGCCGGCGCGGCTCACCTAAGGAGGAGTGCGATGGATGCTCAACCCAATGCAGGCCTGTCGGCTATCTTCCCGGAGCACGCGCTGTTCGATCCGATCATGGCGGATGCGGACAACACCCCGCGGCTCTCACCCCACCTGCGGTCGGCCATCGCGGATCTGTCCAGGGCTTTGAGCGAGGCGCTGCGCGTGGACCGCATCAACACGGTGCAGTATCTGCGCCGCGCTGAAAACTCGCTGCGGGCGATCGCCCGGCCGGAAATGCCGCCTCCGGCGAATCGCGGCCCCACGCTGGTCGCGTGGAAGCGCCGCCGTGTACTGGAACACATCGAAGCCAGACTCGGGACGCCGTTGAGGAACCGGGATCTCGCCGCACTGGTGGATCTCAGCGAATTCCATTTCAACGTCGCGTTCCGCAACAGCGTGGGCGCCTCACCGCACGAATACCTGAGCCGGCGAAGAATCGAGCGTTCGCAGCAACTCATGCTCTCGACGGCCATGCCGCTGTGCGACATCGCGACCGAATGTGGCCTCGCCGACCAGGCGCACCTGTCGCGCCTGTTCCGGAAGCTCGTCGGAGAAACTCCGGCCGCCTGGCGGAAGAACCGCACCGCGGAAACCTGAAACACACATCGGCATTCCGCTCATCACTCCAGAGAACAAGAGGAGACAAGACATGAAGATCGTCGTCATCGGTGGCACCGGCCTCATCGGCGCCAAGCTGGTCAAACTACTTCGGGAGCGAGGCAAGGAGGTGCTGGCAGCTTCGCCGGCTACCGGCGTCAACACACTGACCGGCGAGGGTCTCGACACGGCGCTCGCCGGTGCGCAGAAGGTCGTCGACGTCTCGAATTCGCCGTCCTTCGCGGACGCCGCGGTCCTCGAGTTCTTCCGGACGTCCACCACCAACCTGCTCGCCGCGGAAGCGCGCGCGGGCGTGCGACATCACGTTGCGCTGTCGGTCGTGGGCGCGGACCGGTTGCCGCAAAGCGGCTATTTACGCGCGAAGATCGCGCAGGAAAACCTGATCAAGTCCGCGGGCGTGCCGTACTCCATCCTGCGCTCGACGCAGTTCTTCGAGTTCATGGGCAGCATCGCGGACGCGGCCACGGAAGGAAACCAGGTACGACTGCCCACGGCCTACGTGCAGCCCATCGTCTCCGACGAAGTGGTGAGCGCGCTCGCCGATGTCACTCTCGGTGCGCCCGTCAACGGCACGGTCGAGGTCGCCGGCCCCGAGAAGTTCCGGCTCGACGAGCTGGTGCGCCGCGTATTGCGGACAAAAAACGACGCGCGCGACGTGACCGGAGATATCCACGCCCGTTACTACGGCACGGAGCTCGACGACGAATCGCTCGTTCCGCTCGTTCCCGGCAGCACGCCGCGGCTCGGCACCACGCGCTTCGAGACCTGGTTCGGCAGCGCTCTCAAGTAATCGACCTCGGGAGACCATCGTGAACGCCATGACCGCAACCTCGTCGAGTCCACACCCGGAAATCTTTCCGGCCGCCTTTGCAACCCGCTCCCTCGGAGGCGTCCGGGTGCCGGACTCTCCGGTGATCACGCGCGCCATCGAATATGCACGCGAGAATGCCGAGCCCTATCTATTCAACCACGTCATGCGGTCATGGCTGTTCGCCGAGAGCCTGGCGCAGCTCAATCAAGTCGCGCATGACGGGGAAGTGCTCGCCGTCGCCACGCTGCTGCACGATCTCGGCCTCTCGGAGAAATTCGACGGACCGCTGCGCTTCGAGGTGGAAGCGGCCAACGCGGCGCGCAAGTTCGCGCAGCGCGAAGGCTTCGACGCGCGGCGTACGCAGCTCGTCTGGGACGGAGTAGCGCTGAACTCCACGCCTTCCATCGGCCTGCACAAGGAAACCGAGGTTTCACTTTGCACGCTGGGCATCGGGCTCGACTGGGGCGGCTGGGGATACGAGTCTCTCGAGAAGACGCAGATCGACGCGATCATCGGCGCCTTTCCCAGGCTGCAGATGAAGCAACGATTCACGCGCGCGGTCTGCCGCATCTGCGAAACGCGGCCGGCGACCACCTACGACAATTTCGCGCGCGACTTCGGCCAGCGTTTCGTGACGGGTTACCAGGCGCCGTCGACGGTCGACTTGCTGTTCGCGGCGCCCTTCGAGGAGCAGGCGCCATGAAACTCAGCCTCGATCCCACCCTCATGGCGCCGAGCCACGTGACCGCGGAGGGTGAGGCGCTGGCCGACTGGTACGACGCGCATCCGAGCATACGCCGACTCTGGGCCATCCGCAGCGCGCTCGCCCTCAACGTGATCGTCACGCTGGAGCCCACGATGGACAACAGCGACACCTATCCAGCGTGGTTTGCGTGCAGCCGCGGATGGGCGCAGGAAATCCAGCTGCTCACCGGTGGCACCGTGTCGCTCGAGATGCTGGAGGAACCCCCGGTCTCCGAATTCGAGATCGGGCTCGATGGGGAAATCGTCGCCGCGCTCGACTGGCGCGACCCCTCTTCATTCTGGAAAGCCGATTAGGTGACACATGAAAAAGTTGCTGATGTTGATTCCTTTCGTCGTCGGCATGGCCCAGGCCGAGGACGGCAAGCTCATCACGCCGCTGATGCTCAAGGAGCTCACGGACATCCCGGGCAAGGAGGCCCTGATGCTCACCGTGAACTATCCACCGGGCGGTGACGACGAGATCCATCGTCACGACGCGCACGCGTTCGTCTACGTGCTCGAAGGCAGCATCGTGATGCAGCTGAAGGGCGCTGCCCCGGTCACGCTCCGGCCCGGCCAGGTGTTCTACGAGGGTCCGAGCGACGTGCACATCGTCGGCCGGAACGCGAGCAAGACCGAGCCCGCGAAATTCCTCGTCGTACTGGTCAAGAACCGCGGTGTCGATCCGGTGCTTCCGGTCAAGTAGTTTGCCCTCCGCCCGTCGCAACGAAGATGACGGGTGTCAGTTCGCCGAGGAGGCTGTTACGGGGCGCGCACTTTCCATCCGTTCGTGCGCGGGACGACCCACGCCGGCGCAGTGTCCCTGCCAATGCCGGTCAGCCACGCGGCGAGGCGACGGGGCGGAGGCCATCTCGACAAGCCAGGAGAAATCGCATGAAACTCTACTACTCGGCCGGCGCCTGCAGTCTCGCGTCGCACATCGCGCTGCTCGAGGCCGGGCTCGAATTCGAACTCGAACGTGTCGACCTCAAGACCAAGCTGACCGAGACCGGCCGGGATTTCACCACGATCAATGCGAAGGGCTACGTTCCGGCGCTGGTGCTCGACAGCGAGGACGTCGTGACCGAGAGCGCCGCGGTGCTCGACTGGATCGCGAGCCAGGCGCCGCACCTCGGCGTGGGCGGGACGCTGGGGCGGACGCACTTGCTGCAGTCGCTCGTGTACCTGTCCACCGAGATCCACAAGAGCTTCAGGCCCATCTTCATCGGCGCCGACGAACAGGAGCAGGTCCGCGCGGCGCAGTACATCCACAAGCGCCTGCGCTGGCTCGACGACCAGCGGGTGGGCAGGTACCTGTTCGGCGACGAGCCGACGGTCGCCGACTTCTATTTATTCGTGATGCTGCGCTGGGCGGCGAAATTCGACATCGCGATTCCGGAAGGGCTGGTCGCGTTGAAACTGCGCATGAATGAGCGACGCAATGTCCGCGAGGCCATCGAGTTCGAGGAAGCGCCCGCGAAACGCACCGGGACCGGGTGACGCACGGAGTGAGTCATGGACGATTCGATACTTTTACAAGCACTGACAGGTGTGGTTCCCGCCGCTTGCGACGCGGAAGCGGGCGAATTCCACCCGCCGGTCGACGTCAGCCCCGCCTGGCAGGGATGGCAAGTGGTCGACCCAGCCGCATCTAACAAAGGATTGGATACGGATCAGCTGGACTTGCCATAGCGGCGCGCGTACGGTTTCGGATACTCCAATCCGCCAGGCCAGTCGATTGCCTCACGCGAAGTTCGCATTGCCTGCGCTTCTCCTGCTGATCGCGGCGCCGCGCATTTCGGCCGAAACGGATCTTCATTCACAGGTTCCTGTCCAGGTCGCTGCCAAACCAGTCCGGATCCAAATCGTGGAAGGCGACGACATCGCCTTCAGTCGTGTCGAAAACACGGAGGAGTTCTCGCAATCGCGCGTGGCGCAGATCGCGCAGGACGACAAGGGGTTCATGTGGTTCGGAACCGCCAATGGCCTCCATCGCTTCGACGGCTATGGCTACACGGTATTCGCCGGAAACTCGCGGTCGCGGAATCAGCTCGGCGGCGTGTACGTGTCGGCGATCACCAAGGACAGATCCGGCAGGCTCTGGATCGCCAGCGACCAGGGGCTCGATATGTTCGACCCGGTGAGTGGAATGTTTTCGCGAGTCGAATACGCCGGCGGCGCGCCGCGGACTTCCGCGGTGATCCAAACCATCTACCAGGATCGATCGGGAACTGTCTGGTTGGGTACGAGCGCGGGTCTCTACGGGCTGGATTCCAACGGTCGGGCACGTGTGCACTTCGTGCACGACGAGGCCGACCCGGATTCGCTGGGAAGCAATGACGTCAAGTCGGCGCGGGAAGATCGCGACGGCACGCTCTGGATCACGAACGGCGCAGGACTCGAAGCCATCGATCGTGACGATGGCCGGGTGCTCGTGCGGGTTCCATTGCGGGCGCCTCGTGAGATCGGTTTTATCGAAGATCGACGCGGCACGTTGTGGATTTACCATGCGAGCGGCAGCGGACTCGCGACCTTCGATCGTTCGGCGCGAACGCTGACGAACTACTCATTCGTCGATCCCGGCGGCGAAGCCGTGCCGCACTTCGGGGTCTACACGGCGCTGGAAGATCGCGAAGGAAACTTGTGGTTCGGCACGGGCGGGCAGGGGTTGTTTCGCTACGACGCTGATCGGCATCGCTTCATCCGCTACCGCAACAATTCTGGCGATCCGCAGAGTCTCAGCGGCGATGACATCGCCGCGCTGTTCCAGGACAGCCAGGACAACATCTGGGTGTCCTTTCACGGCATGCCGCTCAACTTGTTCCCGGCGCGACAACCCGCGTTCCGCAAGCTGCCGTCGCGGCCCGGTGCCGCCAACGAGCGCGCCGAGAAGATGGTCAACTCCGTCCTCGAGCTCGACGGGCAGTCGCTGTGGATCAGCTACGTGGGAATGTTGTTAGGCTACGACGGGAAAACTGCCCAGCGGGAGGATCTCGGCCGCAGACTGGGGCTCACCTCTGACGTGATCTCGATGGCGCGGGATGCGCGCGGGTTCGTCTGGCTGGGCACCGTCGCCGATGGCCTGCTGCGGGTTGATTCCGCGGGCCGCGTGTCGCGCTACCAGCATGATGGTGACGATCCCGGCAGCATCGCGGGCGATACCGTCGACGACATCCTGGTGGATCATGCCCAGAACGTCTGGGTCGCCACGTGGGGAGGGCTGTCGCGTTTCGACGAAAAGAGCGGAAAGTTCGAGACATTCCGCCCGCGGGGCATGGCACCGAAGTATCTGGCCTTGGCAGAAGACGGTGCGCATCGTCTCTGGCTCGCCACACATCTATATGGCCTGCAGCGCTTCGATCCGGCCACCGGAGAATTCGTCACCTATCCGCCGACCGGGGCCGCGGGCGCGATCAGCAACGGTCGAGTGAACGCGGTACACGCAAGCGGCAACGGAACCATCTGGGCTGGAACGCAGGATGGACTGGATGCGTTGGACCCGACTACCGGCCGCATTCGCAACTATCGCGTCGATGACGGACTGCCTGGCAATGCGGTGAGCTGCATTCTCGAGGACGAACGAGGTGGCCTCTGGCTGGGAACGAACAACGGCATCGCGCGGCTCGATTCGCGGACCGGTGAAGTCCGCAGCTTCACACGCGCCGATGGGCTTCCCGGATCGGACTTCACGGGATGGGGCAGTTGCCATCGTGGTGCTTCGAATGAGATGTTCTTCGCCGGGTTCACCGGGGCTACGGCCTTTAAACCTGAGCGCGTGCGTGAGCTGAGTTATGCGCCGTCGGTGGAGTTCACCGACCTGGTGATAGCTGGCAAACCTTTCCCGGAAGAACCCGCGGACGCTCGCCCCGCGGTCCTTCCCGATCTACCAGAGCTGACACTTCCGTATTCACGAAACACGTTTGCCGCGGGTTTCACCGCCTTGAGTTATGCGAACGCGCGATCGAATCGCTACCGCTTCCGGCTAGTGGGTCTCGAGGATCAGTGGCATTTCGTCGGCAGCGATCGGCGCGTCGCCTCGTATAACTCGCTGCCGCCCGGGCGTTATCGGCTGGAAGTGCAGGGGGCCACGAGTGCCGGTCCCTGGTCCGCGGTCCGCCACATTGATCTGACCATCCAGAAGCCGTGGTGGGAGACCACCGCCTTTCGCGTCGCCGTGGCCTTGCTGGTCTTCGGCATGGTCTGGTCGGCATATCGGGTCCGCGTGCGGCGCGTCACACGCCAATTCGAGATGCGCCTCAATGAACGCGTGGCGGAGCGGACTCGGATCGCCCGCGAATTGCACGACTCGCTGCTGCAAGGCTTCCACGGACTGATGTTCCGGCTGCAGGCGGTTCGCAACTCATTGCCAGCGCAACCAGTGCAAGCGGCGCGGGCGCTCGACGAGGCGTTGAGCCGCGGCGACGAAACGGTGGCGCAAGCGCGCGTCGCGGTAACCGACCTGCGTACCTTCGGCGCGGGCGAGCCCGACCTCGAGACTGCGCTTCGCGCGATGGGTCATGACCTGCCCCTGATGTCGAGTGAGGATGCGCCCGTGTTTCGCGTCGTCGTCGAGGGCGAGCGCCGGATCCTGATTCCGCTGGTGCGAGACGATGTGTTGCAGATCGCGCGAGAGGCGTGCCGCAATGCCGTCATGCATGCGAAGGCGCGTGTCGTGCAAGTGGAGGTTACCTGGGGCGCCGAGCGTTTCACGCTGCGGGTTCGCGATGACGGAATCGGCCTGGACACGAAGCTGAATGCGCAGGGGCGCGATGGTCATTGGGGCCTTCAAGGTATGAGAGAGCGCACCCGGCAGCTGGGCGGCAATCTGCGGATTGACGGTGCAGGCGAATCCGGCACCGTGGTCGAGCTGTGTATTCCGGCGCTCCGCGCCTATGCGAAGCCGACTCGGGCCGATCGCGACCGGCGGTTACAGACTGACTGACTACTTCGCCGAAGGGTCGATGGAGAGAATCCCGCGCCCCAGCGCCAGCGTCACCGCGTGGGTCCGATCGTTCGCCCCGAGCTTGGCGGCGATGCGCTTCATGTGGGCCTTGATGGTTTCTTCTGTGATCGCGAGACGCATACCGATTTCGCGGTTCGAATTGCCCGACGCTACCAGCGCAAGCACTTCCACTTCGCGTTGTGAAAGGCCCTCGTCGCCGCGATGCGCCGCGAGCATGCTGGCGACTTCCGCGGGTATGCGCCGGTGGCCGAGATGGACGGCGCGGATCGTATCCAGCAACTCCCTGCGCACCGCCCCCTTCAGGACGTAGGCAAGCGCGCCAGCCTTCAGTGCACGTTGCGCGAGCACGTCGCCGCCGTAGGTAGTCAGGATGATGATGCGTGCCTCCGGGAATTCGTGGCGAATCGCGGACAAGGCATCGATGCCGCTCATCCCGGGCATCTGGATGTCGAGAAGGGTGATGTCCGGCCTGACGCTTCGGAATTGGTGGATCGCCTCCGCGCCCGTGGAGGCCTCGCCAGCCAGTGTCATGTCGTCCTGGCCGGAGATGAGCGCGGCGATTCCTTCCCTCAGCAGTGGGTGATCGTCCACGGCGAGTATGCGGATGGTTGTCATGGCCTCGGATCGTCGATCCATGAGGATGGTAACCCGGTTTCATCCTTTCAGCGCGACTGGATAACATCGAACCGCACGTGACGGTGCCCCCTTTCGGGGAATGCGCGCTTCGCATCCCCGCGGCACGATCGTCACATGCGGCACGGGAAAGTAGTTTGGCGAAGCGCGATGGCATTCTTGCCGCTGGCAGTGCTCGGCTACCTGTGCCTGTGGCCCGTTCCCGCACAACCCGTCGCGTGGAAAGCACCGATGCCTCCCGGTTACACCGGGGTGCATGCCTCCAATACCAGGCTTGCGGACCTGCACACCATCGAAATCGGCCGCGAGTTCGGGCCGGAGCACATGGCGATCGGACCGGACGGCAAACTCTACGCAGCGATGACCAGCGGCAATCTGCTGCGCATGGAACCCGACGGTTCGCACCAGGAGATATTCGCGAGTACGGGCGGGCGCGTGCTGGGATTCGCATTCGACGTCGACGGACGAATGATCGCCGCGGATGCCATGAAGGGTCTGCTCATCATTGGTGCGAATGGTCACGTGGATCTGCTCACGGACCAGGTCAGACCCGGCGATCCGGTCAGCTACGCGAACTCGGTCGTCGTCGCCGGCGACGGGACTATCTACTTCACCGACGCTTCGACCCGGTTCTCGCCCGCGGACTGGGGTGGTACCTATGAGGCAAGCGTACTCGACATCCTCGAGCAGGCCGCTTCCGGGCGGGTACTCGCCTACGAACCGGCCACCGGCTACACACGGATCGTCGCGGATGGTTTCTCGTTCGCGAATGGCGTGGCCCTGTCCCGCGATGGCGACCGGTTGTTCGTCGCCGAGACCGGGAGGTATCGCATCTGGAGCATCGACAGCCGGGCGCGAGGCATCCACGTGGGGAGAAACACGGTCCAGGCCTCGGTACTGCTCGACAATCTACCCGGCTATCCCGACAACCTCATGCGGGGACGCGATGGCCGGATCTGGGTCGGCTTGTTCCGCCCGCGCAACCCCGCGGCGGATGGTCTGTCGGATCACCCATTCATGCGAACCGTATTGCTGCGGCTGCCGCGGTCGTGGCTGCCCGTCGGCAAACCGCATGGCCACGTATTTGCTTTCCTCGAAAGCGGACAGGTCATCGAAGACCTGCAGGATCCCGCGGGCGCGTACTCACAAACCACCGGCGCCACTGAAACCGCGGAGCGGCTCTACATACACAGCCTGCACGCCCCGACGATCGGCTGGGTGGCGCGATGAGGCGTGCATGGATCACCCCCATTGCACTGTGCACGTCCGCATGCACGCCGATCGCCAGCGTTCCATTTCAGGAGACCTCGCTAGAGGACATCTACGTCCTGCGAAGCATTCGCGAGCCCGCGGCATCCATACCCGGAGTGTGCGCATCTTCGAAGACAGGCTTCGAGCCTTTTGCATCGGACATGGAACGCGCGTTTGCGTTCTGGAGCGTTGCCGTGAATGCAGATGACGGTCGGATCGTGGATGCGCAGGTGCGCCGCGTTGCAGCGCTGCATGCCTGCATGGGTCCGACATCCGAGAGAGCGCGCCAGAACTTCCACGCCGAAATCGAGATGAATGGCATGGCTTTCAGCGGCCGCGGAGAGTGCATGGCGCTGATGCTCGATACGCCCGAGGCGGGTCTGTTCCCGGTGCGCTGCCAACTGGTGTTGAGCGGCCTTCCGCCTCCGTACGTCGGCGGCACGCTTACTACCAACACGATGACCAGTGCGGCGGCTTTCGGTGGCGAGACTGAGCCGCCGGGGTATGCGCAGGCATCGATCGCCACCATTCGTCTGTGGAGGATCAAGCAATGAGCGAACGACCGAGCTCCGATGGGGCCGATTTCCAGCGACGCGGCATCATCCAGGCGGCCGGGTTCGCCATGGTGGGTGGATTGCTGCAAGCGGCAACCACGCCGAGCACCGCGGCCTCGTCGCCAACCGCGACCAATCCCAACGCGCGCAACAATGGCCCGCTCGGCGCGCGATTGCAGGGCGTGCAGCATTTCGGCCTCACGGTCCAGGACATGGAACGCGCCTTCGAGTTCTATACCGAAGTGCTGGGAGGGACGGAAGTGATGCGCGACGGCGACTTCCACGGAGAGCGGATACACAACACGCTGCTCACCGACCAGGAGATCGAGGCGCGCGCGCGGCAAGTGAACCCGCGCACGATGGGCATTCCGGATCTGCGAGGTGGCGCGCAACGGTTGGACGTGCGCTTCATCCAGTTCGACAACGTCGTCATCGAACTACTCAAGTACCGAGACGCCGCGCAGACCGCCGGCGGCGACGCCACGTTCGCGGAGCCGCTCGACCACATGAGCCCCGCGTTCCCACGCATGATGCACATCTGCTTCCACATCGGCGACGACGTGGACTTCAACAAGTTCATCGCGGATCTCGAAGCCGAGTCCGCGCGGCGCGGCATGACCCAGGTGCGCGCCAACCGCGTGGTCACCGTGACCTCGGAAGAGGAGCGTCGCGCAGCACCGCTCGAAGCCAACAGCAACGGGATCACCGAAGGCCGTTCAAACGGCTGGCGGCTGATCTACTGCAAGGGTTGCGAAGGCGAGCAGCTCGAATTCGTGCAGGCGCTCGGGCCGGTCAAGCAGATTTTCGACAGCGCGGCTGCTCGCAGGCGTGGCGGAATCGGAGCATGAACGCCGCAGCCAATCGCTCGAACCCCTATCTGAGCGGCGTTCACGCCCCCATGCGGTCCGAGTTGACGCTCGAGGAACTGAGCGTTACGGGCACGATTCCGCCCGAGCTCGACGGGCGATACCTGCGCATGGGTCCGAATCCGATGAAGCCCGATCCTGCGAAGTATCACTGGTTTTCCGGAGACGGAATGATCCACGGCATCCGGATCCAGAACGGTCGGGCGCTTTGGTATCGGAATCGCTGGATTCGATCGGCGGCCGTCAGCCATGCGCTCGACGAGCCGCGGGTAGATGGGCCACGCAATGCCTTCGACACCGTCAACACGAATGTCGTCGGCTTCGCGGGCAAGACACTCGGCCTGGTGGAGGCGGGCAGCACGCCTGTGGAGATCGGCGATCACCTGGAGACGGAGCGATACACCGACTTCGGCGGCACTCTGCACGGCAGTTTCACGGCGCATCCGCACGTGGATCCACTCACCGGTGAGATGCACGGCATCTGCTACGACGTAAGCCGAAGACATGGCATTCGCTACGTGGTGGTGATGCCGAATGGGAAGGTACGCCGCGAAGTGCGTATTCCTATCTGGCATGCGCCGATGGTGCACGACTCCGCCTTCACACAACGATTTGCCGTCATCCTCGATCTGCCCGTTACGTTTTCGTTGTGGGCGGGGATGACGGGTCATCCCTTTCCCTATCGGTGGAGAAGTTCACGCGCCGCGCGCGTCGGCTTGTTGCCGCGCGAAGGAGGAGCAGAGGACGTCATCTGGTGCCCAATCGATCCCTGTTATGTGTTTCACGCGATCAACAGCTACGACTCGCCGGATGGCCGCGTGATCCTGGATGTCATCGTTCACGACCGCATGTTCTCGCGCATCAAGGCCGGTCCCGATTCGCAAAGCTGCACATTGGAGCGCTGGATACTCGACCCGGAGACTCGCAAGGTCGAGCGGATCATGCTCGATGCGGCGCCGCAGGAATTTCCGCGTCCCGACGAGCGTCGACTGGGTCTGCCTTACCGGTTCGCATACACGATGGCAATGTCGGGTTGGTTCCTTGGCACGGGCCTCTACAAACACGATCTCGAGATCGGGACTCGTAAGACTCATGACTTCGGCCCGCGATGCCATCCCTGCGAATTCATGTTCGTGCCCGCGCACGCGGAAGCGGGCGAGGACGAAGGTTGGCTGTTGGGTTTCGTCATCGATACCGATGCACGCGCCACCGACCTCGTCATCCTGAACGCGCGCGACTTCGAAGGCGCGCCGCAAGCCAGCGTGCGCATTCCTCACATCGTCCCGCCAGGATTCCATGGCAACTGGTTGCGGACGCAAGCCCAATGAAGCCACAGGAGAGACTCATGCATCGATTTTCTACTCTTGGAAGCCTGTTGCTGGCGCTTGCTGCGGCCGCTGTGGGCGGCGGAATAGCCAACGCTCGCGAGCCCGGCATTCGCTACGACCAGATTCCGGAAGCGGCGTTTGCGGTCGTGGCCGAGGTGCGGGCGAGAAAGGGAAAGGAGGCGGAATTGCGCGAGATTACTCTCGCGCTCGTGGCCAAGGTTCGGGCCGAACCTAACAACCTTCTCTATTTCCTGCAGGAAGACCGCGAATCGCCAGGGCATTTCGTGTTCTACGAGATCTTTGCCACACGAATGGACTTCGACGCCCACAACGCGACGCCCCATGTGCAAGCGTGGTTCAAACGACTCCCCGAACTCGCCGAAGGTGGAGTGCAGGTGACGCGACTCCAGATCCTGGGTAACCGGCCATGAGGAGCACTCTGATGTCCACCGCGATCCTGGCGATGAGTGCGGCGTCCGCGGGAGGTGTGCCGATCGACGAAACCCGTGCGACGGTCGTCCTCGTTCACGGTGCTTTCGTCGACGGATCGGGCTGGGCGGGTGTGCATCGGCGGCTAATCGATGCCGGCTATCCGGTCATCGTCGTCCAGAATCCGACCAACTCATTGTCCGAAGACGTTGCCTACACGCGGCGCGCAATCGCCGCGGCTGCAGGGACCGTGGTCCTGGTCGGCCATTCCTACGGGGGTGTCGTCATCACCGAGGCGGGGAATGATCCCAAGGTGTCGGCGCTCGTGTATGTCGCGGCGTTCATGCCGGACGAAGGTGAATCGGTTTCGTCAATGATCGGAACTCCGCCTCCTGGCGCACAGGGTCCACCCATTCTTCCGCCGCGGGACGGTTACCTGTTCCTCGATCGATCGAAATTTCACGAGGCCTTCGCGGCGGACGTGGATCCAGAGCTCGCGCATCTCATGGCGGACTCGCAGGTGCCCTGGGGCGTGCAGGCCATGAGTGGAAAGGTCGGAAAGGCGGCATGGAAGGAGAAGCCGAGCTGGTTTCTCGTGGCGCAGGACGATCATGTCATCCCGCCCGATGCGCAACGGGGTATGGCCGCTCGAGCAGGTGCGACCGTGCGTGCCGTGCCCGGCAGTCACGCGGTGTTCATTGCCAATCCGCAAGCCGTTGTCACGCTGATCGAACTGGCCGCGAAGTTTCGGCCGGAACCTTGATTTTGTCGATGAACCGCGTGCACCGCGGCTTCGGGCGGTACCTGCCGCGTGAATCCCATAGCGGAATTCCACCTCTAGAGGAGTCTCGAAACATGTGATCGTCGATCACCTCGGTTGAGCGCAGCGATACTGGATGAAAGTTGGTCGCATACATGAATATGTATGACCATCGAGTTCACGCTGCGCGGCCCCCTGGATTCCCGACTTTCGCCGAGGTGGTCGCCTGAGAAATCGTCAGCTCCCGGGCAATCAAGCCGTCATCACACGGATGAACCTTCGCAAGACACCCGCCGCACCGCGCCTATTTGGTATCGTCGCCCGCGTGCAAGATACATCGAACATGTCGTGCCGCTCGCATGCTGCCGCACTGCGCTTTTGCGTTGCAGCGGCCCTGCTGTGTGGCGTCGCGCTGGCGGACGTCAAGAAGGAGTCCGCCGGCTTCTTCGACAAGTACTGCGGCGAATGCCACTACGAAGATGCGAATGGCGGCCTCGACGTGAGCATGCTGGATTTCGAGCCGGCCAATCACGACAACTTCGCCACGTGGGTGCGGATGCTCGATCGCGTCGCGGCGGGAGAAATGCCGCCGAAGAAGCGCGAGAAGCGTCCGACGCAGGCTGAGATTGCCGCGTTCACGCAGACCGTCGCGACCCCGCTCGCGAACTTCGAGAAGGACATCACCGCGCGCGAGGGCCGCGCCATGCAGCGCCGGCTCAATCGCTACGAATACGAAAACGCGCTGCGCGACCTGCTGAACGTCCCGTGGGCGCAGGTCAGGGACAAACTACCGCACGACGGCGAAGCGCACCGCTTCAACAAGAGCG
Source organism: Pseudomonadota bacterium (assembly GCA_023433705.1). Lineage (GTDB taxonomy): Bacteria > Pseudomonadota > Gammaproteobacteria > Steroidobacterales > Steroidobacteraceae > CADEED01. The sequence goes on from JAEYUC010000095.1 coordinate 120,546, forward strand.
GCGAGGCGCTCGACGTCTCCTTCGTGCAGATGGAGCGTTACCTGGCCGCGGCGGATTACGCGATGCGCCAGGCGATGTCGGCGGCGTTCGAGCGGCCGAAGCCCGAGACGAGGCGCATCTACGCACGCGACGCCATCGGCCCGCGCTTCTACATGCCGCGCGAGAACGGCACGTTGCCGGACCGGCTCGTGTTCCCGGTGCTCGACTCGCATGCGCAGCCCGACGTGCGCGCGGGGCGTGCGCCGAACTCGAGCCCCGAGACGCGCGAGCGCGAGGCGGTGGGCAAGGTGGCCAGCATCTTCAGCGACGCGGGCCAGTACGCCTGGGGATTCAACGCGCCGGCCGCGGGTCGTTATCGCATCCGGCTCAAGGGTTATTCGATCTGGGTGAGCGGCGGCGGCATCGGCCGCTGGTTCTACGAGGGGCAGGGCGACGAGAAGGCGCCTGTCTACTGGCTGCCCGTCTGGCATCGTCCCAACGCGGACGAGATCTGGCGCGGCCGCGACAACGAGCCCATCGGCATCTACGCGCGCAGCTCGGGCCAGACGCGCCCCGTGGGCGTCATGGACTTCACGCCGGATCCGACCGTCGGCGAAATAGAAGCACAGCTCGCGGGTGGCGAGACCATCCAGTCCGATGGAATGCGCCTGTTCCGCACGCGCGTGAACGGCACCGACGAGCAATACGTCAATCCGCTGGCGACGAAAGAAGGCATGCCCGGCTACGCGGTGCAGTGGCTGGAAATCACGGGGCCGCTCGACGACGAACGCGCCACCAGCGGCTACAAACTACTGTTCGGCGACTTGCCGATGCGCAAGCTCGGCGAAGGCGAAAAAGGCGGCGTGCCGCTCGAGAGGGTGGAGCCGTACAAACCACCGCCGGTGGGCGGGGCGACTTCCTTCGCGGGCCCGTTCGGGTTCCTGCGCAGCCCCGTCGTCAACGTGAACGTCGAAGTGGTCTCGAAGGCGCCGCAGCGCGACGCCGAACGGTTGCTGCGCAAGTTCATCGAAGCTGCGTACCGGCGTCCGGTCGCCGAGTCCGAAGTGCAACGGTTCCTCGGATTGTTCAAGCGCGAGTTCGCGCTGGGCTCGGGCTTCGCGCGCTCGATGCTCACCGCCTACACGGGCGTGCTGGTGTCGCCCGGCTACGTATACGTCGATGAAAAGCCCGGCAAGCTCGACGACTGGGCGCTCGCGACGCGCCTGTCGCTGTTCCTCTGGAACTCCACGCCCGACACCGCGCTGCGCGCCCGCGCGGCGCGCGGCGAATTGCGCAAGCCCGAGGTGTTGCGCGCCGAGACCGCGCGGCTGCTCGCGGATCCGAAGTCGCGCCGCTTCGTCGACGCCTTCACCGACTACTGGCTCGACCTGCGCAAGATCGACGACACCTCGCCGTCGGCGACCATCTACAACGACTATGAACTCGACGAGCCGCTCAAGACCGCCGCGCTGGAAGAGACGCAGCTGTTCTTCGCCGAACTGCTGCGCGCGGATCTGCCGGCGCGCCACGTCGTCGCCTCGGATTTCACCTTCCTGAACGAGCGCCTCGCCCGGCACTACGGCATTCCCGACGTCGTGGGCGCGAAGATGCGCCGCGTCGCGCTGCCGGAAAGCAGCGAGCGCGGCGGTTTGATGACGATGGCGAGCGTGCTCAAGGTCACCGCGAACGGCACGACGACTTCGCCGGTGCTGCGCGGCCACTGGATCACCGAGCGCATCTTCGGCATCGAGACGCGGCCGCCGCCGCCGAATGTGAAGGCCGTCGAACCGGACATTCGCGGCGCGGTGACGATCCGGCAGCAGCTCGCCAAACACCGCGAGCATCCGAGCTGCGCGTCGTGCCACATCAAGATGGATCCCCCGGGGTTCGCGCTCGAGAGTTTCGACGTGATGGGCGCGCGCCGCGACCGTTATCGCGCGGTCGCGGACAACGTGAAGCCCGTGTCCGGCTTCGGCCTGAACGGCCAGGCCTTCGCGTTTCACTACGGACTGCCGGTCGACGCGTCCGGCGAACTGCCCGACGGGCGCGAATTCCGCGACATCAACGAGTTCAAGCGGCTCATCGCGAGCGACGAAAAATCGATCGCGCGCAATCTCGCCAAGCAGCTGATCGTCTACGGGACCGGCGCGCCGGTGCGTTTCACCGATCGCGACGAGCTCGAGCGGATCCTCGAACGCGCCAGCACGCGCCAGTACGGCGTGCGCACGCTGGTCGAGGAAATCGTCCACAGCGAATTGTTCCAGTCCAAGTGATGACGAACGGAGCAGAGCCCAGATGACCCAAAAATCCCGCGCTCCCTTCATGGCCACTCGTCCCGCGCTGTCGCGTCGCCGATTCCTGCAGGGTACGGGCGTCGCGATGGCGCTGCCGTTCCTCGATGCGATGCATCCGCGTGTCGTGCGCGCCGCGGCGGCAACGCGCGACGCCACGCCGCGCCGCATGTTCGGCATCTGCAACAACCTCGGCCTGCGACCGGACCTGTTCTTCCCGGCGAGCACGGGCCGCGACTACGAGCTGTCGCCGCTGCTCAAACTACTCGAGGCGCATCGCAACGACTTCACCGTGATCAGCGGCGTCTCGCACCCGAACGTCGATGGCGGCCACCCGTCGGACATCGCTTTCCTGACCGCCGCGCCGCACCCGGCGAGCAGTTCGTTCCGGAATACGATCTCGCTCGACCAGTTCGTCGCCGAACGCATCGGCACGTTGACGCGTTTCCCGTCGCTCACGCTCTCGGTCAATGGCGCGGTCCGCGGCCTTTCGTGGACCGGCGCAGGCGTGGCGATTCCGCCCGAAGAGAGCGCGGTCGATCTGTTCAATCAACTCTTCCTGCAGGGCACGCCCGAGCAGATCGAAGCGCAAGTACACAAGCTCGACACCGGGCGCAGCATTCTCGACACGGTGGCGGAGCAGGCGAAGGCGCTGCAGCGCGACGTCGGCGCGCGCGACCGCAGCCGGCTCGAACAGTACTTCACGAGCGTGCGCGACCTCGAGAACCGTCTGCAGGAATCTCGCGAGTGGGAGCGCAAGCCCAAGCCCGTGGTCAAGGTCGCCGCGCCGGCCGAGATCGGCAACGCCGCGCAGTACATGGACAAGGTGAAGGCCATGTACGACCTCACGCGCCTGGCGTTCGAAACCGACTCCACGCGCGCGGTCACGCTCATGCTGAACAGCGTCGCGACGCCGGTCATCACGCTTCCCGGCGAGACCATCACCGACAGCTATCACAACCTCTCTCACCACGGAAAAGCCGACGACAAGCTAGGCCAGCTCAAGGTGCTGGACGAGTGGCACATGAAGCTGCTCGCGAAGCTGTTCGGCGAACTGAAGGCCGTGAACGAGGGCGGCGAGACGTTGTTGGACCGTACGATGATCCTATACGGTTCGAACCTCGGCGACGCCAACGCGCACTCGACGGTCAATCTACCCACGCTGTTCGCGGGCGGTGGATTCCGCCATGGGCAGCATCTCGCGTTCGACCAGGCGCAGAACTATCCACTTCCGAACCTGTTCGTTTCGATGCTTCAGCGCCTGGGTCTCGAAGAGGACAAGTTCGCCTCGTCGACCGGCTCGATGCGCGGGCTCGAGATGGCATGAAGCGCCGCATCGCGATTCCATTGCTCGGGTTGCTGATCGGCGCCGCTTCCGCCGCGTACGCGGAGGAGGTCGTGGTCGACTTCGAGCAGACCGAAATCGGCAAGCCCGTGCCGAAGTGGACGGAGAAGGGCGTCACATTCGAGCTGTCCGGGCCGCCCACGCAGAGCAAGGCGGTCGGGCGCGTGATGTTCTTTCCGCACATCGACACGAACCGCAAGGGCATCCTGAACGCGATGGCGACCGAGCAGGCAATCCCCGTGCTCGCGAAGTTTCCGAGGAGCGCCTCGTCCGTGACGGTCGTGTTCTGGGGTTCCACCGGCTGCCCGGCGTTGCTCGAGGCGCTCGACGAGAATGGCGCGGTCATCGACAAGGCATCGGTGGATGCCGTGCCGGGCCGCAACGCTCCGGGCGAACCCATCCCGTTCCTGACCCTGAATGTGAAGGCGCCGCGCATCGCGGCCATCCGCTTCAGCGGACCGCGCAATGGCGAGTTCCTCGCCGCGGACGAGGTCCGGTTTACGACGGCGAAGTGAGCGAGCGGCAGCCGGAGTGGTTAGCCGCGTCTCCGCCGCTCAGCACTCGATCATCGCCTTGATCACTTCGGATTCCGGCTTCAACCACTGAGCGATCGTCGCCGGTAAATCGTGCAGCGGCGCGCGATGCGTGCGCAGCGCGGCGGTGGGAATCTTTCCGGCGCGCATGCTCTGGAGCACGAGGTCGAAATCCTCGGCCGTCGCGTTGCGGCTGCCCATGAGCGTGATTTCGCGCTTGTGGAAGTCCGGATCGGAGAACTTGATGTCGGCGCTCACCACCGAGACGAGGACGTAGGTGCCGCCGTGAGCGACGTACCGGAAGCCGTTCTCCATCGCCTGCGGATTGCCCGTGGCATCGAAGGCGACGTCGAACAACTCGCCCTCCGTGAGGGATGCCAGCTTCGCGGGAAGATCGTCGGAAAGCGCGAGGACGTTCGGAATCCCGAGTTTGTCGCGACAGAAGGCGAGGCGTTCCGGCCGCGAGTCGATCACGGTCACCTGGCCCCCGCGCAACTTCGAAAACAGCGCGCAGGCGATCCCGATCGGTCCGCTCCCGGAAACCACGACCCGTTGACCCGGCCTGACATCCGCGCGGCGGACGGCGTGCGCGCCGATCGCGAGGAACTCGATCATGGCCGCTTCTTCGAGGGTTATGCCGCGCGCCGAGAAAACGAACCCTTCAGGTACGCAAACGTATTGGGCGAGCCCGCCATCGCGGTGCACGCCCAGGACCGAGAGGGACGTGCAGCAGTTCGAGCGGCCCTTGCGACAGGCGCCGCACACACCGCAGGAAATGTAGGGCACGACATACACCGGGTCGCCCGGCTTCAGCGCGGATCCATCCGGCGACTCGACCACCTCTCCCGAGAATTCGTGGCCCATCACACGTGGATAGGACAGGTACGGCTGGACGCCGCGAAAGATGTGCATGTCTGTGCCGCACACACCGACGCGTCTCACGCGTACGAGAACCTCGCCGGGACCCGGCACGGGGATCGGTCGCTGCTCGACGATCAGGGCACCGGGTCGCGGGCAAACCACTACATCCATCAAGGCGTCGTTCATTCGGCCGCTTCGCGCTTATGAAAGTGGCTAGCATATATAAAAGCTTCGGATCGCAAGGTTGTCGCGGGATACCGGTTCTTGAATGTCGGCGCCGCCGGGCGCCCGAATGCCTATCCTCCCTGCCACAGATTTGCGAACAGCTTGACCAGGTGTCTGCCGTATTTCCCGGTTTCCGTCCCGCTCGCCGCCGCGATCGAGTAGACGAACACGACAGCGACGAACGCGGTCGCCGCGAAGGCCGACCATTTCATCGCACGTCCCCAGTTCACCCTCTTGTGCTTGTTCCGGATGAAGAACTCCGCGACCAGCAGGTTGGGCACGAAGAAGAAATACGCCACTGCATAGTCGAACCAGCCGCGTGCTCCGTTCTGGCCGATGCCGACGCCGCCGGCGAGATCTTCCCAGGCCCGGAACTCGAGATCGAAGATCCACGAACCGAGCACCATCGCGAACAGGCGTATGGCCCACGCGCGGTGCTGATCGAATCGTCTCGCTCGGGCGTGCACATAGGCCATGACGGAGCTCAGCATCATCACTGCGCCCCAGATGGCGAACGCGATGTGGTCCCAGGTGCCGGTATGGTGAGCGAGGATGAAAGACATGCCACCGACCCCCGCCAGCAGGCCGGCCGTCACGTAGACGCGACCGGTCCAGCGATGCACCAGGGGACGGCGCGCGCGGATCCTCGTTGAAAAAAGTATCGGCCAGGCGAGCACCAGCACGGCGCCCATGAAGTAGTGCATGCCGATGCCGATGCTCGCGACCCACTCGGAGGGCTCCAGCGGATTCCCCGAAAACAGGCTGCTCCATTGATGGAAATTCGCAAACGTGACGCCGAATGCCCGCAACAGGATGTAGCTGCCGAATATCCCGAGGCCCACCAGCGCGGCAACGTAGAAAACCCGGCCGGTCCACCTGAACGCGGGGTCCCTGGACGGGTTCAGGGCGGACTTCCGGATGGCGGCGGTATTCACGAGATCCCTCACTGACCTGCGCCGGACGACCCGGCGCGTCCAGCATCCGCCGCCGCGCGCTGCCAGGTCTTGAGGAACCCCTGAGGTTTTTCGCAGGTTGATGAGGAAAAGCGCCGGGAAGGCCGGGCCGGGGTCGCGGCCTGTACATATACTTGTGGAGCGGGGAATGACCCCGAAGACCGGGCCGCCCCCCACCTGTGACGAAGACCTTGGCTTTCGACGACGTGGTCGTCGACTTCGCAGGCCGGCGACTGACCCGCGGCGGCATCGAGCAGACCCTGGAACCGAAGGCCTTTGCGGTACTGGTCCTGCTCATCGGCTCGCCGGGCCGGGTGTTCACCCGCGACGAGATCCTCGATTCGGTCTGGGGTCACCGGCATGTGACCCAGAGCGTGCTGAACCGGATCATGAGCATGTTGCGACAGGCGTTGGGGGAGGATGCGCAGCATCCACGCCTGCTGCGAACCGTCCATGGAGTCGGCTATCGATTCGATCTGCCGGAGACGGAGACGGCGATTCCGGCGGCGCCTCCTCTCGAATCGAAAGCGGAACCGGCCCGGCGTCCCGGGTTCGGCTTCGCCATTGCCGCGGCCGCCGTCGCCTTCTTGATCCTCGGCATCTCGTGGCTGATCCGGAGCGACTCGAACCCGAAACCCGGGCTCGCATCCGGAACGAATCAACCCTCCCTGGCGGTGCTGCCTTTCGCCGATCTGTCCGCGACTCGCGACCAGGAATATCTCGCCGACGGCCTGGCCGAAGAAATCCTCAACCAGCTCGCGCAGGTGCCCGCGATCCGTGTGGTTGGGCGCTCGTCCAGTTTCTCGTTCAGGGGCAGGAACGAAGACCTGCGGGTGATCGGCCAGAAGCTGGGGGTCACGCACTTGCTGGAAGGCAGCGTACGCAAGGCGGACGACCGAATCCGGATCACCGCGCAGCTCATTCGCACGGACGATGGAACGCATCTGTGGTCGAAGACCTACGCGCGGGAATTGCGCGACGTGTTCGCGGTCCAGGACGAGATCTCGCGCGACGTGGCGCGGGCGCTGAGCGTGACGCTCGACGTGACGACGTTCAACCGGGAGCAGGGCGGCACCACGAACATCGAAGCCTACGAGCGATTCCTGCGCTGGCGCAGCACCGTCATGCAGGAGCTCTACGACTTCGAGCATAGTCGCGAGCGCCTGCAGCTCGCACGCGAGATGGTCGCGCTCGATTCGCAATGCATCCTGTGTCTCGATGCGTTGGCGCAGTCGTTGAATTCGATGGCGCAGAAAGTCGACGTTACCCAGGCCGAAAAATTGCGCGCGGAAGCGGCGGATGTCCGCGCGCGTATCGTGCGGACGGCGCCGGAGAGCTGGGTCGCGAAACGCGACCGATCCAACGTGTTGTGGCGGGAAGGCAAACGTGCCGAAGCGATCGCCCTCGCAAAGGAAATCGCCGACACCGGACCCCAGACCAAGGAACGCGTCTGGGACTATGCATACATGATCTACGCCGTCGGTCACCTGAACGACACGATCGCGCTCGTCGAACAGGTGCGCGCGGTCGAGCCGACGGCGATCTTCCTGTCACGCGACCTGCAGTTCGACTACACCGCGGCGCGCCGCTTCGACGATGCGGAGGCGGAATATCAGCGCGGACTGAAACTGCAGGGTAGCCAGACTGAGCCACACTTCGTCGCGTTCTTTCGCCATCTCGCGGGCAAGCGGCCCGGCGGCCTTCCGGAACTGCGCGCGCTCCACGACGAGCTGATGAGGAGGGGTCGCTTCACTTCGGCGTTTCTTCGGCAGCTGGGTGACGTGCTGGGCGACCGTGCGGCGATGCTCGCACTGGCGCGCAAATCGCTCGGGAATCCGGTGCGCGGCATGGGAGGCGACTCGGAATTCGTCATGTTCGTGGCCGACGCATTGGGGGATGCCGATCTTGCGGTGGCCGCGATGCGCAAGACGCTGGAGTCCATCGACGGATTCCACGACCGCGCCATGGCCCACTACGCGTACGTGTTGTTCTGGAACGCGCCGTATTCGAACGCGCGCGCGCACCCGGATTTCAAGCGGCTGCTGATCGAAGCCGGCGTGGCCGACTACTGGCGGCAGACCGGCAAGTGGGGCGACGGGTGCAGGCCCGTGGGCGCGGACGACTTCCAGTGCGAGTGACCCGCCGCCGCCCGGTACTCGAACTTCCCGTCGCGGGCATGCTGCAACCGCACACCAGAATCCTGTGGACGACTAACTAGAATCGGCGCAGATTGTGCCTTGTTAGGGAGGCCGGCAGTCATGCGTATCGCTTCGTTCAACGTCGAAAACATGTTCGATCGCGCCAAGGCGCTCAACACCGATTCGTGGGCCGAGGGAAAACCCGCGCTCGAGGCGCACCGGGCCCTCAACGCGCTGTTCAACAAGCCGAACTACACGGCCGCGGACAAGACGAAGATGCTCAAGCTCCTCAAGGAGCAGGGGTTGCTGAAGGACGACGACGGACCCTTCCTGCTCCTGCGGCGAATCAGGGGAAAGTTCCTGAAACGTCCGTCGTCGGGCGCGGTGACCGTCGAGGCAACCGGCCGCGCCGACTGGGTCGGATGGGTGGAGCTCAAGACGGAGCACGTCGACGCCCGCGCGACCGAGAACACCGCGCGCGTCATCAATGCGGTGAATGCGGACATCGTGGGCGTGGTCGAGGCCGAGGATCGCACGACGCTGCGACGGTTCAACGACCAGATGCTGCCGCGAATCGGCGGAACGAAGTACGAACACGTGATGCTGATCGACGGAAACGACGACCGTGGCATCGACGTCGGGCTCATGACCCGTGCGTCGTACCCGATACTGTCCATCGTCTCGCACGTATACGACGCGGATGCCCAGGGGACCATCTTCAGCCGCGACTGCGCGGAGTACGAGATCGCCTTGCCGGGCGGCGGGTCGCTGATCGTCCTGGTGAACCACCTCAAGAGCAAGGGGTACGGAGGCCAGGCGGACAACGATGCGAAGCGAATGCGTCAGGCCGCGCGCATCCGGACCATCGTCGACGCGCGCATCGCGCAGGGCAAGAAGCTGATCGCCGTGATCGGCGATTTCAACGACACGCCCCAGCGCCCACCGCTCCAGCCGCTGCTCGCGCAGGGTTCGACTTTGAAGGACATCGCGGAGGCGATGGGCTTCGACAATGGTGGCCGTCCCGGCACGCACGACAACTGCACCGCCGCGAGCAAACTCGACTACATCCTGCTGTCGAGCGACCTGCTAGCGAAGGTGACCGCCGCCGGCTACGAACGGCGCGGGATGTGGGGCGGCGTCAACGGAACGCTGTGGCCGCACTTCCCCGAGGTGGAGAAGCAACTGCACGCGGCCTCGGACCATGCGGCGTTGTGGGTCGACATCGCGATCTGACTACACCCTACGACGCGGAGCAGGAAGCCGTGATCAGGAAGTGCTGCACGGTCGGCTCGAATTCGAGCAGGAAGTCGTTGTCCTCGGGGTAGTACTTGGCCTTGAGCAGATCGTCGCCGGCGAAGGCGCGGATGACGTCTTCGGATTCCCAATGCGACAGGGTCAGGAAGTGAGTGATGTCGCCTTCATCGCGGCGCATGACATAGACGTCGAGGTTTCCCGGCACCGACCGATAGTCGGGCAGCGCGCGGACCTTGAGGAATTCCTCATAGTCGTCCGCCTTCGCGCGTTTCGTTCGGCCATGCCAGATGCGACAGATCATGGGTCGACGATATCGCCGATGCGTGCCCGCAGGGACCAGTTGTTCTTGATCTGGAATTAGGCCGACTTATGGGCCTTGTGCTAGGGGGTAGTCGCATCGCGTGTCGCGACGGACCTGATCCTCCGGATTCCCCAGATCGCGATGACCACGGTCCCGACCGCCGTCGCCACCGCGAACAGCGGCAGACCCCCCAGCGCGATCAGCGGCACCGCGAGCGCGGTGACGACGCCGCCACCGAAAAAAGGCTCATAGGCGAGTTGTTTGTATGCGTATCCCACGCGCGCCTCGGTCACGCCTTTCGGGTCCGCCATGTCGGCCAGCACGAATCCGGTCGCGACATTGCCCATCGATTGTCCGAAGTCGGCGCTCGCATGAGCGAGGTTGTCCTTCACAAACAACTTCCGGCCGATGAACACGAATACGATGACGCTCCACAGGGTGCCGAGCGCCGCGAGGATCAGCACCGAGGCGATCTCCCGGCCGATCACTTCGAGCGACATCGTACCGATCGCCGAGATGAGCAACATATCGAGCGCCGCGCCGCCGACGTCGGAGACCATGCGCCGGTCGATGGCGCTTTCGTAACGCAGCGGCCGCGCGAGTAGTTGCACGAGCGCGCCGCCCACGAGCGCGAGCGGAAACAGTGGCATGTACTCGAGCAGGTGGGTGTCCAGGACCCGGTGTTCCAGCCAGCGCAGGAATTCCAGGATGACGATGCCGACGCCGATCGCGATGGAGATGAACATGATCGCGGAGGCGAGCGCGCTCTGGCCGCTCACGTGCGCGGGCACCGGCGGATCGTTGACGTCGTGCGAGATGCGGCCGATGTCGATGTCTTCTTCCTCACTCGTGGCTTCCCCGGCGCCACGAGTCCTCATGCGATTGACCATCACCGTGCCGAGCACGACGCCGATCGCGAGACTGAGCGTCGCGAGCGCGAGCCCGAGATCCGCGAGTTCCTCCACGCCCTGGCTCGTGAACTGCGCTTCGAGTCCGGCCACCGTTCCGTGGCCGCCCGCGAACGACATTTCGAGAAGGGCCGCCGCCTCGGGCGGCATACCGAAGTAGGGCTCGAGCACCAACAACACCGCGACGCTGGCGATCGCGAACTGGCCCAGGGAATAGAGCATGCCGCCGATCACGTGCGGCGCGGAGGTGTCCCACAACACGCGCATCGACGGCAGCGTCTTGCCGATCAGCAGTGCGGCGAACACTACGTTGATCAGCAGGCTGGGCAGCGTGGCCCAGACCTCGAGCACGCCGTCGGGAAAGATCCCTTTGCCGAAAACCTGTGGCCCCGCGAGCAGCGTGACGAATCCGCCGATGACCGCCGACGGTACGTGCAATTTCTGAAAGATCCGCACGCGTCGGCGGATCAACGACGAGACGCCGAGCATCAGTCCGAGGAAGACGAGGCCGAGTCCGACGGTCGAAGCTGTCATGGCGCACGTCTCGAAGTTGCGCGGCTAACTGATGACAACGTGTGCGCCCGTTGCATGCCATAGTCCTTACGGCCCATTGCTGCAGCATCATGGCGACTGCAAGCTGCCCGCCCGAAGCGCGGGAGATGCTCATATGGAAGTGGCACTCGCGAGGACGTTGCTCGCGGCATCGATCCTGTCGCTCGCGGCGCTCGATGTCGCCGCACAGGAAGCCGGCGAAGAGAAGCAGGAACGCACCAAGGGCCTGCCGGACTGGGGCGAGTGGAGGTTCAACTTCGACGCCGGCTTCGGTGGATTCGACTTCCACGACTCCCTGTATCGCAATCCACACGAGGACCCTTCCGGCAACCTGAGCGACGACTGGCTCGAAATGTTCGTGAGGCCCGCGATCTCGCTGGACGTTCCGCTCGAATCGAAAGGTGTGTTCTTCGGCAAGCTCAGTGCGGTGGGCGCGCGCAATTTCGGCACGCCTCCCTCGGTCGTCGGAGAGGAAGCTTCCTCGTTCCTGACCGAGGATCTCTACGTCGGCTGGCGCTCGGGCAAGTCGCTCGGCATCGGCGAGGACGCGCTCGAATTCACGCTCGGGCGCGCGCCCTTCAGGCTCGGGCGCGGCCTCCTGGTGTGGGACGGCGCCGGCGACGGTGGCAGCCGCGGTGGATACTGGAGCGGTGCGCGCCGGGCCTGGGAAGCCGCGGCCATCGGGCAGTTCAAGGCGAAGGGCAGCACGTTCCAGCTGTTCTACCTGGATCGCGACGAGCTGCCCGAACACGACACGGGCACGAAGCTCTGGGGAGCTAACTACGAGCTCGTGCTCGCGGGCGATGCCACGACCATCGGCCTCACCTATCTAGAGCTGGATTCGAGCAGGGCGCCGCTGCGAGACGGCATGTCCGTGTACAACGGCCGCCTGTCCACCTCACCGTTGCCATCGTTGCCGGATCTCACCTTCCATCTCGAATACGCGCAGGAAGACAACGGCTCCGCGCTGAGCGCCGAGACTTATTCGGCGCAGGTCTCGTACAAGCTCACAGGCGTACGCTGGTCGCCGCAGGTCTTCTATCGATACGCGTTCTTCGAAGGCGATGATCCAGCCACGGAGAAGAGCGAGGGGTTCGATTCGCTGTTCACCGGTTTCTACGACTGGGGCACCTGGTGGCAGGGCGAGATCGCGGGCAACTTCCTGTTGGCGAACTCGAATCTCATCTCGCACGAGCTGCGGCTGCACGTGACGCCGCACAAGAAGCTCAGCGGCGGACTCATCTTCTATGACTTCCGGCTCGACCAGCCGGCATCGTTCGGCGAGGGCGTGACCTCGGACAGCGTAGGCGTCGAGATCGACGCCTACGCCGACTGGAACATCAACTCCAACTTCACGGCCACCTTCGTGCTCGCGTACATGGACCCGGACGACGCGCTGGACCAGGCCACGGGCCGCACCAACTCCTATAGCTACGCGATGGTGTACATCTCCTATTCCTATTGATCGTGACCTACGGCGTCGGCGGCTCGGCGCACGTGTCCGCCGGGCATTCCTCTTCCGGCACCGGATGCAGGCTCCATCCGCGATCCGCGCCGCTCGGTTCGAGCCTCGCGAGGTGATAGCTGGTGGTGCTCACATCCACGTATCCGGTCCAGGTGAATTGCTCGATTTCCTCGTCGCCTTCGCCGAAATTCTGGTGCAGGTGGAATCCGCCGCTCGATCCGGAAACGAGTCCGGCGCCCCCGTCGTCATCGAAGATGGACAGGATCGCCTGGAAATTGACGTACGCATCGTCCACCTTCAGGCCGTCGCTGGTATAGCGGCGGTCTACCGAGATCGAATCATTCGGGGAGGCCTTCATGTCTCCGGCGCTGAAGTCGTCGGCAAAGGTGATCTCGATCTCTTCGGAACGGAAGCCGTCGTTGAGAAACCCCTGAACGTTCGCGTGCACAGTGCCGTTGAAGTAATCGCGGCTGACGTGCAGCGTGATCGTGCCGACGCCCCAGACCTCCGGAAAGTCGTACTCGACCATGTACGCGCCGCGGTCCGGGTCCGTGTCGTCGTTGCTTTCGTAGCAATCGTCCCAGGACTCGCTGATCACGTGATGGCCGATTGGCAGTGGTTCATTCGCCGTCATCATGACGCCGTCGATGGTCAGGCCTCCGTACGAGCCGATGTGACAGGGCTCCGGCGGTCCGGAATTGAGCGGGAAACCGAGGCGCACGGGCGCCGGCGCGGCAAATCCGACCGTTCCGGTGAACGGGCCCGTGATCATCTGCGCGACGGTGAACAACATGTTGCCGTAGCCGCTCGCGTACGCCCAGTCGTCGTTCTGGTTGTCGTCGGACGGATCGAAGTGCCAATCGATTTCCTCGACCGTGAGGCAACCTTCGTTGCTCGTGGCGGCGCCGCTCGCGTTGCTGATGACGACGTAATAACAATCGTCGTTCTGCGAAAGGAACAGGTTGGTGACCAGCAGGAAGGGTTCGGGGCCGGTCTTCACCACGGTGCCGGAGGAGCGACGCCACTCGTAGGTCAGATCGTTGCCCGACGCCGCGACGAACATCATGGCCGAGCCATGTTCGAGAGCGATCGGGTTGTTGGGATGCCGCGCGATCGCGGGCGCGGAAGACGAATTACCGGCCGTGACCGTGACGCTGACCGAATCGAAATGCGTCGCGCCGCGATCGTCCGTGACGGTGAGACTGAACACGAGCGTCGCCGCGGCGCTGGGCGCCGTGAAACTCGCGCTCGCGCTGCTGCCATTGGTCAGCGTTACCGCGGGACCCGATGTCTGGGCCCATGCATAACTCGCGATCGTGCCGTCCTCGTCGGTCGCCGAGCCGGTGAGGGTGACGGCGGCGCCCGCGGACACGGTCTGGTCGGCGCCGGCGCTGGCCACCGGAATGGCGTTGACCGTCACCGTGACCGTGTCGGAGTGCGAGGCGCCGCCGTTATCGGTCACGGTGAGCTGGAACGTGAGTGTTCCGGCCGCGGTCGGTGCGGCGAAGGAAGTCGAGGCCGTGCCGGCGGACGCAAGTGTGACGGCGCTACCCGCCGTCTGCGTCCAGGCATACGTCGCGATCGTGCCGTTGGAATCGGAGCTCGCGCTGCCGTCGAGATTGACCGTGGCTCCGGGAGCGACCACCTGGTCGGCGCCGGCATTCGCGTTCGGCGGCGTGTTGACCGCTTGTGGTGGGTTGGGGCTCGGCGGTTCCGGCGCCGCTTCCTCGCCGCCGCCGTTCAAACAGCCACCCAGGACCAGGGCCAATACCGGCACGACGAGCCGCGCCGTCCATCCACTCGACATATTCATCGCTTCACTCCCCAAACTACGCCGTGGTTGCCGTTACAGACGTAGTCGGGGAGGAAAACGGCTCATCGAGACGTCGACTATTTGATCAGGCCGGCCACCGGCTGCGTGGCGCGGCGGGCGGAGTCGTAAACCGCGAGCAGAGTCGGGTGGTCGATCTTCTTCACGGCTGCCTCCGTCACCTGGACTTCGCACTTGTCGACATTGGCGCGCGAGGCGAGGCTGCCGTGATCGAGACGGTCGCAAACGCGGGCCGCGGCCGCTTCGATCCGTTTCAGCAGGCGCGAAGCGTCGGCCATGTCGTCGATGCGCAGGTCCGCGTAGGCAACCGTGACGTCGGGGCCCGTGGTGTCTTCGGCGTTTGCGGGTGTGGCGAGCTGCAGTGCGGCAGCGGCGCAGAGCAGGATGGCGAGAACCGTCCCGGAACGGTTGCGGGTCGATGTGAACATGGCTTTTCTCCCGAATGCAGTTGGTGAATGTTCGAGCCCTCGTGGGCCCTCATTCATCAAGACAAGGTTTTCGGGCCAAACCCGACATTCGATTCGCGGGCGGCTAAGCTAGGCGCTGGAATCAATCCCGTGGCCGAACTGACTCAACTACTTCAACGGCTCCAGGCGGGCGAGCCGGGGGCGCGCGAGGCGCTCTTCGCCGCCGCCTACCCGGGGTTGCAGCAGCTTGCGCACGCGCGGCTGCGGGCCGGCGGGCGCAACACGTTGCTCGACACGCGCAGCCTGGTGCACGAGTCCTATCTACGCTACGTGCAGGGCGGGCAGTTGCGCGCCGACGACCGGCGGGCGTTCTTCGCATACGCGTCGCAGATCATGCGGTCGGTCGTCGTGAACCAGGTCCGCGAACGGGCCGCCCAGAAGCGCGGCGCCGACTGGCGGCCGGTCACGCTGTCGACGAAGATTTCCGAGCAGATCGCCGAGGGCGACGACGTGATCCTGAAAGTCCACGAGGCGCTCGAGTCCCTCGAACAGGTCGATGCGCGGCTCGCGCAGGTCGTCGAGATGCGGTACTTCGGGGGTTACAGCGAGCTGGAGATCGCCGAGACGCTCGATGTCACCGAGAGAACCGTGCAGCGCCTGTGGCTCAAGGCGCGCATGATGTTGCTCGCGACGCTGCAGCACGCCTAGGACGCGCGTAATGGCACTGACAACCCGACAGATGGCGCGCTTGAGCGAGCTGCTCGACAGCTCGCTTGTGCTGCCGACGGAACAGCGGCGCGCCTGGCTCGACTCCCTGTCCGGCGAGGACCGTTCGCTCGTCGAAAACCTGCGCGAAATCCTGCTCGCGGACGATCCGGAATCCGGCGCGCTCGGCTCGATCCGGCCCGTCGGGCCCGCGTTCGAGCGGCGCGCCGGGGAACGATTGGGCGCATACGAACTACTGAGTCCGCTCGGCTCGGGCGGCATGGCGGAAGTGTGGCTGGCGTGCCGCGCCGACGGCGTTTTCGAACGGCAGGTGGCGCTCAAGATTCCGCGACTGCGCCAGGTGCCGGAAGAAATGGCGCAACGATTCGCGCAGGAATGCCGGATCCTCGCGACGCTCGAATGTCCGGGCATCGCGCGGCTCTACGATGCCGGCGTGGGCGCCGGCGGCGTGCCCTACATCGCGATGGAGCTGGTGCAGGGGCAGCCGCTCCTGGACTGGTGCGCCGCGCGCGGGCTCGACACCGTCGCGCGCGTGGAACTCTTCGCGCGGATACTCGATGCGGTGGGTCGCGCGCACGCGCGCGGCATCGTGCATCGCGACCTCAAGCCTTCCAACATTCTCGTGTCGGAGTCGGGCGAACCTTGCCTGCTCGATTTCGGCGTGGCCGGGTTGCTCGAGACCGCCACCGATCGTCCCTCGCTCACGCGCACCTATGGGCGTGCACTGACTCCCGAATATGCGAGCCCCGAGATGTTGCGCGGCGAGGGCATCGACATACGCAGCGACATCTACTCGCTGGGCGTGGTGCTGCACGAAATGCTCACGGGCGTACGTCCCGTGCGGGCGAGCGGCGGTGAACAGGAACGTTTGACGCCGGAATTGCGCGCGATCCTCGACCAGGCGCTGGCCCCGGCGCCCGAGGATCGCTTCGCGGACGCCACGAGTTTCGCCGTGGCGCTGCGCGCCTCGGCCTTGGTGACCCCGGAGAGCAAGCCGCGATCCCGCGTCCTGCAGGTGGCCGCCGCCGCGCTGCTGGTCGCCCTTGCCGGCGCGGCGACTTACTACTGGACGAATCGCGACGTCGCGCCCGCGAGTGCCGTCCAGGCCGCGCCTCCGGAGCGCGCCCAGGCCACGATCGCCGTCCTGCCGTTCGAGGATCTGAGCGAAGGACGAGACCACAGCTACCTGTCCGATGGACTCGCCGAGGAGCTCATCGACCTGCTCACCAAGGTGCCGAAGCTGCGCGTGACCGCCCGCGCATCGTCGTTCGCGTTCCGCGACGGCACCGCCGATCTATCTACCATCGCGCGCCGGCTCAACGTCGATCACCTGCTCGAGGGCAGCGTGCGCACTTCGGGACAGCGCCTGAAATTCACCGTCCAGCTCGTGCGCGCGAGCGATGCGACCGTAGTCTGGTCGCAGACCTACGACCGGGAGATGAAGGACGTCTTCGAGATCCAGGAGGACGTCGCGTCCGCGGTGGTGGCCGCGCTCAAGTTGCACGTTCTCGAGGGCGGCGGCGTCGAGTCGGAGCGTCGCACCGGGAATGTGCGCGCATACGCCGAATACCTGCTCGGGCGGCAGTACCGCGACGGCGCCTCGCGCGAGCGCAACGAGCAGGCGAAGGCGGCCTTCGAGCGCGCCGCGGAACTCGATCCCGGATTCGCGCCGGCGCGGGCCGGCATCGCACTGGCCGCGGCCGACATCGCCGGGGCGACGATGTCGAACGAGCCGTACGACCTGGCGCTCACCGAGGCCGAGCGCGCGATGGCGCTCGCGCCGCGGCTGACCGAGGCATACGTGGCGCGCGCGCAGGTACGGATGGGACGAAACTGGGATTTCGTGGGTGCGAAGGCCGATCTCGACGTGGCGATGGGCATCGATCCCAACAACATCGAGCTGCTGCAGGCATTCGCGAGTTACTCGTGGATGACGGGCAACCTCGACGATGCGCTCGACATCCAGCGGCGCCTGGTGGTCCTCAATCCGCTCGCGAGCAAGACCTGGGACTGGCTCGGGCTGATACTGATGGACTCTCGCGACCATGCGGGAGCGCGCGAGGCGTTCGCGCGCTCGGCCGAACTGTCGCCTTACTCGGACTACCGCTATCTACTCAACACGCTCGTCGAACTGCACGCCGGCAACGACGTCGAGGCGCTGCGCCTCGCGCGCGCGAATCCCGTCCCCGACTTTCGCGATTACGCGGTGGCCCTGGCGGCTCATTCCGCCGGACAGGCCGCCGAATCCGAGGCCGCGCTGCAGCGGCTCGTCGCCCGCTCCGCCGACCAGGCGGCGGCCCAGATCGCCATCATTCATGCGTGGAAGGGAGATCGCGAAAAAGCGTTCGAGTGGCTCGAGAAGGCCGTCGCCCTGCGGGATCCGGGTCTCTTCGGCATGCAGTACCGCCCGGAGTTCGACGGGATCAGGGACGATCCGCGCTTCGAACGCGTGCTGCGGATGATGAACGTCGAGAGGTGATCGCGCGCGATTCAGGTTCGCTGCAGCGTTCCGCCGCGCGTCTCCGCCAGGAGCCGGTGAAACTGCGGGCCGGTCTGTTGTGCCTTCAGTGCCCGGGCGGCCGAGTCGACCAGCGCGCGTGCCTCGTCGCGCGCGGCCGCGCGGTTGCGATGCTGCGCGAGGTACAGCCGGGCTTCGGCCAGCATCGGGCTGTCGGGCGCATCCATGGCCGCGCGCATCGTCACGGCTTTCTCGAGGTGGGCTCTCGCCTCCGGTAGTTTGCCGTCGCGGGTGAGGGCGACGCCCAGCAACATGTGCGTGGCGGCTTCCTCGTCCGGCATTTCCGCGCGCGTCTTCGAGGACTCGATCTGCGACAGGAGCTCCCGCGCGGTCGATACCGCATTCGGATCGCGCGCCGCGAGCGCCATGCGCAGCAGCGCGACGCGCGCATACGCACGGTTGGGGTTGAGCCCCTCGACATCCTTCGTTTCCCGATCCGAGCGCTCGAAATAGTGCCGCGCTTCGTCCAGGTGTCCTTGCGCGAGGTGCAGCGAACCGAGCCGATTGAGCGCCGTGGCGTGAATCCACGATCCCGGCCCGAACATCTTCCCGGCAGCTTCGTCGATGCCCTTGAGTTCCTGGGCCGCGAGATCGAAGCGTCCCTGTTCGGTGTGCAGGCGGCCGAGCTGGATCATCACGTTGAGCGTGGCCTGTCCGCTCCTGGTCCAGATGTCGATCACGCGCTTCAGGTGTCGCTCGCCTTCGACGTATTCCCCGCGCATGAGGAGAACGCGCCCCAGGTCGAACCGGATGATGGTAGTGAGCTGCGGATCGTCGTCGCCGCGGTTCTTCCGCTGCGTTTCGAACGCACTCAGCAGCAGCTCGCGCGCCTCCTCGCGGCGTCCGAGCCATGCGAGCAGCATCCCGAGCGCGCGTTTGCCGTCGCTGACGTATGGATGCGCCGGTCCGCCGGCCTTCTCGTATTCCACTATGGCCTTGCGCATGAACTGCTCGGCCTCGTCGTTGCGCGCGGCCCAGTTCAACCGGTCGCCGAGTCCCTGGTAGAGACCGCCGCGTTCGATGCCGTCGATATCCCGCACGACGCCGGATTCGGCGAGCCTGGCGGCTTCCTCCAGTAGTTCGAGGGACCGCGCGTGATTTCCCATCACCTGTTCGGCCCGCGACAGCGCCGCGAGCATCGTCAGCCGCTCGGAGTGGTGCGGATGATGCTTCGTGACGAGGTCGAGTCCGGTCTGGTAGAGGCGCAGCAGCGTTCCGTCCCTGAGGTTCCCGATTCGGTAGTTAGCGGTTCCCAGGATGCGGAAGGTCTGGGCGTATTCGAGCTCGGATTCCAGGCGATTCGCGCGGAAGATCTCCTGCGCCTCGGTGGCGCTGCGCATCGCGCCGGCATAGTCGCCACTCTGCTGCTGGCTCGAGGCGAGCCCGGCGAGCGTGCGGGCGACCTCGGGATGCGAGCCGCCGAGCGCTGCGCGCTGGGCCGCGAGCTGATCCAGGCGCAGTGGCAGCGCGTCCTTTTGCATCTCCATGTTGGCGTACAGGCGCGCCATCATGTCGAGCAGCTCGATGCGGACTTCGGGCGCGTCGGCGAGGCCGGTGCGGATCTCCTGGCTGGCCTGCGCCAGCAATTCCTCCGCGGTCGCCTTGCGCGCGCTCGCGCCGTCCGGATGCGACGTGCTGTTGCGTTCGAAGATCCCGACCACGAAATCCTTGATGGCCGTGGCCTTGCGCGCTTCGATGCGCGCGACCCTGGCCTGCCATGCGATGCCGGCAACGCCCGCGCCGATCGCCGCGACGATGAGCGCCGAAGCCGCGACGCCCAGGCGATGCCGCCGCACGAACTTGCGAGTGCGCGCGCCCAGGCTTTCCGGCCTCGCGAGGATGGGTTGATGCGCGAGATGGCGCTGCACGTCGTCCGCCAGGGCGGCAACCGACGAATATCGCTCGCCGGGCTCCTTGCGCAACGCGCGCGCGATGATGTTGTCGAGGTCGCCTTCGATGTCGCGCCGCAGCCGCGGCGGCGTCGTCGAACGCGCGGTCGCGGCTTCCCCGGCGTCTCGCGCGACCGACTGGCTGGCGCGCATCGCGTCGTCGTGCAGAACCGCGCGCTCGACGGCCACCGGGTTCACGTCCGCGAACGGACGTTTGCCCGTGACCAGCACGTGCAGCAGCACGCCGAGTGAATAGACGTCCGTCGCGGTGGTGATCTGCTGGCCGAGAATCTGCTCGGGCGCGGCGAATTCCGGCGTGAAGATGCGGCCCGAGAGGCGCGTCAGTTCCGCGCGCCCGTCGACCGTGTCCGATTCGAGTAGTTTGGCGATGCCGAAGTCGAGCAGCTTCACCTGGCCCGATCCGGTCACGAGGATGTTGGAGGGCTTGATGTCGCGGTGCACGACGAGATTCGCGTGCGCCTGCGATACCGCGGCGCACACGTCGAGGAACAGCCGCAGCCGGGCATCGATCGTGAGCTTGCGCTCGTCGCACCAGCTATCGATGGCCGCGCCCCGCACGTGTTCCAGCACCAGGTAGACGCCGCCGTCGCCGGAAACCCCCGCATCCAGCAATCGC
Organism: Pseudomonadota bacterium; assembly: GCA_023433705.1. Lineage (GTDB taxonomy): Bacteria > Pseudomonadota > Gammaproteobacteria > Steroidobacterales > Steroidobacteraceae > CADEED01. The sequence continues at coordinate 141,359 of JAEYUC010000095.1, forward strand.
GCGATGTTCGGGTGCGTCAGGCGGCCGAGGATCCGGGCTTCGCGCAGGAACCGGTCGCGCAGCACGCCGCCGCCGAAGTAGGGATGCAGTGTCTTGATCGCGACTTCGCCTTCGTAGAGGCCGTCGTCGCGGCTGGCCAGCCACACCTCGCCCATGCCGCCGGATCCGATCTGCGAGCGGATACGGTATGGACCCAGCGGAACGCCGGGACCGAGTGTCTCCGCTGGCCTGCCCGGCGGTTCGAGAAATCCGGACCGGTCCGCGCGCACTTCGGCTTCGAGCAACGACACCAGCGCCGAATGCAGTTGCGGCTGTGTCTGCCCGATCTCGGCGAGAGACTCTTGCCGTTGTTCCGGTGTCTGTTCGAGCAGTACGTCGAGCTGCGCGAGCGCCTCACGCCAGAGCCTGGTTGCGGGCCGTTCCTTGACGCTCATGTCGGTGCCTCCCCTGGCGGACCCATGGCCTGCAGCAGGTAAGCGCGCGCCTTCTGCCAGTCGCGCTTCACCGTCGCGGGCGATATTTCGAGGAACTCTGCTATCTCCTCGATTTCCATGCCACCGAAGTAGCGCATTTCGACCACCCAGTGAGCACGCTCGTCGATGCGCTGGAGGGATTCGAGCGCGTCGCCCAGGGAAAGCAGCTCCGGCTCCGTCAGCAGCCGCTCGGCCATCCCGGTATTCAGGGTGAGGATTTCCCGGCCGCCGCCACGCCGCTCGCTGGCGCGCGCACGCACGTAGTCGATGATCACGCTGCGCATGACGCGCGAGGCATAGGCGAGAAAAGTGCGCCGGTCCGTACCGGGCAGCTGCGACTGCTGGCACAGCCGAAGGTACACCTCGTGGACCAGTCCCGGCGCATCGAGCATCGTGTAGCGGTCTTCGCCACGCAGGCGGCCGCGGGCCAGGCGGTCGAGCTCGGCATAGATAGAGGAGAAGAACTTGTCGCGGGCCGCGGCGTCGCCGTTGCGTGCCTGGTCGAGCAGCAGCGTGATTTCTCCCATGCGACCGGATCATACGGGCCGGCCCCGATCAAGACACCTGCGCGCGAGACTGCCGCCTCTTCCAGTTAAAAACTACAGCTGTCATAGTTCAGCCCTGGAGCCCGCCGCGCGCGTTTTATTTTCGCGAAGCTGCAACCTGGGGGTAGGGCACGCCGTCATAGACGAATGCTCGCGGCCGCCAGGGCCGAAAACACGATAACCGAGAGACAGATAGCGAATGATCGAGCTGCAGGGGGTTCATAAGTCATATCGAACCGGGGATCAGTCGGTACACGTTTTGAAAGGCGTGGACCTGACGATCCGTGAAGGCGAGCTGGTCTCGATCATGGGATCGTCCGGTTCGGGCAAATCCACCCTGTTGAACATCCTGGGCATCCTGGACTCGTTCGACCAGGGCACTTACCTGCTGGCGGGCGAGGCGGTCAGGAGCATGGGGGAAACCCAGGCCGCGCAGTTGCGCAACCGGCTGCTGGGTTTCGTGTTCCAGTCCTTCAACCTGCTGCCCTTCAAGAACGCCGCCGAGAACGTGGCGCTGCCGCTTTACTACCAGGGCGTCGGCCGCAGGGAGCGCAACTATCGCGCCGAGCAGATCCTCGACATGGTCGGACTGTCCGAGCGCAAGCATTTCATGCCGAACCAGCTCTCGGGCGGTCAGAAGCAGCGCGTCGCCATCGCGCGCGCGCTGGTCACGAAGCCGAAGGTGATCCTCGCCGACGAGCCCACCGGCGCGCTCGACAGTCGCACGACGCAGGAAATCATGGAGCTGCTCAAGGAGGTCCACCGGCTCGGCAACACGCTGGTCATCGTGACTCACGAGCAGGACATCGCCGATCAGACCGAGCGACAGATCGTCCTCAAGGATGGCGTGGTCGCATCGGCGGGGCGGCACATCGCCCATGTCGAAGCGGTGACTGGTTAGACCATGCTCGACGGCCTGCAGGAAATCCTGTTCACGCTGAAGCAGAACAAGCTGCGCACGGTGCTCACGGCATTCGGCGTGTTCTGGGGCATCTTCATGCTCGTGCTGCTGCTGGGCGCCGGGCGCGGCATGCAGAACGGCGTGTACGAGGACTTCGGCTCGGACGTGCTCGACTTCATCATCGTCTGGACCGGCGAAACCAGCGTGGCCTATCACGGCATGGGGCCGGGACGCAGGATCCAGTTCAAGCTCGAGGACATCGAGGCCGTCCGCAAGCAGGTCTCCGGCATCCGGGTGATTTCACCGGAGCGCTTCGCGGAGAACGCCAACGTCAGTTACGGACGCAAGATGAGCAACGGCCAGGTCCTCGGCGTTCCGGACGAATACTTCCGGATCAAGGAGGACGTGCCGTTCAACTTCGGACGCAAGGTCAATCCGCTGGATCTCGACGAAACCCGCAAGGTCGTCGTGATCGGCACCGCGGTCGCCGAACGGCTGTTCGACAAGGGCGATGACCCTGTCGGCAATTACGTGAAGGTGAAGGACACCGTCATGAAAGTCGTCGGCGTCTTTCACGACAAGGGTAACCGCGGCCAGAACTCGCAGCGCGTGATGATGCCGATTTCGACGATGGAGATGCTGTACGGCGGCGGCCGGATCACCAACACCATCTGGGTGAGGCCGCAGCCGGGCGTCGACGGCTTCGAGCTCGAGAAGAAGGTGCTCGAGGTACTCAGGCGGCGACACGACGTCTCGCCCGACGACAAGCGCGGCATCAACTCCTTCAACATGGCCATGCCCGCGCGCAACGTGAACGGCTTGTTTCTGGGCATCAACGTGTTCATCTGGTTCGTCGGACTCGGCACGCTGACGGCCGGCATCGTCGGCATCAGCAACATCATGATCATCACGGTCAAGGAGCGCACGAAGGAGATCGGCATTCGCAAGGCGCTCGGCGCGACGCCATTCCACATCGTGAGCACTCTGCTGCTGGAGTCGACGCTGGTGACGGGTTTCGCCGGTTACCTCGGGCTGGTGTTCGGCGTCGGCCTGCTCGAGCTCGTGGCGTTCGGGCTGCGCAGCTCGGGCGCCCAACTACCGTACTTCGTCAATCCGAGCGTCGATTTCCAGGCCGCGATCACCGCGATCGTGCTGCTTGTCGTGGTGGGTGTGCTCGCGGGACTCATGCCCGCGCTGCGCGCGGCGAAGATCACGCCCACCGAAGCCATGCGCGCCGACTAGGAGCCGCCATGATCGACATCGAGAAATGGCGGGAGATCTTCAGCACGTTGCGCCGTCACAAGCTGCGCACCGCGCTCACCGCGTTCGGCGTGTTCTGGGGCATCTTCATGCTCACGGTGCTGATGGGCGCGGGTCGGGGCCTGCAGAAGGGCGTGGACGAGGGGTTTCCGCGTGTCACGAACACGGTGTGGATCTGGTCGCAGGGACCGACCCAGATACCTTATCAGGGAATGCCGATCGGCCGGCAGGTCGTGTTCAAGCCCGAGTACACGGAGATCATCAAGAAGAACGTCCCGAGCGTCGGGCGTATCGACGGACAGAACTCGGTCGGGGTCTGGGGCGGCAGCGCGCCTTACACGGTGCACGGATCGCGCAACGGCGCCTTCAGCATCCAGGGCGGTTTCGCCGGCATCGAGGACGTCAACGCGCTGCGCATCGTGTCGGGCCGTTCGCTCAACGAGTTCGACGAGCGGCAGCGCCGCAAGGTGGCCGTCATCGGCCAGCGCGTGCGCGACCAGCTGTTCGCGCCGGGTGAAAGCCCGCTCGGCGCGGAGATCACGATCAACGGCATCAGCTTCCAGGTTATCGGCGTCTTCGAGTCCATGGAGGACGGCAACCAGCAGCAGGAAGAAGAGCGCATCTATCTACCGAACGGGACGCTCAGGTACGCGTTCAACCAGACGGGCCGGATCGGCAGTTTCGTCGTGATTCCGAAGCCCGGCGTCCATGCGCGCGAGGCCGAGAACGACGTGAAGGCCTATCTCGCGCAGATCAACAAGGTCCACCCGGACGACAAGGGCGTGTTCGGCAGCTTCAACCTGCAGGACCAGTTCGAGAAGGTGCAGGGGCTGTTCACCGGGATCAATGTATTCAGCTGGGTTGTCGCCATCGGCACCATCTTCGCGGGCGCGGTCGGCGTCGGAAACATCATGCTGATCGTGGTGAAGGAAAGGACCCGCGAGATCGGGCTGCGCAAGGCGCTCGGCGCCACGCCGCTCTCGATCGTCGCGATGATCATGCAGGAATCGCTGTTCATCACGGCGGTCGCGGGATATGCGGGACTGGTCGCCGGCACGCTGTTGATCGAATCGATCGGGGCGGCGATGCAGGCGAGCGGCGGCAAGGCCGGGTTCTTCGGCGCGCCAGAAGTGGAGTTCGGCACCGCGATCACCGCGCTCGTGGTGCTCGTGATCGCGGGCCTGCTGGCCTCGCTGATGCCGGCGGCCAAGGCCGCGGCCGTGAACCCGATCGTTGCCCTGCAGGACGAATAGTTAGAAGGTATCGGACAACAAAATGAAGCGAATCCTCAAGTATCTGATTCTCGGCGTCATCGGCCTCGTGTTCATCGGGACCTTCGTGTTCCTGTTCCGCAAGTCGCAGACTCCGCCGGAGGTCTTCCAGGTCGACGCGCCGGCGCGCATGACCATCGTCAAGAAGACGGTGGCCACGGGCAAGGTGATTCCGCGCCGCGAGATCGAGGTGAAAGCGCAGGTGTCTGGCGTCGTCGAGAAGCTCTACGTGGTCGCGGGCCAGACGGTCAAGAAGGGCGCGGTCATCGCGCGCATCGCGCTGCGGCCCAACATGCTGAACGTCGCGACGGCCGAGGCGCAGTTGCTGCAGGCACGCATCAACCTGCAGAACCAGGCGGCCGACATGCAGCGTTACCAGAAACTGCTGGCCGACCGGGTCATCTCGGAGTCGCAGTTCCGGCAGTACGAGACCAACTACAACCTGCAGAAGGAAGCGGTCACCTCGGCGGAGGACACCGTGAACCTGCTCAAGACCGGCGCCACGAAGAGCTCGGGCATGGTCTCGAACATGATTCCCGCGACGATCGACGGCACGGTGCTCGACGTACCCAACAAGGAAGGCGCATTCATCCTCGAGTCGAGCACGTTCCAGTCTGGCACGTCGCTCGCGACGCTCGCCGACATGAACGACATGATCTTCGAGGGCCTGGTCGACGAATCCGAGGTCGGCAAGCTCAAGCAGGGCATGGAGCTCGTGCTCAACGTCGGAGCGCTGCCGGAGAAGCCGTTCAAGGCCTCGCTCGAATACATCGCGCCGAAGGGCGTGACCGACCAGGGCACGATCAAGTTCACGATCCGCGCGGCGGTGACGCTCGACGAGTCGCTGTTCCTGCGCTCCAACTACAGCGCCAACGCCGACATCGTGCTCGACAAGCGCGAAGACGTGCTCGCGATCAACGAAGCCAACCTGCTCATCGAGGGCGACAAGACCTACGTCGAAGTCGAAACCGCGCCGCAGGTGTTCGAGAAACGCGAGGTCAAGACGGGCCTGTCGGACGGCATCAACATCGAAGTCATGTCGGGTCTGGACGAGGGCACGAAGATCAAGCGCCGCGTCACCTGATCAACGGCCTCCAGCTTCCGTCCCGAAATCGGGCACGCGTGGCGCGGGAGGGGCTACATGGTCGAGAATCGCGCGGTGAGCACCAGAGCCCGTTCCTATCTGATCAAGGCGAATGTCCGCGATCCGCGCGCGAAGCGTTTCGGGTTCACGGCGCAGAAGACGATGTACGGCGGCAAGAACATCGCGGTCGGCGATGAGATCTTCGTCTTCGACAGCGAGAACGGAGGCGGGTCCGGGCTCGTCGCGCGCGGTGTCGTCACCGTCATGCGGGCGGTTCCGTTGAAACCCGGCCTCGAGCGGCAGACACCGCGGGTGAGCATCGAGGTGCGCCGCACGAAACTCGCGAGCCGGCGTCTCGGGCGCGACGAACTCAAACCGCATCGCGACTGGGATGATGGCAAGCCGCAGACCGAGCTCAACTTCAAGTTCTACCGGCAGGCCACCGACAAGATCGGAGGCATCTCCGACGCGGCCGCGAGGTTCCTGGCGGGATTTTTCTGAAGCATGCGCGCGCAAACCGTTCGAATCACTCGCCGAACGGCAGTCGCCGGAACCCTGGCGCTGACTGTCGCCTCGTGCGCCACTCTCGACGCGGATCCACCGGAGGTATCGATGTTCGGGCTGATCGGAAAAATCGTCGCGGTAGCCGGGAAGCGGGATGAACTCGTCGCGATCCTTCTCGAGGGCTCCGGCGAAATGCCCGGCTGCCTGAGCTACGTGGTGGCGCACGACGCTGCGGATGCAGATTCGATCTGGGTCACCGAAGCGTGGGCGTCGCAGGAACATCACCGCGCTTCGCTGTCGCTGCCCGCGGTGAAGCAGGCGATCGAGCGCGCGAAGCCGCTGATCTCGAGTTTCGGAAACTTCGTGCAGACGCTGCCCATCGGCGGCCATGGTCTGCACGCCACCTGAATCGCCGCCAAGTCAATCGTATCCTGGTGCGCGCGAACGTAGGCGAACGACCCCGTCGCTCTCCCGATCGCGCGAAGTCGTCGTCGCGCGATGCATCAACCGCCCAGGATCCGCATACCGGCGCGCGCGACATGAGTTTATCCTCGACGTTGCACCCGCGTCTCTCCACGACCCCGAGCGAGGCGCCGATCGAGTCCAAGTAGTTAGTGATTCGCGCAGGCCAAGGAGGCAGCAGATGAAAGACGTCGTAATCGGTGGAACGCAGGCACGATCATGAAGCTCAACATCGATCCGGCGAAGACTGCGCCGAGGCACGTCACCGCGGAATCCGAGGCGCTCGCGGACTGGTACGACGCGCATCCGGCGATCCGCCGCCTGTGGGCCATCCGCGAGGGCAGCGCGCTGGGGGTCATCGTCACGGTGGAGCCCACCGTGGACAACGCCGATACCGGGCCGACGTGGTTCGCCTGCAACCACCAGTGGGTGCGCGAGATACAGTCGATCGCCGGCTGCGACGTCAGACTCGGCCTGCTGGAAGAACCCCTCGAGGGCGAGTTCGAAGTCGACCTGGAAGGTGAGATCGTGGCCGCCTTCAGCTGGCGCGATCCGACCTGGTTCTGGATGGCTGACTAGCTGATCTCCGCCCGTCGCAACGAAGACGACGGGTGTCAGCTCGCCGAGGGGCTGCGATCGAGGGGCGCATTTTCCACCCGTTCGTGCGCCGCCACGGCAGGCCAGCCACGCGGCGATGCGACGGGCGGAGTGTTCCTCCCGACATGTCGTTCGTGCATTTCGATATAAGCAATGCCGCCGAATGCGCTCCCGCGCGGTGCGCGCTCAGAACCTTCGGACGCATCGTCATTCTGATCCGCCATTTATTGCGGGAAACCCCGCGCGGGTAGATTGCCCTGACCAAACTAATCACTCGTCAGGGAAGAAGTACCATGAGTCTCTCTCGCGTCTCCTCTCCGCAGACCGGCGTCGCCGTGGCCGTCGCCCTGGCGCTCTCGGGCGCCACGTTCGCGGACGACGCCGCCGCCGCCACGGCCATCGCGACCACCGCGACCGTCACCGACGGCGATGCATCACTGGAGCAGGTCATCGTCACGGGCACGCGCCGTGCCGAGCGCACGGTGCTGGAGTCGAACGTGCCGGTCGACGTGGTCTCGAGCCAGGACCTGCAGAAGACGGCAACCGCCGACATCAATGGCAAGCTCCAGGCACTCGTGCCGTCGTTCAACGTGCGGCGCATTCCGACCTCGGACGGCTCGATCTTCGTGCGCCCGGCCACGCTGCGGAATCTCTCGCCGGATCACACGCTGGTGCTGGTCAACGGCAAACGCTTCCATCGCTCCGCCTTCGTCGACGTCACCGCGCGCGGCGCACAGGCCGTGAATCTCGCCGTGCTGCCGGCCGGCGCCTTCAAACGCACCGAGGTGCTGCGTGACGGCGCGGCGGCGCAGTACGGTTCGGATGCGATCGCGGGCGTGCTCAATTTCATCCTCAACGATCAGCCCGGCACCGACGCGTACGTGCAGTTCGGCGAGTTTTCGAAGGGCGACGGCGAGAACCTGCAGGTCGGCGTGTCCAGCGGCTTTCGCCTGGGCGCCGGCGGCTTCCTCAACTTCGCGGCCGAATACGTGGACGGCGAGGCCAGCAACAACGGCATCCAGCGCGCGGACGCGGCCGCGATCGCGCTGCAGGGCGAGCCCTACGCGAGCGCCGTGGGCGACATCGGCAAGGTCGTGCAGCGTTACGGCCTGCCCAGGCTCGAGAGCAAGAAGGTGTTCGTCAACGCGGGTTACGACATCTCGGACAGCCTGCAGGTCTATGCCTTCGGCAACTACACCGAGGACAGCGGCGTCGCGGATTTCAATTATCGCCCGTCGCTCACGGTGACCGGCGTCGACGCGGACGGCGCGACCGTCACATTCGCGCGCAATGGCGGCTACAACATCAAGCCGAACGGGCACCACTCCATCTACCAGACGGACGGATCCAACGCGGGCGGTAGTTGGACCGCGATCGATCCCCACTTCGATCTGCTCGAGATCTATCCGGGCGGATTCACGCCGCGCTTCGGCTCCGATACGCGCGATTCCAGTTTCGCGGCGGGCGTCAAGGGCGAAGCCGGCAGTCTCGGCTGGGACTTCTCCGCATCGCTCGGCAGCAATCGCATCGACTACTGGCTCGAGGAGTCGATCAATCTTTCGCTGGGCTCGGCGTCGCCGACGGAGTTCGAGAATGGCGGCCGCGAGCAACGTGAGCAGACCGCGAACCTCGACTTCGTGTACGAATGGAAGACCGCGCTCGCGAATCCGGTGAACGTCGGCTTCGGCCTCGAATATCGCCGCGAGGAATTCAGCATTTACGCCGGCGAGGAAGCATCGTGGATCCTCGGGCCGTTGCGCGACCTGTCGCCGGCGGCGAACGGCTTCCCGGGTGCGCATCCCGCTACCGCCGGTTCCTGGTCGAGCCACAACACCGCGGCCTACGTCGACTTCGATGTCGATCTCACGGAGCGCCTCAACATCGGCGTCGCCGGACGTTACGAGGACTACTCGCTGTTCGGCTCGACGACCAACGGCAAACTGGCGGCGCGATTCGCGTTCAATGACGCGGTCAGCGTCCGCGGCGCGATCAGCACGGGGTTCCGTGCGCCGACGCCGGGCCAGCAGTACCTGCAGAACGTGAGCCAGAACCCGAACCTCGTGCCGACGATCCCGCGTTCGGTCGACGTGCGCGCGCAATTGCCGTCGAATTCCGCGGCCGCGGCGCTGTTCGGCGGCGTCGCGCTGCGCCCCGAGGAGTCGACGAACTTCAGCCTCGGCGTGGTGCTGCAGCCGCTCGATGGATTGTCTATCACGCTCGATGCCTACCAGATCGACATCGATGACCGCATCGGTCTATCCACCGACTTCGAGCTCACCGACGCGCAGCGCGCGCAACTGGCGGCGATCGACGTGCCGCTCGCGAGCGAGCTCACACACGTGCGCTTCTACACGAACAGCTTCGACACGCGCACCAAGGGCCTGGATCTCGTCGCCGCGTGGCGCGGCTCGGCGGGTCCGGGTCGGGTCGGCGTGACGCTGGCCGGCAATTACAACGAGACCGGGTTCCGCAGGTTCGATCCCGCCCTGTTCAACGAACCGACGCGCGTGGGATTCCTCGAGACGATCCCGAACTTCACGAGCCACCTGTCGGCCGACTACGAACTGGGCAAGTGGCGGCTGACGGGCCGGGCGCGGCACTTCGGCAGCTGGACCTACGTCGCGAACACCAACGCCGCCAGTCCGGTTTACGAGGACATCGGCGCGGAGACGTTCTTCGATCTGGTGGGTAACTACCAGTTCTCGGACAGCGTGAACGTATCGGTGGGCGTCGAGAACGTGTTCGACAACTTCATCCAGGAAGTGGGACTCGTCACGGTGCGCAACAACGGCCGTCTGTATCCGGGCGGCGCGCCCTACGAGAACGACGGCCGACAGGTGTACGCGCGGGTCGGCATCCGCTTCTAGCCAATCGCCGGGATTGCGGCGCCCGGCGAGCCCCTCGCCGGGCGCCCCCATGTTCGCGGCCGATTCGCGAACGGCCCGCGGATGCCGTACGGTTCGCACATGCGTACGACAGGAACGGTGAAACGTTTCGGCCAGATCCTGAGGCTCCGGCCCGAACATCGCGACGAATACGTCCGGCAGCACGCGGCCGTCTGGCCCGAGGTGCTCGAGCAGATCGAACGCTCGAACATCCGCAACTACTCCATCTACCTGCGCGACGGCATCCTGTTCGCGTACTTCGAATACGTGGGCAGCGACTTCGCCGCGGACATGCGCGCCATGGCCGCGGATCCGGCCACGCGGCGCTGGTGGGCGCTCATGGAGCCGATGCAGGAGAAATGGCCCACGGCCTCGACCGAGGAGTGGTGGTCGAACATGACCGAAGTGTTCCATCTCGAGTGAGGGCCTGACGATGCGCAAGTTTGCGATGCTTTTCCTGGTGTTCGCCGCGTCCGCGGCCGGCGCGCAGCGCTTCACGCCGGACTGGGAGTCCATCGACAGCCGGCCGACACCGCAGTGGTGGCGCGACGCGAAGTTCGGGATCTTCATCCACTGGGGCGTGTATTCGGTTCCCGCGTTCGCGACCAAGGGCGAATACGCGGAGTGGTACTGGGAGCGCATCGGGAGGCCGGGCAATCCCGATCCGGCGTCGAGGGATGCGCAGATCCGCGTCGAGACGCGCGCGTTCCACGACCGCGTCTACGGCCGCGACTTCGAATACGCAGCCTTCGCGCCGATGTTCCGTGCCGAAATGTTCGATGCGAGTCACTGGGCGCGGACGCTGAAGCGTTCCGGCGCGAAGTATGTCGTGCTGGTGTCCAAGCACCACGACGGTTTCGCGTTGTGGCCCTCGCGCGAGGCCGACGCGGGCTGGGGGCGGCCGTGGAACTCTATGGCCATCGGTCCGCAGCGCGACCTGGTCGGAGATCTGACTACCGCGGTGCGCGAGCAGGGCCTCGAGATGGGTTTCTACTTTTCGCTGTACGAGTGGTTCAACCCGATGTGGCTCGCGGATCGCGGCAAATACGTCGAGCAGCACATGTTTCCGCAGTTCAAGGACCTCGTGACCCGTTACTCGCCGGCGATCATCTTTTCCGACGGCGAGTGGGATCTGCCATCGGAGCAATGGCGTGCCCCGGAATTGCTGGCCTGGCTGTTCAACGACAGTCCCGTCGCCCAAAAAGTGGTGGTCAACGACCGGTGGGGAAAAGAAACCCGGCACCGGCATGGGGGTTACTACACGACGGAGTACGGCGCGGGACTGCCGGGCGAGGCGCACGCGTGGGAGGAGAACCGCGGCATCGGACATTCCTACGGCTTCAATCGCAACGAAACGCTCGACGATTACGCGACCGGCCAGCGGCTGCTGCTCACACTGCTCGACACGGTGAGCCGCGGTGGCAACCTGCTGCTCAACATCGGGCCCACGGCCGACGGGCGGATCCCGGTGGTGATGGAGGAACGGCTCGCGTATCTCGGCGCGTGGCTCGAGCACAATGGCGAGGCCGTATACGGCACGCGCACGTTCCGCGACGGCGCGCAATGGACCGCCGGTCGCCGGCAGGAGCTCGACACGTCGACTAACTATCGCGCGAAATACGACGTCGAACGGTTATTGCTGAGCCCGGCGCCGGGCGATGCGCGCAAGGAAATCCTGTTCACCCGCAACGGCGACGCGTTGTACGCAATCCTGCCCCGATATCCCGACGGTCCGCTCGTGGTGCGGGACGTGCGGGCGGTGAAGGGAGCGAAGGTGTCGCTGCTGGGTTCGCGACACACGCAGGTCGCCTGGCGGCAGAGAGGGGCGGACCTCGTCATCCAGGCGCCTGCCCTGAAGGACGGCGAATTGCCCTTCGCGGGTGCGTTCGTGTTCAGGATCGACCGCGTGGAATCAACCCACTGATCCAGGCCGGGATTGCGGATTGGTAGTTAGCCCGGGCGGCCGCCTGCTTCGTCTGTAGGCCGGCGCCCGTTCTTGTTTGCACCATCCGTCCCTTATTCGAACTTGATAGTTCATGAGCGACAATAGTTGCTTACAATGAAGCAATGACCGAATTCGAAACCCCCGCGCGGGGCTGAGCGATGCGCGCGATCCTTCTCCGTTTCGGCATTCCGACGCTGGTGGCCGTGAGCCTGCTGGCCTATGTCGGAGTGCCGTATGCCGACCGGCTGCTCGCCGACTGGTTCCGCGGCGACGTCGCGCTGCGCGCGCAACTCGTCGCCAATTCCATGGCGACGTCCCTGCGCCGCATCGTGGGCGAGGGCGACATCGATGAATTGCGCCAGTACCTGGCGGCCATCACGACGGACGAGCGCCTGCTCGCCATCATGGTCTGCAAACCGGACGGAACACTCATCTACGCCACCGACCGTACTCCGGCGACGATCAGCTGCGAATCGACGTCGGGCATCGAGGCCGGCGGCAGCGAGATCATGAAGCTGCAGTCGGGTTCGGTGGAGGCATCGGCGTTCTCCTTCACGACAGACGCGGACGAGCCCTTTCGGGTGCTGCTGATCCACGACCTGAGTTTCATCGATCGCCGCCAGTCCACGGCGCGCAATCACGTGTTCGCGCTGGCCGGCGTACTCGCGACGGCGCTGGCGCTGCTCGTCGGAACGTTGTTCTGGCTGCTGGTGCGCCGCTGGGTCCGGATGCTGGTCGGCGACATCCGCGGCCTGCGTTTCCAGGATGACGCCGAATCGGGGCCCGCCTCGTGGCCGGTGCTCAGGCAGGTGCGCAGCGCGATGCGCGACCTCGAGTCCACCCAGCGTCTCGAGATCGATTTCCGCGAGAACTGGACTCCGCAGGCGCTGCAGCAGGTGGTGCGTGAGCACCTGGATTCCCCGGAGATGTTCGCGGTTTCGAACCGCGAGCCCTACATCCACAACAAGGGTCCGGACGGCCCGATCGTGCAGGTGCCGGCGAGCGGCATGGTGACCGCGCTGGAACCGATCATGCGCGCCTGCGAGGGCACCTGGATCGCGCACGGCAGCGGCTCGGCGGACCGCGACGTGGTCGACGGCCACGACCGCGTGCGCGTGCCGCCCGGCGACCCTAACTACACACTGCGCCGCGTGTGGCTGAGCCAGAAGGAGGAGGAGGGCTACTACTACGGTTTCTCCAACGAGGGCATCTGGCCGTTGTGCCATCTCGCGTACGTGCGTCCCGCGTTTCGCGGCTCCGACTGGGAGCAGTATCGCGCCGTGAATGCCCGCTTCGCGGAAGCGGTGGCGGACGAGTCGCGGACAAAGAATCCCGTCGTGCTGGTCCAGGATTTCCATTTCGCGCTGCTGCCGCGGCTGCTGCGCCGTCGAAAGCCGAACGCGACCATCGCATTGTTCTGGCACATCCCCTGGCCGAACGCGGAAACCTTCGGCGTGTGTCCGTGGAAGGAGGAAATCCTCGAGCACATGCTGGCCGCGGACATCCTCGGCTTCCACACGCGCCACCACTGCCAGAACTTCCTCGCGACCGTCGACCGTTTCATGGAATGCCAGATCGATCACGAGCACATGACCGTCACGCTGCGTGGCCACGTGTGTCGCGTCGTGTCCTATCCCATCTCGATCGAGTGGCCGCCGCGCTGGCTCGCGCAGATTCCCGAGGTCGGGATTTCGCGCCGGACGGTTCGCGAGCGTCATGGAATCGGGGCCGACGTGGCCATCGGCCTCGGCGTCGAACGCTGGGACTTCACGAAGGGCATCGTCGAGCGTTTCCTGGCGCTCGAATCGCTGCTCGACGAGAACGCTTCGTATCGCGGAAGGATCACGCTGCTGCAAGTGGCCGCGCCCACCCGCAGCAAACTACCGGCCTATCAGGCGCTGCAGGAGCAGACCCACGGCGAAGTGGCGCGCATCAACGAGAAGTTCGCCACCGCGACCTGGAAGCCGATCGTGCTCATCGATCATCACCAGGAGCCGCGCGAGGTATTCGAGCTGTTCCGCGCGGCGGACTTCTGCGTCGTCAACAGCCTGCACGACGGGATGAATCTCGTCGCGAAGGAATTCGTCGCCGCGCGCGACGACGAGGACGGCGTGCTGATCCTGAGCACGTTCGCCGGCGCATCGCGCGAACTGCCGGAGGCGTTGCTGGTGAATCCGTTCGACGTCGCCGAGACCGCCGCCGCGATGAAGGCCGCGATGCGCATGCCGCGCGAGGAGCGCCGGGTGCGCATGAAGTCGATGCGCCGCACGGTCAAGGAGAACAACGTCTACCGGTGGGCCGGGCGCATGCTCATGGATGCGGCCAAGGTGCGCCAGCGCCAGTCGCTCATGAAGAGCTCGCAGGAGTGGCTCTGAGAGTCCGACCGGCTGCGCGGTATCCTCCACGCGCGCGACCAGGTCAGGGCGCTCTCGATCGAGTCACGATCGAGGAGATGCTTCCGCGGGACTACGTGCGTCGGATACCGCTGACTCCACGGGTGCTGCACCAAAGGGCAGTACGAGAGGGGCACGACTCTTTGGAATGATGCTTCGCCTCAGACCGAAGAGTTGGTCGCCGATGCATCTCCAATTTCGATCGCGGCAAGCAGTGCTTCTGACCACGCTGGCATGCATGTGCGCCTGGCATGCGCGCCAGGCGCACGCCGCGACCGAAACTTTGAGTTGCTCGTCGGCACAGGGCGAGAAGCGTCATTGCCCCGCGAACACATCAGCCGGCATCCTGCTGTCGCGCTCGACGGGGACGGCCGCCTGCCTGCTGGGCCGGAACTGGGGTTATGACGACAAGGGCGTCTGGGTGCAGGACGGGTGCGGCGCGGAATTCGTGGTTGCCTCGGCGACTCCGGCCTCCGCCGACTCCGCGGTGACGGCCGCGGCGGCACCCGCGGTGGCGCCTGCACCGGCGCCGGATCCCATGACTCGTCCCGAGGAGCCGGAGCCGTCCAACGAAACGTATGGCTATCTGGATCCCGGGGAGGGATTCCTGATCGGCAAGACCGAACACGGCGAGATGTCGATCAGCGGATACGGCCTCCTGCGCTACATGAACCAGATCGACGACGACGAGGTCTTCACGGACCATCTCGGGCGCGAACGGCCCGTCGACGGTCGCCACGATATCTACAGTCATCGCGTGCTCGTGTGGCTCGACGGGTGGCTAGGCAATCCGAAGTTCCGCTACACGATCACCTTCTGGACGGTCAACACGACGGACCAGGACGCGATCATCGCCAACGTGGGTTACCAGTTCGACCGCAGGTTCAACCTGTACGCGGGAATCTTCGGCAACATGGGCACGCGATCGCTGCAGGGCTCGCATCCGTACTGGCTGGGTCATGACCGCGTGATGGCCGACGAATTCTTCCGGCCGTACTTCACGCAGGGTATTTTCGCGAACGGCGAGATTGCCCCGGGGCTGTGGTACGGCGCCGCCATCGGCAACACGTCGAGCACACTCGGCACCACGGCCGTCCAGCTCGACCGCAACTTCACCTACAGCGGATCGATGTGGTGGATGCCGACCACGCACGAATTCGGGCCGCGCGGCGCATATGGCGATTGGGAAGGTCACGAAGAACTCGCTACCCGCTTTGGATTTTCGGCAGCCGACAGTCCCGAACAGCGCTACACGGACATCGACACCGCGTCCGGGAACACGGTGGTCAAGCTGGCCGATGGCGTCAACGTGTTCGAGACCGGCGCACTTGCGCCCGGCGTGACGGTGACCCAGGTCAACTATCGCGATTTCGCGTTCGACATGGGCATGAAGTACAAGGGCATCTTCCTGCAGGCGGAGTTCTACTACCGCTGGCTGAACGACTTCATCGCGGACGGCCCGTTGCCGACCGATGAAATCGAGGATTGGGGCTTCTACGTGCAGGGCGCATTCTTCGCGATACCGAAGAAACTCGAAATCTACGGCGCCACCTCGCAGATCTTCGGCGACTCCAGCAATGGATTCGACGACAGTTCCGAGTACATCCTCGGAATGAACTACTACCCGTTCAACTCGCGCAACCATCGATTGAACTTCCAGTACAACCGCGTGAACAAGTCGCCGGTAGGAAGCACCTTCGGCTACTACGTGGCCGGCCAGGAAGGCGACACGTTTTCCCTCGCCGCATCCTTCTTCTTCTGACCCACCCGGACAGGTGGGGATTAGGTGCCGGTGTAAAAAGTGGGGAAGCCGGAAACGGCCTGCGCCTTCCCTTTGAGGCAGTACCCGACACAGACCGTGCGCCGTAGCGTCCACGCTCATGTCTTCAGTGCCGGCCAACGAATCCTGCGACGGTGAGTTCGCGCTCGATGACTCGACGCGAGTCGCCGCATCGGCGCCGGTGCACGCGGTTCATCCCTCACCCGCGAGTGCACCGGCGCCGAACGCAGGAGCGGCGTCATAGGGACGTAGAATGCGCGCCAGCCACTGCATCGCGTGCTTCGTCCTGCTTTCCGTGGCGCTGCCGTCGTTCGGGCAGGGCGCGCAGCCTCCGCGGGGCTACGCCGCCCACGATTCGCATTTCCACCTCACCAACTACGTCCAGGAAGGAACGGACATCCGCGACTTCCTCGAGATCATGGGCGACAAGGTGGGTCGCGTCGCCTTGTTCGGCATTCCGCTGCAGCAGACCTGGTCGTACGGCAATACCGGCGACTACGCGCCGACTTACTACCTGCAGACCGACTCGCCGCTCTACTACTACTCGTTCACGGACGCGTACATCGCGATGACGTACCTGTCGCTGCCGCCCGGGGAACGCGCGCGCTTCGATCCGATGATCACGGGATTCAATCCCGCCGACATGTACGCGGCCGATCACATCAAGCGCGTACTGAAGGTGTTCCCCGGCGTCTTCTCGGGGATCGGCGAATTCACGATCCACAAGGAGTTCGTGTCCTCGAAAGTGGCCGGCGACACGGCAAGCCTCACGAATCCCGCGCTGGACCGCATTCTCGACTTCGCCGGCGAAGCGGGCCTCGTCGTGATCCTGCACAACGACGTCGACATGCCGTTTCCGAAGCCCGGCCAGGAGCCCTGGGACATCGAGCAACTCTCCGCGCTGTTCAAGCGCCACCCGCGCACGAAGATCATCTGGGCGCATTGCGGCGTGGGCCGCATCGTGCGGCCGGTCGCCGACCAGATGCGGATGATCGCCCGCGCGCTCGACGATCCGGCGCTCGCGCACGTGTTCATCGATCTGTCCTGGTCGGAGACGGCCAAGTACGTGGTCGAGTCGCCCGAGTCGATCGCGCGCGTCGCCGCCGTGATCAATGCCCATCCCGATCGTTTCCTGTTCGGCACCGACGAAGTCGCGCCGAAGGACCAGAAGAGCTATCTCGCCGTGTACGACACGTACGCGCCGCTGTTCGCCGCGCTCACGCCCGAGGCCAGCGAAAAACTTCGCAAGGGAAACTACGAGCGCCTGTTCGACGAGGCCCGGCGGCGCGTGCGCGCATGGGAGAAGGCCAATTCTCAGTGACACAGGAGGTGTCCATCATGAACGTCACGACGATGAACAAACTACTTTGGCGAGTGCTTGCCTTTGCGTTCCTCGCGGCTGCCATATCCGTCTGCGCGTTCGCGCAGGACGACGACAAGGGCGGCTCGACATTCGAGGTCTACGGCTTCGCCATGCTCGATACGGGTTACCAGACGAAGCAGAACGATCCCAACTGGTTCGACGTGCTGCGCCCGACGAAACTTCCGTCGTTCGAAGACGAATACGGCGTCGACGGTCACTGGTTCGCGGGGGTGAGGCAGAGCCGTCTCGGCGTGAAGTCGAGCACCGACACCCCGCTCGGTGAACTCAAGACGCAGTTCGAGTTCGAGCTGTTCGGCACCGGCGTGGATGCCGGGCAGACGACGTTCCGCCTGCGGCACGCATATGGCGAGCTCGGCGCCTTCGGCGCGGGCCAGACGTGGAGCCCATTCATGGACATCGACGTCTTCCCGAACTCCATCGAGTACTGGGGGCCGAACGGCATGGTTTTCTTCCGCAACGTCCAGGTCCGCTGGATGCCGATCAAGGGAGACACCCGGCTCACTTTCGCGCTCGAGCGGCCCGGTGCTTCCGCCGACCAGGGCGACTTCGCCGATCGCATCGAACTACAGGGCGTGAAGGGCAACTTCCCCTATCCGGACTTCTCCTTCGAGTACCGCTACGGAGGCGAGTGGGGGTACGTCGAACTGGCCGGAATCGCGCGCTACATCGAATGGGAGGACACCGTCCCCGACCTGGTCGACCTGTCCGGCGACACGATCGGCTGGGGCGCGAACCTGAGTTCGAACCTCAAGTTCGGCAAGTCGACGCTGCGCCTTCAGGTCGTCTACGGCGAGGGCATTCAGAACTACATGAACGATGCGCCAGCGGACATCGGCATCGAGCTCAATCCCGGCAATCCCACGGCTCCGATCGAAGGCGTGGCGCTGCCGCTGTTGGGCGTCGTGGCCTTCATCGACGTCAACTGGAGCGAAAAGGCATCCAGCAGCATCGGCTATTCGATGCTCGACATCGACAACTCCGACGGCCAGGCGCCGAGCGCCTTCAAGCAAGGCCAGTACGCGCTCGCGAACATCCTGTTCTATCCCACGAAGAACGTGATGTACGGCTTCGAGGTGCAATGGGGAGATCGCGAAAACTTCGCCGACGGATTCACTTCGGACGACCTGCGATTCCAGTTCTCGGCGAAGTACAACTTCAGCAAGACGTTTGGAGGAGATTGACATGGCTGCGCACAAATCCGCCGCGCTTCTCGCGGCATTGGTCATTTCGTTCGCGAGCGTGAACGCCGCCGCGGCCGACAACATCCAGGCCGCGCTCGATGCGGCATACGCGAAGTACAAGGACTCCACCGAGGGCAAGAACGCGGACTACATTCCGGCGCTCGCCAAGGTGGATTCGAAGATCTACGGCATCGCGCTCGTGACGCCCGAAGGCAAGGTGTACACCGCGGGGGACGTCAATTCGCCGGTCTCCATCCAGTCGATCTCGAAGGTGTTCACGATGGCCGAGGTCATGGAAGAAGATGGTCCGGACGCGATCCTCAAGACAATCGGCGTGGACGCAACCGGCATGCGTTTCAACTCGATCGTTTCAGTGGAGTTCGCGCAGAAGGCGCTCGGCGGTCCGGAGATCAATCCCCTCGTGAATCCCGGTGCGATCACCACGACCAGCATGGTCCATGGCAACGACCGCGCCGAGATCTGGAAGAAGATCCTCGACTTCCATTCGCAGTTCGCCGGGCGTCCGCTCACCGTCGATGAAGAAGTCTTCAAGTCCGAGGCGGCGACCAACCAGCGCAACCAGGCGATAGGTCAGTTGATGTACGCGTACGAGTTCATCAAGTCCGATCCGGCGCGCGCGACCGACGTCTACACCGAGCAATGCGCGATCAGCGTGAACGCGAAGGATCTCGCGGTGATGGCCGCGACACTCGCCAACGCCGGCAAGAATCCCGTGACCGGCAAACAAGTCATGAAAGCCGAGAACGTCCCGAAGGTACTCGCGGTCATGGCGACCGCGGGACTGTACGACGACTCGGGCAAGTGGCTGTATCGCACGGGGCTGCCGGCCAAGAGCGGAGTCGGCGGCGGCATCATCGCGGTGTCGCCCGGCAAGTTCGGCATCGCGGTGGTCTCTCCGCCGCTCGACGAGGCCGGCAACAGCGTGCGTGCGCAGAACGCGATCGCGGACATCTCGAACACGCTTGGTGGGAACCCATATGCGCCTCAGGTGGGGAGAAAGAAGTAGCGGGAGCGGCGGCATCGAGGCACATCACTGGCGACGGGCCGGCACGTGTTTCGTGGTGCTGGTGCTCGCGTGGCTGAACACGGCCGGGGCGGCGGTGGGCCCGGACCCCGAGACGCTCACGCTGTGGAATCGTCACATCGTGACGTTTCGCGCGGTGGTCGGCGGCAACGGACCCGCTCAGCGACTCGCGAACGCGCAACGGCGCCTGGCCGCGCTCGCCGATCACGAACGCGTGCAGCCGGTGACGGCGGCCGAGGCGACGGTCGGACGCGATCACGGATGGATCGTCTCGGTCGGTAGCCAGGCCGTGTTCGGCATCGTGCAGGGCGACGTCGATCCCGAGTCCGGCCTCACGCTCGAGCAGCTGGTCCGGCGCGCGGAGGGCGAGTTGCGCGCCGCGCTCATGGCGCAGGCCGAGCAGCGCAATCCGTCGGTGATGTTCCGCGGCATCGGCTTCTCGGTGCTCGCGACATTGGCCGTCATCGCGATCAGCTGGCTGGTCCGCAAGCTCCAGGAGGGCGGGGTCCGCAGGCTCGACTCCTTCCTCAAGAAGCTGAATCTCGTCGTCGCGGGCGTCGACATCGTTCCGACGCTCGCGACACTCGAGCGCGCGCTGCTGCGCGTCGTCGGCTGGGGCATCATCGTCGCCATCGTCTATCTATTGGTCGTCTTCGTCCTGCAGCAGTTTCCGTACTCGGCGCCGCTCGGGTACCGGCTGGGAGCGTATCTGCGAGAAAACCTCGCCGCCGGTTTTCTCTCCGTGATCCGCTGGTTGCCGTCGCTGGCGCTCGTGATCGCCGTATTGCTCGTGACCCGCGCGGTGGCCGTGTGGATCTCGCGCCTGCTGGCCGAAGTGGAGCGGGGCGTGCGTACCGTGAGCTGGCTGCAGGTGGAGCAGGCCCGCGCGACGCGGCGCATCGCGGTCTGGTTCGTCTGGGCTCTCGGAATCGTGATCGCCTATCCACTGCTGCCGTGGGCCAACAACCACATCTTCCAGGCCTTCAGCGTGGTGTTCGGCGTCGGGTTGTCGCTCGCATCGACCGGGCTCGTGAGCCAGTGGATCAGCGGTCTCGCGGTTCTTTATTCGCGCTCCTTCCGCATCGGCGACTTCGTCGCGATCGGCGAGACCGAGGGCGTCGTCACGGAAATGGGCCCGCTCGCCGTCAAGCTTCGCACGATCAAACGAGAGGAAATCGTCGTGCCGAACTCCGTCATCACCGCGGGAAGGCTCGTGAACTACACGCGCCTGGGCGAGGGCGCCGGCGCGATGTTCGGCGTGAGGCTGTCGATCGGCTATGACGTGCCCTGGCGGCAGGTCAACGAGCTGTTGTTGCGAGCCGCGTCCCAGACGCGGAGCGTTCGTCGCGAACCTCCCCCGCGCGTCCTGCAGTGGGAGCTCTCGGATTTCTCGGTCACCTATCAACTGGACGTGAACCTCGAACGCGCCGAGGACCGGCTGGCGGTGCGTTCGGAGCTCAACGCGCGGATCCTCGATACGTTCGCCGAGGCCGGCGTGCAGATCATGACGCCGCACTTCGAAGGTCAGCCCGAGAACCCCGTCATCGCGCCGGTGAGCGCGTCGTAGTCCGGAGCCGACAGCAGATGTCGAAATACTTTCTCCAGGCGCGGCGGGCGGAGTAGGGGTCGCGCATGGCGCGTCACAAGTACATCGCGCTCGTCGACGACGACGAAAGCGTCCGGCGTTCGCTCGGCAGGTTGCTGCAACAAGCCGGCTTCCACCCGATCGCGTTCGCGTCCGCCGAGGATTTCCTCGCGGATCCCTTGCTCCCGCACTTCGATTGCCTGCTCGTCGACATCAGGCTCAAGGCCATGACGGGCATCGAACTGCACCAGAAGCTCGTCGCGAACGGCTCACGAGTGCCGGTCATCTACATCACGGCGTTCGACGATCCGTCGGCAAGGGCGGAAGCAATGCGCGCCGGTTGCGCGGGATTCTTCCGCAAGACGGACTCCGCGACGGAGATCGTCGCGGCGATCCGGCGCGCCATGGCGTGATCCGAAGCGCACCCTCAAGGGTTAGCCCTGTTGCGCCAGGCGGAGAAGATAGGCGCCCGCGCAACACGCCATTGGCCACAAGCTCTATTTACCGCGGCACGTTGGAGCCGATGTAATCGCGCACTCCCATCCGTATCGGACGGCGGGAAGTCCGCGCGAGGGATATGAGCTACGTGACGGTTCTCTGGTCGATGGCAGCCGCCGCCGCGCTGCTGCTCGGGTTGGTGCACCTGTTCGCCTGGACCATGGACCGGCGCTCACAGGGGAATCTGTGCTTCGCGTTCCTCGCGTTCTCGATCGCGGCGATCGTTCCGACGGAGCTGGGCTCGATGTATGCCCGCTCCGCGGAAGAATGGGCCTGGTGGGTACGCTGGTGCCACGTCCCTATCTATTGCACCATCGTCGGCCAGGTCGTCTTCGTCCTCGTGTATTTCGGCACCGGGCGCGCGTGGCTCGCGGGCGTCATCATCGTGCTGCGTACGATCATTCTCTTCATGAACTTCGCGATGGAGCCGAATTTCAATTTCGAGCGGGTCGACAGCATCGCGCAAGTCCAGTTCATGGGAGAAACGATCGCGGTGGTCGGAGATGCCGTCACCCGTTCATTGCAATGGCTGCCCGTGCTCGCCAACCTGCTGTTCACCGCGTTCGTGATCGACGCGACGGCCGCGCTGTGGCGCCGCGGCGACCGGGATTCGCGCCGTCGCGCGGCCGTGGTCGGCGGCAGCCTGCTCTCGTTCGTGATGCTTTCCATCGGACTCACGCAGCTGATGATCTGGGGGCATCTGCGGATCCCGATCATGATCGCGCTGCCGTTCGCGCTGACGCTGTGCGCAATGGCCTTCGAGCTGAGCCGCGACATCATCCGCGCGCCGCGGCTGGCGCGAGAGCTGGCCGAGAGTGAACGGCGCCTGGAGCTGGCCGCCAGCGCGGGTGGCCTCGGACTCTGGTCGTGGGACATCCGCGCGAATCGCCTGTGGACCACCGCGAAGGCGCGGCTCCTGTTCGGCATCGACGACGAGCGCAACGCACATGAGGCGGCGCGACTGGGCGATCGCGTGCATCCCGACGACGCCGAACGAGTCCGCGGCGCGATCGACGACCTGCTGGAGCAGGGACGCGACTACGAGATCGAGCACCGCGTGTGCCTTCCCGGCGACGTCGTACGCTGGGTCGCCGCGCGTGGCCGACTCGATCGCGATGCGGCGGGTCGTCCGCTGCTCCTGCGCGGCGTATTGCGCGACGTGACCACGCTCAGGACCGCGCAGGAGGAATCGCGCGAGCTGCGCAGCAATCTCGCGCACGCGGGACGCGTGTCGATGCTCGGCCAGCTCGCATCGGCGCTCGCGCACGAGATCAGTCAGCCGCTCGCCGCCATCCTGCGCAACTCCGAGGCGGCCGAGATGATGCTCCGGAGCGACACACCCGATCTCGAGGAGCTGCGCGCCATCGTGAAGGACATCCACGGCGACGATCGCCGCGCGGCGGAGGTGATCGCGCGCATGAAGAACCTGCTCAAGCGCCGGCATCTCGATTTCGAGTCCATATCGGTCGACGGGCTGGTGCGCGACGTGAGCACGCTCGTGCGTCCCGACGCCGTGGCGAAACGCGTCACCATCGAGTGCGAGGTGGAATCCGGACTGCCGCCGGTCTCGGGCGATCGTGTGCACCTCTCGCAAGTGCTCATCAACCTCATCATCAACGGGATGGATTCCATCGCCGAGGCGGCCGGGCGGTCGCCCGGCATCGTGCGCGTCGCTGCGCGCCCCGGTTCCGAACGTGCGGTCGAACTCGCGGTCATCGATACCGGCGCCGGCATCTCGCCGCTCACGCTGTCGCGGCTGTTCGAACCGTTTTTCACGACGAAGTCGCACGGCATGGGCATGGGTCTCGCGGTCTCACGCACCATTGTCGAGGCTCATGGGGGCCGCTTCTGGGCCGAGAACAATCCGGGAGGCGGCGCGACGTTCCGCTTCACGATTCCCGCGGCGGGGGCGGCATGAGTTCGGCAACGGTATTCCTGGTCGATGACGATCCGTCGTTCCTGCTGGCGCAGTCGCGCATGTTGCGTGCCGCCGGCATCCCGGTCTGCACGTTCCACGCGGCCAAACTACTGCTCGACTGCATCGCGCCGGACGATCGCGGCTGCATCGTGACGGACCTGTTCATGCCGGGCATGAGCGGGCTCGAGTTGCAGGCCGAGCTTTCCCAGGCGGGTGTCGTTCTGCCGATCGTGTTCCTCACCGGGCGTCCCGACATTCCGAGCACGGTGCACGCGATGCGCGACGGCGCCGTGGACTTCCTCGAGAAGAGCGCGCCCGGCGATGTGCTGATCGAGGCGATCCGCAACGCGCTCGCGAACGACCGGGACGCGCACGAGGCGCGTCAACATGCCGCGGAGCTGCGGCGCCGATTCGCGCGCCTGACGCCACGCGAGGACGAGGTGCTGCGCTACGTGCTGGGCGGCAGCATGAACAAGCAGATCGCCGCGCGGCTCGGGATCCACGAGCGCACCGTGAAACTGCATCGCACGGCGATCACGATGAAACTAGGCGTGCGCTCCGCGGCGCTGATCGGCGAGATGGCGCACGAAGCCGGCATCGACATGTCCGTACGTCCGGTGCCGGCGAGTCACGTTCGCGATGCCCTGGGCGATGCGGCCCAGCCGCATCACTGAACCAACGTTTCGTCACGACACTCGCATCTGGTCTTCCGCGGCGAGTCCGCGCGCGCGCGTCAGCAGCGCCATGTTGAAGTCGTTGCGCGGCTTGCGTGACAGGCGTTCTTCGACCAGCGCCCTCGCGAGCGAGCGCCGGCCGGCGCGCAGCGCGGCCTCCGTGACCGTGAGGTGCAACAGGTCGCGTTGCGCGTGACTGCCGCCGAAGCGATTCGCGTGCGCACGGATGCGCTGCAACTCGTCGATCGCGACCTCGAAGTCGCGTCCCTCGAACGCGCACAGTGCGCGCGCCATGGGCAGTCCCACTTCACGGCTCATCATGCCGTTCGTATCGGAGCGTTGCGCCGCCGATTCGAGCGCCGCGACGATGCGCGCGACCTGGCGATCGTTGCCGGTGGCCAGGAAGGCCATGAGCGCGTGCACGTCATTGAAGGCGTAGTAGCCTTCGTCACCGAGCGCTTCCCAGTTCGCGGCCAGCTCGTTCCAGCGATCGCCGACATCGACGCCGCGCAGCCGCAGCCGCCACAACATCGCCGACGCATCCACCATCTCGCCCGCGACGCGGGTCGGCACGGGGCGCACGTGCGCGTCGTACACGTCGAGAGCCGACACGTAGTCGCAGTTGTCGACGTGATAAAGCGCGAGGTGCCAGAAGTTGTGGAAGGCGAAGAAGTTGTGCTCGCTCCAGCCGAACGACGTGTTCCTGATCCAGTCGATGCCCGCGCGCGCCTGCCCGCGCATTTCGTACACGTGCGCGACCGAGTGAACCGCCCACACGTCCGCGGGATTGAGATCGACCGCGCGTCGACCGAGTGCCTCGGCGTCGTCGTACGCGCCGCATTCCTCGAGGCCGAACGCATACATGCCGAGGATCTGGCCGCGTTGCGCGTCGAGATCGTTCCATGCATGCAGCACCTGCGCCGGGCGATCGCGCAGCATCGTCGAGTTGCCGAGCAGGAAGTCGAGCAGGTGGGCGAACTGCAGCGCGAGGAGGTCGCGCGGATGTTCGGCGCAGATGTCGCCGTAGAGCTTGGCCGCACCGGCGAAGTCGCGGTTCAGCCAGGCGCGCGCCGCCCCGAGATGCATGCGCTCACGTTCGAGGGCATGACCGATGTGCCGGTCGGCGGCATCGAGAGTCCCGGCGATGCCGGCCTGGCAACCCTCTTCACTGGTGGTGGTGAGCAGCCCAGCCTTGAAGCAATGCCCCATGACGAAGCCTGGGTCGATGCTCAGGGCCTCGTCGATGGTCGCCATGGGATCCGTCCTGTAGATGGCGAGTTGCGAGACCGCCCGGTCGTACAAGTCCAACGCCGTGCGATTGCCGGCGGAAACGGTATTGCCGTATCGATCAACGAGTTTCATGTGAGGCTCCAGTGTCATTCCTTGCCTATCAGGCGTGACGGAGCGAGGAACATTGTTCCCCTGTCCCATGGGCGCCCCCTCAGTGGGGCTGGTAGCTGCAGAA
Organism: Pseudomonadota bacterium; assembly: GCA_023433705.1. Lineage (GTDB taxonomy): Bacteria > Pseudomonadota > Gammaproteobacteria > Steroidobacterales > Steroidobacteraceae > CADEED01. The sequence goes on from JAEYUC010000095.1 coordinate 167,209, forward strand.
CGAGCCCGTGTGCACCGCCCATTCGAGGTGGCGGCCGGCCGCGGGACATTCCCGGCTGATGCGGTCCACCGCATGTTTGAGCCGCCGCTGCACGTTGACGCGTGCGCGCTCGACGTTCGAGCCGGCGCGGCGCGCGCGCCCATTGAGGCCGAAGGCGCGCGCGAGCTCCGCGCTCAGCAGTTCGAACTCTTCGCGGGCCGCCTCGGCGGCGGCCACGTCGTTGCGGCTCTCGGCCTCCTCGATGTCGGCGCGCAGCGATTCCAGGCGCTGCCGATAGTCGCGCCGCGCGCGGTCGTCGAGCACTTCTCCGCAGTCGCCGGCGTCGACGACCTCGCCTTCGGGCGAAGGCCCCATGAGGTCGAGCACGTGGATTTCGCGGCCGGGCATGGAAGTGAGCTGCGCGAGCATCTGCATTCCGCGGCTGTCGCGCAGCCGGAACTCGCGGCCCTCGCAGGCGCATACCCACATTTCGCCGTCGCGCGCCAGGCGGAAATATTCCACGACCGGCGAACCCGCCGCGGGGATCGCGGTTTCATCCGGCTTGCGGGCCGGAGTGCCGCGCACGGCGGGACTCTCGCAAGCGCGAATCCGCTCTTCGAGCGAGTGCAGGCCGAGTTCCGAGGCGATGGTGCGCGCCTCGCCGAGTAGTTGGGCGAAGCGGGGCGCGTCCTCTCCCGCCTGGCGCGCCACCTCCACCCATTCGACCGAGATGCGCGCGATCCACGGGCGCGCATTCATGCGGCGCGCGATCTGCAGCGCGGCCTCGAAGTGCTCGTGCGCAACGCGCATGGAATCGACGTAAGCCGCGAGATGTCCCAGGCCGCGTGCGATCGGGCCCATCCAGCGCAGACCCATCAGTCCCCAGTGGCCGCAGCGCTCGCGGTACGGTGCGATGGATTCGTACGCGATGCGCGCGAGCCGCTCGTCGCGCACCGCCGCGAGGTATTCGCCGACGCTGGACAGGGCGCCCATGTCAGAGAAGCGGATGATGTTCCTCAGGAACGTCTCGTCGATGGCGGTGCGATCCGGCGCGCGTCCGAGCGAGGTCACGCCGGTCGCGAGCAGGTTGGGCTTGAGATACAGCTCCGCCTGCGGAAGGTTGGCGCACTGGCGCTCGAGCTGCGCGAACAGGTCGGCGAGCCTGACCTGGTCGCCGGTGATGGCCGCCAGCTCGAACTGCTGCACGAGCAGCGTGAAACTCGCGTTCGTGTCCTGCGCGCGTTCGGCGAAGTGACGCGCCTGGGCCAGCGCGGCCTCGGCCTTCGCGAACTCTCCTCGGGTCGTGGCGCGCATCGCGACGAGCGCGGCCGCGGTCCACTGGTAGTGAGGCAGCCGCAGTTGCCCCGCGACCGATTCGCATTGCTCGATGGCTTCGTCGAGGATCGCGGCGTCCGCCAGTTCCATCGCGTCGACGGCGGATCGCATGTAACCGCGCATGCACTCGGTCACGTCGCCGAGCTGGCGCGCGAGACGTACGTACTCCTGGTTGAGCGCGAGCCGCTCGACCGGATCGCCGAGGTCCATCAGCGCCGAAATCGCGCTGCGCAGAGTCCTGAGCAGCGTGCGCTCGTCGCCATTCGATCGCGCGATCCGGATCGATTCACGCGCGAGCGCGGCCGGCTCGGCCGGGTCCGCCGCGGGTTGCATCGCGCCGGCGAGACGCGCCAGCAGGCGAGCGCGCCGGTCCGTGTCGCTCTCCGGCATGTGCCCGAGCGCGGTGCGCAGCAGGTTCACGAGCCGGGGATCGACCTTGCCGAACGTGAAGATGTTGCCGTACGTGAGCGCGGCGTCCGCGAGTAGTTCGACATCGTTGCGCGCCTCGCCGATGTGGAACGCCTCGGTGCTGTTGCGGCGCCCGGCGTCGAGATCGCCGGCGCGGATCTGCACCGCCGCGAGTTCGAGCAGCAACCTGCCGAGCGATGGGTGATCTTTCTGGTTTCCGAGCGCTGCGAGCGCCCGGCTCAGGCAGACCGCCGCGTCGTCGAATGCGTGGCGGCTCTCGGCTTCCTGCGCGGCGCGGCGCCACGCCGCCACGGACTGCTCGCGCGCGTCGTCGCCCGATTCCTCGAGGTGCTGCGCCAGCGCGGCCCACGGCAGCACGACGTGTGGATCCGCGCGCGACTGCATGCGTTGTGCTTCGCGTTGGTGAAGAGCGCGTCGTTCCGCGGGCGACAGCGACTCGTGAAATGCCTCGCGCACCAGCATGTGCTCGAAACGCAGGTCGCCCGACGATTCCAGTTCGAGCAGATGCGAGTCGAGTGCGGGCTGCAGGCGTTGCTGCAGTTCGGAGGCGCCGCAGCCGATGGTTTCCGCGAGTACGGTGGGATGGAAGCTGCGACCCAGCACCGAGGCCATTCCCAGAAGTTCGCGCGTCTCCGTCGGCAGGTCGGCGGCGCGTTCGAGGATGGCCATGCGCATGCTCGCGGGCGCGTGGCGCAGATTGCCGCGCGCCTGACAAAGCTCAACCACCTCGGCGAGGTAGAGAGGGTGCCCCTCGGTGAGCGTCGCGTACTCGGTAACCTGCTGCTCGAGCGGGCGGTTGTTGGTCGTGGCCGCCACGTATTCGCGGATCTCATCGCGATCGAGACGCCGCAGGCCGAGCTGGATGGCGCCGCGCCGAAGGCGCGTGATGATGTTGCCGATGCGCGGACGCTGGATTTCCGCATCGCGAAAAGTGCCGATGACGAGCGCGCGCGAGGCGTGCAGCTGGCGCATCGCGAATTCGAGCAGCGCGAGCGAATCGGCGTCGGTCGCGTGCAGGTCTTCGAGCACGAGCACCAGCGGCGAATGCGAGGCGGCCGACACCAGCAGGCTCGAAACGGCATCCATGAGCCTAAAGCGCGCCTGTTCGGGTTCGAGTTGCGCTCCGCGTCCGGCGGCATCGGGCAGTAGTTCGGGTACGAGTTCGCCGATCGGCGCGGCGAGATGTGGCTGATGTTCGAGCGCCGCACGTCCGCAGTCGTGCGACAGGATGGAGCGCAGCACCTGAATCCACGTCCAGTAGGCAGGCGCTCCGCCGGCCTCCCATGCGAATCCCCAGTGAATGCAAACCGCGGATTGCGGCTCGAGAGTGGCGAATTCCGCGAGCAGCCGGCTCTTGCCGATGCCCGGCTCGCCGCTCACGAGGCACAACGTGCCGCGGCCGCCGTGCGCGGCTTCGAGCGCGCTGGCCAGGGCCGCGCGTTCGCGTGAACGGCCGACGAAAACTCGGCCAAGTCGGGATGCTGCATCGGCGTGCAATGGACTTCTCCGGCGATCCGTGCGGTGGCCACCACGCGTTTCGGGGCGCGATCCTACTGCATGCGCCCGCGGGTGGGACAGATAGGCCTTGCAGGGCCCTTCGAAAGGGCAGGCGGGCCGGTATTTCGACCGGCCCGCCCACATTGCGGGTTGGCAGCGCCGGTACCCTGTTAGCCGATCAGGTAGGGATCGACGGGCAGTTGCACCTGCGCGGGCACGCGCACCGCGACGCCGAAGTTGCGGGTGACGTACTCGGCCTTCGGGTCGATCGCACGGGCGTTCGCGAGATCCGCGTACGCCGCTCCGGTATCGCCGGCCAGCCAGTTCATCACCGCCCGGTTCGACAGCGCCACCGTGGCGACCTCATTCGCATGCCGCATTTTCGTGCGGTCCCAGCGCTTGGCGAACGACCGGGAGCGCTTCGCCGCTTCCACGGCCGAGTCGCACGCGCCACGCGCGTCCGCGAAGTTGCGCTCGAGTGTGCGCAGCACGCAGAGGTTCGTCTTTTCGCGCGCCGAGTCGACGCGATCGCCGATCTGGCGGCTGGCCTTTTCGGTGTGGCCTTCGACCAGCGCCTTGCCACCGGGCGCGTCGAGAAAGCTGGCTAACATCATCGCCTTGGGTGCGCTTTCGCGGACGGCCGCGCACTCCGAGGCCGCCTTGATGCGGCGCGGGTACTTGAAGGAACGGGCCGGGTGTCCGATGTAGCGAACGACTGCGCCGCCCTGGGTCGCGCAGGACTCGACCTGGGGATCGGCGGCGGTGTCCGCGATCGCGAGATTCGTCGCCGAAAAGGAACACAGCAGGGCAAGGGTGGCGCAGGACACGAGAGACTTGTGAGACAACATGACGATTACTCCTTGAAGATTGGTTTGATTCCCAATCCAAAGGCGTAACGGACTCCGGAACATTGTTCCTCGGCGCGGACCGAGGCCTAACATCCCTACGGTTTTGCTGGAACGAGTCCAGCAGCCTCAGGTCCCCGCGAGGCATCCCCGCTCACCGACGAACAAGGAGCCCGTGATCCAGGTTCTCCGATCCGCACCAGCGTTCCGTCAGCGCCCCCGCGGGCGCCGGTATCGCGCGAATTCGGAGAAGCGCCAGTCGCGCAGCGCGAGGATTGCCGAGCATCCATGGCGCTCGCTGACGGGAAGGCGCGCGTCCTGGCGAGCGAGCTCCTCGAATTCCGCGGTGAGCCGGTTGAGCGCGGACTTGAAGCGCGCGCGCGAGGCCTGCGACAGCGACCCCGCCACGAAGAAGAACTCGTCGCCCGCGTCATCGAAGCGCGCGCGGAAATAGTCCGGCACCACTCGCTGCAGGAAGAACTCGTGTAGGGGACCGTCCTTGCGCCAGGCGAAGTTCCGGGCGGTGAGCAACTGCACGCCGCGTGGCGGGCGGTATTTCACGATGCCGACTTCATCGAGGCGGAGCAGCAGCGCCACGACGTCGTTCTCGCCGAGCACGAGTGCGCGGGTGATCTCCTCGAGCGGCCAGCGATTGACGAGCAGATAGGTGAGCAGCACCAGTTTCGGATCGGCGACGAGCGCGCGCTCCTGCTGGTCGGTGAAGCGCGTGATGCGTTGCGCGCGCGGTGGCTCCTCGTTCGCGAGGTCCGCGATCGTGACACCGAGCACGTCACAGATTTCGTCGAGCCGGCTGAGTGAAAAGTCGCCGCGGGTCAGGTCGCGCTTGACGGTCGGTTCGCTCACGCGCAGATGCCTGGCCAGCGCCTGGTATGTGATTCCCTGCGCTTTCAATCTGCGCTTGATTGCATCGATAATGATAGAAGTGCCCATTCGACTCGCTCCAGATATCGGTATAACTACACCATACCCACGGGATCACGGCACGCCCGGCGGGAACGATATTTTGACGGCGATCATGCCTAACCTCAGTCTGGCGACATGGACGATACGAATCGTCTCCTGACGAACCTCATCCTCTACGGGCTGCTCCCGCTGTGGGGGATCTCCGGATTCATCGACTGGTGCTGCCACCGCGCGACGAAGGTGGAGGCCACTTCGGGACTCAAGGAGTCCCTCATGCATTCCCTCATGGGAATCCAGCTCGGCATTCCGATCGTCCTGTGCCTCCTGTTCGAGGTCAACGTGCTGATCCTGCTGGTGTGCATCGTCATGTGGGTGGCGCACGAGTTCGTCGCGCACTGGGACGTGCACTACGCGACCCCGCGGCGTCACATCTCGATCTGGGAAGTGCACGTACACAACTACATGGCCACCGTGCCGCTGTACCTGCTCATGCTGATCGGGGTGCTCAACTGGGAGGTGGTCGTGAAACTGGTGACGTTCGACTGGGACGGGCAATTCGGGTTGCGCCCGCTGGCGGCGCGGCCGGGCGGCAATTCCTATCTACCGGCGTATCTCTCCTTCATGGGAATGTTGTGTGTGTTCCCGTACATCGAGGAAAACATCCGCTGTCTGCGCCATTGGCGGGCGTCGCGGCGCGTCGCATGAACGCCTACATCACGAGCACGGGGGCGTTCCTGCCGGGGCCGGCCATCACCAACGACGAGATGGAAGGCATCCTGGGCCTGGTCGCGGGCAAGCCCAGCAGGCTCAAGGCGCGCATCCTGAAAGCCAACGGCATCCTGACGCGTCACTATGCGATCGATCGCGGGCATCGCACGACGCATTCGAACCTGGACATGGCCGTGGCCGCGGCGAACAACTGCCTCGATGGCTCGCCCGTGCCGGCGCGTTCGATCGGCCTGCTGAGCTGCGCGACGACGCAGGGCGACATGGTCATTCCGGGATTCGGCAGCATGGTCCAGGCGGGTCTCGGCATCCCCGGAGCCGAACTGTTCACCGCGCACGGCATCTGCTCGAGCAGCGCCATGGCCGTGAAGGTCGCGGTCAATTCGCTGAAGCTCGGCGAACACCGCGCGGCGCTGGTCGTCGTGAGCGAGCTCGCGTCGCGGCTCTTCAAGAACACCCGTTACGAAGCCGCGGGCGGCGAGGACGCAATCGACTTCAACTCCGAATTCCTGCGCTGGATGTTGTCGGACGGCGCGGGTGCCGTGCTGATCGAAGGCGCGCCCCGTGGCCGTTGCCTGCGCGTCGACTGGATGCGCGGCTTCTCGCACGCGGACGCATTGCCCGTGTGCATGGGGATCGGCGCGCCCACCGATGCCACGGACAAGCGGACGTGGCAGGACTTCGCGACCTACGCCGAAGCGGAGGCGGCGGGCGCCTTGCTCATCCGCCAGGATGTCCGCCTGCTCGAGCACATCGTGAAACTCGGCGTCGATGGCGCGTTGCGGCTGATCGAGGAAGGCACGCTCGACGTGAGCGGGATCGATCACCTGCTGTGCCACTATTCCTCGCATCATTTCCGCGGAAAGATCGCGGACATGCTCGACATGGCAGGCGCCGGCATACCGCAGGAAAAGTGGTACACGAATCTTTACACGCGTGGCAACACGGGCGCCGCGTCGATCCTGATCATGCTCGACGAGTTCATGCGCGAGGTGCGTCCGGCGCCGGGCGCGAAGATCCTGTGCATGGTCCCCGAGAGCGGCCGCTTCAACACGGCCTACATGCAATTGACCGTCGTGGAGGAGTGAGATGGCCGCCGTCGAAATCGAACGCCCCGAAGCGCTCACGGAACTCGGACAGGAAACGCTGCGCCGGCTCATGCGCGAGTGGTTCAACTTCGAGCGGCGGCTCTCCGCCGTGCCGATCGTCCGCCGGCTGGATCTCGGCACGTTCTCGCGCGAGGACTACCGCAACCTGCTGCTGAACCTTCGCCCGCAGGTCGTCGAAGGATCCCGCTGGATCAGCCGTTGCGCATCGAGTTTCGATCGCGACCATGCCGACATCCGCTCGATCGTGCTCGGTCACGCGCACGACGAACATCGCGACTACGAAGTGCTGGAGCGCGATTACGTCGCGCTGGGCGGAGACCTGGCGACGATCCGCGCGCGCGCGAAGAACCCGGGCTCCGAGGCTTTGCACGCGTTCCTCATGTACAAGTCGGGCGAGCCGAACCCCGGAGCGCTCCTGGGCGCGATGTGGATCATCGAGGGCCTGGGCGAGAAGATGGCCACGAATTGGGCGGAACGCATCGAGTCGCTCACGGGGTGCGGCCCCGAGTGCACGCGATTCCTGCGATATCACGGCGGCAATGACGATGCACACATGAACAAGCTTTACGCGCTGGTCGATCGCATCTGCACGACCGGGTCGAGGGCGGATGACGTCGTGATGACCGCAAGGGTCGTCGGCCGGATGTACGCGTGGCAGCTCGAGGAAATCGATGAGCCCTGAAGCGGAGTTCGAGAAGAAGCTGAGCCCGTTCATGCGCGCGGCGCGCGTCGATACGTCGCTGCCGATCGACCGCGAGGCGGTGGACCTGTGGCTGAAGGACATCCACAACCCGCTGCGCTGGATCGTCCGGCCCGTGCTGCAGCTGCTGTTCGCGCTCCTGCTGCACGTCACCTGGTTCCTGAAACGCCTGCCGTTGCCGCAATTCCGCGCGCACCGGCTGCTTCAATGGACCATATGCTGGTTCAGCCGGAATTTCGTGAGTCCCGAGGCGAACCTGCTCATCCTGCGGCACTTCGCCACCGAATCGAACCTGCTGAACTTCCTGCGCGACAACTCGAATGCGCGGCACGTCGCGCCGCTCGCGCTCTATCCCCAGAAGATAGACGACCTCATGGGGCAGACCTTCGTCGACCACGACCAGGAACTCTTCCGCATGTTCGGCGAGCTCGGTCCCTGGGATGCGGAAACGGCGGCGCGGCGGCCCGAGGACCTCGACTGGTCGAACTGGCGACCGATCACGCTGCGGCTCGAGGACATGCCACGGCGTTTCACGCAGCGCCTGGATTTCGAGACGTCACATGCGTTGTTCATGTGCCTCTTCTGCCTGCTGCTGACGGCCGAGGAATACCGCGACTCGATCAACGGCTTCAATCTCGACCAGTCGATCGCACTGCGCATCGGTCGCATCGTCGGCGATCCTTCACTGGCGGAGTTCGCGTACAACAAGTACCCGCTCTATCCAGTGGGCCCCGGCAACCTCGCGCAGCGATTCCTCATGCATGGCTTCTTCACCGAGCACCTGCACGCGCGGCTCGAACGGCTGCGTCAGAGCAGGCCGGCGCGTTTGACCGCGTTGTAACGGTTGACGAGTTCGATGCCGAGATTCTGCGGTTCGGCATCCACCATCAGCGCATCGCGCGCGGCCAGCCGGTTGAAGGCGTCGCGGCGCGCCTGTTCGTAGAGATGCGCGCTGCCGACGTCGAGCGCGGCGTCGGCCGACGAGATGGTCTGCGACATCAGCTCGCCGACCACGCGCTCGCGCAGCGATGCGAGCAACACCAGGTGGCGCGTGCGCAGCAGGCGCAGCGCCTGGGCGAGCTCGCTCGAATCCTCGTCGCGGAAATTGGTGATCACGATCACGAGCGAGCGCTTGTGATGGCGCAGCAGCAGGTTCTGCGCGACGGATAGATAGTCGGAATGCGTCGCGCTGGGCTGCACGGAGTACAACTCGCCCATGAGCGAGTTCAGCGCATGCGCGCCCTTGCGCGGCGCGAAAACCCGCGAGTCCTCGGGCGGCGTGCCGAAGGTGAGGGCGCCGACGGCGTCGCCCTGCTTGAGCGCCACGTAGGACAGCAGCATCACCGCGTTCAGGACCTGGTCGAAGTGGCCGCTCCTCACGCCCTGCTCGACGTCGTACGCGCGCATGCGGCGTCCGCAGTCGACGAGCAACATGACGCACTGGTCGCGCTCGTCCTGGAACTCGCGCAGGATCGGCTTGTTCTGGCGCAGCGTCGCCTTCCAGTCGATGTGCCGCACCGGATCGCCGTAGCGGTACTCCGCGAGTTGCTTGAAGTCGGTGCCTTCGCCGCGCTGCTGATAGGTCTTGATGCCGATTTCCTGCAGGCGGCGGTCGCCCGCGAGCCAGGCGTAACGCGCGACCTGCGCGAAGTCCGGATAGGCGCGGCGCGCATCGACGTCGCCGAGTCGCTCGAGCAGGTCGCACAGACCCAGCCGCGAGCGCACGCGCAGGTCCGCGGGCGCGAAGTCGATGTCGCCGCGCCGGGTCGGCAGGACTTCGTAGGTGACCTCGGTGCGCTTCTTCGGATACAGCGTGATCTTCGCGGGCAGGCCGGTCGCCTCGAGGCTCGGATCGCAATGGTCGAACAGCTCGCAGCGCCACTCGTGGCGACCGCCCGTTTCGAGCTGAACGTGGACCGGTCGCTTCACCCCGATCGCGAATGCCGACGGCAGTCTCCGCGTCAGTCGCACCTCGGAGTGCGCCCACGCACGGCGCGAAACGAAGAAGTCGATCGCGGTGAGCGCGGCGAGCGCGAGCGCATACGCGCCCGACGCGAGAGCGACCGGGGCGCGCGGCACGCCGAACGACAATGCGGCAATGGCCGCCGCCGCGCCGACCGCCAGCAGCGTGACGCAAAGCCTGCTCGGTATGAACGCGAGTCGCATCAGACGCGCGGCGCGGCCACGCTGTCGATGATCGCGGCGACCAGTTCGTCGGGCTTGCGGCCCTCGAGCAGTGCGTCCGGCGCCAGCGCGATGCGATGGCGCAGCGCGGGGATGGCGATGCGCTTGACGTCGTCCGGGATCACGAAGTTGCGTCCCTCGAGCAGCGCGACCGCGCGCGCGCCGCGCACCAGCGCCAGCGGACCGCGCGAGCCCGCGCCCTGCGCGAGGCCGGCCCATTCGCGCGTGGCGCGCGCGATCCTCACCGCGTAGTCGACGACCTGCTGGTCCACGCGCTGGCGCGCCGCGATGAGCTGCAGGCTCGTGACCGCGCGTTCGTTGAGCACCGGCACGACCTTCGACAGCGGTAGTTGGTCGCCGGGCTGGTCGGCGGTCGCGCGGATCACGACGCCCACCTCGTCTTCGAGCGAGGGATAACCGATCTCGATCTTGAACAGGAAGCGGTCGAGCTGCGCCTCGGGCAGTGGATAGGTGCCCTCGGTCTCCACGGGGTTCTGGGTGGCGAGCACCATGAAGGGCTTCGGCAGCGCATGCGTCTGGCCTTCGAGCGTGACCTGGAACTCCTGCATCACCTCGAGCAGCGCGCTCTGCGTCTTCGCGGGCGCGCGGTTGATTTCGTCGGCCAGCAGCAGGTGTGTGAACACGGGTCCGCGCACGACGCGCATCTCCATGGTCTTCGGATCGAGCACCGCGTGGCCGGTGATGTCCGAGGGCATCATGTCGGGCGTGAACTGCACGCGGCCATTGGTGAGCTGCAATGCCTGCGACATCGCGCGCACCAGCAGTGTCTTGCCGAGACCGGGCACGCCTTCGATGAGCACGTGTCCTGACGCGACCAGCGCGAGCACGACTTCCTCGATGACGCGGTGTTGCCCGACCATCGCTTCCCCGATGCTGGCGCGTAGTTTGCCGAGCAGGTCGGCGGCTTTCTGGATCGTGGCGGTTTCAGTTTCCATGCGGAGACCTTTTGTATTTCAGTAAACGACGTCGTGCGGTCTCGAGCACCGCGATGGCGTTGCGCAGCTCGTGCGGGCTGCGCGCGCCGGAAAAGTTGAGTACGGGACCGAGCTCGTCGGCGGGGATGCCGCTGAGCTTCGCGACCGCCGACACGCGCTCGTCGCTGGGCATGCGGTCGTAGGCGGGCAGGTGGCGGAGCGCGGCATCGCGCAGCGCGCGCACCATCGCGGAGTGCAGCGCCACTCCACCGCCGTGGCGCAACGCGAACTGGCCGGTGCCGCGGATCTGTTCGGCCAGCGAGCGCCGCGCGGTTTCGGTGGGCGCGGTGAGCGGGCCGAAGCGCGCGACGGCGCGCCACAACGCGAGCGCGATCAGCGCGAGCAGCAGCAGGACGGCGGGCGCGCCGTAACGCCAGATCAGCTCGAGGATCGACGTCTGTTCATCCTCGCTCAGGAACAGCACCGTGTCGCCGCGATCCAGCTGCGCCGCCCTCACGAACAGCCGGGCGTTGTCGCCTTCGAGCAGATCGCGATAACGGAATGGCCGGGCGTTGATGACGGTCACGCTGCCGCGGCCGACGGCCGTGCGCAGCACGTGGATGTATTCGCCCTCGCGCAGCGCCCAGAGAATCTTGCGCTTGGTCTCGAGGGCGCGGGAATGATCGACGTTGCAGACCTTGAATTCCCGTCCGGTGCCATCCTCGATGAGCCGGTCGCACTCGCGCTTGAAGAGGCCCGACAGGAGTGGTTTCTCCGACTCGCCCAGCGATTCGGCCAGATCCTCGCCTTCGTCTTCATCGTCGTCATCGTAGGTCGTCGGCTTGTCGATGCCGCTCCACTTCGCGAACTGGTCGAAGTCGCCGAGGAACGAACCGTCGACGACCAGTCGGCCGCCGCCCTCGACCCATTCCTGGATTCTCTGCCGGCGGGAGTCGATCAGCGTCCAGTTCCAGTTCGATAGCACGATCACCGCGTCCGGATCGGGCGACGTGAAGATGTGTTCCCGGCGCGCTTCGGCGCCGAGTCGCTCGGATAGTTTGATCGCGGCGTAGTACGGGTTGGTCAGCGCCTCGCCCTTGAGCGGCATCGGCACCTTCTCCTCCTTGAACTTCAGCTTCGTCGCCAGCGCCACGAGCGGCACGATGACGATCAGCGCGATCAGGATCTTGACGATGCGTCCTTTCATCCGGCGGCTTCCGCCGGATGCGATCCGGGTGCCGCGACCGAATCGGCCGAATCGAGGTGCTGGGAGAATCCCGCGCACAGCGCGTATACGTCGGCCGCGTCGGCCTGGATGCCGCCGTAGATCGCGCGTTGCCAGGTGCGCACGAGGTGGGTTGCAAAAGCGACGCGGGTGGCATCGAGCTTGCGCGCTGCGAGGGTCAGGCAATCGCCTTCGGTGCTCGAATCACGGATCGGGACTTCGTGGACGTGCGCAAGACGCGACAGCATTCCGCGATACAGCAACGCGAGCGCGGCGCGATGCTCGCCGCGGTCCCACAATTCGCGCGCCGTCGCGCCGATGTCGGGCGGCAGACTCTCCGGCCGTATGTCGAGATCCTGTACGTGAGTCGGCGCCACGAACCGGGTGCCGCGGCCAAGTCCGTCACGGCCGCTCGCGAAGATCCGGAAGAGAAAGGTCGCGAGCAGCCCGACGAGGACCGCGATCAGGATCCACATGAGCACGCGTGATGCCTGCCCGATCCACATGAACAGGTCGCCTAACCACTCGAGCCAACCCGGCAAGTCGGTGTTCCTGCGCTGCTTTTTCTCCTCGGGATCCGGATCCCAGTCGAGCGTGCGAACCGTGCGTTCCGCGGAGAGATTCGGATCCTTCCTGACGTCCTCGAGCGCGCGTTCGACGTCGCCGTCGGGTATCGGTGCGGGCGGGGCGACGGGCTCCTGCGCGAACGCGGGAATCGCGAACCACAACACGGCGATCGCGAGCAGCGGACGCAGTCCTTGCGAACGGCGCCGGTCAGTCGGCGAACGCACGGCGAAACTCCTGCTCGATGTCCCAGGCCTCGAGCTCGGCGCGACGGTTCAGGTACATGCCGAAGCCGGCGGCGACGTAGAAGGGCTCGAGGAACAGCACGGTCAGGAAATAGGCGATGCTCACCGTGAGCTGGGCGAATCGCGACGCCTCGTCGCTGAACAGCGCCGTGAGCTGGAGGTCCTCGCCGGGCGGCGTGAACCAGTACAACAGCGACAGGGCCGCCAAGGTCAGCGCGGTCTCCGCCCAGAAGAAGGCCTTGGTCATCATGAACGCGGAGCCGCCGTACCTGCGCCGCAGCTGCGCGATGCGCCCGCGCATCTGGAAGAACGGCAACCCCTCGAGCTGATAGACCGGCTGCGTGAACGAACGCCAGGGAGAGAGCCTGCGCCACGTCCACGTGATGAAGAACTGGCGCCACAACACCGAGCGTTGCTCGCGCCACAGGTCGCCGACCGTCGTCGATTGGCCGAAGGCGGCGCGCGCCAGCACGAACAGCACCACGCGGTCGAGCCACGGCTTCGACCACCACAACGCGAGCCATGTGAGCCAGGGCGCGATTTCGAACAGGGACATCGCGACCAGGCCGGTGGGCACCGCGACGAGCAGATAACACGCGTACACGGAGCGCGCGGTTTCCTGGCACAGGCGCACACCGAGGTCGGCGGCCTCGTGTGCCGCGCGCGGCCGCATCTGCAGTGCCAGCGTGTCAATCCGCACGGCGGCCCTGCAGCGTGAAATAGGAGATCACCGCGATCCAGCACGCGGCCGCGACGCCGTACTTCAAGGCATTCGGCAGCCAACGGGCCGACGACCAGAACGCCTCGATCGCGGCCGCGATGAAGAACATCACCGCGAAGCCGTACACGATGATCATGCACTCGCGCGCGGCGAGTACGAGACTCTGCAAGCGCGTGTTGCGTCCGGGCGCGACGATCGAATGGCCGAGCCGCAATCCCGCCGCGCCCGCGAGCACGATGGCGGTGAGCTCGAACGCGCCGTGCGTCACCACGAACGAATAGAACGTTTCGGAAAAGCCGCGCTCGGTCAGATATCCGGCGATCGCGCCGATGTGCACCCCGTTGAACACGAGGAAGAAGATGCTGCCCAGGCCCGCGAACAGTCCCCCCGCGAAGCACTGGAAGCCGATGCCCGTGTTGCGAAAGATGTAGTTGCCGAACATGTACCAGTCGGTGTCGGCGCCGCGAACGTTTCCGATGGATTCGGCGGACTCCGAATACATCTGCTCGAACATCGCCGCGGTGGCCGCGTCGGTCACCGACAAAATCAGATCCGGGCGCAGGTACACGAGCACGCCCATGATCAGCATCGGTAGCCCGAACAGCGCGGCCGAGAGCCACACGTAGCCGGAGTGCGCGCGCACCGCGCGCGGAAAATCCACCAGGAAGGCGCGCCGGATGCGCGCCAGGCCGAACTCGCGCCGCTGGTAGATCACCTGGTGAGCTTCGCTCGTGAGCTTGTCGAGCCGGTCGAGCAGGTAGCGCGGATAGGAGCGGGCACGGGCGAGCGCGAGGTGCTCGCAGGCTCGCCGGTACAGTGCCGCGACGCGCTCGCCCTGGATCGGACTCGCGCCGCGCGAAAAACTCTTGCCGCCCAGGATCAGCTTTACCTGGGACTCGAGCTCCGTCCATTCCGCCTGGTAGAGGCTCTCGAACTGCAGCGGTGTCATGTGCGCCGGCCTAACAACCATTGCGCGACGCCGAGCACGCGCCGGGTGACCTCGGATTCGGGGCGCGGCTCGTTGCCCTGGACGGGCGCGGCGATGGCCGCGAGTTCGTCGAGTCGTTCGATCGTGAGCGTCGGCGCGCGCGCGGCCAGCGCGATGACCGCGGCCTGGTCACGCGGCGCGATCGGGCGCACGGGGGCGAGCGGAGCGACCATGTCGAGCGTGGCCTTCGGCGCCGGGCGGCGCTCGTGCACGACGAGCGTGGCCGCGGCGATGTCGCCCAGGCGTTTGCCGTCCTTGCGCAGGAGCACGCTCAGGATCCCGAAGCCGAACGCGCCGGGCAGGAAATCCGCCACGCGCAGCAGGTTGCGCGTGATCGATGCGGCCGGCGTGATCGGCAGGCCGTTGTCCATGACGACCTTGAGGCCCATCGCGCGTTTGCCGGGCGTCGCGCCGTTGCGGCCGAGCTCGAAGACGACCGGATAGAACCACATGAGCACGAAGATCAGGATCAGCCAGAAGCCCATGCCGACGCCGCCCAGCAGCAGCGCCACGAACGCGCTTCCGTAATAGATGGCGAGGATGATCAGTTCGTCGATGAGGAATGCGCAGAAGCGCGCGGAGAGTCCGGCCGGACGCAGCTCCAGCAGAATTCCCTCGGGTGTTTCAGCCGCGACGATCGAATCGAGCACGAGACCTGTGGTTGTAATTGTCCGACCCGCCGATTCTCGCCTAACCACGGAGGAATTGTCGCCTCGCGCGCCACATTTTGCGTTGACCAATGTGACGAGGCCGGCCAGCATTGTCATGCGGGGGCTTTCCCGCGGGAGCCTGCGCGTGTCCGGAGCAGAAATCTTGACGAGTGTCCTTGCGTGTCCGCGCTGCCGGCGTGGACGGCTCGCGCTCGAGCGGGCCGGCTGGATGTGCTCGGCGTGCAGCAGCGGTTATCCCGTGATCGGCGAGATTCCCTGGCTGTTTCCGGATCCTCGCCTGGCGCTCGCCGACTGGCGCGCCCGACTCGTAATGCTGACGCAGCATCTCGGTTCCGAGGCGGCCGCGATGCGCGCGGGAGCGACCGCGGAGTTGCCGGGCGCGACTCGCCGGCGCCTCGAGAGCGTCGCGGCGGCGTACGACGACCAGGTCGTCCGCCTGCGCGCGCTGCTCGCGCCGCTCGGGATCGAGACGTCCGGCACCCCGGAACCGGTCCACCATGCGCTCGGCACCCGGCTGCCCATCGAACAGGGCCTCACTAACTACTACGTGAACCTGCATCGCGACTGGTCCTGGGGCGAGGAGGAGAGCGCGGCGGCGCTGGCCGAGATCGGCGCCGTGCTCGATGGCGGGCTGGCGGGGCTGGGAATCACGCTGGTCCAGGGCGCGGGCGCCGGCCGGCTCGCCTACGACCTGCATGCCGCCGGCGGCGCGCCGCTGACCGTCGCCACCGACTTCAATCCACTGCTGCTGTTCGCGGCGCGCGAGTTGTACGCGGGCCGCGAAGTGGAACTCTACGAATTCCCGATCGCGCCGCGCCGGATCGAGGATCACGCCGTGCTGCGGCGCCTGACGTCCCCCGGTCCGGCCCGCGACGGACTCGTGCTCGTGGGCGCGGATGCCCTGCAGGCGCCGTTCGCGGAAGGCGTCTTCGATACGGTCGTGACGCCGTGGTTCATCGACATCGTCGGCGAACCCTTCGCGCGCGTGGCGGCGCGCATCAACCTGCTGCTCAAGCCCGGCGGACGCTGGATCAACACGGGCTCACTTGCGTTCGCGCGCGCCCCGCACGCCGAGCGCATCGGACTCGAGGAAGCCCTCGAGATGTTTCCCGCCGCCGGCTTCGGCAAACCATGTGTGCGCGAAACCACCGTGCCCTACATGCGCTCGCCCGCCAGTCGCCACTCGCGCCTCGAGCAAGTCGTGACCTGGGTGACCGAAAAAGTCGCTCCCGCCCCCGAATCGCCACGCACCCGCGAACTCCCCGACTGGCTACTCGACCCCACGCAACCGATCCCGAAGACCCGCGCCTTCGAAATGCAGCAGGTCTCGAGCCGCGTCCACGCCTTCCTGCTCGCAATGATCAACGGCGAACGCTCGATGCGCGAGATGGCACGCATGCTCGTCGAGCAACGCCTCATGGGCGCCGACGAGGCGGAGTCTCAACTGAATATTTTCCTGACGAGACTCCACGAAGAATCGGAGTCACGCACGACGTTCTAATCGGGCTCTGCAAATCCGGAGGCTCGATCGATTTCGGAACGCGCTGGCAGCGAGTCTCGCGACTCTTCCAGTGAAACCCGTCGCGTGGGCGACGGGCATGCCGTCAACGCAGACGCAGTGATCGCCGGGCCTCATCGCGCCCCACATCTTTTGCCACGATTCACCTCCAGATCGCCCGATCCCCGCCCGAAGCGGCTCCCGATCCCAGGTTGAAATGGTCCCCAGAGAGCAAAACCGCTCTCGGTCAAACAAACAACTGGAGAAGGCACATGGGCACCTGGACGACGAAGTTTCGCAATTCCGCGCTGGTCGCAAGCGTGTTGGCAATCAGCCTGGCCGTGAACCCGGCTTCCGCGGGAACGTCGGGCAGCCACGGTGACAAGGGCGCCGCGAAGCGCGGCATGGCCGGCTTCACGGGTGGCGCGATCATCGGCGCCGCCGCGGGTGGACCGCTCGGCATGGTCGTGGGCGCGGTCATCGGCGGCAAGATGGGCGAGCGCAGCCACGAGAAGAGTCAGGCGATCGCCGAGCGAAAGGCCGAGGCCGCGCTGCTCGCGGGCGAGGTCGATTCGCTGACGAGCTCACTCGATTCGCTGTCGGGCAAGGCCGGGCAGGTCGGTTCGACCGTCCAGTTCCGCACCAACGAAACGACGGTCCGCGACAGCGACCGTGCGCGCATCGCGCGGCTCGGCACGCTGGTCGCCGGTCTTCCCGACGTGCGCGTCCGCGTGTCCGGGTTCGCCGATGCGCGCGGCGACGAGGAACTGAACCTCAAGCTCTCGCAGGAGCGCGCCGCGTCCGTCGCGCAGGAACTCGAGAAGGCAGGAGTTCCGAAGGAGCGACTGATCATCGAAGCCATGGGCGAGCGGTTTGCCTCGACCGAAGCCGCGGCGGATGACCAGGCCTTCGAACGTTGCGTCGAGATCCGCCTCGAGAAGGGCACGGCGCTCGCCAGCAACTGAATGCCCAGGCAACCTCGAAGTGCCAGCAACGTAAGGAGTGTTGCGAAGGACGCGGGCGGCGCGCTCATCCGGGCGCGCCGCCCGCATACTGGTGCCCTGGAACGGAGGCACCCATGAGCAAACAGATAGTCGATTTCGCCGAGCCCCTCGAGGGCGAGACTTCAACACCCGCGGCCGACCGCCTCATCGCTGGCGCGCCGCGCCAGACCGTCAGCAATTACTTCGCGGACGCGACGGAACAGTTTTTTGCCGGCATCTGGTCCAGCACGCCGGGCAAATGGCGCATCCGATACACCGAGTCGGAGTTCTGCTGTCTCACGAAAGGCCGCGTCGTTCTGGAAAACAAGGACGGCCAGCGCTGGGAGTTCGCGGCGGGCGCCGCCTTCGTCGTGCCATCCGGGTTCGAAGGCACCTGGGAAGTACTGGAACAGTGCACCAAGTTCTACGCCCTCTTCGAGAGCCGCACTTAATTAGTGCAATCGTCTGCTGCCTCACGGCATAATCGCGGCGTCCCAGTGCATGTGTCTTGTTTTGCACTACACGCAATTCATTGAAATTCCTGGACGTTTACGCGGTCGGCGGCATGTATGGCACACCCTTTGCTTTAGCAGAGGGGCCCTTTAGCCCTTGGAGGAGACAATGAAATCGATAAGAACCCTGGCGCTCGTGACCGGCCTCCTTGGCCTTTGCAGCGTCGCCCAAGCTCAATTCAGTTCGACCTGGACTGCGGTGAGCGACTACGACTTCCGCGGCTGGAGCCAGAGCGCGAAGGACCCGGCGCTGCAAGGCAGCGCGGATTACGCGTTTGGTGACAGCGGATTCGCGATCGGCGCCTGGGCGTCGAGCAGCATCGACTTCGGCGACGGCAACGATGCCGACATCGAGCTCGATCTGTACGCCGGATATACCGGAACGATCAACGACACGTTCTCGTGGTCGTTCCTGGCGAACTACTACACGTACCCCAGCTCCGACGACACCGAGGACTTTCTCGAAGTGAATGTGGGCTTCGATGCGGGCAACTTCGGCATGAAGCAGTGGTACAGCGACGACTGGCTGGGCTCCGGCATCAGCGCGTGGTACACCGAAGCGAACTACTCGCAACCGATCGGCGAGAGCTTCTCGCTGGATTTCCATGCGGGTTACTCGTGGGGTGATGCCTGG
Source organism: Pseudomonadota bacterium (assembly GCA_023433705.1). Lineage (GTDB taxonomy): Bacteria > Pseudomonadota > Gammaproteobacteria > Steroidobacterales > Steroidobacteraceae > CADEED01. Next base: position 185,913 of record JAEYUC010000095.1, read on the forward strand.
GAAGACTTCGAGATGTTCGACTACTCGGTCGCGCTCACGTACTCCTTCAGCAACTTCAGCGTCTTCGGCAAGTTCACGGGCACGGATGCCAGCGGTGACGACAAGGTCACGAGCGACGCGAACAACAACGAGCCGCGGTTCCTCGTCGGCTTCTCGACGACGTTCCCCTGGGGCGATTGATTTGACGCATTAGCAAGATCAGCGAAGAATCCCAGCTGACTCGGAAAGGCCGGTCCCTCGCGACCGGCCTTTCCTTTTGCCCGTTCCAAACGGATAGCCGGACGCATGAAAGACCTCAGCAGCGGTTCGATTCCGGGACACATCGGCACGATGTCGATCCAGATGGCGATCCCGATCTTCGTGCAGACGCTGTATTTCTTCACGGACCTGTACTTCGTCACCAAGCTCGGTGACGCGGTGACGGCCGGGGTCACGTCGGCGGGCAACATCTGGTTCGTGACGCTGGCGCTCACGCAGATCCTCAACGTAGGCACGCTTGCGCTCGTGGCGCAGGCAGTCGGCGCGAAGGATCGCGACCGCGCGAACCTGGTGTTCAACCAGGCGGTGACGTTGTCGCTGTTTCTCGTGGTTGCCGTGATCGCCGGGCTCTACGCGTTCACGGGGCACTACATGCGCGCCGTCGCCGCGGATGCGGACACCGCGCGCGCGGGCATCGAGTACCTGCACTGGTTCGCGCCGGGGCTCGGCCTGCAGTTCATCATGATCGCGATGTTCGCGACGCTGCGCGGCACGGGCATCGTGATGCCGACGATGATCATCCAGCTGCTGACACTGGTCGTGAACATAGTGCTCGCGCCGGTGTTGATCGCAGGTTGGGGCACGGGCAGGCCGCTCGGCGCCGCCGGCGCCGGGCTCGCTAGCACCATTGCCGTCGTCGTCGGCGTGATCCTGTGCGCCTACTATTTCCACAAGCACGAAAAGTACGTGTCCTTCCATCGCGAGCAGATGCGCCCGCGCACCCAGGTTTGGGGCAAGGTGCTGGCGGTGGGACTGCCGGTCGGACTCGAGTTCATCCTGATCTCGATCGTGATGACAGCTATCTACTACCTGATCCGCGAGTTCGGCGCGGCCGCGCAGGCCGGATTCGGCGTGAGCCAGAGCGTGATGCGCATCATCATGCTGCCCGCGATGGCGGTGGCGTTCGCCGCCGCGCCGATCGCCGGCCAGAACTTCGGCGCGCGCAAGCCCGAACGCGTGCACGAAACGTTTCGCTGGGCGGCGCTGCTCAGCATCGGAATCATGACGGTTCTTACGGTCGTGTGTCAGTTCGAGGCCGAGTGGTTCATGCACTGGTTCACGCGCGAAGAGGCCGTGGTCGCCGTAGGCGTCGAAGTGCTCGTGATCACGTCCTGGAATTTCATCGCGACCGGCGTGATCTTCAGCTGCTCGTCGATATTCCAGGGCCTCGGCAACACCTGGCCGGTCAGCGGCGCGAGCGCGTTCCGGCTCGTCCTGTTCATCGTGCCCGCGTTCTGGCTGGCGTCCCGCCCGGGATTCACGCTCGACGAGTTGTGGTACCTCTCGGTCGCGACGATGTTCCTGCAGGCGGGCGCGAGCTATCTACTGCTGCGGCGGGAATTCGCCCGGAAGCTGGGCACGCCGAAAATGGGGACATTCCCTGTTTCCTAGCAAAAGGGGACAGGCCTGGCTGGTTTACGTGTCCATCCAGGATTCGTCGAGCGCGCGCCGACGTCCCGGCTCAGGTCTGTCCCCATTTGCCAGGAAACGAGGAATGTCCCCATTACTGCTTCAGGGCCTGGGAGAGTATTCCGATCAACTCGTCGATGTGTTTGTGCTCGATGATGAGCGGCGGCGAGAGCGCGATGATGTCGCCCGTCGTGCGGATCAGCAGGCCACGCTCGAAGCATTTCAGGTACACGTCGAACGCCCGTGCGCCGGGCGAACCGGCGACCGGCGCGAGCTCGATCCCCGCGACGAGGCCGTAGTTGCGCACGTCGATCACGTGCGGCAGGCCTTTCAATGAATGCACGGCCTCCTCGAACGCGGCCGACATCTGCTTCGCGCGCGTGAGCAGGTTCTCCCGCTGGTAGATGTCGAGCGCCGCGAGCCCCGCGGCGCAGGCGATGGGATGCGCCGAGTACGTGTAGCCATGGAACAGTTCGATCGCGCCCGGCGGCCCCTGCATGAACGCGTCGTAGATCTTCTTCGACACGAGAACCGCGCCCATCGGCACGCAGCCGTTGGTCAGGCCCTTGGCGCAGGTGACGATGTCCGGCGTCACGCCGAACTCCTGCGCCGCGAACGGCGAGCCGGTGCGACCGAATCCGGTGATCACCTCGTCGAAGATCAGCAGGATGCCGTGTTTGTCGCAGATCTCGCGCAGGCGCTCGAGGTAGCCCTGCGGCGGCAGGATGACGCCGGTGGACCCGGCGATCGGCTCGACGATGACGGCCGCGATCGTCGAGGCATCGTGCAGCGCGACCAGCCGCTCGAGGTCCTCGGCGAACTCGACGCCGTGAGCCGGCAACCCGCGCGTGAACCCGTTGCGCGCGGGATCGTGCGTGTGACGCAGGTGATCCACGCCCGGAATCATCGCCGTGGGCCACGCCTTGCGATTGGCGACCATGCCACCGACGCTGATCCCACCGAAACCAACGCCGTGATAACCGCGTTCGCGTCCTAACAACCTGACGCGCGCGGCATCACCCTTCGCCCGGTGATACGCCAGCGCGATCTTGAGCGCCGTGTCGACCGACTCGGAGCCCGAATTCGTGAAGAACACGTGCTCCAGCCCGGCGGGCGCGACGCGTACCAGGGCACTCGCAAGTTCGAACGCCGCCGGGTGTCCCATCTGGAACGGCGGCGCGTAATCCATCGCTTCGAGCTGCCGGGCGACCGCCTGCGTGATCTCCTGGCGGCCATGGCCGGCGTTGACGCACCACAGCCCGGCGACCCCGTCGAGGATCCGGCGCCCATCCGGCGTTTCGTAGTACATGCCCGTGGCCTTGGCCAGCATGCGCGGGTTGCTCTTGAACTGGCGGTTCGCCGTGAACGGCATCCAGTAGGCGTCGAGGGAGGAACCTGGGGCTTGCGGCTGGGCGGACATGCGCGTCTCCGGAGATGGCCCCGGCATCATAATTAAAAGGTGGCCCTCGTTGACACGACCGCGAAATCGCGCCGAAATCCGCGGAGTAATCCATCGGGACCGCCGCCGGAACCAACCATGACCATCGACGTCGGAGCACGGCTCAAACACGTGCGCGAGCTGCACGGCCTCTCGCAACGCGAGCTCGCGCGCCGGGCGGGAGTGACCAACGGACTCATCTCCCTGATAGAGCAGAACCGCGTGAGTCCTTCGGTCGGCTCGCTCAAGAAGGTGCTCGACGGCGTGCCGCTGTCGATGGCCGAGTTCTTCACGCTCGACGTCACGAGCGCGGCGCAGGTCTTCTACTCGGCCGACGAGCTGGTCGAGATCGGCAACGACGGGGCTTCGCTGAGGCTGGTCGCCGCGCAGCGCCCGGGCCGGCAGCTCACGGTGCTGCACGAGCGTTACGAGCCCGGCGCCGCGACGGGCGACGACATGTTGTCGCATCGCGGGGAGGAGGGCGGCGTGGTCGTGCGCGGCAAGGTCGAGCTCACCGTGGGCGGACAATCGCGCATCCTAGAGCCGGGCGATGCCTACTATTTTTCCAGCACCACGCCGCACCGATTCCGCAACGTCGGCCGGGAAGTCTGTGAGATCATCTCGGCCTCCACCCCGCCGACTTTCTAGGACGCCCCGATGTCCGCGCAGCCGAAACTTTCCGTGAACCAGTGGCGCGAGCGCGCCGCCGCCGTCAAGCCGCGCTCCGGCGTGTTCGTCGACGGGCGCTTCGTCCAGTCCGCGAGCGGCAAGACGTTCGAGAACATCAACCCGGCCACCGGGCGCTCGATCGGACCGGTTGCGCTGGGCGAACAGGCCGACATCGACGCCGCCGTCGCGAGCGCGCGCAAGGCGTTCCGCGCGGGTAGTTGGGCGAACCTGGAGCCGAAGGCGCGCAAGCGCGTGCTGACGCGTCTCGCCGAACTCATGCTCGAACACCGCGACGAGCTCGCGCTGCTCGAGACGCTCGATACCGGCAAACCGATTTCCGACAGCCTCGCCGTGGACATCCCCTCGGCTGCCAACTGCATCCGCTGGTACGCGGAGGCCGTCGACAAGATCTACGACGAAGTCGCGCCCACCGGTCCTCGCGCGCTGGCGACGATCACGCGCGAGCCGATGGGCGTGGTCGGCGCCATCGTGCCGTGGAATTTCCCGCTGCTCATGGCGTCATGGAAGATAGGCCCGGTGCTCGCGAGCGGGAATTCGCTCGTACTGAAGCCTTCGGAGAAATCGCCGCTGACCGCGCTGCGCGTCGCCGAGCTCGCGGTGGAGGCGGGCCTGCCGCCCGGCGTATTCAACGTGGTGCCGGGCTTCGGCAATCCCGCGGGCGCGGCGCTGGCGTCACACATGGACGTCGACTGCATCGCGTTCACGGGCTCGACGGCCACCGGCAAGGTGGTGATGCAGCTCGCCGCGCAATCCAATCTCAAGAAGGTTTCACTCGAGTGCGGCGGCAAGTCGCCTAACATCGTGCTCGCGGATTGCCCGGATCTCGATCGCGCCGCGACCGCGGCGGCGTTCGCGATCTTCTTCAACCAGGGCGAAATGTGCTCGGCGGGCTCGCGCCTGCTGGTCGACGCGTCGATCAAGGACGCCATGCTCGAGAAGATAGCCGCCGTGGGCCGGCAGATGGCGCCCGGCGATCCGCTCGATCCGCAGACGAAGCTGGGTGCGATCGTCGACGAGATCCAGATGAAACGCGTGCTCTCATATATAGACGCCGGCAAGTCCGACGGCGCGCGCGTCGCGCTGGGCGGCTCGCGCACCCGCATGGAAAGCGGCGGTTTCTTCGTCGAGCCCACCGTGTTCGACGGCGTGCGGCCCGCGATGCGCATCGCGCGCGAGGAAATCTTCGGGCCCGTGCTCGCGACGATCACGTTCAAGGACGTCGAGGAGGCCATCCGCATCGCGAACGACGTGGACTACGGCCTTGCGGCCGCCGTGTGGACGCGCGACATCAACACCGCGCATCGCACGGCGCGCGCGCTGCGCGCCGGCACCGTCTACGTGAACTGCTACGACGCCGACGATATCACCGTGCCATTCGGCGGCTTCAAGCAGTCAGGCATCGGGCGCGACAAGTCGCTGCACGCGTTCGACAAGTACACCGAGCTCAAGACCACGTGGATCGACCTGAGCTAACCACCTCGACCCCGCTCGCCTTCGTCGACATCGAAACGACCGGAGGTTATCCCGGGCTGCATCGCATCATCGACGTCGCGGTGATCGGTGCGACGGACGGCGTCGTCGACTTCGAGTGGCAGACCCTCGTGAATCCGGGCGTCCACGTGCCCGCCGGTATCACGGCGCTCACCGGCATCGACAACCACATGCTCGAGGGCGCGCCCAGCTTCGAGGACGTCGCGGCCGAGTTGCGCGCGCGTCTCGCGGGGCGCGTGTTCGTCGCGCACAACGTGCGCTTCGACTACGGGTTCATCCGCCGCGAGTTCGCGCGGATGGGCGACGACTGGCGCAGTCCATCGTTGTGCACGGTGCGGCTGTCGCGCGCGCTGTATCCCGAGATGTCGCATCACAATCTCGATGCGGTAATGGAGCGGCATGGAATCCAGGTCGAAAACCGCCATCGCGCGATGCCCGACGCGCAGGTGCTGCTCGAGTTCTGGCGCAAACTTCGCGCCGAGTGGACGGAAGAAGAGCTGGAGAGCGCACTCGGCCGCGCCGCGCCGCGGGTCCGCCTGCCCGCGACGTTGTCCGAGGATCTGCTCGACGACCTGCCGGAAGAGCCCGGCGTCTACCGGTTCTTCGGCGCGGGTGACGCCGGCGACGACACGCTGCTCTATGTCGCCAAGGCAAACAACCTGCGCGAACGCGTGCTCGACTACTTCCGCGAGGGAGCTCGCGAAGCGCGGGTGCTCAGACTCGCGTCGCAGGTACGGCGCGTGAGCTGGACCGAAACGGCGGGAGAGCTCGGCGCAATGCTGCTCGAATCCCGCGAGGTGCGCGAGATGCATCCCGTCTACAACCGCGCTGCGCGCGGCGGCGAGCGTTTCACCTGGCTGTTCACCGACGACGCCGACTCGCCGCGGCTCGTGTCGCTCGACGGCGAGGCGCTGCGCACGGGCAACGCCTACGGCTCGTATCGCAGCGAGCGCGACGCGCGCCGCGCACTCGAGTCGATGGCGCGCGAACATCGCTGGTGCCTCCAGTTGTTAGGCCTGGAAGAGAAGACGGTGCCTGGCACGGAAAATCCGGGAGAAGACGCCGGATCCTGCTTCGGCTACCAGGTGGGCCGTTGCCGGGGCGCGTGTGTCGGCAAGGAGCCCGCCGGCGTGCACTTCGCGCGCGTGAAGATCGAGCTGGCGGGCGAGCGCCTCGAGCCCTGGCCGCACGAAGGGCCGGTGATCGTGAACGAAGGTTTCGGCGAGCGCCGTACGCTGCACGTGCTCGATGCGTGGCAACACCTGGCGAGCCTGCCGGCGGCCGAGGCGACCGACGAGCTCGCGGATATCGTCCGGCGAGCGGCCCGCGACGCCGGCGCGTTCGACATGGCTACCTACCGCATCCTGCGCCGCCTGCTGCGCAACCCGCGTTATCGCGCGCAACCGCTGCCGCCGCGGCGCGAATACGCGTGACGGCGCGCGTCGAAGTACCGGGCTTCCGGCCGTACGTCGGACAGCACTGCGAAACGGTCGCGACCGGCAGCCTGCTGCGCGCCGCGGGCGTCGAACTATCCGAGCCGATGTTGTTCGGGCTCGGTGAGGGCCTCGGATTCATCTTCATCAACCTGAGCACGTTGCCGCTGCCATTCGTCGGGGGACGGACGCGCCCATTCGCGTTGACGAGCGCGTTGTGCGCGAATCTCGGCGTGGAATGCGATTCGCGGGAAACGTCGTCGAAGCCAAAGGCCTGGGACGCGATCGAAACGCCGCTGCGCGACGGCCGCCCCGTGGGATTGCAGCTCGATTGCTTCCACCTCGAATATTTTTCGCAGCCCGTGCACTTCGCGGGCCACTTCGTCGCGACGTACGGCTTCGATGGGCGTGAGTTGCTGCTCGTGGATACCGCGCAGCAGGGCACGAAGCAGCGCGCGTCGCGCGCATCCGTCGAAAAGGCGCGTTTCGCCAAGGGTCCGATGGCCGCGAAGGCGCGCGCCTGGACGATCGCGCCGCCCTCGAAGAAGCCGGACCTGCGCGCCGCGGTACGCAGGGCCATCGCGGCGAATGCGAAGGCGTATCTGTCGCCGCCGTTCAAGGGCGCGTCGTACCTGGGCATCCGCAAGCTCGCGGCGTCGTTGCCGAAATGGATGAAGCTGGCGAAACGGCCGCGCCACGATCTCGCGCTTGCGGCAACACTGATGGAGCGCGCCGGCACCGGGGGTTCCTTGTTCCGCAACTTCTACCGTGACTTCCTCGCCGAGGCGCTCGAGGTCGTCGGTCGCAAGCCCGCGCTAGTGGAAGCGCGCGACTCGTTCGCCGCATCTGCCGAGGCGTGGGCCGGTGTCGCGGCTTCCGTGATGGAGAGCGGGCGCAGCGCATCGGTCGCGCCGCTCGAAGCGGCATCCGCCGCGTGCCTGCGTATCGCGGATCTCGAGGTGGCGGCCATGAAGAAACTGGCGGCGACGTGACTGAACCGCAAACACTGAATTTCGTGGCTTCCTGCCCGCGGGGCTTCGGGGACCTGCTCGCGGCCGAGCTGCGTGCGCTCGGTGCGGCGGACGTGCGCGAACGTGCCGTCGGTGTCGAATTCTCCGGGCCGCTCTCCGTCGCCTATCGCGCCTGCCTCGAATCGCGCGTCGCGAGCCGCGTCTTCCTCGTCGTTGCGCATTGCGAGGCATACACGGATGCGGAGTTCTATGACGGTGTACGCGCCGTGGACTGGCGCGCGCACGTCGACCCCGCGCGCACGCTGGCGTGCGACTTCACGGGCAAACATCCCGCGATCACGCATACACGTTTCGGCGCGCTGCGCCTGAAAGATGCCATCTGCGATCAGCTGCGCGAGGTCACGGGCCGCCGGCCCGACATCTCGCCGGAACGTCCCGCCGTGCGTGTACATGCCCATGCAAACGGCCCGAAGATCACCGTGTCGATCGACCTTTCGGGAGAGGGGCTGCACCGGCGCGGCTATCGCACGGAAGCGGGCGAGGCCCCACTGCGCGAGAACCTCGCGGCCGGGGTGTTGCTGCGCGCCGGCTGGCCGGAAAAGGCGAAGACCGCGGTGGAGTTCCTCGATCCCATGTGCGGCTCGGGAACACTCGCCATCGAAGCGGCGATGATTGCCGCGAACGTCGCGCCCGGCGCGCGCCGGCACTATTTCGGCTTCTTCGGGTGGATAGGCCACGACCGCGCGGCCTGGGATGCGGTCAAACGCGATGCACTCGCGCGTGAGCTGAAGCCGACGCTGCGAATCCGCGGCATGGACGCGGACCGCCGCGTGATCGAAGTTGCGCGCGAAAACGCGGCGCGCGCGGGCCTCGCCGGACTCATCGCGTTTGAAAGCGGGCGTTTCGAAGACGCGCGGCCGGCAGGCGAAGGGCCGGGTTTTCTCGCGACGAATCCGCCATACGGCGTGCGCCTCGAGGACCGCGAAGGTGCGCGCGCGTTGATGCGCCAGCTCGGCGAAGTGCTGCGCGCGCGTTTCGGTGGCTGGGATGCCGCGATCCTCGCCGGTTCGCCCGACGCGGGGCTCGAACTCAAGCTGCGCGCGGAGCGTGTGCACACGGTCTGGAACGGCGCGCTCGAATGCCGGCTGCTGCGCGTGCACGTGTCCGCCGAAACCGAGAAGGAATTCCTGCACACCGGCCGCACCGCGCGCATCGACGAATCGCTGGCCGACACGCCGGGCGCGAAGATGTTCGGCAACCGCATCGCCAAGAATCTCAAACTACTCGCGAAGTGGGCGGAGAAGGAGCGCGTGACCTGCTACCGCATCTACGACGCCGACATGCCGGAGTATTCGTTCGCGATCGACCGGTATGCCGAGGCGGACGGCGCGCGCGTCTGGCTGTACGTGCAGGAGTACGCCGCGCCGAAGACCGTCGATCCGAATGCCGCGCAACGGCGCCGCAACGAGGCGCTGGCCGCGTTGCCCGGCGCGACCGGCGTGCCCAGCGCGAACATCCATTTGCGCCAGCGCCGCCGTACCACGCGCGGCGAGCAGTACGAGAAGTTAGGTTCGCAGGGAGACTTCCGGCTCGTGGAGGAGGGCGGTCTCAGGTTCTGGGTCAACTTCACCGATTACCTGGACACGGGCCTGTTCCTCGACCATCGCATCACGCGCCAGCGGCTGCGCGAGGCGGCGGCCCGCAAGCGTTTCCTGAACCTGTTCGCCTACACGGGCAGCGCCACCGTCTACGCGGCCGCGGGCCGCGCGCGGGAAACCACGACGGTCGACATGTCAGCGACCTACCTCGACTGGGCGCGGCGCAATCTGGCTGTGAACGGCTTTTCGGGGCGCGAACATACGTACGTCCAGGAGGACTGCATCGCGTGGCTCAAGACCGCCGTGGCGGAGCGTCGCGAGTTCGACCTGGTGTTCCTCGATCCGCCGACGTTTTCGAACAGCAAACGCATGACCGACATATTCGACGTTCAACGCGACCATGCGGCGATGATCGACCGCTGCATGGCGTTGCTCGCGCCGGGCGGCAAACTCGTGTTCTCGAACAACGCGCAGAAGTTCGAGATGGACGCCGACATCACCCGGCGGTACAAGGTCAGGGATATTTCGCGCGCGACGCTGCCCAGGGACTTCGAGCGCAATCCTCGCATTCACCAGTGTTTCGAATTGGAGAAGGCACCATGATCAAGAAAGGTTCGGCGGCCTGGAAAGGCAATCTCAAGGAAGGAACGGGCACGATTTCCACCGAGACCGGCGTGCTCAGGGATGCGCCCTACGGATTCAAGGCGCGTTTCGAGGATGGCCCGGGCACGAACCCCGAGGAACTCATCGGCGCCGCGCATGCCGCGTGTTTTTCGATGGCGCTGTCGGCCGGCCTCGGCAAGGCGGGATTCACGCCCGACTCGATCGAGACCGAGGCGTCGGTGCGGCTCGAGAAGATAGGCGACGGCTTCGCGATTACGCACAGCGATCTCGTCTGCGTCGCGAAGGTCCCCGGTATCGACGACCGCACGTTCCAGGAGATCGCCGAACAGACCAAGGCCGGATGCCCGGTTTCCAAGGTGCTGAACGCGAAGATCTCGATGTCGGCGAAGCTCGCGACGTGACCGACTATCTATAGTCCTCTTCGGGAATCCTCAGCCGGAATCTGAGGATTTCCGCGGAGTTCGCGGACACGCGCACGCGCCATGCGAAGTCGCCGTACTTGCGGATCGTCCGGTGGCTCGCGCGCGAGATCAGGGCGCCGGTCATGTACTCGTCGAATTCCTGTCGGACCTCCACGGTCACCGGAACGTTCTTGCCGTTCGCGATCCTGATTTCCGCGTCCGCGAAATCATCACCTTCGTCCACCTCGACCTCGAGCGCGAGGTCGAGCGCGCCCGCCAGCGGAATTTCCACCGGCACCCCGACCGCCGTGTCGTACATGGATCCCTCGCCACGGAAGATGTCGCCGTGGGCGCCGGATTCGAACAGGCGCAGCAGGCCTTCCGGCAAGGGCTCGCCGAGCCCGGCTGACTTGCGGTTCTCGAATCCCAGCATGAGCACCGGGACTTCCGGATCTTCTTCGTCGGGCATCCAGGTCGCGACGTCGACGAACTGCCGATAGAAACGTTCGACTTTCACGCCCGGCCTGTCGAGGAACAACACCTGCTTGGTCTGTCGCGCGTTGAGATCCGTCATGAACGGAATCGAGTAGAGATGGTAGTCGGCGAAGTTCTCGTGAGCCGCCAGCAGGCTCCCGCGCAATCCAGTCACGATGACTTCGTCCAGCTCATAGTCCACGACACGATTGAGGCTCTCGGCAACCATCAGGCTCGATCCCAATCCCGGCAAGCTTTCCGTCGAGAAGCAGCCGCTGAAAAGCTTCAGCGCCGGATCCGTGTCGAGCAACTCCCCGGCCAGGGAGTCGAGCGCCTCTTCGCGCGCGTAACGCAACGAGTCGTCGTTGGAAAAATCGCTGGTGTCGCCGATCAGGCTGGTCCCATGCTCCGCCTCGTCGATCAGGTTGAGTTTTCCCGCGACCACCTGCACGCGCGCGTGCTCGAACCGGGTGCCGGTCAGGTTCCGCAGCGTCACCCAGCCGCGTAGATCGATCTTCTTTCCGGTTTCATCGAGATGCGCGACGTAGTCGGATTTCCACGAAAAGCCGTACGCGAGGTAACTCAGTCGCACTTCGCGCCTGCCCGCGGCGCCTTCGGCGAGCCGTACCGAGAGCCTGGGGCGCGCATGCAGTCCCGACGGCATGTTTTCGAATGTCACCTGTTCGGGCAGGCCCGAGCAGTGCAATGCCTCCGTGCCGTCCGCCGTCCGCAGCGTGATTCCGCGGGAATTCGCCGCGAGAATCGTCGCCGGCACCTGCGCCACCTTGCCGGAGCCGGGCAGGGTGCGCGTGAGCAGGACCTCGCGGCCGATCGATTTTTCGAACAGGCTGTTGGGCGTGAGCGCGTCGAAATCGTGGTTGCGCTCCAGGTGGGCGCGGCCCGTATTGCTCACGACGGTCGACGCGGGCAACAGGGTCTCGGGGACACCTTCGAAGACGAGCGTCACCGGACCGCCGGGCAGGTCGATCGTGCGACTTTCCGTCACGAGCGCGAAGAGATCGCGGTAGATAGTCACCGACACCGCGTCGGCCCGCGACGAGATCACTTCCGCGACGTCGTCCGTCGCCGCGATCGCCTGCGCGGCCGCGAGCAGCAGCGCGATTGTCGCCGCGGCGCGCATCACCAGCCGTTGCGGATGGTGAAGGTGAGCGTCGCCTCGCCATTGGCGGGGATCTCGACGTCCCATGCGAAACTGTCGGCGTCGGTGCGGCGCCCCGGGCGGGATTGGGCGACCACCTTGTTCTCGCGCCACAGGCCGTCCTGGCGCAGCGTGAGTGTAACCGGCGTGGAGCGCGCGTTGCGCATCAGGTAACTCATGTCGTATTCGGCCTCGCGCCTGCTGATCCGCCGCGTCGCGACCAGCGTCGATTGCACGCTGACGTCGAACGCGTCTCCGATCCTGAGCGCGAGCTCCGAGCCGGCGCTGGTATGGCCGATGTGGTCCTCGCCCGCGAACTGGGGTTGTCCGCGCGCGTCGCGCACGTACACGCGCACCACGCCACTCGGCAACTGCTCGCCGAGGCCGGACACTTTCGAATTCGAAAAGCGCATGCGCACCTGCGCGGATTGCGGCTCGTCGCTCGATGCGAAACCACGGTACGTGATTTCGTAACCCTTCACTGCCTTGACGGCCGCCGCATCGAGAAAACTGACCTGCTTCGTCTGGTTGTTCGCGATCGTCGTGAGCTGCCGGATGGGATAGAGGTAATAGTCTCCCAACTGCTCGCGGCTCGTCGATTCGGTGCCCGCCGCACGCTGATTCGCCATGCGCCGCTGCTGCTGGAACTGCCAGTAACCTTCCTCGCCGTTGACCAGGTTGACGTCGCCGGACACGAGCATCGCGCGTGCGTTCGCGAACGTCGTGCCGGAGGTGTTGCGCAACGTGATCCACCCCTGCATCGAGGTTTCGCCCTTCGTCTCGTCGAATACGGCGACATAGTCCGCGTTCCAGTCGAGGCCGCGCGATAGATAGGTGAGGCGCGCCGTCGCGTTCGCCGCGCGCGCGGCGTCGACCAGTACCGACAACGTCGGCACGGCGCGCAGGTTTTCCGGCACCTTGTCGAACACGACTCGCGTGGGGAGATTGTCCTCGCGCAGCACTTCGATCCGGGTTCCGATGCGCAAGACGGTTCCGCCGACCGCCGAAAGGACTTCAGCCGTTTCGCTCGTCTCCACGCCCGTCGCCGGATTCAGGCGGATGATGCGTACCTTGCCGCCGACCGCCTTTTCCATGAGCTTGGCCGGGGTGAGGAGGTCGTAGTCGAAGTTCTGCTCCATGAGCGCCATGCCGGGAGCGGAGAAGCTCACGGTCTCCGGCACGATCTGCGGCGAAACGCCGGTGAATTCGATGCGCTGGTGGCCAGCGGGCACGCTGATCTGCCGATGGTGCTCGACGAGCGCGATGTTCTTGTCGTAGATCGTGAGCGTCAGCGATTGGTCGGCATCGGCGGCGAAGACCAGCGCCGGGGCCGCCAGCAACAGCCAAAAACTTTTGTGCATGTTTTTTCCTCGGTTAGAGTACGCACCCACCCTCTGTAGCTATGACGTTGGCGGCGTGCGAAAGCTTGGCCGCGAATGGGCGCAGACAGTCGAATCGGTCAGGTAACGGAGCAGGTCGCCAGTGGCGTCAAACTGATATGCGTTTTGCCATCCTCGGTGCCGGCGCGCTCGGCACGATCCTCGGTGCGCACCTCACGCGCGCGGGCCACGATGTGACGATCATCGCGCGCGGCGAACGCGCGCGTACGCTGCAGCGCCAGGGCCTCGTGCTCAACGGCCTGTCGGACATCAAGGCGCGTTGCGCCGTCATCGACGATCCGAAGAAGCTGCTCGACACCGGCACGCTCATCATCGCGACGAAGGCCATCGACACCGCGCAGGCCATCGAATCGCTCAGACATCTCGAGATCGAGAACGCGTTCTCCGTGCAGAACGGCGTCATGAAGAACGAATTGCTCGCGCGCGCCTTCGGGTATTCGCGCGTGCTCGGCTGCATGGCGGATTTCTCGGGAGAGCTGCTGGCCAACGGCGAGGTGAAGTTCACGCGCAACGCCTGCCTGCACATCGGCGAGGAGAAGGGCGGTTCGAGTCCGCGCGCCGAAGCGCTGGCTGCGGCGATCGATGCGGCCGGCGTGCGCTGCGTGGCGGCGTCCAACATCCGCACGCGCGAGTGGTCGAAGTACGTCGGCTGGATCGCGTCGTTCCCGCTCGCGGTACTCACGCGGCAGATCACGTGGAAATACATGATGGACGAGCGCAGCGCGTCCGTGATCGTCAGCATCGTGCGCGAGGCGGCCGCGCTCGCGAAGGCGCTCGACATCGAGCTCGTCGACATGCCGCCGCTGCCGGTGCCGAGCATCGCGCACGGCACCGATGCCGAAGCGATCAGGATCATCCAGGACATCGGCAAGAAGTTTCTCGACACATCGCCCGAACACCGCATGTCGGCGCAGCAGGACGTGTTGCGCGGCAGTCGGCTCGAGTACGAGGAGACACTCGGCTTCGCCCTCACGAAGGCGCGCGAAGTGGGCGTGCCGATGCCGACGCTGGACGCACTCTACCGGATCATCGCGGTGGCCTTCCCCTGAAGGCCCGGTGAAACGATGACAGGAGCGAAACGATGAAGTGGATGATGACGGTTGCGATGGCCCTCATGCCCTTGCTGGGTCTCGCGCAGGATGCGAAACCGGCCCCGCAGCCGTCCACGCCACCCAACGCGATCGCGACGCCGGAACCGCGGCCGCCGCTGGTCGACAAGGCCGTCATCGACACGGCGCTCCAGCAGCTCGTCGAAAGCGGACAACTCATCGGCGTTTCCGCGCTGGTCTACGAACGCGGCGAGGAAGCCTATTTCGGCGCCTTCGGCTACGCCGACCGCGAGAACCAGAAGCCGATGACGCGCGACACCATCGTGCAGATCTTCTCGATGACCAAGCCGATCACCGGCGTCGCGCTGATGCGGCTCTACGAGCGCGGCAAGTTCGGCCTGGACGATCCGCTCGAATTGCATGCACCCGAATTCGCGAACGTGAAGGTGTACGCGGGCACCAATCCGGCCGGCGAGCCCATCTACGAGGAGCCGCTGCGCAAGCCGACGATCCGCGACCTGCTGCGTCACACCGCGGGACTCATTTCGGGCGACGAAGACCGGACGCCGGTCGGCGACCTCTACCGCGAGCTCGATCCGGCTAACTACAACAACACGCTGCCGGAATTCGCCGCGAAGCTCGGGCAGGTGCCGCTGGTCTATCAACCGGGAACGCGCTGGCTGTACAGCCAGGCGGTCAACGTGCAGGCGTACCTGGTGCAGAACATCTCCGGCGTGCCGTTCGACGAGTACCTGCGCCTGCACATCTTCAAGCCGCTCGGCATGAACAGCACTCGCCACACCATCCTGCCGACGGACGCGGATCGCGCGAATCTCGCGGCGATGTACATCCGTCACGCGGACGGCACGTTCACTCGCCTGCCGGACGAGGAGGCGTACAAGTACAACGGCGCCGCGTGGCCGTTCAAACCCGGCAGCTCCGGCCTCGTGTCCACCATCGACGACTACATGAAGTTCGCGCGCATGCTGGCGGGCCGCGGCAAGCTGGTCCGCGCGCGCATCATCAAGCCTGAAACCGTGCAGCTCATGGCGACGGACGCGTTGCCGAAAGATCTCGTCAACGTGTCGTGGCTGCCGAGCAAGGGTTCGGTCGGCTTCGGCATCGACTTCGCGGTACGCACCGTGCCGCCGAAGGATGCGAAGGAAGCCTCGGGACAGGTCGGCGAGTTCTTCTGGGACGGCGCGGCGAACACGCTGTTCTGGGTGGATCCGGTCAACGAAATCGTCGCGGTGCTGTTCACGCAGTACCGGCCGTTCGGCGGCGTGCCGCTGCACAAGGCTTTCCGGGACGCCGTCTATCACAACGCGCCGCAGGCGTTGGCGCGCGACCCGTGAGCGAGCGCGAGCTGGGTTTCGGCTTCATCGGCGCGGGCGCGATCGCGCACTTCCACGCGCGCGCGGTCGCCGCGGCGCGCGGCGCCCGGCTCGTGGGTGTCTGCAGCCGGCGGCGCGCCTCCGCCGAGGCCTTCGCGAAAGAACACGGCATCGGCTTCGCCACGGACAATGTCAACGAACTGCTGAACCGGCCCGGACTCGACGCGCTGTGCATCACGACACCGTCCGCGCTGCATCTCGAGCCCGCGCTCGCCGCGATCCGCAGGGGCAAACACCTGATGATCGAGAAGCCTCTCGACTCGACCGTCGAAGGCACCGATCACATCCTGCGCGAGGCGGAGAAGGCCGGCGTGCGCGTCGGCTCCATCTTCCAGGCGCGCTTCGGCGACGCCGCGCGCGAGCTCAAATCGGCGATCGACGCGGGACGTTTCGGTCGCATCGTGCTCGCGAGCTGCTACGTGAAGTGGAATCGCACGAAGGAGTACTACACCGGGTGGAAGGGCCGGCTGTCGGAGGACGGCGGCGGCGCGGTGATCAACCAGGCGATCCACGGCATCGACTTGCTGCAATGGTTCGCGGGCATGCCGGTGGAGGTGTACGCGTGGGCGACGCAACGAGTGCACCGGATCGAATCCGAGGACACGGCCGTCGCGGCGCTGAAATTCGGGAGCGGCGCGTTGGGCACGATCGAGGCTTCCACCGCGTTGTGGCCAGGGTCCGCGCGCCGCATCGAGATCTGCGGCGAGAACGGCTCGGCGGTGATGGAGGACGACGACATCACGCGCTGGGATTTCCGCGAGCCTCGGCCCGAGGATGAAAAGATCCGCGCCACGCGCGAGAGCGGCGCGATGGGCTCGGGCGCGGCCGCGCCGATGGCGATCAAGTTCGAAGGCCATCTGCGGCAGATCCAGGATTTCATCGACGGTATCAACGAGCGCCGGCCGTTCTTCGTCGAAGGGCGCGAGGCGCGCAAGGCGGTGGCGCTGGTGCGGGCCATCTACGACTCGGCCGCCTCCGGGAAGCCGGTTCGTCCGGACACGGGCCCGGCTACATGAAGTCCGCGGCACTGGTCGCATCGGCGCTGCTCGCGGCGCCGGCGTTCGCGGCGGCCGACTTCGAACCGCTGACGGCGGATTCTCGTGTGAAGTCGGCGCTGCAATTCCTGCGCGACGACGACGCGCGCACGCTCGCGGAGCAGATCGCGATCACGCAGGTCCCGGCGCCGCCGTTCAAGGAAACCGTGCGTGCGCAGGATTTCGCGACGCGCCTGCGGGACATCGGCCTGCGCGACGTGTCGATCGACACCGCGGGAAACGTGATTGCGAAGCGGCCGGGGACGGCGAAGGACAAAGGTCCGCTGCTGGTGTTGTCGGCGCACCTGGACACGGTGTTCGACGAGGGCACCGACCTCACCGTGAAGCAGAAGGACGGGCGCTACCACGCGCCGGGCATCAGCGACGACGCGCGCGGCCTGGCCGCGCTGCTGTCGCTCGCGCGCGCGATGCAGACGGCGAACCTGCGCACCGTGGGCGACGTGTGGTTCGTCGGCACCGTCGGCGAAGAAGCGCTCGGCAATCTCAGGGGCGTGAAGGCCCTGTTCAACGATCATCCACGCATCGACGGTTTCATCTCCGTCGATGGAGTCGACGCGCCGGGCCACCAAGGTCGCTCCGAGATCGTGAACCAGGCGACCGGCAGCCGGCGCTGGGAGATCTCGTTCACCGGACCGGGCGGTCACAGTTTCGAGAACTTCGGCAATCCGAGCGCGGTGCATGCGATGGGCCGCGCAATCGCGCGCATCGCCGCGCTCGAGGTGGCGAAGGATCCCAGGACCACGTTCAACGTCGGCGTCGTGAGCGGCGGTACGGGCGTCACGTCGATCGCCGCCACCGCGACCATGCGCGTCGACATCCGGTCGAACGACGCCGCCGAACTCGCGAAGCTGGAGGAACGCATCCTCGCCGCGGTGGACGAGTCGGTACACGCGGAAAACGCGCGGGTCGACTCCGCGCTGACTACTTCGAAAGTGGCTTCGGAGCGCAAGCTGATCGGCGACCGGCCGGCCTCGATGCGCAGCACGGACACCACGCTGGTCGATGCGGCCGTCGGCGCCTACCTCGCGCTCGGTTTTCCCGAGCCACTGCTGCGCGCGGCGAGCACGGACAGCAACGTGCCGCTGGGTCTCGGCATCCCGGCCGCGACGATGAACGGCGGCGGTCGCGGCGACAAGGCGCATTCGCACGACGAGTGGTACGAGCACGTGAATGCGTGGCACGGGCCGCAGGTGTTGCTGCTCACGACGCTCAGGCTCGCCGGCCTGCACGGTGTGAGCAAGCCCGCGCTCGCGGTGCGCAAGCGTCGCTAGTCGGATATCGCTGCTAGTTGGTCAGGCGCGTACGGAAGTTCAGCGGCAGATCTCGTTCAGGCGCTCGCGCGGCTTCGTGGGCGCGTCGGCCGGCCAGGGAATGTTCTTCGCCTGCATCCCGAGCTCGGTCAACGTGCCGCCGCGCGGGTGGCCGATGTCCGGATCGTAGTCGTAGATCGAATCCTGCTGCGCTTCCTCGAGCGTGACGATGTCGAAGCCTTCCTCGTCGAGGATCTTGAACAGGTCCGGCAGGATGTGCGAACTGAACGAACCGAGGTGCAGCAGCATCACGTGATGGATGTCGCGGCCGAACACCTTGCGTGAATTGTCCCGGTCGAAGCGGATGAATTCGCGCGCGGCAGTTCGGTAGCTGTCGCGCAGCCACGCGAGCGACTCGGCATCCTGCTTCATCCAGCAGCGTGCGTGCGCGCTGTTCCACAGGTAGTCCTCGAAGTCGATCGTCGTCTGCGCGATGCGATAGCCGTTCTCGGCCAGAAAGACGCGGATCTCGCGGCGTTTCTCGACCGTGTCGCCCTCGTGCAGGTAGGGATAGCGGAACCACTTCCACGACTTCACGTCGGCGCTCTTGCGCGGCTGCAGCAGCATCAGCGCGGGCTCGTTGCGCAGGATCTCGCGCTGGAATTCCTCGACCGGAGTTTTCGTCAGGTCGATATGCGAGTACGTGTGGTTCGCGAGCGGATGACCGCCCTCGATCCAGATGCGCAGCGCCAGTGCACCGTCGGGATTGAGCTCGAGTTTGTTGGCGTTGATGAAGCCGTGGGATGGCGGGATGCGATGTTTCTTCAGCACGCGCACCGTGTCGCGCGCGAAGTCGGATTGTCTGGCGCCGAGCGGCAACGTGCCATTGATCGGCAGGTCGTCGAAGGTGAGGGCGACCTTCAACCGAGGCGGGTCCGCCGCGCTGGCGGGAGTGCAAATGAGCGCGGCGGCCAAGAAGGCCGCCGCGAGCGTCGATCCGAGACGGGTTCCCATTGCAGGGAACATTACTTCAACAGGCTGCGAAGCATCCACGCGGTCTTTTCGTGCACCTGCAGACGCTGCGTGAGCAGATCGCAAGTCGATTCGTCACCGGCATTCTCCGCGGCGGGGAACGCCTCGCGCGCGGTGCGCGCAACCGCTTCGTGACCGGTCACGAGCAGGCGGACCATCTCCATCGCCTCGGGCACGCCCTCGGTTTCCTCGATCGACGCGAGCTTCGAGTACTCGCGGCCGGTGCCGGGCGCGGGATAACCGAGCGAACGGATGCGTTCGGCGACGGCGTCGAGCGCGTTCCACAGCTCGGTGTACTGCTCCATGAACATGAGGTGCAGCGTGTTGAACATCGGGCCTTCCACGTTCCAGTGGAAGTTGTGAGTCTTGAGATACAACACGTAGGTGTCGGCCAGCACGCGCGACAGGCCCTGCGCGATCTTCGCGCGATCCTTGTCCTTGATGCCGATGTCGATCTGCGGCGCGGCGACGGCGCTCGCGGTGTTCTTCTTGGCCATGACGGTCACTCCTGGGCGATATGTCCGGAGTCTAACGAGCCGACGTGGCCGCGGCCATTCGATAAAACCTATGATTTCGATAGGCAGGGTCTTCGTGGTAGTGAGCCCTGAGCGGATCGCCGCCGAAATCGCGCTCGAGGTCGCGATAGACCGTGTGGATGTGGTTGGCGTCGTTCTGGGTGTTGTCGTATTCGATCCGCACCGTGGGTCCGTGGATGCGGTAGTAGTGCGGTTGCCCGGTTTCGATGCCGCCTGCCCACGCGAAGTGCAATTTCTCGAATCCCGCGCGCTCGATGCGCGCCAGCGCATCCTTCGCCGCAGGTTCGATCAAGCGGCCGGTGTACACCTCGAGCAGGCGCCTCAATTGCGTGCGTTCGGCCGCATTCATGTCGGCCGCCGCCAGGCCGGCGAGTTCGAGCGGTTTCACCTGCGGATCGTTGCCCGTCAGGATGTCGGCGAACGCGGTGTCGCGTATCAGCGCGATCTTGCGCCGCTCCGCCGGCAGCATCGTGACGAGCTCGCGCGCGAGGTCTTCTTCGTCGGCGAGCATGCGGAAGCCCGCCTCGGCGCCATCCGGAACCTTCGCCGGATTGGCGCCGATGAACAGGGGCGCGATCACCGGCGGCTGGCCGGGAAACTGGGTCACGTTGATGGAAAGATGGTGTCCCTCGAAGCGCCACGCCCAGGGTGCGTTCGTGGCGGGAACGCCGAACACCGTGGTGTGGTACTTGCCCGGATCGCGCCGCGAGGCGAGCGGTGCGCCGGCCGCGGTTTCGATGCGGCGCAGGATGTTCTCGTGTTTCATGACGTCGCGCGCCTTGAGCAACCCTTCCGGGCTCAGCGCGCTCGCGAGCAGCGGTCCGATCAACTCGCTTTGCGTGTCGTCGAGCTCGAGCAGCGAAGCGCCGACGCGGTCCTTCGGTACGAAGTGCCAGGCGAGGCGCTCGTCGGAGTTCAACGGGAATTGCGTGTTATCCCGCAGATCCGCCGGCAGCGAGGCGAGAAACGACCTGGCCGCGGCCGCGGCGCCATTGTCCTTGCCGGCGGCCTTCTGCGCGCCGGCGTTCATCGGCAGCAGGAGCGCGGCCAGCGCACCCGCACCGATCGATGCCGCGACGGCTGCTAACTTCCGGACCGGATACTTCGCGATGGTCATCGACGCCCCCTTGAAAGGAGCGTCAATGTAAACGGGTCAGGAGGTTTTGGCCAACAAGGCTTCGGCTTCGGCGCGGCTCTTCTTGAATGCCTCTTCGAGGCCGGCCTCGCGCAGGAACGACACGTCGATGCGGCCCGAACTGTCGATGTTCGAGCCCGGCTGGCGCGCCTGTCCGTCCGCGTCCGTCATTTCCTCGACCAGGCCGCTCGCGATGTGGATCGCCGTCACGAGCGGACGCGACTCGGGCGCGACCTCGTGCGGGCGGTGATGGAAGGCCACGGCCTCGACGATCGGGAAGGGGATGCCCCACAATCCCAGTAGATAGGCACCGACCTCGGCGTGCGTCACGCCGAAGATCTCGCGTTCGGCCGCGGCGCTGTCGCCACCGAGCTCGCGCTTGCGTTCGAGCGCGCGCATGTAGTCGGGCGGCGCGGCATGCAGCAGCACCAGCGCGCCGATGTCGTGCAGCAGGCCGGCCGTGAAGGCGGCCTCCGCGAGCTGCGGATTGCCGACGATCTTCTTGGCGAGCAACGCGGTCAGCATCGAATGATGCTGCAGCCGGTCGGGCGAGAATCCCTTGACCTCGCTGATGGCCTTGTCCGAGAACGAGCTCGAGCCCAGCACCAGCGACTTGATGATCTCCACGCCGAGATAGGTGACGGCCGGGCGGATGCTCACGATCTTCTGGCCGAGGCCGAAATACGCCGAGTTCACGAGCTGCAGCACCTTGGCGCACACCGCGGCGTCCATCTCGATGACCTTGGCGAACGCGGCGCTGTCGGCCTTCGGATCCTGCGCGAGTCGCGACAGCTCCGTGTAGGTGGTCGGCACCGCCGGGATGCGCTCGAGTTTGCCGACGAGCGCGGTGAGGGCCGGATTCTGCATGAGCTTGTGCAGCGCGTGCGTCTGCTCGATGACGGCGCGCAGCGTTTCGCCGTCACAGGGCTTGTGCAGGAACTGGTGAGTCACCGGCAGCGCGCGCATGATCGCCTCGCGCTCCGCCTGGCCCGACAGCACGATGCGCGCCGCGGCCGGGAAGTCGCGCTGGATGTGGCGCAGCAGCTCGGCGCCATCCATGCCCGGCATGCGCATGTCCGTGATGACGACGTCGGCCGGCGACTGCTTCATCGCGTCGAGGGCCTGCTGCCCGCCGAGCGCGAAGGTCATCTCCCAGCGCTTGCGTTCCTTGCGCAGGGAATTGCGCAGGCCGTCGAGGATGGCCTGTTCGTCGTCGACAAATAAGACGTGTAGGGAAGGGGAAGTCATGCTGCAGCCTGCCTGGTGGAGGACACTGGGAGACGGACGAAGAAGGTCGTGCCCTTGCCCGTTTCGGTTTCGAAATGAAGTGAACCCTTGAGCTTCTCGACCACGATGCCGCGCGACAGCGCGAGGCCCTGGCCGGCGCCGCGTCCGACTTCCTTGGTCGTGACGAACGGCTCGAAGATCCGCCCGCGCACCGACTCGGGAATCCCGTTGCCGGTGTCGGAGATGGAGATCTCGACGTAACCGCCGATCGCGCGGGTGCGCACGGTAATGCGGCCCTTGCGGCTCGTGCCACCGACCACGTCATGAATGGCGTGCGCGGCGTTGAGCACGAGGTTGAGCACCACCTGGTTCACGTCGCCCGCGTGGCAATGCACCGGCGGCAACACGCCAAAGTCGGTTTCGAGCTCGGCGACGGTCTTGTATTCGTTGCGCGCCATGTTGAGCGTCGTGGTGACCGCGCGGTTCACGTCGACGTCGGTTTCGTTGCGCGCGTCCGGATGCGCGAATTCGGTCATCGATTTCACGATCGAACCGACGCGGTCGATGCCCTCGAGCGCGCGGTCGAGCGCGTCGGGCGCGTTCTTGAGGAAGTAGTCGACGTCGGCGGCTTCGTCGGTTTCGTTCGCCTTCCTCGCGGCGTCGGTGACTTCGCGCCCCGAGAGCACGCCGGCCGCGAGCGCGCGGTAGTCGGCGAGCGCGTGCGGCACGTCGCGCAACGCGTGGCGCACGAAGCGCACGCTGTCGGAGATGAACTGCACCGAAGTGTTGATCTCGTGCGCGACACCGGCCGCGATGCGGCCGACCGACTCGAGTTTCTGTTCCTGCGAGGAGTCGCGGATCGGGTTGCGCGAGCCGGTCACGTCGATCATGAAGCCGCGCACGATCCGCGCGCCCTCGCGCGACTCGCAGTTCATGATCCAGCGCATCTCGACCGCACGGCTGTCGCGACCGATGATCGAGCAGGAGGTCTCGAGCGGGCCGGGCGCGGCGTCGTCGATCGCATGCCGCGCGCCCGGTTCGCGCTCGCGGGGCAGTAGTTCGTCGATGAATCCTGCTTCCACCCAGCGGGCCGCGGGAATTCCCAGCAGCTTCTCCGCCTGCGGACCGATGTAGTTGAAGCGGCCCTTGGCGAGATCGAGCTCGAACGGAATCGCGCGCGTGGTCTCGGAGATGAGGCGGTACTGCTCGCGGCTGTGCGCGAGCTCGGCGGCCTGCTCCTCGACGGCCCGCGCATTCGTTGCGTTCGCGACGTGCAGTTGCGCGGCATCGGATGCGAAGCGCGCCATGATCTGCAGGTTCTGGCGGATCGCGAGCAGCAGCAGCACGGCTTCGGCGACGATCCAGCTGCCCTGTTCGAGCACGCGCGTCCAGACCGACGAACCGACGACATAGGAAGCCGGCAACATCTGGATGCGCAGCAGTGGATAGGCGAAGGCCGCCAGGGTGGCGGTCGCGAGCACGCGCCAGTCGCGATAGAAGGTGAGCAGCGCGAGCGAGACGAACAGGTGGAATTGCGCCTCGGCGCGCCCCGCCAGCAGCCACATGAAGAGCATCGACCAGCCGACCTGAGCGATCGCGACCCAGTGCTTGATCCACTGTGTCCGCGGCGCCGCGTACATGAAGAGCAGCGTGGGAATCGTGAGCGTCGCGGAGGCCAGCAACGTGATGGTCACGCGCGAGTCGCCCGGCAGCGCGCCGTTCCAGGCGATCCCGAAGGCGACCACGCATTGCAGCGCGAACAGCAGCTGGAACGTGCGATGCGCCGTGAGCGTGAGCTGGGTCACGACCTCGTGACGCACCTCACGGGCACGTGATTCGCGCAATGATTGATCCGACTCTGTCACGGGTTCCTGGTCGACTTCTTGGGGTGGCTGTTCCTGCATCCCCCGGACATGGCTCCGGGTGTCACCCGCCGTTATCGGCCCAGAACAGGGCGGTCTTTAGCTCATTTCTGGTGCAGACCAGGCAAAAAAGCGTTCGTTTTCAAGACGTAGTCGGCATATTGCGGCCGGCGATTGCCGCTCTCCCGCTCCATGTGCCGGACGCGCCCGAACCACAACCAGGCGGTCAGGACGGCGGGCCCGGCCAGCGACCAGCCCGCGCCGGCGGCCAGGGCGATGAATCCGAATCCCCACCACACGCAGGTTTCGCCGAAATAGTTAGGGTGCCTGGCGTGGCGCCACAGGCCCGTCGCGAGGACCGCATCCGCGTTGGCCGGATCCCGGGCGAATCGCGCGAGCTGCCGGTCGCCGATCGTCTCGATGAGGATGCCGAGGATGCACAGCGCAACGCCCACGTAGTCGAGCATGCCGAGCGGCCGGATGGTCGCGAACGCGCCGAGCAGCGGCAGCGATACGATCCAAGCGCCGAACGCACGCGGCAGGAACACGAGGTACAGGCTCTTGATCCCGAAGCGCGGCGAGTGCCGCTCACGCATGTCGCGGTAACGGCGGCTCTCTCCCTTGCCCGCGTTGCGCGAAGTCAGATGCCAGGCGAGGCGCATCGCCCAGCCCACGAGCAGCCACAATGCGATCGAAAGGCGCGGCGCGCGCGGATCGCTGCCGAGCGCGTACACGACGCCGGCCGCGAACAACATGAGCGGCCAGAGCGGCTCGGCGAGCGTCACGTTGCGCAGCGCGAGGGACAGCAGCCAGGTGACCGCGGCGGCGAACAGCAGCAGCGGCAGCGCCGCGAAGAACACGCCGAATTCGAACGGCGCGCTCACAACATGTCCCGCAGCCGGTACCACAACATCGCGAGCACCAGCGCGGGCCGGCGCAGCAAGGCGCCGCCGGGAAAGTCGGCGTGTTTGAGTCTGCCGAAGAGGTCAAAACGCTCGGCGCTGCCCGCGACCGCCTCGCTCGCGATCTTGCCCGCGATGCCCGAGATGACCATGCCGTGGCCCGAGAGGCCCTGGATGAAATACGCGCTCGGACCGAGCCGGCCGAAATGCGGTGCACGATTCGGTGTGATGTCGAGATAACCACCCCAGGCGTATTCGACGCGCGCTTCGGTGAGCTGCGGGAACACCCCCGCGATGCGCTTGCGCAGCACGCGGCCGGAGTCGAACGGATCGAGGCCCGAGTAACTCACGCGTCCGCCGAACAACAGCCGGTGGTCGGGCAGGCGCCGGAAATAATCGAGGATCCAGTTCATGTCGGCGACGGCCGCGTTGTTGCGGATCAGCGAGGCCGCGCGTTCCTCGCCGAGCGGCTGTGTCGCGGCGACGTAAGTGCCGATGGCGATGAGCTTGCGCTCGAGCTGCGGCACGAGTTTGCCGAGCAACGCGCCGCCGGCGATCACGAGCTGCTTCGCGTGCACGCTGCCCGACGCGGTGTGGACGATGTTGGTGGTCGTCGCATCCTGCGCGACTTCGAGCTTCGTGACCGGCGAGTCTTCGAAGATCGCCACGCCCGCGGCCGCCGCGGCCATGCCGAGTCCGCAGGTGTAGCGATACGGGTGCAGGTGCCCGCCGTTCGAGTCGTACAACGCGCTGGTGTACCGCTCGCTCGCGACGATGCCGCGCAGTTCCTCGCGCTCGATGAAACGCAGCGAGTGGTAATCGTACTTGTCGCGCAGGTGATCCACCTCGGCGCGCAGCGCCTCGTCGTGGCGCGGCTTCAATCCGACGATCATGTGGCCGGGCACGTAATCGCAGGCGATCCGGTGCTTCGCGATGAGCTGGCGCTGCAGCTCCAGGCCTTCGATCGAGATGTCCCACATGCGACGCGCGTCCGCGTAGCCGACGGCCTTTTCGAGCGTTTCCTGTTCGCTCGCGTAACCGAATATCGATTGCCCGCCGCTGCGGCCCGAGCCACCGAAGCCGAGGTGCTGCGCCTCGAGCAGCGCGACTCGATAGCCACGCTCGCGCAGGTGCAACGCCGCGGAGAGACCCGAGATGCCGCCGCCCACGATGCACACGTCCGCGCGCACTTCGCCGAGCAGCGGCGCGTAGCGCGGCATGTCGGGTGTGCTCGCGTAGTAGTAGTTGCGGGGATCGGGCGTGCTCATGCGGCTCTCACAACGGACCGAGGTAGCGCGCGATCTCGAGCGGCGTGATGTGCGAGTTGAACTCGGCGAGTTCCGCGCGCTTAACGGTCGCGTACAGGCAGGTGAATTTTTCGCCCAGGAATTCCCGCGCGAAGGAACTCGCGGTGAATCGATCCAGCGCGGTGCTCCACGTGAGCGGCAGCGGCTCGCCGGATTGCAGATACGCGTTGCCCGTCATGACCGGCGGCGGTTCGACCTTGCTGGCGAGCCCATGCCGGATGCTCGCCAGCAGCCAGGCGGTGACGAGATACGGATTCGCGTCGGCGCCCGCGAGCCGATGTTCGATGCGGAGGTTGTCGGGATCCGACGCGGGTACACGCAGCGCCGAGCCGCGGTTGTTGATAGACCAGTTAGGGTGAAGCGGCACGTACGCCTCGGCCTTGAAACGCCGATAGCTGTTCGGTCCCGGCGCGCAGATGGCCATGCTGTCCGCGAGCGTGGTCAACGTGCCCGCGATCGCATGCAGCAGCGCGGGACTTTCGTGCGGCGTCGGCGCCGCGAAGATGTTGCGGCCGTCGCGGTCGAGCAGGCTCACGTGCACGTGTAATCCGCTGCCCGCCATGTCGGCGTAGGGTTTCGGCAGGAAGGTCGCATCGCAGCCGTAGGCGCGCGCCACGCTCTTCACGATGCGCTTGAAACGCAGCGCCTCGTCGCAGGCGCGTAATGCGTCGGGCCCGTGCGCGAGATTCACTTCATATTGACCCGGACCGTACTCGGCGAGCGAGGAGGTCGCGGGCACTTTCTGCAGCCGGCAGATGCGGTCGATCTCGGCGAGCAGCGGCGAGTACTCGTTGAGATCGGTCATCGAGTTGATCTGCGTGCGGTACTCGCGCCGGCCCGTGAGCGGCCCGCGCGGCGGTTGCGGCATGCCGGCCGCGGTGCGCTCGCTGTCGACCAGGTAGAACTCGTATTCGATCGCGACCACCGGCGTGAGGCCGAGCGCGTCGAACGCGTCGACCTGCCGTTCGAGCACGTGACGCGGATCGCCGAAGAAACGCGAGCCGTCGTGTTCGAACATCCGGCACTGCACCTGCGCGACGTCGTTCTGCCACGGCACCGGCACCAGCGCTCCGGGAATCGGCATGCAGGGTCGGTCCGCGTCGCCATCGGCGAAGCCGAGACCGGTGGCCTCGACCGTGCCGCCTTCGATGTCGAGCGCGAACATCGAGCCGGGCAGGGGCAGGCCGCGCTTGAACATGGTGGCCATGCCGGCGCGATCGATGCGTTTGCCGCGCTCGACGGTGTTCAGGTCGTTCACGTACGCATCGAAGAAACGGACCTCGGGATGGTCCGCCAGAAAGCGCGCAAGCTCGAGATCGGACGGCGTCATGCGTATCCCAGTGTTTATTATTTTCGACGCAGAGTCCGCGCCGGGCCCTGCAGCATATGCCCGTGGCCCGCGGGGCGGCAAACCGGCCAAAGCCCTGAATTGAGCCCCTTTGCGGGCGCTTTCGCGGCCGCGATTCGGGCCCTCCGGAGGCCTCCAAGCTGTGGTCTAATGACCACCCCTGCCCGGGTCACGGACCAGGGTTCGTAGAAGATAATAGACAGCGCCAGAGTGAATCGCGTATGGCTGGCAACAAGCGTCCCGTCATCGGCATACCCGCCGATCGACGCATGATAGGTCCGCATCCTTTTCACGCGGTCGGCGAAAAATACATCGCCGCCGTCGTGCAGGCCGCGGACTGTCTGCCATTGCTGATCCCGGTGCTCGAGACGCCGCTCGACGTGGCGCAGATCCTCGCGCACGTGGACGGCATCTTCTTTCCGGGTTCGCCGTCGAACGTCGAGCCTGCGTGGTATGCCGGATCACCGAGCGTACCCGGCACGCTGCACGATCCGCATCGCGACGCGACGACGCTGTCGCTGATCCCGCGGGCCGTCGAAACAGGCGTGCCGGTCTTCGGAGTGTGCCGCGGATTCCAGGAGATGAACGTCGCGATGGGCGGCACGCTGCACCAGCGCGTGCACGAAGTGGCAGGTTTCAACGACCATCGCGAAGACAAGGAAGAGCCGCTCGACGTGCAGTACGCGCCGGCGCACGACGTGGTCCTCGAGGCCGGTGGCATGTTGGCGAGGCTCGCGGGCGCGGACCGCATCGCGGTCAACTCGCTGCACGGGCAGGGCGTCGACCGGCTCGGGCCGGACCTCGCCGTCGAGGCGCGCGCGCCCGACGGCCTGATCGAGGCGTTCCGCGTGAAGAACGCGGCGAATTTCGCGCTCGCGGTGCAGTGGCACCCCGAGTGGAAGGTGATGAGCAACCCGTTTTCGCAGGCGCTGTTCGCCGAGTTCGGCCGCGCCGCGCGCCAGCGGGCCAGTAGTTAGATAAAGAGAACAGGACAGATCATGGCCAACGAGATAAGGCAATTCCTCCGCGACCACGGCATTTCGGAAGTCGAGGCGATCATCCCGGACATGGCGGGCATCGCGCGCGGCAAGATCATGCCGTCGGAGAAGTTCGGCGAGGAGGAGGGCATGCGCCTGCCCGAGAGCATCTTCCTGCAGACGGTGACCGGCGACTATCCGCCCGACACCGACAAGGCCATGAGCCCGGCGGAGATCGACATCATCCTCAGGGCCGATTCGCGCACGGTGCGCCGCGTGCCGTGGGCGGCCGAGCCCACCGCGCAGGTGATCCACGACTGCTTCTACGCCGACGGCCGGCGCGTCGGCATGGCGCCGCGCGGCGTCCTGCGCAGCATCCTCGAGATGTACGCGACGCGCGGCTGGGAGCCGGTGGTGGCGCCCGAGCTCGAGTTCTACCTGGTCGAGCCGAACATCGACGCCGACTATCCACTCAAGCCGCCGGTGGGCCGCTCGGGGCGCGCCGAGCCCGGCCGCCAGAGCTACAGCATCGCGGCGGTGAACGAGTTCGATCCGCTGTTCGACGACATGTACCAGTTCTGCGAGGACCAGGACATCGAGATCGACACGCTGATCCACGAAGACGGCGCCGCGCAGATGGAAATCAACCTGCTGCACGGCAACGCGCTCGATCTCGCCGACCAGGCGTTCCTCTTCAAGCGCACCGCGCGCGAGGCCGCGCTGCGCCACAAGATGTACGCGACGTTCATGGCGAAGCCGCACGCCAAGGAGCCCGGCAGCGCGATGCACATCCACCAGAGCATCGTCGACGCCAAGACGAAGAAGAACATCTTCTCGAATCCCGACGGCACGCCGACGCCGCTGTTCTTCTCGCACATCGCGGGCCTGCAGAAATACCTGCCCGCGGCCATGGCGCTGCTCGCGCCGAACGTGAATTCCTACCGGCGCATCTCGCGCTTCCAGCTCGCGCCGATCAACGTGCAGTGGGGCTACGACAATCGCACCGCGGGACTGCGCGTGCCGGCCTCCGATGCCACCGCGCGGCGCGTCGAGAACCGCCTGGCGGGCGCCGATGCCAACCCGTATATCGCGATCGCGACTTCACTCGCCTGCGGTTATCTCGGCATGATCGAAGGGCTGCAACCCTCGGAGCCGATCTCCGGCTCCGCGCACGATCTGCCGTTCTCGCTGCCGCGATCGCTCGACGACGCGATCCGCGAACTGCGCGAGTGCGATCCGCTCGTGCGCATCCTGGGCGAGCCGTTCACCTCCGCGTACACCATCGTCAAGGAAGCCGAATACGAGGTATTCCTGCAGGTGATCAGCTCCTGGGAGCGCGAGCACCTGCTGCTGAACGTATAAAGGAAACCGGTACCCATCATGGCGGCACCATCGACTCGCGACTGGCAGCAACTAGATAGCGCCCACTACCTTCACCCCTTCACCGACTACAAGCAGCTCGCGTCGAAGGGTGCACGAATCGTCACGCGGGCCGAAGGTGTCTATATCTACACATCCGACGGGCAGAAGATCCTCGACGGCATGTCCGGGTTGTGGTGCGTGGCGCTCGGCTATGGCCGGCGCGAATTGTCGGAGGCGGCCTACCGCCAGATGCTGGAGCTGCCTTACTACAACAGTTTCTTCCAGTGCGCGACGACGCCCGCCATCGAGCTCGCGCGGATCCTGAAGGAGATCACCCCGCCGCAATTCAATCGCGTCTTCTATACGGGCTCGGGCAGCGAAGCCAACGACACGCTGCTGCGCCTCATTCGCCGCTACTGGCAGTTGCTAGGCAAGCCCGAGCGCAACATCGTCATCTCGCGCTGGAATGGATACCACGGTAGTACCATTGCCGGCGCGTCGCTCGGCGGCATGAAGCCGATGCACGAGCAGCTCGGCCCGGACGGCGCGGTGCCCGGCATCGTGCACATCAATCAGCCGTACTGGTTCGGCGAGGGCGGCGACATGACGCCCGCGGAGTTCGGACTCGCCTGCGCGCGCGAACTCGAAACCAAGATAGAGGAAATCGGCCCGGAGCGCGTCGCCGCATTCATTGGTGAGCCCGTTCAAGGCGCGGGCGGCCTCGTGATACCGCCGGAGACTTATTGGCCCGAAATACAGAGGATCGTCGACAAGTACGGGATTTTGTTCGCATCCGACGAGGTGATCTGCGGTTTTGGCCGCACGGGGCACTGGTTCGGCTGCGATTACTTCGGCACGCGGCCGGATTTCCTCACGATGGCCAAGGCGTTGTCCTCGGGCTATCTACCAATCGGAGGCCTGATGGTCTCCGACCGCGTCGCCGACGTGATTATCGACAAGGGCGGCGAGTTTTTTCATGGTTTCACCTATTCGGGTCACCCGGCGGCGTGCGCCGTGGCGGTCGCGAATCTCGAGATCTTCCGCCGGGAGCGCATCGTCGAGCGCGTCAGGGACGACGTAGCGCCCTATCTAGCCGCCCGCTGGCGGGAATTGGCCGCCCACCCGCTGGTCGGAGAAGCGCGCTGCCTGGGCCTCCTGGCCGCGATCGAGCTCGTGCCTGACAAGAGCTCGCGGCGTTTCTTCGAGCCGCGCGGTGAAGTCGGCGTTCACATGCGCGACGCCTGCACGCGCAACGGTCTCGTCATGCGCGCCACGCGCGACACGCTGTTCGTCGCGCCTCCGCTGGTCATAACTCGCGCTGAAATAGACGAACTACTGTCCAAAGTAGTGCGATCGCTCGATGAAACTTCCGCGTGGGCGCGCGCCGAGGGCTGGCTATAGACGCGGTCGCTGTTATATAAGACGCCCAAGGACGCGGTGTGTGGGGTCTCACGTCGCGGCAAACATCTAGGGGTCAAATCATGTTCACTCGTCGCAGCCTTCCTGCCATTGCATCGGCTTCGTTACTCCTCGTGCTCGCAGCGTGCGGCAAGAAGGAGGAGGCGCCCTCGGCGCCCCCGGGCGAGTCGCCTGCCGCCGCCACCTACGACACCGACGCGGAAAAGATCGTCAACGTCTACAACTGGTCCGACTACATCGAGCCCACCGTGCTCGAGGACTTCACCAAGGAGACCGGCATCACGGTCAACTACGAAGTCATGGACTCGAACGAACTGCTCGAGACGAAACTCGTCGCGGGCCGCACGGGGTACGACGTCGTGGTCCCGTCCGCCTCCTTCCTCGCGCGGCAGATCAAGGCCGGCGTGTACCAGAAGCTCGACAAGTCGAAGCTGCCCAACCTGAAGAACCTCGATCCCGAGATCACGAGCAAGCTCGAGGTGTTCGATCCGGGCAACGAACACTCCGTGAACTACATGTGGGGCACCTCCGGCGTCGCCTACAACGAAGAGCAGATCAATGCCGCGTTGCCGAACGCGCCGGTAGATAGTTTCGCGATGTTCTACGACCCGAAGGTCGTGTCCAAATTCGCCAAGTGCGGCGTGTCGATCCTCGATGCCCCGTCGGAAGTCGTCGGCACCGTGCTGATCTACCTGGGACGCGATGCGAACTCGGAGAAACCCGAGGACCTCGCCGCCGCCGAGAAGGTGCTGATGTCCGTGCGCCCGTACATCCGCCTCATCAACTCCTCGAAGTACATCGAGGACCTCGCGAACGGCGAGATCTGCCTGGCGCTCGGCTGGTCGGGCGACGTGCTGCAGGCCAAGAGCCGCGCCGAGGAAGCGCAGAAGCCTTTCACCATCAAGTACAACATTCCGAAGGAAGGCGCGGTCATGTTCTTCGACAACATGGCCATCCCGGCGGATGCGTCGCACGTCAAGAACGCCCACCTGTTCATCGACTACATGCTGCGCGCCGAAGTGGCGGCGAAGAACAGCAACTTCATCAGCTTCGCCAACAGCAACGCCGCGTCCTGGCCGCTCATCGACCCGGAAGTGAAGAACAACCCGGGGATTTTCCCGACGCCCGAGATGATGCCGAAGCTCGTGCCGGATCTGCCGGAATCGGCGGAGTTCACTCGCACGCTGACCCGCACCTGGACGCGCTTCCGGACCGGCAAGTGACGTGAAGCCGGCCGCCGCTTAGGGAGCGGCGGCCGCCTTCTCCTATTTGCCACGGGGGCCTGCCATGCCAGCGGCGGAACGACGTTCAGACAAACAAAAGCACGAGCCTTGGCGCGATCCGGACGCCGAGTGTTACCTGCGCATCGAAAACGTCACCAAGCGATTCGGTGATTTCGTCGCGGTCAACAATGTCTCGCTGAAGATCTACAAGGGCGAGATTTTCTGCCTGCTCGGCGGCTCGGGCAGCGGCAAGTCCACGCTGCTGCGCATGCTCGCCGGGTTCGAACAGACCTCGGGCGGATCCATCCTGCTCGAAGGACAGAATCTCGCCGGCGTGCCGCCGTACGAGCGGCCCATCAACATGATGTTCCAGTCGTACGCGCTGTTTCCCCACATGACCGTGGAGAAGAACATCGCGTTCGGACTCGAGCAGGAAAAGGGCCTGTCGAAGTCCGAGATCGCCAAACGCGTGTCGGACATCCTCGAGATCGTGAAGCTCGGGCAATTCGCGGCGCGTCGACCGCACCAGCTCTCGGGCGGCCAGCGCCAGCGCGTCGCGCTCGCGCGTGCGCTCGTGAAGCGCCCGAAGCTGCTGCTGCTGGATGAGCCGCTCGGCGCGCTCGACAAGAAGCTGCGCGAGGCGACGCAATTCGAGCTCATCAACATCCAGGAGCAGCTCGGCGTCACCTTCATCGTGGTCACGCACGACCAGGAAGAGGCGATGACCCTGGCCTCCCGCATCGGCGTCATGAACCGCGGTGAGATCGTGCAGATAGGCACGCCCACGGAAATCTATGAATTCCCGCAGACCAAGTTCGTTGCGGATTTCATCGGTTCGGTGAACATGTTCCAGGGGCAGTTGGTCGAAGACCTTCCCGATCGTGTGCGCATCCAGTCCGATGAACTCGGCGGCATCGTTTACGTCGATCACGGTATCAGCTCGGCGCCCGGCGCCACCGTGTGGGTGGCGATCAGGCCCGAGAAGATCAACATCCTGCGCGCGCAGCCCGCCGAAACCGGTGAGAACTGCGTCAAGGGTGTCGTGAAGGAAATCGCCTACATGGGCGACGTATCTATCTACCTCGTGAAGATCGAGAGCGGCAAGACGGTCAGGGTGACGCTGCCGAACGTGGAGCGGCTTTCGGACGACGAACGAATACTGTGGGACGAGACGGTGTGGCTGACCTGGCATCCGTCCAGTCCCGTCGTGGTCACGCAGTAAAACCGGTCACAGGAGTCCTGGAACGTGGCATTGGCCGCCGCCCGAATCTCACGTGAAGCGCCGGGGCGCATCGGACCCCTGTGGACGTTCCTGTTCAAGTACGGCCCGCCGCGCTGGACCGAGTACGTGCTCAGGAACTGGTCTGGTCAGCGGCTCGTCATCGCGATTCCGTACCTGTGGCTGCTGGTTTTCTTCCTCGTTCCGTTCCTGATCGTCCTCAAGATCTCGTTCGCGGAGTTCTCGCCGCTCGGGCGGCCGCCATACGAGCCCGTGTTCCGGTGGCTGGAGGAGGGCGCCCTGCAGGTCAAGCTGCTGATCGGCAGCTACCAGTACCTGTTCACCGAGCCGCTGTACGTGAGCTCGTGGATCTACTCGGTCAAGGTGGCGGCCATCTCGACGCTGATGTGCCTGTGCCTCGGTTACCCGATGGCCTACGCCATCTCGCGCTCGACGCCTACCTACCGCAACGTATTCCTGATGCTCATCATCCTGCCGTTCTGGACGTCCTTCCTGCTGCGCGTCTATGCGTGGATAGGGCTCCTCAAGACCGACGGGGTGATCAACCAGGTGCTGCGCGGAATCGGGATCATCGACGAACCACTGGCGATGATGAACACCAGCTTCGCGGTATACATCGGCATCGTGTACTCCTATCTTCCGTTCATGATCCTGCCGCTGTATTCCAACCTCGAGAAACACGACAACACGCTGCTGGAGGCCGCGCAGGACCTCGGCGCCGGGCCGATCAAGTCCTTCATGCGCATCACGCTGCCGCTGTCGTTCCCGGGAATCGTCGCGGGCTCGCTGCTGGTCTTCATCCCGGCGGTCGGCGAATACGTGATTCCCTCATTGTTAGGAAGAACGGATCAGCTGATGATCGCGAAGCTGCTCTCGGACGAGTTCTTCCTCAACCGCGACTGGCCGAAGGCGAGCGCAGTGGCCATCGCGATGCTGTTGCTCCTGGTCGTACCGATCATGATTTTCCAGCACTTCCAGAACAAAGAACTGCAGGCCGCGAAGAAATGAACACGCGCGGCCTGTTCAGCAAGACGATGTTGGGTTTCGGCTTCTTCTTCCTGTACATGCCGATCCTGCTGATGGTCGTCTTCTCGTTCAACAACTCGCGCCTGGTCACGGTGTGGGATTCGGTCAATTCGCCCACGCTCAAGTGGTACGCGCGGCTGTTCTCCGACAACCAGGTGCTGTCGGCGGCCTGGCTGTCCATAAAGGTCGCGGCGATGTCCGCCTCCGGGGCGGTGATCCTCGGCACCATCGCCGGCCTGGTGCTGTCGCGGTTCGGACCGTTCAAGGGACGGGCGTTCCTGCAGGGCCTCACTACCGCGCCGCTGGTCATGCCCGAGGTGATCACGGGCCTGTCCATGCTTCTGCTGTTCGTGTCGCTCGAGCAGCTGTTCCAGAAGATGTTCGGCTGGCAGTTCGACCGCGGCATGGCGACGATCACCATCGCCCACATCACCTTCACGATGGCCTACGTGACGGTCATCGTGCAGTCGCGCCTCGCCAGTTTCGACGACTCGCTGGAGGAGGCCGCGCTCGACCTGGGGGCCCGTCCCGCCAAGGTCTTCTTCCGGATAACCGTGCCGCTGATCCTGCCGGCCATCCTGTCCGGCTGGCTGCTGGCCTTCACGCTTTCATGGGACGACCTGGTGGTGACCCAGTTCGTCTCCGGACCGGGGTCCAACACGTTGCCCATGGTCATATTTTCTCGCGTTCGACTAGGTGTAAGCCCGGTCGTGAATGCACTAGCAACCATAATGGTTCTGGTCGTAGCTCTGGGGGTGATCCTGTCGGCCTATCTGATGCGCCGCCAGGAGCAACGCCGCAAACGCGAGGAACAGATGGCCGTCACTGGCTAACTACTGTTAAACTACCACCTATCGACTTTGACGAGGATTCGATCAATGGCCAAATCAGCCCGTAAGCACAACGCCCCATGGACGCCCGCGGATCTCAAGAAGATGCGCGCCCTGGCGAAACAGCGCATGTCCGCCCGTCTCGCCGCCAAGGAGCTGGGCCGCTCCACCGGTGCGGTCAAGTACAAGGCAATGGTGGAGGGGATCCGTTTCCGCTTCATCGACCAGCCGGCTGGAGTGCAGAAAAAGCTCGCCCGCAAGGCGAAGCGCGCCAAGAAGAAATAAGGCGTCCGTCGAAGGCGCCGCGTACGGGGGTGCGCGGCGGCTTTGCTTTCGCGATGAGTTTTCCGGACCAGTTTGCGAGCAAACTGCCCGACGTCGGCACCACGATCTTCACCGTGATGTCGCGCCGCGCCGCCGAACAGGGCGCGGTGAACGTGGGTCAGGGCTTTCCTGACTACCCGATAGATCCCAGGCTGGCGGACTGCGTGACCGAGGCGGTCCAGGCGGGTTTCAACCAGTACGCGCCCATGGCGGGCGACGTCGCGTTGCGCGCGCGCATCGCCGCGAAGATCGCGGCCGCCGGCGGCCGCGCCGTGGACCCCGAAACCGAGCTCACCGTGAGCTGCGGCGGGACCGAGTCTATCTATTCCGCCATCCAGGCCGCCGTGGGGCCCGGCGACGAGGCCATCGTCTTCGATCCGGCCTACGACGCCTACGATCCGGCCATCCGCCTCGCCGGCGCCCGCTGCATCCACATCCCGCT